>JAMHWA010000022.1:0-175777 GCA_035911175.1 Alphaproteobacteria bacterium
GCTACTATCGCTAAAGCTGTAGAGATAGACAGCGCCGCGATCAGTACCGACATCGTTAAACCCATCATCGCGCGGCGCGCCGATCGCGATACGGTTACCATCGATAGAAACCGCATTGCCGAACTGGTCGTTTTCTTTAACATTGGTGGTGACCACGCTTTTATTCAGTACGCTGATTCCATAACCACCCCCTGCGATGCCTTGCAATATTGGGGTTGCATAGGTGGTGTCGGTGTAGCGGAATAAGTACACCGCGCCTGCGTCGATTGCGTTATTGGCATAAGCATCATCACCCGATGCACCGATTACAAGGTTTTGACCGTCGACACTCAAGGATCTTCCCATGTTATCGGATGTATTAAGCTGACCTCGCAGATCATAATCGTTGGTGCCAATATAGCGCGCGCCAATAGTAGCAGCCAGCGTGCCGCTCGAAAAGGCTGCGTCAGAGAAACCAAAGCGATAGACCGCACCCGCATCTGTGACCGTGTTAGCCGAACCATCATCACCATACGCGCCGACAAAAAGATGGTTGTTGGCTAACCCCACTGCTGAACCGAAATAATCGTTAGCTCCGAGCGTAAGATTGATATTCTTGCCGCCCGTATAGCCATCACCAATCTGGGCCGTTAGCGCGCCGCTGGTGAAGCTACTATCCGAGAAATTAAACAGATAGACAGTACCAGAATTACTGCGCAGATTACCAAAGCCATCATCATCGCGTGCACCGACAGCCAACTGGTTCCCGTTCAGCGCGACAGAAAAACCAAGGAAATCGCTGGCATCGAGGCTAGCAATATCAATGTTCTTTCCGCCCGTGTAGCCGCGACCCAAAATGGCTTGCTGTACACCCCCGCTAAACACACTATCTGCAAAGGTAAAGAGATAGACCGCGCCTGAATTGGTGAGCACATTGGCTAAACCATCATCGGCAGAGGCACCCACGGCAAGGCGATCTCCGTTGAGGGCGACCGAATACCCGAACTGGTCATTGTTTCCCAATGCCACATTAATATCTTTTGCACCGGTGAACCCAAACCCAACGCGTGATTCAAGCGCTGCTCCTGAAAAGACACTGTCGGTGAAACTATAGAGATAGGCCGCGCCGCAATTGCTGCAGTTAGCGAGCAACCCATCATTTTGGTAGCTGCCTACGGCCAAGCGGTTGCCATCGAGCGAGACGGAGACGCCAAACCCGTCGCTGACCCGAAGCGCTTGGTTATAGTTCTTGCCGCCCGTGTAGCCATCACCAATGATCGCTTCGAGCGTGCCGCCTGAGTAACTGTTATCTGCGAAGCTGTATAAATAGACCGCACCACTGCCTGGGCGTCGGTTGTTCAAGCCATCATCGAGATAGTTGCCGACTACCAAGCGATTGCCATTCACGGAAACCGAGGTCCCTAAGTTATTATCGCTATCGTTGAGTGTTGGGACGTTCACATTTTTACCCTGAACATAACCGCTGCCGATGATGCCTTGCAGGGTGGGGCTGGTGAATGAGGCATCGGCAAAAGTGAAGCTGTACACTGCACCCGCAGCGGAGGTGGCGTTGGTAATCCCATCATCACCGTTTGCGCCTACCACTAAGCGATTACCATCGAGCGATAGTGAGCTGCCCAAAAAGTCGGAACCACCAATGCCGAGCCCTGATAGGTCGAAATCTTTGGAGGTTTCGCGATATTGGAAGCCGATGGTTGATTGTAAGGTGATGTTACTAAATACAGCATCCGTGGCGCTGAAGAGATGAACAGCGCCATAGTTATTGCCGTTTGCACCTAGATACCCGTCTTCACTTGTAGAGCCAATCGCAAGGCGGTTGGCATCAAGGCTGATGCTATAGGCGAATTGATCGCCGGCATCGATCGGTGTAAAATTAATGTTTTTTCCGCCCGTATAACCATAGCCAATTATGGATTCGAGTGCTCCGCCACTGAAAGCGCTGTCGGCAAAACTAAATAAATATGCTGCGCCAGCATCGGTGCGTGTATTGCCAAAACCATCATCTAAATACGCGCCAATGGCCAGTGCATTGCCATCCAATGACAGCGAATAGCCAAAATAGTCGCTCGCATCGAGCGCGATATTCACGTTCTTGCCGCCCGTGTAACCATTGCCAATAGTTGCTTCGAGTGCAGCGCCATTAAAGGCGCTGTCGGCGAAGGAGAATAAATATACTGCGCCGCTATTAGTGACCGTATTGCCAAAGCCATCATCTGCGTAGGCGCCTACCGCGAGGCGATTACCATCAAGCGAAACGGCGCTGCCAAACAGATCGCTGTTGCCCAATGTGGCGACGTTAAAGTTTTTGCCACCCGTGTGGCCGCGGCCAATGGTTGATTCCAATATGCCGCCTGTGAATGCACTATCGGTGAAGCTGAACAGATACACGCTTCCTGAATCGCTGAAACCGTTGACCGCACCATCATCCGTATAGGCGCCCACCGCGAGGCGATTGCCGTCGAGCGATACACTCACACCAAACTGATCGCTGTTATCGAGCGCGAGATCGATATTTTTACCGCCCGTGTAACCACGGCCAATAATGCCCTCCAGCACCCCACCGCTGAAACTACTATCCGTGAAACTAAATAGATAGGCTGCACCTGTATTGGTTGCAGTATTGTTAAACCCGTCGTCGCCAAAGGCGCCCACGACCATGCGGTTGCCGTTCAATGAGGTGGCAATGCCAAGCTGATCGTTGCTATCAAGATTGGTGTTTTGATTGGTGCGGCCGCCTTGATAGCCATAACCTAGAATAATCGCGGTAGAGTTGAACGAGAAATCCGAAATCAGAATATTTTTGGGGTCGAGTAACACCGTGCCGCTACGACTCCCACGTCCAGCATCGATGGTGGCATCGAACTTGAGGGTGTCCCCTGAAGACACTTCAACAAACCCACCTGCGCCACTCAAAAGCCCAGGTCTAGCAAGGATATCGCCCATCGCGACGGTTTCGCCATCTGACCACAAAATAACAGTACCGCCATCGCCATGGTCGTCCGTCGCGTCGGCGCGCAAGCGCGTGCCGCGATCCATAATTAAATAATTGGCGTTGGGTAATTCGTCGACAGGCGTGTGCTTACCACCTTGGTACTCGCCCCCGAGACGAATGGTTCCGCCCTTTAGAAAGCCCTTTGCTTCGGCAAGGGCGCTCAGAAATTTGGTCGTCCAAGCGCTGATATCAATGCTGCCGCCCATGCCATGAGCGCTATTTGCCCGCGCAGTTCCGGAGGAGATAATTTGTTGATCGGCCACGTGGCGAATGGAACCGCCAAGGCCATTACCGCTGACGTCAATCACAGAGGTCGAGGTTTCCCACGAGGTTTGCGAGTAAATATTCACCGCGCCACCAGCGTTGACCAATCCGCGCGCCGAAATTGTATCGGCAAGGGATACGGTGGTGGCATCTAAGCGGATTGTTCCACCATCGTGGCCATCTGCTAAAACGCTTCCGCCCAGAGAGACAAACGAACCGCTGATGGCAATATCGCCACCGTTGCTACCGCTAGTGCTTGAGGCGTCAATCAGGCCGGTAGACTGAATACTTCCGCCTTGATTATTAATAATAATTTTTGATGAGTTATGAGATGATTTTCGGCTAATGATCGATCCGGTATTATCAATTAAACTATCGACCTGCTGGCGAGCTTGGCCAGCCGTGAGTTGGATAATCCCATCATCCGCACGAATGGTGCCCGTATTTTTTATCAGCTGCTTCGTTGTTGCATCCGATATGGCTATTTGAATGAGCCCATCACCTGCGAAATCGAGAGTCGCCGTATCACCTGAAGCGAGAACTGCCTTACCAAGACGGGCGTTGATGGTGCCGTGGTTCTCGACATTGGGAGCCACAAGCCCCACCAATCCAGCATCGGCCACCGTGAGGGTGCCGCGCTGGATAATGCTCGTATCCATCTTGCCTGGGCGCGTTAGCTTCACTGCTCCGCCTGCCATGAAGGCAGCGTCATCCTCGATATCACTGCTCGACGCGACCAACCCGCCGACATCAATCTGCGAGCCGCTGCCAAAAACTACGCCATTTTGATTTAACAATAAAATGTTGCCATTGGCTGTTACCCGCCCATCCACCTGTGAAGGCTTGCTGTCATGAATGCGATTGACGGTGATCGAGGAGCGCGAAGGCTGCACAAAATCAACATGTTCACTTGCGCCCACATCGAAACTATTCCACTGGATAATAGCGCGCTCTGTCGATTGGCCAATCGTTGTGGTGGTGCCTGTTTGGCTAATGGCGGCTTCACCTGCGGTGACGCTTCCCCCTTGTGGCAGGGCGTTGGCGACAGGCGCGTAGACACTGGCCAGCGCCAGCGAGCTGACCCCAGAAAATAGACAGCGTTTCAGCAAACTGACAGCCATGGAGTGCTTTTTCTTTTGTTAACGGGTTAGACCTAGCAAAAATCATGCTAAATGGCGATGAAATGAGTCTAGGCGGCGAAAAGAGGCCGTTAATTTTTAATAAACTGATGTAATTATGTGCAACAGTGCGGCGGATTTCTATGCAAAGTCCAACATCAACGGTTGGATTCGCTCGAATTAGCGGTTAAAGATGGTGCGTATGCTGGCCTATCGAACATCTTCAGCGCTGCGCTATTGTTGTGCCCTCATGCTTGCAATGGCATCGTGCAGTGCTTCTGCGCAACCAGTGCCGTCTTCGGCGGATGCTGGTCGTGTAGCCTTGCCCACGGCGCGTGAAGCTGATGCATTTGATGTCAAACCTGCGGTGAAAGCGACCCCTGAACTTGATATGATTCCGCCTGAGCAGGCCGCAGCAATCATAACACTCACTAGCGTCACATTTAAGGGGATGAGTGCTTTCACCGAAGCCGAACTCAAACCAATTTATGCTGATAAATTAGGCGCTCGTATCACCATGCGCGAGCTCTATGCGCTGGTCGGTCAGGTGCGCCAACGCTACATGGATACTGGCTACACCCTATCGAAAGTAACGCTGCGTCAAAACAGCATCGCGAGTGGCAACATCGTGCTTGATGTTATCGAAGGCTATGTTGGTGAGGTGGTGCTCGACCCAAGTTTAAGCGACGCACCCATCCTGCGCAGTTTTGTAGAAGAAGTGAAAGCCATGCGCCCGCTTAATAACAAGCGGTTAGAGCGGTTGATGTTGGTGCTCAACGCGCGGCCAGCGCTTCCGGTCGCGGCAGTGCTTTCGGCAGGCAACAACGCCGATGGGTCAAGCAACGATGTGGTACTTACTCTGCAGCCACGGCCTAACCCGCAGCCGCGCTCCTTCGTGACGCTGGATAATTTTGGCTCGAATTTCACCGGCCCGTTCCGCGTTGCGGTGGGCACGGTAATTCGTAATTTGGGCATCAACTACGATGATCTGTACATTAGCGGCAGTGTGGCCACGCAGCTTAAGGAACTAAAGCAAGCAGGTATGGAATATACCTTGCCGATTTTTGGAGTGAGCGGCGCTACGCTTCAATTCTCGACTAGCATCAATAATACCGAGCCGGGTGGACGACTGCTAGCGCTCGAAGTTGAAGGAAAATCCCGCAGTTTCTCAGCACAGGCAAGTTATCCCGTGACACTGCAGCGCGACGAAAGCTGGTTTGTTGGCGGTGGCTTTACATACCACAATGTTAGGACCAATTTATTGAATGCGCGGCTTTCTGAAGATCAGTTGCGCACTGCCAACCTCACTTCGCGCTACAGCATTTCAGATGGGTGGGGCGGGCTCAATCGGGTGCAGGTGAAGGCTTCGAAAGGATTAGATATTTTGGGTGCGCGGGAAACAGGATCGGGTGATTTATCGCGCGCTGATGGGCACAGTGATTTTCTAAAATCCGAGTTTAGCGCTAGCCGGTTGCAATCCATCACTCGAAATGTGGATGTGTTGACTAGCGTCGCTGGGCAGCACAGTAACGATCCGCTGCTTTCCTCGGAGGAATTTGGCGTCGGAGGCAGTGGTATTGGCCGTGGCTACGACCCTTCGGAAATCACAGGCGACAAAGGCATTTCGGCGGCCATCGAGCTGCGGTACACCCATGCAGTGCCCGCTATCGATGCGGTGCTGCAACCCTATGGCTTCTATGATATTGGTAAAGTGTGGAATATTGACCCTAGCGCAAAGAATCGCGCAAGTTTGGCTTCGGCGGGTGCGGGCGTTCGCCTTTACAGTGATCATGGCTGGAATGCAGATGTGCTTGCCGCTGTACCACTTACCAAGCCCGCTCAGGATCCACCCGGCTATGCTAATGGCAATAGCGCGCGATTACTAATGAGTGTACGTAAAACATTTTAAACACTGAAGTGTATTTAGCATGACGACAATGAAAACGCAGAAGAATATGAGCAATACACCAATCATGCACCCGCTTTTTGATGAAAATCCTGCGTTGTGGGCAGATGTTTCAGGCAGTTTACGAAAGAAAACCTACGACAATAATGAGCGCATCATCTCACATGGTGATGCCGCTTCTAGTTTGTGGCTAGTGCTTTCTGGCTGGGTGAGGCTTGCGCGGCAAACGCCCGATGGCAAAGAAAGCATTATCGGCCTGTGCACGCAGGGCGATGTTTTTGGTGAAGCTGCCTTGTTTGCACACGCCAACTATCCCTATACGGCAGAAGTGGTGGGTACGAGTGCTGAACTGGTTGCTGTTCCTGCCACAACGATTCGCAACCTAGTATCAAAAGAGCCTACGCTTTCTGCCAATGTCATGTCATTGCTCAACGAGCGCACCTCGCAAGCGCAATTAAAGTTGGAGCAGATGACAACTATGTCGGCTGCGCAGCGGCTGGGGTGTTTTTTGCTGCGGTTATGCCATACGCAGGCAAATGGTTCAAAGACTCTTCAAATACCGGTGGAGAAGCATATTCTTGCCGCGTATTTAGGGATGAAGCCTGAGACGCTTTCGCGCAGTCAGCAGCAATTAAAGCCACTAGGTATCGCGATAGCAGGGCATGATATCACCATCAGCAATATCGAAAAATTACGTGAGTTTGTTTGTAATAGCTGCTCGGAATCAGGCAATTGCGAGGCAGAAGAGGCGCTCTAAGCATCGAATAGATGGTCGAGCGCTTGCGCGAGCTTGGTTCTATCCGTTTGGCTAAACCAGCCCGCAACAAGCGGATATTCAATTTCTGCCACGATATGTTTAGAGACGTCAGCAGGCAGAGATGCTTGCGTCCACGCGATGTCGTTCGCACTGCCAACCAGCACAAGCTGGTTGAATGCGCCGCACTGCGCTGCTTTTGTTAATTGATCGCGTACTCCGTCTACCAAGGAAGCCGTGCCGCTTTGATTGGCATTGAGTGGTTTTAGTTGCCCATCAGGTTGCTTGCTTAACAAGGTAGCCATACCCCCGCACGCAGCCAGAACCCACACAGTGGGTTCTGGCGCGCATCCGCCACTTTTACACTTACCGGAGCAAGCTTTGGGGGCGATGGGAATAATGTCGCAATGTGCCATTACTAGAACTTGTAACCGACACCCAAGCCCACGATCCATGGGTCAATATCAACATCAGCACGTACTGCGCCGCCGCTGAACTTGGCAGTGGTATCGATGAACACTT
Organism: Alphaproteobacteria bacterium; assembly: GCA_035911175.1. Classification (GTDB taxonomy): domain Bacteria; phylum Pseudomonadota; class Alphaproteobacteria; order Rickettsiales; family UBA3002; genus QFOX01. Next base: position 7,557 of record JAMHWA010000022.1, read on the forward strand.
TTTTCACATCGACGTTAGCATACCAGTTATTGCCCAGTGGCATATCGGCACCGACTTGCAATGCACCGCCGAAGCTGTCTTCGTATTTTTCATCTGTCAGCGCGCCTGCGTTGGAGCCAAAGAAGTGGGTGTAGTTTACACCTGCGCCAACATAGGGCTTCACCGATTCAAACTGGTTGAAGTGGTATTGCAATGTCAGGGTTGGTGGCAGCAGCCAAACATCGCCTGCATCTACGCCGCCTACGGTCGAAACGCGGTGTGGCGTTATAGCCGCAATCAGCTCTACGGCAATATTCGGCGTGAAGAAGTAGGTTGCATCAAGCTCAGGCACGTAGGCGTTGCTGAGTTTAACATTATCGGCAATGTTCATCGAGCTGCTTTCATTTGGCGTTACACCAAGGGCTCGTGCGCGGATTAGAATGTCGCCAGACTTGAAATGCTCAGCAGCGCTGGCTGGCGATGCAATCGCGAGTACGATTGCGGTGGTCAGTAAAAACTTCTTCATGAAAAACTCCCGTATTGCTTATGGATTTAGTAAATGGATTTACCGTTCGTGTATCTAGCGCAAAACAGAACGCCATTCTTGATGTACATCAAGAGCCAAGCAGATTTTAGGCTTAGCATCAAGCACATCAACCTTTAGGAGAAGCAGATGCCCTTAGAAAATCATAGCCTCGTTCACGAATTCCCCGAGCTACGCGAACGTATTCACACGCTTAAAACCACAGACAATCATTTTGCGCGCCTGTTTGCGGAATATGATGCGGTCGAGCATGCAGTTCACCGCATTGAGTCGGGCGCAGAAGCTGCCTCGGATGAGCACCTGGAGACGCTAAAAAAACAACGGCTTGGCCTAAAAGACGAGCTGTTTGGCTTGCTTAAAAAAGCGGCCTAGAGCGTTTCGTCATCGTCGCGTAGTACGCGATGTGCGGCGCCGTCGAGGTCTTCGAACTGGTTATGCCTCATTGCCCAAAAAAAGGCGCCTAGGCCACACAGGCCAAGGGTGAGGGCAATGGGGATGAGATATACCAGAATGCTCATGGGGTCTCCTTCATCGCATTCAAACGCATGGCGTTACCAATGACCAGCAGTGACGAACTGGACATGGCGATGGCCGCAATCAGCGGTGTCACCATGCCTGCTACGGCTAGCGGAATGGCAACGATATTATACATAATAGCCAACGCAAAGTTTTGTTTCACTAAGCGTTGCGAAAAGGTTGCCGTGCGCCATGCACTCAGCACGGGCTGTAGCCTATCGCCCTGAAACACAATATCTGCAGCATTCTGAGTGATATCCATCGCGCTCGCCGGTGACATAGAAATGGTTGCGCTAGCAAGCGACGGGGCGTCGTTCAGGCCATCCCCCACCATCAGCACCTGTGCGCCGCTTGCCTTGAGTGCGGCGATCTTATCGGTTTTTTCAAGAGGCGTGAGCGCACCTTGTGCATCTGCAATGCCTACGTTTCTGGCGGTTTCGCGTGTTATCTCGAGCCGATCTCCCGAGAGCAGAAGGGTTTGAATGCCAGCTTCATGCAAGCGCGCAATGGTTGATTGGGCATCCTCACGCAATTGGTCGGCGAAGGTGAAGTGCAGGGGTGGATTACCCTCCACCGCGAGCCATAATTCCATGTGCGCGCTTCCATCATCGGGCAGGTTTGTCGCCCAGTTGCGCTTGCCAAGTTTCATGCCTGCGGTCGATAGCCCGCAGCCTTGAATTTCTTCTACCTCAAGCGGCAATAACGGGCCAGTATAGGCGGCGCAAATGGCTTGGCTGAGGGGATGTTTGCTGTGCGCCGCCAGCGATGCCGCTCGCTGCAAATCTTCTGCCGTGAAGCGCTCCTTGTGCAGCAATTCGGGTTTGCCTAACGTCAGCGTGCCTGTTTTATCGAATACGGCATGGGTGATGCTGGCAAGGCGCTCGAGCGCACTGCCGCTTTTGAGCAATATGCCACGACGCATGAGTTTGCCGCTGGCCAAAACTTGCACCACAGGCACGGCTAAGCCCAAGGCGCACGGGCAGGTGATGATGAGTACGGTTGCGGCATAGAGCAGCGCGACCTGCCACTCCACATTGCCCCATAGCATCCACCCAGCAAAGGTGATGGCGGCGAGGGCATGCACTGCTGGCGTGTACCACCCTGAAATTTTATCGGCGATGGTGACATATTTCGCCTGCGATTGCTCCGCCGCTTCCATGAGCTTAACAATTTCCGATAAAAGTGAGCGTTCGCCTGCCTTGGTCACACGCATGGTCATCGGTGCAGCAATATTGATGGTTCCTGCAAACAATGCTGCACCGGCCTCTACCGCACGCGGCAAACTTTCCCCCGTAATCAGGCTAGTATCGACTTCCGATGAGCCAGTTAACACCACGCCATCTGCACCAATTTTTTCTCCCGCAGCAACCAGAAGCGTCATGCCCTCTCTAATTTCTGACAGCGGAATAGTTTCCTGTGTGCCGTTTTCATGTTGCACGGTGGCAAAGCCTGTCATCATCTGCAGTAAATCTTGTGCAGCACTGCGGGCGCGTCCCCGCGCGCGCGCTTCAAGGTAGCGGCCAATGAGCAGGAAGAATAGCAGCATCACCACCGAATCGAAATAGGAGTGCGCACCATGATTGACCGTCTCAAACAAGCTCATCAGCAGGGCGAGAATAACGGCGACAGAAATAGGCACGTCCATATTCGTGTGGCCGCTACGCAGCGCTTTCCATGCGGAAGCATAGAATGGCAATCCGCAATAATAGGTTGCGGGAATAGCGATAGCCGCTTGCACCCAATGGAAGAGGGTGCGTGTGGCCTGACCCATTTCCACCATGTCGGATGACCAAAGTGGCACGGAAAACAACATCAGGTTGCCACTCGCAAAGCCCGCCACGGCAAGGCAGTGTAGAAGGAATTTTTCTTCTTTCTTTTCGGCGGTTTCGGCAGTCGTGGGGTCAAACGGCATTGCGCGGTAGCCCATGGCGTTGATGAGGGCGATCCATTCGTCACCTTGTTGTGCAAGGCCACGCCAAACAATTCGCAAGCGCTTGGTGGACAGGTTGAGGCGCGCGGTGGTGATGGCGGCGTTCTTTTTCAGCGCTCCTTCGATAATAGCGACGCACGAAGGGCAGTGCATGCCATCGACCAACACGTTCAAGCTATGGCTTCCATCCGCCTCGGTGGTGATGAAATGGTCGCTGCTCATGGCACTACGATGCGCTCGCTATGCTGGTAATGTGCACCCGCATGCACCACATCGATCCGCACGTGCCACAAGCCACTCTCTGGAAAGGTGATCGGCGTTCTTGTGCCCGTCAGAGCCAGCGTGAAATCCATATCTTTTTTTGTAGGGCGAGTGATGGTAGCCGTTGCTTTTTCCCATGCAATGGGCTGCTTATCTTTGTCAGTCAGCGTCAAGATCAGTGCATCTGCTGAATATTCTATACGGCTTTTCCAGCCTAATGCGGCTTGCGCTTCCTGTGCCTTAATCACATCGTTATACGCGAGGCCTTTTTCATAGGGGTGATCGGTCACTACGCCAGAATGGGTGCGCAGTGCAATGGTGACCATGACTGCATTCACCGCGGCGATAAAGCCAAAGAATGCAACAAAATACCACCATACGCGCGTGCCCGTCATCGCCCACCTTCACTGATAAAAATAGTCTCCTTAGACGCCGCGATTGTACTGTCTGTCTCGTTCAGATGAAAGCGGATTTCGCGGCGATGCTCGTGTTGCTTGGGAGCGCTGATAAAGACACGGAAATGGCCTACGGAATTGGCAAATACGGGCAGTGTGTCGGCGTCAAGATCTGTGCTGGCTTGAATTCGAATGGTGGCGTTCTCAAGACCGTCGATGCGTAGCGCATAGGTTTTATCGGTGTGATGCTTGTTAATGACCGTGATGTTGTAGCCATTGCGCACCGAACCATCGGACAATTTGACGAAGAGCGGGTTGCGGTCATGAATGACATTCATCTCAAGCGGTGAGCGCGTCAGCAGCGTATAGAGCATGAGGCAGCCCACAAGCGAGATAATGCCTGCATACCAAAAGGTGCGTGGACGTAGCGGGTTGAATTTGGTTTTGCTTTCCGTATCGTAGCGAATGAGTCCCTTGGGTAGGCCAACCTTTTCCATGACATTATCGCAGGCATCAATGCATAGCCCGCAGGCGATGCATTCCATTTGCAGGCCGTCGCGGATATCGATGCCCATGGGGCAGACCACCACGCAGCTATCGCAATCGATGCAATGGCCAGTGACGCCTTGTGTTTGTGCGTCTGATTTGGCTTCCATCAGCAAATCATGCGCGGCGGGCTGATAGGTGGTTTTGCCCGCTACCTTGCTTAAATAAGCCTCTTTCTGCTTCCATTTTCCGCGTGGTTCACCGCGCGCTGTGTCATAGGCAATAATGAGCGTATCCTTATCGAACATGGCGGACTGAAAGCGCGAATACGGGCACATGTAGGTGCAGACCTGCTCGCGTGCGAAACCAGCCATCAGATAGGTCGAAAATGTCAGCCCCAGAATCCAGCCGCCCACATTCCATGGCACATCGAAATGGATGATCTGATCCATCAAGGTTGGGGCATCATTAAAGTAGAAGACCCAAGCGCCACCCGTGCACAAACCGATGAGGAGCCAGATAAGATGTGTCAGCCCTTTTTTGCGGATTTTTTCGAATGTCCATGGCGACTCGTCGAGTTTTTTTCGGGCATTGCGGTCGCCCTGTACCACGCGTTCCACCCAGACAAACAAATCGGTCCACACGGTTTGCGGGCAGGCATAGCCACACCAGACACGGCCAAACAATGAGGTTACGAAAAATAGACCCACCGCCGCAAGGATAAGGATTCCAGTGAGATAATAAACCTCTTGCGGCCAAATTTCGATACCAAAGAAATAGGCGCGCGTGTGGCCTAGGTCGATGAGGATCGCCTGATCGGGCATTTGCTCGCCGCGTTCCCAGCGTAGCCATGGCGCACCGTAGTAGATGGCGAGTAACACCACCATCGCTACCCATTTAATTTTGCGAAACTTCCCCCATACCCGACGTGGGTAGATTTTCTTCTGTTTCTCAAAAAGCTGTAGGGGTTCTTCCATTGGCTACTCGCTAGGCTTGCTGGCTTCGCCTCCGCCTAGAGAATGCACATAAATGGTGAGCTGCTTGATTGTCTCATCAGACAAGCGCGTCCCCCAATTTGGCATCACCCCATAGCGTGGGTTGGCAATCTGTGCCATCACTTGTGCCTTACTATCGCCGTAAAGCCAAATAGCATCGGCAAGGTTTGGAGCGCCAAACTCGCGCCCACCTTTGCCTTCCGCACCATGGCAAGCAGCGCAGTTTTGCTGATAGAGCGCTGCACCAGCTTCGTTTGCACCCTTGCCGGTGGAGAGGCTGAGTACATGATCGGCCACGCTTGCGATTTCATCACGTTTCAAGGTGGCCCCAAATGCAGGCATTTGTGAGTCGCGTGCATCCGCATGGCCGGAACGAATACCCACTTTGAGCGTGTGGTAGATGGCTTGCAAATCGCCGCCCCAGATCCAATCGTCATCGTTCAGGTTGGGATAACCCGCGCGGCCTTCCGCACCCGTGCCGTGACAGGCCGAGCAGTTTTCCTTGAACATGGTTTTGCCGCCCGCAATCGCAAAGGCATACAGCTCAGGATCTTGCTGAATTTCTTCGAGCGTGTGCGTCTTGATTTTATCGGCAAATCCGCCGCGCCGCGCCGAAATTTCCGCCTGTTCTTCGGCCAGTTTCTTATATTGCGTCCAGCCAGCACTTCCCTTGGTGCCGCCACGCTCGCCTTCGCCCGAAAGCGTTGGCCAAGCAGGGTAGACCACCCAATAGCCGATGGACCAAATGACGGTGATGAAGAACACCCAGAGCCACCAGCGAGGTGCTGGGTGGTTCAGCTCTTTCAGGCCATCCCATTCATGGCCAGTGGTTTCAACGCCAGATAATGCGTCACGTTCAACAGGTTTGTTTGGTTCACTCATGATTGTCCTCCTTCAGCGGGATCATGCCAAGGCGTTGGAATTCTTTTTTAGCACTCGGGCGTAATGCCCAAATGGCGATGCCGACAAACACCACGAAGAAGAACAACAGCCCGACAACGGGTGCATAATGCGCAATCGTTTCCATTAGTTTTTCTGCCCCTCTTGCAACTGGTAATCCTTGATATCGGCCAGTGTGCCAAGTGTTTGTAGGTACGCCACTAGGGCATCCATCTCGGTGACGGTGTTCCGTTGGCCATCGAAATCGCGCACATTGACTTTTAGGCCATACCGTTCGTTCAGCCCCGCCGCATCGCCTTCCGCATTCGCTTGTGCCATGGCGTCGTTATAGGCATGTTCAAGCATGGCATCGGTGTAGGGCACGCCTACCGCACGGTAGGTTTTCATCAGCTCATCTACTTTGCGCAGTTGCGCGCCACGATTCATCATGAAGCGATAGCTTGGCATAATGGATTCTGGCACCACATCGCGTGGATTCGTGAGGTGGGCAACTTGCCATTCGTCGGAATATTTTCCGCCGACACGCGCCAAATCAGGCCCGATGCGTTTGCTGCCCCACAGGAAGGGATGGTCGTTCATGCTTTCTGCTGCCAACGAGTAATGGCCGTAGCGCTCCACCTCGTCGCGCAGCGGACGAATCTGCTGGCTGTGGCATGAGCTGCAATTTTCGCGCATGTAAATTTGCTGACCCGTCAGTTCCAGCGGCGTTAACGGCCGAATGCCTTTGACTTTCTCGATGGTGGTTTCAATACGAAACAGCGGAACAATCTCGACCAGACCGCCGATAGATATCATTAGAATCGTGCCGATCAGCAGGTAGATGGAGTTGCGCTCCAGTTTTTTGTGGTGCTTAAGCATGAGAAGCCTCCTTAGTAGTGCCGCACTCGCAGCTGGCGCATTGCTGGCTACACCCCGTAATGGTTTTCCAGCAGTTATAGACCATGATGAGCATGCCCGCGAGGTAGAGCAGGCCACCCAGCGCACGGATGATGTAGTAAGGGTGCATCGCCTCTACAGTCTCTACGAAGGAGTATTCGAGGAAGCCCATCGCATCATACGCACGCCACATCAACCCTTGCATGATGCCCGAGATCCACATCGCGGTGATGTAAAAGACGATGCCGATAGTGGCGACCCACAGGTGGATATTTACCAAGCGCATGGAGTAGAGTTCTTTCTTTTTCCAGAGCACCGGCACCAGATGGTAAATTGCGCCAAAGCTGATGAACGCTACCCAGCCAAGCGCGCCCGAGTGTACGTGGCCAATGCCCCAATCCGTATAGTGGCTGAGCGAGTTTACTGCTTTGATGGACATCAAAGGTCCCTCAAAGGTGCTCATGCCATAAAACGCAAGTGCCACAATCATGAAGCCTAGTACTGGGTCATCCCGCAGCTTGTTCCATGCGCCTGAAAGCGTCATCACCCCGTTAATCATGCCGCCCCAGCTTGGCATCCATAGCATGATGGAGAATGTCATGCCCAGTGTTTGCGCCCAATCTGGCAGTGCGGTGTAATGCAAATGGTGTGGCCCCGCCCAGATATAGATGAAGATGAGCGACCAGAAATGCAGGATCGAAAGACGGTAGGAATAGACAGGACGATTGGCACGCTTGGGAATGAAATAATACATGATGCCCAAAAAGCCAGCCGTGAGGAAGAAGCCCACCGCGTTGTGACCATACCACCATTGGATTAATGCGGCTTGCACGCCACCCCATAGTGGCACGGATTTCGCGCTCATGAACGAGACAGGCACGCTGACGCCATTCACCAAATGCAGCACGGCCACCGTGACGATGAACGCAAGGAAGAACCAGTTAGCAACGTAGATATGTGGCTCTTCGCGTTTTTTAAGCGTCATGAGGAAGATAAGCAAATATACTACCCACACGACGGTCAGCCACAAATCGGCATACCATTCTGGCTCGGCATATTCCTTGTTCTGCGTTACGCCCAGCACATAACCCAGCGCGGCCATGACGATGAAGGCCTGATAGCCCCAGAAGGTGAAATTCGCGAGCTTGTCGTTCCATAACCGCGTGCGGCAGGTGCGTTGTACAATATGATATGAAGTGGCGAACAGTACGCTACCACCAAAGGCGAAAATAACGCCGGATGTGTGCACTGGACGTAAGCGGCCGAAGGTGAGATAGGGCTCGAAGTTAAGCTCTGGAAATGCCATTTGAAGAGCAATAATCAGCCCGACCAACATTCCAACCACGCCCCAAAATAGCGCGGCAATCGTGAACTTCTTGACGATATCGTCATTATAAATTGGCGCAATGCGTGTTGTGGTGTCCATAGATATTACCTCACTGTATTCATAGCTAACACCAGTAATGTCAGCCCGTTAAATGCCATACCAAAGCGGCCAATGCCGCCCATTGTTTCTTTCCATTTGCCCGCAAGTAGCGCTGCGCCACCACTTGCCATTAACAAGGCAGGAATGGTGCCCAACACAAATAGCCACATTGCGAACATACCCGCAAGTGGGTTGGCAAGCGTTGCTGCCATCATCAGCGCGGCATAAATCAATCCGCAGGGCATAAAGCTCATCAAGGCGCCGCGTAGGAAGCCATTGCGCGGGGCAAACGATAAAAGTGCATGCCGATTGGGCATGATAGCGCTGAGTAAGAACAATGCGCCTGCCGTAATCATCATCGCTGCGGAGAGTGTTGGCCAATAGGAGGCTGCGGCAATGTGCTTTGAAAGAAGTGCTGCAAAAAATCCAAGACCACCATAGGTGAGTAGCCTTCCCACATGGTATTGCCATTGCGATGCGGCGCTCATCTGTTTGCCGCATCCGCCACCACATGCCGATTGGCACGCAACAACGGGCCCGCACATGACAAGGCAGTGGGTGAGGCTGCCCATTAGCCCCCCAAGAAAGAACACGGCAAACACGCTTCCACCTTGCGAAAACGCTGCTGCACAATGCGCGAGTAATGCTTCCATCTAGAATCCCTTTGCGCAGTACTCTAGAATTAAGGAATTTCAGGGTCTTGATTTACATCAAGCTGCCCGAGTGTTTTGTTGGCAAGCGAGGGAAGAGTATGCAGCACAGGGCTAATCATGGCGCTCTCACTTAGCGATGCTTGATGCTCTCGTCGTCGCGTTCTGGTTCCATGGCATTCTGGCCATCACTATCGCGAGCCCACAAAAGCCAGTGAGCCCCGCAAAGGTTAGCCCTGCGCCAAAAAAGCCTGTGAGCAAGAAAAATAGAGGACTCACGAAATACGCCAGTAAACTTCCAATCAGCACACCAAGGCCGATGGTCAACTGCACCTGACGATCAAGCGGCAGGAAAAACTTCCCCGATGCTGCGACCGCATGGCCTGCTGCACCCCATGCCGAGATGCCGCCCTCAAGATTATAGACTTCAAGATTTGGGTCCTCCGCCAGCAGCTTTTCGCAGGCGCTTGTGCTACGTTTCCCTGAACGGCAATGGATCACGAGTTTCTTGCCTTCGCAGCAGGGTATCGCTGATTTTGTGACCGTACTAAGTGGCACCAGCCTTGCCCCGTGAATGTTCTCGGCAGCGTGTTCGGCGGGTTCGCGCACATCCACCACTACGGCTTCGCCAGACGCTATCCAGCGTTTCAGTGTTGCAGCATCAACCGTTTTCATGGGCATTGTATTTCTCCTCTATTATTTTAGTATTTCCTAATATAACGATTAAATTTTTTTGCTATTTGCAGTAAATCAGATAGAGTGTTGAGAGAATGGCCTCGACTTCAGGATTGCTAATGCGGTAATACACCATCTGCCCTTGTTTATTAGCTTCTACGATCTTTAATTCCCGCATTTTGGCTAAATGCTGAGAGAGCGCAGAGTCAGATAATCCTACCAAATCAGCGAGCTGACCCACCGATTTCTCGCCCTTCACCAAGTGGCAAAGAATCATTAGGCGCTTGGCGTTTGCAAGCAGCTTGAGCATAGCTTCTGCTTTCGCGGCATTACGCTGCATCACTTCGAGGCTAGACTTGATGGGTTTCTCTTTCATGTTGACAATATATTAGAATATTCTAATATAAGCAAGAGGCTTTTCACAAATCTTAAGAGGCGTATATGACCAAATCTTATCCTGATATTACCAAGCGCATTAGCAGCAATATGAAGGTGTTGCGTAAGGATATTGCAGATACCATGCAGGGCTTTTCAGCCATGGCGCAAGCTGCAACGAAGGACGGCGCGTTGGACAAGAAAACAAAAGAGTTCATCGCGCTTGCGATTGGCGTTTCCACCCGTTGCGATGGCTGTATTGGCTTTCATGCCGAAGCGCTAGTCAAGCTCGGTGCCACCCGCGAGGAATTCGAGGAAGTATTGGGTATGGCTGTCTATATGGGCGGTGGGCCATCGCTGATGTATGCTGCGGATGCTATGATGGCATTTGAGCAATTCTCGGAACTACATGCAGCCGCATAAAATGCGTGGGCATGTTGTATGGTGCCAACCCAGCAAACCCAGTAATCGGCCAATCTATAGGCAATGAGCGTCTGCGCCAATTGCTTGCGGTTAGAAGGAACTCCGAGGGAAGAATACTCGGAATGCGGAGTGTCGGGTACGCAGCTGATTTAGCGGTGACCTAGAACGCACTGGTCTGACTTCGATGTATTTTCTAGAAAGACACTAAAGTCCTAATACATCCGATCGGGTGCTGCCAACAATGGCGAGAGCCTCGGCGATGAGGTCGGCGGGGACGTTGAGTTCTTCCATCGCAGATTTGAGGTGCGAGGCTAGGCGAATCGCCTGCTTGCCGTTTAAGCTCTCAATAATTTTCAAATGCTCTGCTTCCAGAAGAATGCCCAGCATCTTCTGAATCTGCGGCTCATCATCTACCACCAGAATCGTATTCTTCTTCTCGCGCATAGGAAATCCAAACTGCGGCAATGCCGCAAGTAGCCGATAGGCGTGCATGGCGGTATGTCTAGCGCCACGTATGCTTATAGACCGAATGAGCGGGATTAGATAGCACCATTCCTTCCTATTCATAACGTTCTGAATGTCATGAATATAAAGGCTGGTTCGAGATAGGCGTAATTAACGCAGTGGCTGTCGGACTATTGAATACCTATTCTCGGGCGGGTGGCTGCTCCGCGAGCGCTTTCTCTATCGCCTTTTTGATGCGATCGCTATCAGGGGATGTGGTGGAATTAAAATAATCGACCAGCTCGCCTTGACGATTCAATAGGTATTTATGAAAATTCCATTTAGGCGCGGTGCCAAAGCCAAGCGATTTCTTTGCCCATAGATAGAAGGGGTGCGCCGCATCCCCAGCAACAACTTCCTTCGAAGCCATCGGAAAACTGACGCCATAGTTGAGTTTGCAAAAGCTGGCGATTTCTTCGGCATTGCCTGGTTCTTGCTGCCCAAAATCGTTGCTAGGAACGCCAATGATGACGAGGCCTTTTTCTTTGTGGGTGGTGTAAAGTTTCTCCAAACCCTCGTACTGACCAGTAAAGCCGCATTGCGATGCGGTGTTCACAATCAGTACCACGTTGCCTTTGAATTGCTCAAGCGGCATTGGTTTTTCGCCGATGAGCGTCTTGAAAGAAAATGTATAGGCATTCTTAGCCACGACTTCTGCCTTTGCAGGTGATTGAAACAGTGAAAACATAAGTACTCCTATCAAACTCAAGAATAGATTTTTCATAACACCATCACGCTGCAATTTGGGAAAGAAATGGGTAGTCCGTATAGCCCTTTTCTGCACCGCCGTAGAAGGTAGCGCGGTTATACGGGTTGAGAGCCGCACCCGATTTGATACGCTCTGGCAGATCTGGATTGGCAATGTAGCTACGGCCAAACGCCACTGCATCGGCAGCGCCTTCTAACACTGCTTCGGCGGCACCTTCTGGCGTGTACCCGCCAGCGGATATAAATGCACCTTTGAAATGGGTGCGGAATAACTCCGACGTGGAGGGCATGTCAGTAGCCACGGCATCATTGCCTCCAGCACTTGTTGAGCGAGGCTCAATCATATGCACATAGGCAATGCCGCGTTGGCTTAATTGTTCCAATATATAGGTAAAGAGCGCGACAGGATCGCTGTCACTCATGTCATTGAACGTGCCATAGGGCGAGAGGCGTACACCAACACGGCCTTTGCCCCAAACCCCAATAGCTGCATCCGTTACCTCTAGCAGCAAGCGTGCGCGGTTTTCGATGCTCCCGCCGTAGTTATCGGTGCGCGTGTTACTTCCATCTTGCAGGAATTGGTCGAGCAGATAGCCATTCGCGCCATGCACCTCTACCCCGTCGAACCCTGCATCCTTTGCGTTCTGGGCGCCCTTGGCGAAGTCGCTAACTATGTCGGCTAGCTCCGCTGTTTCAAGTGCTCGCGGCGTTTCGTAAGCTGCTTGCTTCCAGTCAGCTGTAAATAACTTACCCGTAGGCGTGATGGCCGAGGGCGCCACTGGCAAGCCATTGTTGGGCTGATGTGATGAATGCGAAATGCGCCCCACATGCCACAGCTGTAGGAATATTCTTCCTCCTTTGCTGTGCACGCTATCCGTCACCAGTTTCCATCCTTCCACTTGTTCAGCGGAATGAATCCCAGGCGTCGCGGGGTAACCTTGGCCTTGTTGGCTCACTTGCGTGGCCTCGGAAATAATCAATCCAGCACTGGCGCGTTGCGCGTAATACTCTGCATTCAGTGCATGGGGAATATTACCTGGCTGCTTGCTGCGCATGCGGGTGAGTGGTGCCATGATAATGCGGTTGCGAAGTGTAACATCGCCCAGTTGCAAAGGGGAAAATAACGTAGCCATTGTGGTTCTCCGTGAGATTAGAGTTTTTGGGTGATGCGAAGCGAAAGCCAGTAGGGTAGTGCGCCTATCAGTTTCAGAAAAAGCGTGAAGCGTTTGGGGAAATGAATCTCGAAGCTGCGTGATTGCAAGCCGCGTGCGATTTCCTTTGCTGCGCGTTCAGGCGTAATAATCATCGGCATCGCAAAATCATTCTTATCGGTCAGCGCTGTGCGCACAAAGCCTGGGCTGATCAGTTTCACGTTCACATGACTTGGGCACTCTGCCTGTAGGCTTTCTGCAAGGTTGGCAACGGCGGCTTTGGTCGCACTATAAGGCTGACCATTTGGCAGGCCGATATAGCCTGCTACGCTACCGCACAATGCAATCTGACCGCGCGACTGCTCCTTAAGAATGGGTAATACGGCGTGAATCACGTGGAACGCGCCCAGCAAATTAACCTCAATGGTGTTTCGGGTAAACGCCAAAAGCCAGCTTCTTCTCTTTGCCATTGTAGCGATATTTCAGCCGCCAGTATTTAGCGCCAGTGGGCTGCACTAGTAGGTATAGGCCAGAGCTATCAGCCAGTTTATAGGGTTTGTCTTTGGGCTTTGCTGCTTTGATACGCAAATCATTGAGGGGCATTGGGGGCTCCTATTCCTGTGCTGGGGGCCCAAGGTCGAAAAAGAGCCCCCAAGTTTCATGAATAGAGGCATAAGTCGGCAGTCACTGGTAAACAATGAAATAGCGACGAATGGCTCTCAGCCTAACTCTGGTGGATAACAATCTACATCAGTAGACAAAGTGTTGGCTGGGGCGCCAGGATTCGAACCTGGGATGCCGGTACCAAAAACCGGAGCCTTACCACTTGGCGACGCCCCAACACGATGTGGGAAAGGTTCTCTAGCAAAGCGCAACGCTAAGGTCAATCGCACTTGTTGCTCTTTTTTCAGGGAGCGGTTGAAGCTTCTACCCACGCCGCAAAGCTTGGGTTGGCATCGGCGCTGAAGCTGAGGATGGCTGGGACTTCGTAGGGGTGGTGCGCGGCGATGATAGCGCGCGCGCTGGGAGCTAATTCAGGGGTAGTTTTTGCGATAAGTGCGATTTCGATGCTCTGAGTCGGCTTATTTTGCCACGTATAATGGGATTCTACGCCCCCCAGCAGGTTGCAGCAGGCAACGACACGAGCCTCAAGAAGGGCCGTGCAGGTGGCACGGGCGGAATCAAGCGTGGGAAAGGTGCTGTAAAGAAGAGTGAGCACGGATAAAATCTCGGTTGGTAGAACGTGGGCGAATGGGGATTGAAACCTAGAAGCCCGTGCGCCAGCGTATGCGACAGGTTAGGGCATCAGCGCTATTTGAGAGGTTGTAGGGGTTGCCTGCTGTGTTGGATACGCACAAGGCTGCACCTGGCGTTGCTGGAGTGCTTGCGACGGCGTCGGTTAAGTTATCATAGATACGAATGACGCCTGTGTTGGGGTCACCATCATCGACTTTTGAGTCAGTATGTTCAGCTTCGAAAGGGCTTAAAGCAGCCGTCTCAGCGGAGGGGAAGCCCGTGGTTACGTCGACAGTGGAAATGGCTGCAATGTAGAAGTAATTGATGCCGCTGATGGAGGTCGCATGGACATCGGCAGCTTCGCGCAGTTTTAGGGTAGGAAGAATGGTGGCAACTGCAGCATCGTCAGCCAGTGCAGTGGCAACGGTACCTGGAGCCGTGTTAAAGCCATCCGCGATGAGGCCTGCTGAGGTTAGGTCGCGCCAGAAAAGTGCTGCCTCACCACCTATGCCTTGTTTGTCGACGCCACCACCGCTTGCACCGTTTTCAAGTAGCCCATCACCATCGCCCAAGCCATCCGTACCGGCGCGCGCTTGGAAGCCAGCACTGGCAGCATGTGGAGATTTCAAGTCACCTGCATACGCGTTGTATTTAGTACGAAAGGTAGCGCTGGCACTGGTATACTTCTCAATTTGTGCTGTTGCTGAACGAATGCCTGCGGTCTTGATTAGGCTTTCCCCAGCAAGAACACCACCAATGAGCAAGCCAATAATAACCAGCACAATGGCGATTTCTACGAGGGTAAACCCAGACTTATCCGTACATTTCATAGGAAGGCTCTTCCTTAAGGAGTATACGGTAGTCTGGGTATTACACAGAAGCTTGATTAGAAGCTCGTACGCCAAGTCAGGCTACAAGCAAGCGCATCGGCACCAGTAGCAGCAGCAAGGTTGTAGGGGTTGCCTGCGGCGTTGGATACGCACACACCAGCGGCTGGAGCCGCAGCTGTCGCAGCTGCTAGCGTTCTAGCACCTGCGAAGTTGTCATGCGCACGGAAGGTACCGGTGTTAGGCACGCCATCATCTACTTTAGCGTCGATATTTTCAGCTTCAGTAGGGCTGAGAGCAACAGCTTCAGTGCTTGGCGCACCAGTGGTAACCGTTACCACAGAAATAGCCGAGATGTAGAAGTAGTTACGACCGTTGATTCCAGTAACATGGATGTCAGCCGAGTCACGCATTTTTAAGCTAGGCAAAATCGCCGATACAGCAGCATCGTCAGCCAGAGCAGCAGCAACCGTACCGGGTGCGGTGCTGAAGCCTTCAGCAATCAAGCCAGCGAAGGTAAGATCGCGCCAGAAGAGAGCGGCTTCCGCGCCAACGCCTTGTTTGTCGGCAGAGGTTGCGCCATTCTCGAGTACGCCGTCACCATCACCAAGGCCATCGGTACCTGCACGCGCTTGCATGCCGAAGCTTGAAGCACGAGCAGAGGCGAGGTCACCAGGGAACCCGTCATACTTGGTACGGAATGCGGTTGCAGCCGTGTTATATTTTTCAATCTGTGTGGTGCTGCTGCGAATTTCCGCAGCCTTAATCAAATCCTGACCAACGAGAACACCGCCGATGATAAGGCCGATGATGACGAGAACAATGGCCAACTCGACCAGTGTAAAGCCTGATTTCTTAGTGTGTTTCATAGCGCATTGCTCCTAGCAGTTGAATAACAATCAGTTTCCAGTGACCACAGGCGCAAAGATACGTCAACCCTTTTTGGGTAACCTGTGTATCATGCATGCTTGGTAGTAAGTGATTGCTGCATAATTAGCACAGGCCATACAGGCACATAGTCATCGAAGGGCAGCATCGCACAAAAGTGTTAACAATTAATTAATGATTTTGCGGGCATTTTAGCTGTATTTTAGGCAGTCATTTTCTTGATGATGCCTGTGGTGCTATAGCCGTCCTTGAGAGGGAGTAGCTCGACACGTCCGCCATAGGACTCCACAAGCTCCCAGCCCACGACTTGTTCTTTTTTATAGTCGGCGCCTTTCATCAGCACGTCGGGTTCGAGCAGCTTCAGAAGTTCAAGGGGGGTTTCTTCGTCGAACAGTACGACCGCATCGACCACGCCGAGTGCGGCCAGAACTTGGGCGCGGTCCATTTCGGCATTCACAGGGCGGGTGGGTCCCTTGAGGCCGCGTACCGACGCATCCGTGTTGATTGCGACGATCAGCTTATCGCAGCGGGCGCGGGCGTCGGTCAAAAGTTGGATGTGACCGGCATGCATAATGTCGAAGCAGCCATTGGTGAAGCCAACGGTGAGGCCATCGCGCTTCCAGTTGGTGATGGTGGCTAGCGCCGTGTCGCGCGGGAGTATCTTTTGTTGCAGTGCTTGCGTGCGATGGGTGTAGAGCGCAGCGGTGAGATCCGTGCGGTGAACGACGGCAGTGCCGAGGCGTCCCACCACAATACCACCTGCAAGGTTTGCCAGCTCCACCGCCAGCGGCATGGGGGCGCCCGCAGCATAGGTGGTGGCGAGGGTGGCAATGACGGTATCGCCCGCGCCGGAGACATCGAACACTTCGTTCGCAGTGGCATCCACATGGATGACGAGGCCTTCCGCATCTACTAAGGTCATCCCGCGCTCACCACGGGTGGTAAGGACATATTGAAATGAATGAGTGCGGCAGAGATGTTGTGCAGCATTTATAATGGCGGCATCATCGGCGAAATGATCGACGCCGCACGCCATGCCCAACTCTTTCAGGTTGGGGCTAAGAACGGTGGCGCCTGCATAGATAGATACATCGCGCGCTTTGGGGTCAACAAAGACAGGGATCTGTTTCGCGCGCGCCTCTTTGATGAGCCGTGCACAAATGGCAGGCGTCAGCACGCCTTTGCCGTAATCGGAAAGAATGACGGCTTGATGCTTCGTCAGTTCGGGCAGAATCAAATCAAGGATTTTGCTCGCAGTATCATCCGTAATGGCTTTTTTGGTCTCGCTATCGCTGCGCAGCAATTGCTGGCCACCTGCAACATAACGGGTTTTTTTGGTGCTGATGCGCCCGCGCTCAGTAATCAAGTAAGGGGTAAGATGCTTCTCGTTACCGACCAGACCTGTCAGTTGGGTAGCCACCGTATCATCGCCCACCACGGCGACGAACGAGGCTTCCGCGCCCAGCGACAGCAGGTTGCGCACCACATTGCCCGCACCGCCGAGCATGCGCTCCTCGCGCGTGGCGGTGAAAATAGGGATGGGAGCTTCGGGCGAAATGCGCTCGACATTGCCATAGATAAAGCGGTCGAGCATGACATCGCCGATGCACAGCACGCGCACCTCACCATGGTGATCGAGTATGCGTGCGAGCTCTTGTGGAGCGCTCATGGTTAGTTACGCAGCGCTCGAATCGGAATCATCCTCGGCTGCTTTCACTGGCGCGCCCGCAGGGCGGAATTTAGCGGCCACGGCATCGAGGCTGGTTTGCATGCACAGGCCCAGCAGAACAGGATCCTTAGGCTTAATGTTGCTGATGTTCCAGTGTGTGCGCTCTTTGATGCTCTCGATGGTTTTCTTGGTGGTGCCGATGAGCTTGATAATTTGTGAATCAGGAATGTAGGGATGGTTTTTGAGGATGTAAGCAATTGCCTCGGGCTTATCCTGACGGCGAGCAACAGGGGTGTAGCGCGCGCCTTTCTTTTTGGCGTTGGCCATTTTCATGTGCGCCACAGCGTGGGCGCTCATCACCATGCGGTAGTCTTCGTCCTTCTCGGCCTTGGTGATTTCGTCCGACGACAACTCACCCGCTTCGATGGGGTTCTGGCCCATGATGCCAATGGCCACTTCACCATCCGCAATGCCTTGAATTTCAAGCGGGTGCATGCCGCAGAAATCAGCGATTTGCTCGAAGTTCAGCGTGGTGTTCTCGACCAACCAAACGGCGGTGGCTTTGGGCATGAGTGGGGTTGCCATAGGATCCTCGTATTTTTGTTATTGGCGGCTGCGTGAGCCGATTTAGGGGGCTACTTCTAATAGAATCTTGCCCATATGCAAGCGTTCTTGCATGCGTTTGAACGCTTTTTGTGCGTCTTTCAGTGGAAAAACACTGTCGATGGTCAGTTTAATGCCCCCATTCGCTGGGGTGGGCCATACCAGTTTCGGCCAAACATGGCTGAACACTACCCGCATATATTCAGCTTTTTCAGCATGGCTACGGCTGCGCAGGGTGGCGCCCGTCCATTGCAGGTGGTTCATCATCAGCCGTGTCATCTTGGTGCCTGC
Organism: Alphaproteobacteria bacterium; assembly: GCA_035911175.1. GTDB lineage: Bacteria > Pseudomonadota > Alphaproteobacteria > Rickettsiales > UBA3002 > QFOX01. Next base: position 25,865 of record JAMHWA010000022.1, read on the forward strand.
GGGGATTTCGCTGCCCTCAAGCATGGCGAGGGTCACCATGCGCCCGCCGCGGCGCAAGCAGCGCAAATGGTTAGCCAATTGGGGCCCACCCAGAATATCGATGATAAGGTCAACGCCTTCATTGTTGGTGGCTGCGAGCAACTGCTCGTGGAAGGGTTGTGTGCGGTAGTTAAGTGGGGTTATGCCCAGTGTCTCAATAAACGCGGCTTTCTCGCTGCTGCCGACGGTGGCGAATATCTCCGCGTCGTAGGAGCGGGCAATTTGCCCCATAATGACGCCTACGCCCGAGCTGCCACCATGGATGAGCACGCGCTCGCCGCGTTTGAGGCGCCCATCGCGCACCAGCGCCATGATGCTGGTGGCTGCGGCCTCGGGGATGCTTGCAGCGGTTTTAAGGTCGACCCCCTCGGGCAATGGCAGCGCAAGGCTTGCGGGCGTGGTGACATATTCGGCATAGCCGCCGCCGCTGAGCAGGGCGCAGACCTCTTGGCCAATCTCGAACTGGGTAACGCCTTCGCCGATGGCGGCCACCCAGCCCGAAACCTCTAATCCAGGGAGGGGCGATGCGCCCTCGGGCGGGGCATAGTTGCCCTCCATTTGCATCAGGTCGGCGCGGTTGACGCCCGCATACGCAACACGGATGAGGATTTCGCTAGCGCCAACGGCGGGAAGCGGAAGCTTCGCCACCTTCAGCTTGCGGTCATGAATCTCGATCGCGCGCATGGTGGCAGGCAGGGGCGATGGGGCAGCTTGGCTCATGTGCTAGCTATACCAGTCATGCCATTGCAGGCAAAGCGCGAATGGCGTATAGAGGCCAAATACCGCATCAATAAGGAGCAAGTGATGTTTCTTGACGACGACCTGCCCAAACACAAACAACCCGAGCCATTCCCACGTAAGCTGGTGGGTAAATCGGTCGAGGAGATGCGCGAATACCGCGCCGAGTTGGTGGAGGAAATCGCCAAAATTGATGCGGAAATTGAGTCGCGCGGCAAAGTGAAAGCGGCGGCGGAAGGGCTATTTGGCTAACGGCTCGGGTAGTGATGCGGCTGGTGTGGGTGGCGGGCTAAGCAGTGCTTCCAACTCGCGCGTAGGAATAACAGGGTAGCGTGGCGTTTCGCCGATATGACACGTTATGCCTAGCGCTTTCAGCGCTTGAGCATGCACAGAATCAGCGGCGATGTTGGGTTGTGGTTCATCGGTGATGTGAACAGTCTTAGATGTACTGCCGTCGTCAGAAAAAGCCCAGTTCGTAGTGGCAGGCGAGACTTTACTCGTCCCGAACAAGCCCAAGATACCGTATTGTATTTTTGCGCCCCAATCGGCAACCAAGCCAACGCGCTTTGCGTTTTCTGTGGGGGACAACCAAGCCTCGACACGCCAACCATTTTTTTTGAGGGTGAGGGCTGCTGCCGTTTCCTGTTTCTGGCAGGTTTCGCCAGTGGGTAACGTCAGTGCGGTTGTCGGTCTGTTGGTAGAAACATCGCTCATACGCTAGGGGCTATTGCGGGTTGGCCAAAACGTAAACACCCCGCATTGCTGCGGGGTGTGTATTCGTCGACTGAGCTGGCGTGCTTAGGCAGCGCTCTCGTCTTTTTTAGCAGTATCGCCACCTGGGGCTTTGTTGATGGAGGAAATGCCACCGAAGCGGTTGGCAAATTTCTCCATACGGCCGGTTTGGCGCAGGTTCACGCCGCCAACCCATGCTGGGTGGGTTTTAGGATCCACATCGAGGGTGAGAACATCGCCCTCTTTGCCCCACGTGGAGCGTGTTTCGTAACGGGAACCATCGGTCATCACAACGGTGATGGTGTGGTAGTCTGGGTGAATGCCTGCTTTAGCCATGTGAATCTCCATAAGCGCCCCGCCGATTTTGCAGCGGAACTTTGATTAGGGGCGGGTTAATACTCGCTTGCGTAGAAGGACGCAAGCGCAAATTTAGGGTTACACTTGCGTTCAAGCGCCACTCAGGCTTTCGGCCTCAATGGCGGTGTCGTTTTGTGATGCCTATGCTCGCAAAACTCCGCTAACGCTTGCTTATCATGGGGTTAATGCCCCAGCGGCCCATTACCCTTACCAAAGTTGGGTGCGTTACGAATGGCCGCCTGCACATAGGCATGCGCCCTGTGGGCAGAATCATTAAGCAATTGTTTTTGCGCTAGTAATGTGGCGATGGCTGAGGCGAAGGTGCAGCCCGTGCCATGGGTGTTGGTGGTGGCAATGCGAGGGGTGGAAAGGGTGAGTGGGGCGCCGTTATGGCTCACCAGCACATCGGTCAGTATGTCGCCCGAGCCATGGCCGCCTTTGAGCAGCACCGCGTTGCACCCTAACTTCAACAGTTCCTCCGCGGCGCGGGTCATGTCGGCAATGCTCTCGCCAATCGCGTGGCCGAGCAGCAGCTCCGCCTCAGGCAAATTGGGGGTGATGATGGAGGCAGCGGGAATCAGCAGGGTTTTGAGCGCATCGAGTGCTGCCGCCTCCAGCAACGGCGCGCCACCCTTGGCGACCATGACAGGATCGACGACGAGTGGGGTGGGGTGCGTGGGCAGCGCCTTTACCACGGTTTCTATCACGCTCGCGGAATGCAGCATGCCGGTTTTAATCGCATCTGCACCGATATCGCTCAGGCACAGGTCAATCTGCTGCGCAATAAATGTTTCGGGGACGGGGTGAATGCCAAACACGCCGAGCGTGTTCTGGGCAGTGAGCGCCGTGATGGCGGTCATCGCATAACCGCCCAGTGCCGAAACGGTTTTGATATCACCTTGGATGCCTGCACCACCACCCGAATCCGAGCCCGCGATGATAAGCACACGCCCGTGGGGAGTGGGCATTACGCCGCCGCCTTTTGCATCATGAGGCTAGCCAAATCTTCGGCCATCGCTTCAATCTGCTCGCGCTTCTCGCCCTCGATCATGATCCGAATCAGTGGTTCGGTGCCCGAAGGGCGAACAACAATACGGCCATCCTTGCCCAGTTTTTTCTCGGCGGACGCAATGGCCGATTTTACATCATCACGCGTGAGTGGCGAGGTGCCGCTGTATTTCACGTTCTTCAAAAGCTGCGGTACAGGCTCGAACATGTGCATCGCCTCGCTCGTGGCCTTGCCCGATTCAATGACGGCAGCGAGGATTTGTAGACCCGCAATCAGCGCGTCGCCCGTCGTCGAATAATCACCTAAAATAAGATGTCCCGATTGCTCGCCACCGATGTTGAGGCCATGTTCCTTCATCGCTTCCATCACATAGCGGTCGCCGACTTTAGTGCGGTGGAGGTTGATGTTGCGGGCGCGCAGAAAATGCTCAAGACCGAGATTGCTCATCAGCGTGGCGGCAATCCCGCCGCCTTTCAAGGTGCCGGAGCGGTTCGCATAATCGGCAATCATCGCCATCAGCTGGTCGCCGTCTTTCACCTGCCCTTTTTCATCGACAATGGTGATGCGGTCAGCGTCGCCATCGAGCGCGATGCCGATATGTGCACCCTCACGCAGCACCGCTTCGCACAGCGATTCAGGGTGGGTAGAGCCACATTGTTTATTGATGTTGGTACCGTTGGGTGCGACATGGATGGACACCACTTCCGCGCCCAATTCCCAGAGGATAATGGGGCCAACCTGATAGCCTGCGCCGTTCGCGCAATCGATGACGATTTTCATGCCATCAAGCCGCAAATGTTTGGGGAAGGTGGATTTGACGAATTCGATATAGCGCCCTGGAGCATCATCCAGCCGTTTCGCGCGGCCGACTTTTTCAGGGTCGGCATAGAGCGTGCTCATGTCGTCATCCATGTGCGATTCAATCGCGAGCTCGACCTCATCCGAAAGCTTATACCCATCGGGGCCGAACAGCTTGAGGCCATTATCCTGATAGGGGTTGTGGGAGGCGGAAATCATTACCCCCAAATCGGCGCGCATGGCGCGGGCAAGGAAGGCCACAGCGGGGGTGGGCATCGGCCCCACCAACAATACATCCATGCCCATACTCAGGAATCCGCTCGTCAGGGCGTTCTCGATCATATAGCCGCTCAGGCGCGTATCTTTCGCGATCACCACGCGGTGGCGGTGGCCGCCTTTGGTGAAATAATGTCCTGCGGCCATGCCTAGGCGCTGGGCGATATCCGCCGTCATGGGAAAGCGGTTCGCGGTGCCTCGAATGCCATCGGTGCCAAAATATTTGCGTGTCGTCATGCTGCTATTCCTAGCGCGAACGCACTGCCCGTGCAATGAAATGAATCGTTAGATTTTGTGAGCAGTCTAATGAATCGTGTCGCTATCACCATTCTCAGCCGCAACATCCGCCTTCTTTCCGCTCGGCAATTTGCTGCGGATGGGTTTGGGGGCAGTGGCAGCAGGGTCAGGGCGGTTGATTTTCTCGCCGTTCATGAGCGCCTTGATTTCATCGCCCGTGAGTGTTTCATATTCAATCAACGCCTTGGCGACTACTTCTAGCTGGTTATGGTGCGTGGTGAGGATACGGGTAGCTTCCTTGTGCGCCTCGTTCACGATACGTTTGATTTCCTCGTCCACTTTCGCAATCGCATCCGGCGAGCGGATGAGGGCGCTGTTGGTGTCCTCGGTGGGGGCAAACAAAATGGGCCCCAGCGTATCACTCATACCCCATTGCGTCACCATGGCATTGGCAAGGCGCGTGGCGTATTGAATATCCGAGCTTGCGCCGCTCGATACTTTCTCGTGGCCGAAAATAATTTCCTCTGCCGCGCGGCCACCCATCGATACGGCAAGGTCTGCCAACATTTTATCGCGTAGGTAGGAGATTTTATCTGCCTCGGGCAAGCGCATCACCATGCCCAGCGCACGTCCACGGGGGATGATGGTGGCTTTGTGAATCGGGTCGCTCGCGGGGCAATGGATGCTGACGACCGCGTGGCCTGCCTCGTGATACGCCGTCATCTTTTTCTCTTGCTCGCTCATCACCATGGATTTGCGCTCAACGCCCATCATCACCTTGTCTTTCGCAGCTTCAAGCTCGCGCATGGTGACGACTTTTTTATCCTGCCGTGCCGCAAGTAGCGCCGCCTCGTTCACAAGGTTCGCCAAATCCGCACCCGAAAAACCTGGGGTGCCGCGTGCAATAATGCGCGCATCAACATCTGGGCCCATCGGCACTTTTTTGAGGTGTACGCCGAGGATTTTGGTGCGCCCTTCAATATCGGGATTGGGCACGGTAATTTGACGATCAAACCGGCCTGGGCGCAGCAACGCAGCATCCAGCACATCGGGGCGGTTGGTGGCAGCGATGAGGATGACGGACTGGTTCGCCTCGAACCCATCCATTTCCACCAGCAGTTGGTTCAGCGTTTGTTCGCGTTCGTCGTTCCCGCCGCCAATGCCTGCGCCGCGCTGGCGACCCACGGCATCGATCTCGTCGATAAAGATAATGCAGGGCGCATTTTTTTTGCCCTGCTCGAACATGTCGCGCACGCGGCTTGCGCCCACGCCCACAAACATTTCCACGAAGTCCGACCCTGAAATGCTGAAAAATGGTACGCCAGCCTCGCCCGCAATGGCGCGCGCGAGCAGAGTTTTACCCGTACCCGGAGGGCCAACGAGCAAGCAGCCGCGCGGAATTTTTCCACCGAGTTTTTGAAATTTACTTGGGTTCTTCAGGAACTCAACAATTTCTTCCAGTTCCTCTTTGGCTTCGTCAATGCCCGCCACATCGGAGAACATTTTTTTCTCGTGATTTTCGTTGAGGAGTTTCGCACGGCTTTTACCAAAGCCCATGGCGCCACCGCCACCGCCACCTTTACCCTGCATTTGGCGCATGAAGAAAATATAGACGCCAATGAGGATAAGGAAGGGCAGCCATGAAGAGAGAAAAATGCTCAAGAAAGAATCTGCGCCCGATGTAGAGGGAGCCGCGGCAAGCTTCACGTTATTGGCGCGTAGCGTCTCCACAAGGCGAGGGTCGTTTACGGCTTGCAATGCAAAAGCTTCACCACTGATGAAGTTACCCTGAATTTTGGTTCCGCCCTCGACGCTTTCGCGGATAATTACTTCACGTACTTGCCCAGCTTCTACCTTGTTGAGGAAATCTGAGTAGGCAAGACGTCCGCTGCCTTTTTCGCCTGCGCCATCGCCATCAAGTCCACCTTGGGTGAGGTTAACGAGCAGCAATACGGCGACCATGATGCCGATCCACAGCAAAATATTCTTCGAAATTGGCGGCATAGGGATACATTCCGTTGGGGGTTATTCGTCAATGTTCAATCACCAAAACGGCGCAGCGGCAAGGGGTTTTGCTGGCGTAAAGCCAATCGTCACCGCATGCAGTTGTTCTTGTGGCATTCCTATATGGGGCACGAATAGCAATTCATCAAGATGCCATAGGCTCGGAGTGCTTAAGGGGAGTCCGTGGTGCCTCAATTGTTTTTTGCCATCGGCGCCCAATGCGCGCAGGGTGAGAGAGGTGTGCGCAGGCAATCGGTGGTCGATGAAAAATCGTCCGTCCCAGCGTGCTTTACCTTCACCATGTAGGGTCATGGGGGCTTCCACTCGCGCCGTTTCGCGCGCAATGCGCAGGCAATCGCCCATGCGAGTGATTTCGCATTGGCCAAGGGTGCGCTTGCGCATGGTGGGTGACAATGCCGCTTCCACAAGGCGTGCCGTATCGTGCGCGCGTGGCCGATTGGTGTGGCCGCCAATAGTGGTAATGCTATCCGCCAGTAATTGGCTGCGCAGCATAGGCTCGAGCATGTGCCACGCTTCGAAGTTGATATCCGCAAAGCCAAGCGGGCTGAGGGTGACACATGCGGCAGCGGCATGGGCCAATGCCTCATCACGCGTGCGGCGGGCGGCGGTTTCGTGATGAATCACCGCATCAAGCTGCGCAACGCGTAGGGCATCATTTTGCAAAGCATTGCGTGTGCGCACGCGGGCAAAGCGTGGGTTCTGGTTGCTGGGGTCATTGATCCACGGTGTGTCGTGCGTGCGCAAAAATTGTTCAAGCTCGGCGCGCTCGGTGGTCAGCAATGGGCGCAGAAAGCGCACCCCATGCAGCGCATGCACCGCCCGCATGCCCGAGGTGCCATCTGCCGTGTCGCCGCGCGCGATGTTATGCGCCACGGTCTCGCGGTTATCGCCCGCATTGTGAGCAATCAGGCAATGCAGTATTCCTTCTGCACGGCAAAAATCAGCCAGCGCAGCATAGCGCCATGCGCGTGCGGTTTCTTGCAAGTTATTGGAATGGGGGGTGTGTTCAGGGGTCAGAATGTGGTGCGCAATCCCGCGTGCGCGCATCCATCCAGCGACCTCTTCGGCTTCATGCCGTGACTCTGGGCGCAGTGCGTGGTCAACGGTGAGGGTGGTGATGCGACCACCGTGTGCACGCACCCAATCTTCGGCAAGCAGGGTGAGTGCCAGACTATCGGCGCCACCGGAAAGGGCGATGGCAAGGTGAGGGCGCGGTGCGAAGGGACCTAGAGCGCTAAGCGTGGCTGCAAAGCGCACTGCGAGCATTATTTACACTGCATGCTAATGGCGGCTTCTTGCGCTTTGGTGGCAGTGCGTGTGGCGGTCTCGGCGTATTTTTCGATGACACGTTCGAGCACCACGCAGGCTTCCTTTTTGCGCTTGATTTGGTTCAGCGACAAGGCAAGCTTATAGAGGTTATCTGGCGCTTTCTGCCCTTCTGCATTCACCTCGAAGCCTTTGCGGAAACTTTCCGTGGCGCGGGTAAAATCGCCGCGCGCATATTGGCTTTCACCCAACCAATAGAATGCATTGGCGGTCAGCGGATCGGCAGGATATTTCTTCACGAAGCTATCAAAGCTCATCGCGCTTTCGGCAAATTTTTTCTCGTTCAGCAGTTTAAATGCATACGAGTAGTGGGCATTGGAATCAGGAAAGTCTTTGCCGGTGATGGCAGGGGTGACCTTGGGTTTTGCAGGGTCATTTTTCGCCGCAGCCTCAATAACGGCAGCAGGTTCAGGTTGCTCGGCTACTTCAGGCTCAGCAACAGGTGCTGCTGCGGGTGCAGGGGTGGCTAGGGCTTGTGTTTGTTTTTGCTCCAGCGCACGCAGGCGATAATCGACATCTTCCGATAATTTTTTGAGGTCATTCGCGGTGCGCTTATTCTCGAACTGGCTGTTCTCGATCAAGCCACGAATTTGGCGTAATTCTTCATCGATCTGGCTTACGCGTACTTGGAGCTGGCCCGCATTCGCAGGTGCACCGCCACCAGCAGACCCAGTATTCCCGTTCTGCCCGTTGCTGCGATAGACTTGTTTTTGAACAAAGGTCACATCGCGCTCGAGTCGTTCAAGGCGCTCATTCAAGGCGCCAAGGTCTTCCTGCGCGAAAGCAGCAGACGCCAAAAGGGTGAAGGGCAGAGCAAAGTACACAAAGCGACGCATAGGAACTCCATTAATGAGGTTTCTCGCTAGCAAGTTTTTTCCCTGCGCACAAGCGTCAGCAATAAAAAAGCCCGCCGATGACTCGGCGGGCTTTAATATCAGTAGATAATGGAGCGAACTAGTTCGCGATTACCGTCACCGCGCGGCGGTTCTGGCTCCATGCACCTTCGTCGTTGCCGCTTACAGCTGGACGCTCTTTACCATACGAGATGGTCGAGATGCGGTTAGCTGCAACGCCTTGGCTAACGAGGTAGTTTTTAGCAGCGGTTGCACGACGCTCACCGAGTGCAATGTTGAACTCGCGGGTGCCGCGCTCATCGGCGTGACCTTCGAGAACAACGTTCACGCTGTCATACTGCTTCAACCAGCCAGCTTGACGATCAAGCGCTGCTTGACCTTCAGCATCGATTACCGAGCTGTTGGTCGCGAAGTAAACGCGGTCCGTAACGTTCGTGCCGTCTGCGGCTTGGCCAAGAATGCCGTTGCCAGTGCCAGCGCCTTCGGCACCAACGCCGCCCATGCCGCCGTTGGCAGCCGTGTCGGATTCACAGGCCGTGAGAAGTAGTAGGGCCGTAGCCAGTGCCAATGCTGTTTTTTTCATGTGTAATCTCCTGAAGAATCAATATTTTTGCTGCTCACGCGCGAGCAGTTTGCTTGGGCTGTATGGCACAGAGCCTCGCGCATTACAAGGTGCGTTAGGGTAGCTGTAGCGACGAATTTGGCGAAAAACCAAATCTGTGGCAAGCTTGCAACAGTGCTCAAGAATATAGGCCATTCTTGGTGTAACGGGTAAGCGCCTTACATAGCCAGCAATGGGCTCCATGCGGGGTCACTTGCATCCGTTGGGGTGGGCAAGCGGCGCACATTGTGGCCGGTAATATCCACCGAATAGAGGCTGGAGCGGTTGCCCGCAGCACCACCAGGGGTTTCACGGCCAAATACAATCACGCGGCCGTTGGGCGCCCAACTTGGGCCTTCATCCATCCAGCTTTGGGTCAGCATGCGCTCGCCCGAACCATCGGGTTTCATCACGCCAATATAGAAACGCCCACCGGATTGTTTGGTGAAGGCAATCAAATCGCCACGCGGGCTCCACACGGGGGTGGAATATTGCCCCGAGCCAAAGCTGATGCGTTGGATGTTGCCGCCATTGGCATCCATCGTGTAAATTTGTTGGCTGCCACCACGGTCGGAGTTGAAGGTGATGCGCGAGCCGTTGGGTTCGTAGCTTGGCGAGGTATCGATTGCACCACTGGATTGCGTCAAGCGGCGCAAATTGCGGCTGCGCAAATCCATTTCATAGATGCTCGTCACGCCGCCATTGGCAATGCTCATCAGCATGCGCGAGCCATCGTGGTTGAAGCGCGGCGCGAAGCTCATACCGTTAAATTTGCCCATGGACTCCTCGCGGCCCGTTTGCAAATCACGGAGGAATACACGCGGCTGGTTGCCTGAGTAGGACATGTAGAGAATGCTTTGCGTGTTGGGCGAGAAGCGCGGGGTGAGCACCAGCGCGCGGCCATCGGTCAGGTATTTGTGGTTCGCGCCGTCTTGATCCATGATTGCCAAGCGCTTCACGCGTTTTTTGGCAGGTCCCGTTTCCGATACATACACAATGCGCGTATCGAAATAGCCTTGTTCTCCCGTCAGGCGTTTGTAAATTTCATCCGAAATGAGGTGCGAAACGCGACGCCAGTTGCGCGCGAAGGTGTTATATTCTTTGCCCGCAATTTGTTGTTGGCTCAGCGCATCCCACAAACGGAAGCTAATGCGCACTTTGTCGCCACCCGTTGGGGTAATGGTGCCCGTTACAATCGCATTCGCGTTAATCTGGCGCCAATCGGCATAGCGTGGCACAGCATCACCGTTGGTGATTTGCTCGATAAATGCTTGGCTGCTAATGGGTTTAAACAGGCCCGAACGCTCCAAATCTGCGGCAATAACGCCACTGATATCGGCACCGCTAGCGCCGCCTGCGCCAGCGCCCGTCATGGTCGTCACCGCGATGGGCATAGGGTCGACATTACCTTTAGTGATGTCGATCTTCAGCTGTGCGTTAGCAGAGGCAGCAAAGAGAACCGTGGCGATGAAACTGATGATGTGCGAGTGGCGCATAAAATATCCCGTCAGAAAAATTTAAGAAGCTACGCATAGCGTGGTGCGGATAAAATTTCTATAGTCAAATTTACAACATATCCTGTGGGTCGAAATTCAGCTCCATATCCTTCCAACTACCATATTTATCGGGCGGCAGGTTTTTAAGCGGGCTGCATTTATGCACGGCGCGGATGGCACTGTCCGCCGCCGCGCGGAAGAATGTATCGGAGTTATAGCGACCTTGTTGGCCATTGGCGAGGGTGGCAGTCAGCACGCTACCATCGGCCTGCAACTGCACGCGCACGCGCACGGCGAGGGTGTGTGCATCTTTTGCACCAGCAGGCATGCTCCAGCACACCAAGAACTGGCTGCGGATGGTGTCTTTCTCGCTGATGGAAAGCGGCATGGAATCATCGTACGGTGCATCCGAGCGGGTTTTGTTTTCCTCGGCGTTGGTTTTGTCCTTAGCGTCTTTCGATTTATCGGTTTTCGCTTCTTGCTTCAGCTGGTTCAAGAGCGCCGCAAAATCATCCTTTTTCGATTCTTCTTTCTTTTGTTCCTTGGGCTTAGGCTTTTCAGGCTCCGCACCCTCATCAGGATCAAACGTTTTCTCCTGCTCGACAGGTTTTGCTTCTTCCTTCGGTTTTTCCTGCGCGCTTGGGGTCACGGGCTTGGGGGTGACGGGGGTGGGCGCTTTTTTCTCTTCCTGAATTTGTTTTTCGGAAGGCTTCACATTCGTCACTTCGCCCACGGGCAATAGCTCGACGGTCATGACCAGTGGCATAGGCTCGGCACGCGGCGGCAGCAGCACGGGAAGGCCGAACGCCGCAATCAGAACGGCTGCGGTGTGCAGCGCAATCGAGAGGCTAATACTGCGCGATTCAACCATCTGCACGTAGGCGTTCCTTCGTTAGCGCTTGGGGGCTTGTGGTGGCATATCCGTTAGCAGCGCGACCTTGCTATAGCCTGCCGCATTCACCTCGCCGATGACTTTCATCACCTGCCCATAATCGATGCTGGTATCGCCACGCACAAAAATACGCGTCTCTTTTTTCTCGCCCAGAATGGCTTGCAGCTTGCTGCCTAGGCTATCGAGTTTAGTTTGCGTGGTTTGAATATAAATCGTGCCGTCACGTTTAATGGTGATGCTTACGGGCTCATCATTCCCAGGAACGGCGGAGGATTTAGTTTTAGGCAAATTCACCGTTACGCCCGTGGTCATCATCGGTGCGGCAACCATGAAGATGATGAGCAGCACGAGCATTACATCCACAAATGGGGTGATGTTGATTTCGTTGAAGCCGCCTGCGCTGCGTGTCGTGCGGCCACGGCGATGGCCAATGCCACCTGTGCCTGGAAGATTCGCGCCCATTAGTGTGCACCCTTATCGAGTTGGCGCGACAGCAGCATTTGGAATTCGGTGGAGAAATCCTCGAGCTTGCTGGCGAGGCGGTTCAGCTCGCCATTGAATTTGTTGAAGGCCATCACTGCGGGAATGGCCACGAACAAGCCAATGGCGGTGGCAAACAGCGCCTCCGCAATCCCTGGGGCAACCACTGCTAGGCTGGTGTTTTGCGAACCAGCAATCGCGCGGAAGGAGTTGATGATACCAATACAGGTGCCAAGCAGCCCGATGAATGGCGTAGCTGAGCCAGCGGTGGCCAAAAAGCCCAAGCCTTTTTCCAAACGCTCCATCTCGCGGTTACGGGTGATGGCCATTTGCTGCATGATGCGCTCTTTCACCGAGATGGTGAGGTCACTCCCGCTGCGCGAGGAGCCGCTTGGTACTAGGCGCTCTTGCCCTTTGCTGCGGAACCATTCTTCCATCGCCGCCGAAAACATCAGCGAAAGCGGGTGCTTGGATTTGCGCTTCTTGATTTTCTCGTAATATTTGTCGAGTGCTTCGGTCGACCAGAACTCGTTCTCGAATTGGTTGGTTTTCTCGTTCACGCTGCGCAGCGCCAAGAATTTCTCGATGATGATGGCCCAGCACGTAACCGACATACCAATCATCAAGAGCATGATGACAAGCACCAGCGGCTCGGCGTTGATAATCAGGTCGAGCAAGCCCATGCTGTGGCCACCAGGGGCAGCGCCCGCAACGGTTCCAGCAACTTCGGCGGCGTTCACGCCCTCAACAGGTGCAGCGGTGGATGCCATAAAAACTCCGTAGTGATGTAAATGTTATTTCGGTTTCTCTTCCATCTCGGGTGCGCTTGGCAGCAAATCACGCAATGCTTGGGGCAGCAGCATCGGCGTAAAATCGGCCACGCTGACAGCGACAACCTCAATCTGAATGGTCGCCAGCAGCGTTGCATCACGGGTGATGGTTTGGATTAAGCTCATACGCACTTTGCCCATGCCTGACAAGCGGGTTTCTACCATCAGCAAATCATCGAGGCGGGCAGGGCGTCGCCAGTCGATATTCGCGCGGCGGACGACAAACATGAGGCCGAACTCGTTTTGCAAGCGCTCGCGCCCAATCGTCAGGTGTCGCAGCCACTCGGTGCGCGCACGTTCACAAAAATTGAGGAAGTTGGAGTGATACACCACACCCCCCGCATCCGTATCCTCATAGAACACGCGGATGGGGAAGAAAAAGGCGTCGTCTTTGGGATAGGCGTTCATCATGGGTTAGTCATCTCCATCCAACAACCCCAACTGCTCCGCCGTCACTGGCTTCTTCGGTGCCACCAACCCCAAATGCTTGAATGCCGTCGCCGTCATCACTCGCCCGCGCGGGGTACGTTGCAGGAAGCCCAGTTGCAGCAGGAACGGCTCGATGGTTTCCTCAATCGTGTCGCGCGCTTCGGAGAGCGCAGCGGCGATGGTTTCGACACCCACGGGGCCACCATCATAGTGTTCAGCAATGAATTTCAGGTAGCGATGGTCGGAGGAATCGAGCCCCAAGCTATCCACCTCAAGGCGTTTCAACGTCGCATCCGCCATCGGTGCATCCACGCTGTCTTTCCCTGCTGCGTTCGCAAAATCGCGCACGCGTTTGAGTAGGCGCACCGCAATGCGCGGTGTGCCGCGTGAGCGCTTGCCGATTTCGTTCGCCCCATCCGGCGTGATGCCGACTTTGAGGAGCGCCGCCGCGCGCGACACCACTTTTTTTAGCTCCGCCACGTCATAAAAATTCAGCTTCAAGGGGATGCCAAAACGGTCACGCAGCGGGCCTGTCAGCAAGCCAATGCGCGTGGTGGCGCCCACGAGGGTGAACTGCGGCAAATCAATCCGCACCGTGCGCGCGGATGGCCCTTCGCCGATGATTAAATCGAGCTTGAAATCCTCCATCGCGGGGTAGAGTACTTCTTCCACGGCCGAATTGAGGCGATGAATTTCGTCGATGAACAACACATCGTTTGCTTGCAGGTTGGTGAGGATCGCCGCAAGGTCGCCCGCCTTGGTGAGGAGTGGCCCCGATGTTGCACGAAAATTCACGCCCATTTCCTTGGCGACAATGCTGGCGAGTGTGGTTTTGCCCAAGCCCGGAGGGCCATAGAGCAGTACATGGTCGAGCGCTTCCTCGCGCGATTTAGCGGCCTTGATGAACACGCCAAGATTCTCCACCACTTGCGGCTGGCCAGTGAAATCACTCAGCGATTGCGGGCGAATCCCGCGCTCGATTTCATCGCCGTCGAGTGCTTCGGGTGAGGTGAGGGCAGGTTTGCTCATGCTGCCAACTCCCGCAAGGAGTTACGAATCAACGCATCCAGTTTTGCATCGGGTGCTTCTTGCTGCAGACGCATGACCACCGTAAATGCTTCACTGCGGTTATAGCCCAAATGTACGAGGGCAGAGAGTGCATCCTCGATCACACTCGGCGTAGGTGCGGCTTTTTTGCCTTTGGCGGGTGCTTCACCTGCATGGCTTGCGGGCATGCTAAACCCAGCAGCACCCAGTTGCACGGCTTTGGATTTAAGCTCCAGCACAATGCGCTCGGCCAGTTTGGGGCCCACGCCACTCACGACCGTCAGCGCTTTTTTGTCCTGCGCGGCAATGGCAGTGAGGATGGCATCGGGCGAAAGCGCGCTCAAAATCGCCATCGCCATTTTCACGCCGACACCCTGCACGGTGGTGAGGGTGCGGAACCACACACGCTCAGCAGCAGTGGCAAAACCATAAAGGTGGATATGGTCCTCGCGCACATGGGTTTCGGTGAGCACACTCATCAGCCCGCCACGCTCGGGCAGGGCGGCGAGTGTTTTGGCACTGGCGAACACCAAATAGCCCACACCATTCACATCGAGGATGAAGTGATCCTCGGCGATGTCGTCGACGCGTCCTGTCAGTTTTCCGATCATGGGGCGTTTATATCGCGGTTCTAAGTGCGAGTCGAGCGCTTACCGAACGTTATGCGCATGGGTGATGGCAATGGCCAGCGCATCGGCCGCATCGTGCTTGCAGGCGGCCAGTGCAGGTTTAGCAGCGGGCATGAGGACGCCGACCATTTGGCTGACTTGGTTCTTGTCCGCAGCGCCCGTTCCGACGAGCGCTTTTTTCACCGTGCGCGTAGCATATTCCGCCACGGTTAAACCTTGGCTAGCCAGCGTGACAATCAGCACACCGCGTGCTTGCCCAAGCTTTAAGGTGCTTGCGCCGTTGGCGGTCACAAAGGTTTCCTCAATCGCCGCGCTGGTGGGTTTATAGAGGGTAATGATGCGTGTCAGGTCAGCATAAAGCTCCAGCAACCGCTCGCTGAGTTCGCCCTTGGTGTTGGGTGCAATGGTGCCGCAATCGATGAAGGTGAGGGATGAGCCCTTGGATTCAATAATCCCCCAGCCAGTGGAAACCAAGCCGGGGTCGATGCCGATGATGCGGTGCGTGTTACTCATCCTTCGCCTTAGGCGCGGGGAGTTTCAAAATCCGCGCTCTTGCGCGGCGGATGAGGAGATAGCGCACGCCAAGCAGCAGCAGGTTGAGGGCGAGATAACCAAGCGCAAACTCGACCCCAAACGAGGTGAAGGCTTGGTTGGTTTGCTCCTTCAGCAGCGTCAGCATCAACGCCACATACGCTACCGCACCGGCCATGATGGTGGCGTAGAATGCAAACCAACGTTGGGGGATGAGGAAGGTGATAAGTGGGATGAGGATGAGAATGAGGCGTGCCATCACGCACTCAATTTCTGTGCATCGGCGTCGCTGATTTCGACATTGCTATACACTTCCTGCACGTCGTCGTTATCCTCTAGCGCTTCCACCAGTTCCATCAGCGCTTCCAAATCATCACCCGTGGCGGGGGCGGTGATTTTGGCGATGAAGGTGTGCTTGGCAGCGGCAGGATCACCAAATTTTTGCGCCAACGCCTCGCGCACCGCACCCAGCGTTTCAAACGCGGTGGTGATGGTGTGCACGCCATTCGCCGTTTCGCAATTTTCGGCACCTGCCTCGATTGCGGCTTCCAGCATTGCGTCTTCTAACACCTTCTCAGCGGGGTATTCAATAATGCCGACATGGTCGAACATGAAGCCCACCGAGCCCGACTCACCCATATTGCCGCTGTTTTTGGTGAAGATGGAGCGCAAGTCCGAAGCAGTGCGGTTGCGGTTATCGGTCAGCGCATCGACAATAATCGCCACGCCGCCTGCGCCGTAACCTTCATAGCGTACGCTCTCGTAATTCTCTTGCACCCCTGTGCCCGAACCTTTGGCAATCGCGCCGTCGATTCTATCCTTGGGCATGCCTGCTTGGCGCGCCTTGATGACCACCGTGCGCAGCTTGGCGTTAAAGTTAATGTCGGGCCCGCCCTTGGCCGCCACAATGATTTCGCGAGCGATTTTGGTGAAGATTTTGCCGCGTTTGATGTCTTGAGCGCCTTTGCGTCGTGCAATGTTCGCTGCGTGGGAATGGCCTGCCATAGTTTGCTCGTGTGATTAAAGTGATCGTTAGCGGTTATTAATGCCTACAGCGAATGGGTGCAATTAGCAATTTCTGTGGGACAAGTAAGCAACGAGGAAGGTTGATCTTTCCATTAACGACACTGGCTTAAAGCCTAGTGTTTCAGCGTGTTTTAGTAAAATTTTACTAAAAAATCATGGTTTATTTGGTTTGCATTTTTGGGGTATTTTTGTTAAATTCAACTCAACGTTTAGATGGCGATTGAACGCCGCAACATGTCGGTAAAATGGCATGTCTTTAATGAGGGGATGGACGATCAATGCGACTATTATGTGTCGAGGACGAGCCTGCACTGCGCGAGGACATCGCCGAGTTTCTAAGGATGCAATCCTATGAAGTGGATGAGGCCGGTTCGGGCGAGGAGGCCATGCAACGCCTCAGCACTGGCCAATATGACCTGATTCTGTGCGATATCAAAATGCCGCAGATGGATGGCTACGAGCTGTTGCGCCATGTACGCGCTGCCAACAATATGGTCACCACGCCGTTTTTATTCCTCAGCGCGCTCGATGAGCGCAACGATAAAATCCAAGCCTATGAAAAGGGCTGCGATGGCTATCTCACGAAGCCAGTCGATTTTTCAGTGCTCGACGCCACGTTGAAGGCGCATGTGGAGCGCGAACGTGCGAGGGCTTTTTCGCATCTAAGTAACCAGCAGCTAAGCCAACGACACATGATGGTGGCGATTGACGATGTGCTTAATGGCCCTATGCAGCAAGTCGTGGGCGTCATTCAGAATTTATGCGATTCACTGCCCGAGTTAACGCAAGCGGGCGTGGATGAACATTTGAACACGCTGCATGGACATCTTCAGCAACATGTGGAGGAACTACAGACTTTCCATGATGTGCTGGCTATGCGCACGCAGTCGACTGAGTTGAATTATGGAACCATTCTTTCGTCCGATTTAATCAAGAATGCGATGAAGTTGTGCGCTTATCACAACCCCGCGACTCAACTACGCCATAAAGCGGATAGTGCGATTCCTGAAATGTTGACCGTAGATATCGGTGCTATGCAGCGTGCGATTAGCGGGCTATTGGCTGAAATCCCCAATGCATTCGATAGCTGCGATATTATTACGTCCGAAATCGAGCCTGAGCGCTGGACGCTCACCATTTCTGACCACCCTTCGATGAGCGAGGAATATGATTTCGAGCCGATTGATGAATACACCAACTTTTATGCGCTTTCATCGGTAACGCGCCAGCGCATTGCCGCACTTAACTATGCGTTGCAAGTTGTGCAGGCGCACCGTGGCCGCGTTGAAATCAAACTTTGGCCGCATGATTTTCTGGCGGTGCGGTTCATTCTTCCGCAGCCACCCGAATAGCCGCTTACTAGAAGTGCAATCGTTTCGGTGCGGTTGTTGCACAGCAGCAATTTGATTGAATCCCGCACGTGTTTGCGCTTATATGCATGCCTAACCATCAGGTGCGCGGGCTATGCTGACATTCACCACGACCGAACAAGCCTATCCTCAAACGCGCGATGCATCCGCGCGCAAGCTCGACTTCAATGAAATCAGCCGCCCATTTAATGCCACCGACGCCGCCACCCAAGCCTCGCGCTGCTCGCAATGCGGTGTACCGTTCTGCCAAATTCATTGCCCGCTTTCCAATAACATCCCGGATTGGCTAAAACTTGCCGCCGAAGGCCGCTTGCAGGAGGCCTACGCCATCTCAAGTGCCACCAATAGCTTCCCTGAAATTTGTGGCCGCATCTGCCCACAGGATAAACTCTGTGAAGGCAACTGCGTCATCGAAAAAGGCTTTGGCGCTGTCACCATTGGTGCGGTGGAAAAGCACATTACCGAAACCGCTTTTATCGAAGGGTGGGTAAAGCCGATCAAGGTGACGCGCGAGAGTGGTCGCTCCATCGGTATCATTGGCAGCGGCCCCGCAGGGCTAGCAGCAGCGGATATGCTGCGCCGCCATGGCCACGCTGTGACGATTTATGATCGTTACGACCGCGCAGGCGGGCTGATGATTTATGGCATCCCTAACTTCAAGCTCGATAAAAAAATTGTGCAGCGTCGCGAGAAATTGCTGCGTGATGGTGGCGTGAAATTTCAGCTAGGTGTGCACGTCGGTGTTACTACGACACTCGATAGTTTGCGCAAGAAGCACGATGCCGTGCTGATTGCCACCGGTGTCTACAAAGCGCGCACGCTTGGTGTTGAAGGCGATCATTTGCACCATATTTTTCCCGCAATGGATTACCTCACGGCCAGTAACCGCAAAGGGCTGGGCGACGCGGTGGCAGCGTTTGATTCAGGTGCGCTCAATGCGCATGGCAAGCGCGTCGTCGTCATTGGCGGTGGCGATACGGCGATGGACTGCGTGCGCACCGCGGTGCGCCAAGGTGCAACATCCGTCACCTGCCTCTATCGTCGCGACCGTGGCAATATGCCCGGTTCCGCGCGTGAGGTAAAACATGCCGAGGATGAAGGTGTGGTGTTCGAATGGCTAGCTACACCTGCTGCATTTGTGGGTGATGTTGCAGTAAAGTCCGTCACCGTGCAGCGTATGCGCCTTGGCGCGGCGGATGAATCTGGCCGCAGCGCTGTCGAGGCAATTGCGGGCGATACCTATGCGCTTGAAGCCGATATGGTCATTCAAGCGCTGGGCTATGATGCGGACGATATGCCCGCCCTGTTTAACGCGCCTGAATTGCGCGCAAGCAAATATGGAACGTTGGCGATTAACAACCAGTTCATGACTTCGTTGCCTGATGTTTATGCAGCGGGAGATATTGTGCGCGGAGCGTCACTCGTGGTCTGGGCCATCAAGGATGGGCGCGATGCCGCCATGGCTATCCATGCGCGGTTGATGGGCGAGGTGCAGCATGTGGCATGAGGATTTCGACACCCGCGCCGAGCATTTAGCGCAGCATGGGCTCTATGCAAAAAGCGATGAGCGCGATGCCTGTGGCGTTGGCCTCATTGCGGCTATCGACGGCGTGCCGCGCCGTGCGATTGTCGAAAAAGCCATCGAGGGGTTGCGCAACATGTGGCACCGTGGCGCCGTGGATGCGGATGGAAAAACGGGCGATGGTGCAGGCATTCACGTCCAACTGCCGCAGGCGTTTTTTGCGGATTATATTGCACGCATCGGCAAAAAGCCTGATGCGCGTATTGCGGTGGGCATGGTGTTTCTGCCAAAGAAAAATTTCGCCGCGCAGGAGCAATGCCGCGCCATTATCGAGACCGAAATTTTGCGCCTTGGCTATCATATCCATGGTTGGCGGCAAGTGCCTGTAGTGGCCGAGGTGATTGGCGATATCGCCAGCGAATCGCGCCCCGAAATTGAGCAGGTCATGATTGCTGGTCGCCCTGAACTGGACGAGCAGCGTACCGAGCGCGATATGTACCTCATCCGCCGCCGCATCGAGAATGCTGTGCGCGCCAAAGCCATCAACGATTTCTACATCTGCTCGCTCTCCTCGCGCTCGATTATTTACAAAGGTCTATTCAAAGCCGAGCAGCTCACCGCGTTCTATCCCGATTTGCTGGATGAGCGCTTCATCAGCAATTTTGCGGTGTTTCACCAGCGGTTCTCCACTAACACCGCACCCGCGTGGCACCTTGCACAGCCCTTCCGCGTGCTGGCGCACAACGGCGAAATCAACACACTGCGCGGGAATATCAACTTCATGCGTAGCCACGAGGCTAGCTTCACCTGCGAGGCATTCAAGGGCGTCGAGGATGATCTTCGCCCTGTGATCCCCGAGCATACGTCCGACACAGGTGCGCTGGATGCGGTGATGGAAATCCTTACGCGTGCTGGCCGTGCGCTGCCGCTTGCAAAACTGATTCTCATTCCTCCCGCATGGAGCAAAAACAAAGAACTCCCGCAACATCATCGTCATTTGTTCGCCTGCTGCAATGCCGTGAGCGAGCAGTGGGATGGCCCCGCCGCGATTGCCGCCACCGATGGCGAGTGGGTGATTGCGGGCATGGATAGAAACGGCCTGCGCCCCATGCGCACCCTCGTCACGCGCGATGGCTTGCTGATTTGTGCCTCGGAAAGCGGCATGGTGCAGGTGGAGGAGGAAAACGTGCTCGAGCGCGGCCGCCTTGGGCCGGGGGAAATGATCGGCGTCAATTTGCTGCAACAAAAATTATTTCATGACTATGAATTGAAGGATTATCTCGCCGCCGAGAAACCTTACAGCGAATGGGTTGGAAAGACCATTTTGCTGCGCGATGTGTTGCAACAAACACGCAGCAAAAAACGCGAGGTGCCAGATGGAAATGCACTGCTGCAACGCCAGCGTGCCGTGGGTCTCAGCATGGAGGTGGTCGAGGGTATTATTCACCCGATGGCCGTAACCGCTAAGGAAGCCGTCGGTAGTATGGGTGATGATGCGGCAATGGCGGTGCTGTCGGATACGTTCCGTCCCTTCCACCACTACTTCCGCCAGAATTTTTCGCAAGTCACCAACCCGCCGATTGATAGTTTGCGCGAAGCACGGGTGATGAGCCTGAAGACGCGCTTCGGCAATGACGGCAACTTCCTCGCGCTGGATGATTCGCACAGCGAAATTGTGCTGGCCGATACGCCGATTTTGCTCGCGCACGAAATGGCTGCCGTGGCGCAGCATTTGAAAAAACGCATCACGCGGATTGACACCACCTTTGCACTGGATGGTGAGGAAAATGGCTTGCGCCGCGCCCTCGACCGCATCGTTGCCGAGGCGGAGAAAGCAGCGCTTGCGGGCAAATCCTTCCTGCTACTGAGTGACGAAGCTACGAATGAAACGCGTGCCTCTATCCCGATGATTCTAGCCATTTCGGCGGTGCATAGTCACCTCGTGAAAAAGAAATTGCGAAAAAGATCCTCCATCCTTGTGCGCACGGATGAATGTTCGGACGTGCATGCGCTTGCGGTGATGATTGGCAGCGGCGCCACGGTGGTGCACCCTGCATTGGCGGAAGATACAATTGTGCTGCGTCACTCGCGCAAATTGTTGGGTGGCATCTCGTGCGAGCAAGCGCTCGAGAATTTGCGCGAAGCACTTGGCCAAGGCTTGCTTAAGATTATGGCCAAAATGGGTATTTCGGTGGTGAGTGCCTATCGTGGTGGCCTCAATTTCGAGGCGATTGGGCTCAGCCGTGCACTGGCTACGGAATTTTTTGTGGGGCTACCATCGCGCATTTCTGGCATTGGTTTAAGCGGCATTGAAGCGCGTATCCGCAAGCAATACGCAGTGGCTTACCCCACGCAGGATGTGGGTATGCAGGGCTTGCCTGTCGGTGGCTTCTATCGTCTGCGTGCGGGGGCGGATGCGCACGCATGGACGGGCGAGAATATTCACGCACTGCAAACGGCGGTCACCAAAGGCTCCTATCAGCTTTATAAAAAATATGCGGCCAGTGTTTATGCCGCGCCGCCAATTAGCCTGCGCGACCTGTTCGATTTTGTAGGCAGCACTACGCCGATTGCGATTGAAGAAGTGGAGCCAGTTGTCGCCATTCGTAAGCGCTTCATTGCGCCCGCCATGTCGCTCGGCGCGCTGTCGCCCGAGGCGCATGAGGTGTTAGCCGTGGCGATGAACCTCATCGGTGCCGCCAGCAATTCGGGCGAAGGTGGCGAAGGGCCCGAGCGCTACACCCCACGCGCGAATGGTGACAATGCCAACTCGGTGATTAAGCAAATTGCTTCGGGTAGATTTGGTGTTACCGCGGAATATTTGAACAGCGCACGTGAGCTGCAAATCAAAGTGGCGCAAGGTGCCAAACCGGGTGAGGGCGGCCAGCTTCCGGGCTTTAAGGTTACGGTAGAGATTGCCCGCCTGCGTCACGCCACACAAGGGGTCACGCTCATTTCACCGCCACCGCACCACGATATTTATTCCATCGAAGACCTCGCGCAGCTGATTTATGATTTGAAGCAAATCAACCCCACCGCACTTGTCTCGGTCAAACTCGTTGCACAATCGGGCATTGGCACGATTGCGGCGGGTGTGGCGAAGGCAATGGCGGATAAAATCGTCATCTCGGGTCATTCGGGCGGCACAGGCGCGAGTGCGTGGAGCAGCGTGAAGCATGCCGGTGTGCCTTGGGAAATGGGGCTGGCGGAAGCGAACCAAGTGCTTACGTTAAACCGTTTGCGCCACCGTGTGACATTGCAGACGGATGGCGGGTTAAAAACGGGCCGCGACATTGTGATTGCTGCCATTTTAGGTGCGGAAGAATATGCGCTTGGCACAGCGTCCCTCGTCGCCATGGGCTGCCTCATGGTGCGCCAATGCCATAGCAACACCTGCCCTGTAGGTATCACCACGCAGGATGAAAGCTTACGCAGCAAATTCGAGGGCACGGTGGAAAAAGTCGTCAATCTCATGAGCTTTGTCGCCGAGGAAGTGCGCGAGATTTTGGCGTCGCTCGGGGTGCGCTCGCTCAACGAAATTGTCGGGCGCACGGAGTTGCTGAGCCAAGTGAATCGAGGCAGCGAGGAGTTGGTGGATCTGGATTTGAACACGCTGCTCACCCAAGCGGATGCTGGGCCACATGCGCGCCACTGCACGCTCACCGTGCGCAACGAGGTGCCCGATACGCTGGACGCTGAAATGCTCGATGCCGTGAAAGAAGCGCTAGTAAATGGCGAAAAAATTCAGCTTGCCTATAATGTCCGCAACGTGATGCGTAGCATTGGCACGCGGCTTTCTTCGGCCGTGGTGCGCCACGGTGGCGCGGCGTATGACGAGCAGATTACTCTGCGTTTGCGCGGCTCGGCAGGGCAATCGCTGGGGGCGTTCCTCGCGCGCGGCATTCGTATAGAGCTGTTGGGCGAAGCGAATGATTATGTTGGCAAAGGCTTATCAGGCGGCACCATCATGGTGCGCCCACGCCCAAGCAGCACCCTCACGCCGCATGCGAACACCATCGTCGGCAACACCGTGCTTTATGGTGCCACCAGCGGCGCACTGTTTGCCAATGGCCAAGCGGGCGAGCGCTTTGCCGTACGTAATTCTGGTGCCGACGCAGTGGTCGAAGGCTGCGGCAGCAATGGCTGCGAATATATGACGGGCGGCCATGTGGTCATCCTTGGCGAGGTAGGCCAGAATTTCGCGGCGGGGATGACGGGCGGCATGGCCTTTGTCTATGATGCAAGCACCACCTTCATGAAACGCGTGAACGATGAATCGGTGGTGGTGCAGCGCTTGCACTCGGCACATTGGGAAGGTGTCTTGGTAGCATTGCTGGAGCAGCATGTGCGTGAAACCGCCTCGCCGCAAGCCAGCCATATCCTTGCGCATTGGGATGAATGCCGCAGCAATTTCTGGCAAGTGTGCCCCAGTGAAATGGTGTCGCGCCTTGCGCACCCGCTGACCGACGAACCTTTTGCCAAGCGAGCATAGCCATGTGGTGGCGACGCATTCTTGCAGTATTTTTATGGCTTATTGCGCTGGTGATTTTTGCTTATGCATTGCTGCCGTGGCGGCCGTTTCTGGCGAAGCAAATTGTGGCGCAGATTGAAAAGCAGGGCATTACCCCCGCAGCACTCGAGGTCGAGGATATTACCCTGCGTGGTGTGCGCTTGCGCAACCTGTCACTTGGCAAGCCCCCACTGACGCTGTCGCGGGCTGAGGTGGGTTATGATTGGCGTGGCCTGCTTGCCGGAAAAGGCGCGAATGAAGCGAAGCTTCATGGCCTTAATCTATCGCTTACGCAGATGCCTGATGGGTGGAAAATCGATGGGCTTCCCATGATGCTTGGGGGTGCAACAAAAAGTGAAAGCCAACCCGAAATTCCTGTCGCGCGTGCAGCGCTTCCTGTGTTGCCGCTGGCATCGGTTTCGCTTGAGAATAGCCGGCTGATTGTGCGAGCAAATGGCTGGTCGGTCGATGCGCCACTCTCCCTTATGTTGCAGCAAAACCCTGCAGTAAACATGGTGCTAAAAACAGAAAAACCGACGTTGAAATTCGGTGATAAAACTATCCCGCTTGATGGGTTCGAAGTGAGCCTTGCGCTGGATGAATCTGCGCAGCAATGGAACGGGAAGTGGAGCCTTGCGGGGCTCAATTATCCGCTGGCTGGCCTTGCCATCATGCCGCTGTTTGGCGAGGGCGACGTGACGTTGATGAAAGACAACGTGCGCGTGAGTGGCGGGCTATTTGGTGCAGAAGGTGCGAAGGCCAAATTCGCCCTTGAATATGCGCTTGCCAAGCCCGAAACATCGACCCTTACCGTCACCGATGCTTCGCTGCCCTACATGAAGGGTACGCTAGGCATTCCGAGTATGAAGCTGATGCTCGATGCGCCGATGGTGATTGAGGCTGAGGCGATACTCGAGAATTTAATCCCTAACCCCGCAAACTCAACGGAGGTACTGAGTGCAATCGTGGCGCTGGATGCTAAGCAATCGGCCGATGCAAAAAGCTGGGCAGGCACGTGGCGGTTGCGCGAGGCGAATTATGGCATCGAGGCAATCCCCTTGCCAACCCTTGCGGGTAGTGGTGATATGGCGTTTGATGCTACCGCGCTCAAGGCGCATGGAACGATTGCGAACAAAGAAAAAACATACCGCGCTGGGTTCGATGTGCAGCTTGGCCTGAAGCCAGATGCCACCTCCACCCTCAAGATCAGCGATGCTAGTATGCCGTGGGGTGGCGGCAATGTAGCGGCGCGCAATGTGCGCGTGCCGCTGAATGGTAAGTCGGACATCACCCTGAACCTCGATGTGCGCCAAGTGGAGATTGACACGCTGCTGCAAAGCCTGACAGGCAACAAGGCCACGGCCACGGGGGTTGTGTCGGGCAGCTTTCCGCTTATCATCACCGCCACAGGCGATGTGAAAGTGGGTAAGGGCACACTCAAGGCCGAGCAGCCGGGGGTCATTGCCCTCTCGCCCGAGGTGATTCCGGGCGATAATGCGCAAGTGGCACTGGCACGCGATGTATTGAAAAATCTGCATTACAGCCTGCTCTCGCTAGAGTTGGGGATGGAGGAGGATGGTGGCCTGAGTGTACGCCTTGCGGTGGATGGCAGTAACCCCGATGTCGAGAATGGCCGCCCCATTAAATTAAAGGTGAATTTATCTGGCGATGTGCTAGACTTGATTCAACAAAACGTAAAACTGATGAGCGACCCCGAAACCTTTATCAAGCAGAACACCCATGAAAAAAACTAGCCTCTTGTTGCTGCTGCCGCTGATGGCCGCCTGCACCCCCACTGTAAAGGTGGAAGCACCCGATAAGCCGATTGAAATTAACCTCAACGTCAAAATCGAACAGCATGTGAAAGTCTCGATCGAGAAAGACGTGAGCCAGACCATCAAAAAACGTAAAGATATTTTCTAATGGGGACGATTATGAAAAAGCAGATTGTTATGGCATTAGCCGCATTGCTGGTTGCGCTGCCTGCCTATGCGCTTGATTTACACAGTGCTCGCGCCTCGGGTGCGGTGGCGGAACTGCCAACGGGCTACATTAAGGCCGTAACGCCATCGGCCGAAGTGAATGCACTGGTGGCGGATGTGAACGCCAAGCGTAAGGCGGAATATACACGCATCAGCAAGGAAAATGGCCAATCGGTTGAGTTGGTGGGCCAGCTGGCTGCTCCACAGATTGCCAAAAGCATCGCGGCGGGTAACTAGCCACATTTGCACAAATTGCGCTTGAGATTGCCTTGATTTGGCGCTAGTTGGCTGGCTCCACCAAGGAGCTTACCATGACTGCTATCTACGAATTCATTGTCCGCGACGAAATGCGCGATTCCCCCACCATGAGCGCGGCCGCCATGGCCGATGCTGCCAAAGCGCGCGGCAAAAAGGTGGAGATTGTCACCATCGGTGATTTGTTCCCCAAACCCGCGCAGGCGGAAGTGGAAGGCTGGCTCGCCACTTTGTTGGCAGATGCAAAGAAGGCAGAGAATGCTGCCGACGAGAAATTCAAAACCATCCGCGATGCGGCAAAAATCTATGCCTATTCGGAAACCACCGGTTTGCCATCGCTTCGCGCGGCAGCGGCCGAGTGCTTCACGCGTGATACGGGCATCTCTGCCACCACGGCGGATGTATGCATTGGCACCGGCGGCAAAGGTGCGCTCAATGGTGCGCTCGCGGTGTTCAAAGCGGGTGATGTGGTATTCGTCACCGCCCCCGGTTGGCCCACGAATTACGACATGTTCCCTGCGGGCGTGAAGCTTGTAGAACTTGCCACGGGTGACGGTATTTTGCGTGCGGAGGTGCTTAAGGAAGCACTTGCGAAATATCCCGAGCCAGCGGCGATTCTCATCAACGCGCCGTGCAACCCCACGGGCGCAAACTACACCCCCGCCGAGCGCGAGGCGTTTTTTGCGGCGGTCGCTGCGTCCACCAAAAACACGGTGGTGCTGAGCGACGACCCCTACGGCAAACTGGTGTTCGACCGCATGCCGTATGTAATCACGAATGTGCTGCAACGTGGCGAGGCCGAGAAAGCGCTGTTCGCCGCTGGCCGCATTGCGGCATTCCGCACCGTGTCGAAGGAATATGGCCTTGCGGGCTTGCGTGTAGGCTTCATTATCAGTAAAAATAAAACCATGGTCGCGAGCCTCAAGAAGTGGAACGAGAGCAAAGGCGGCGGCATGGGTGTCGAGGATCAGCTCAAAGCACAAGCAGCGCTGATGTATGGGGATAGCTTTATCGAGCGCACTGTGGCGACGCTGATGGAAAAACGCGCGCTGCTCATTGATGGGATTGCAGCACTGAACTATGCCA
Source organism: Alphaproteobacteria bacterium (assembly GCA_035911175.1). GTDB lineage: Bacteria > Pseudomonadota > Alphaproteobacteria > Rickettsiales > UBA3002 > QFOX01. Next base: position 52,942 of record JAMHWA010000022.1, read on the forward strand.
GCGTGGAAGCGCCACGCGGCACGATTTATGGCTGGGTGAATTTTGCAGGCCTCAAGGGCTGCACGGTGCCAGCCGAGGTATCGGAAACGGGCGCAGCGTATGTGATTGATTCAGCCGCTGTGATGATGCGCTATTTGGTCAATGTGGCGGGTGTGTGTGGTGTCGGCGGCGTGCCGTTCTATGCGCCGGATTCACCAAGCGCGCTGACCGATTGGCATGTGCGCATTTCCTTCTGCTGCGAAACGGCGCAACTGAAAACCGCGCTGGCGAATTTAGCAGCGGCAGAAAAGTTGCTCAAAGCGGGTAACTCGCAAGCGGCCTAGCGGCACATGGTCATGCCGCCAGCGTTTGCCTTTGTGCAAACCGTTGGCGTGTTGTCATTCGCTGCCACTGGAATTTGGGTGGTTGCTTTCAACTCCGCGCGCGCCGCAGCTAACTCGGCCTTAAATTGCGGGTTCTCTTTCATCGTGGCATAAATCATTGCTGCAAGGCGTTTGCCGCCTTCGATGTCGCTGGGGTAATGCACGCCACCTTTCACGCGGTTCATGCCGATGCTGTAGGCGTGGTTGAACAGCGCCTTACGCTTGGTAGGGAACAATTCGGCCAGCACATGCGCCCAGACATGGTTGGTGGTGGTGTGGCCGCTGGGGTAGCTGGGGCGGGTGATTTTTTTAGCGAGTAGCTCGACGCGCTTATCCGTCAGCCATGGGCGGGTGCGCCCCCAGAAATCCTGCACGTTATCGCCAATGCGCCATGCGTCGGACTGCGCATGGTCGAGCACCGTGAACAATGCAGGGTGGGTTTCGCGCGTGTAGCCTGCGCCAAGCACGGGCTCGATAATCATCGCAACTTTAATGCTATCTTCATGCATGATGCGGTCTTTTTCCGCGGCGCTTAGCTTCGATTGAATGGCTAGGATACGCGTGATTTCTTTTTTCTGTGTCGCGCTGCCATCCGTTGGGGGTGCGCCAAGGGTGCAGGGGCACACATCATCGATCGTTACGAATTGCGAAGGGTGAGGGTATTTATCGCCAGCACCGCAGGCGGTGAGGATGAGCAATGCTGAAACCATGAGCCATTGACGTGCGCGCAACATGAATACCTCCGAAGATGATGATGAAGCATCACTGCCATAGATAGGGAGTGCCTGCAACGCCAAAGGCCGCATTGGGGGCATGCGTTGGGCGCAAGCGTTACGCCTTGGCGGGTGCCAACTCCGAGCGGCGGAGGTCAAGGTAAAGCAGGATGGTCGAGGATACATAAATCGACGAATAGGTGCCGACAATCACACCAAAAATCATCGCCGCCGAGAAGCCAAACAGCACATCACCACCCAGCAGCACGAGGCCGAGCAATGCGGCAAGCGTGGTGCCACCTGTGAGGAAGGTGCGCGCCAGCGTTTCGTTACAGGCGAGATTGATAATCTCGGGTACAGGCTTCACCTTATATTTACGCAAATCTTCGCGGATACGGTCGTAAATCACCACCGAATCGTTGATGGAATAACCAATCACCGTCAGGATGGCGGCAACGGAGGTGAGGTTAAATTCGATTTGGGTTACGGAATAAAAGCCCACTACCAAAATTGCATCATGGAACAGGGCAAGGATGCCGCCAAAGCCATATTGCCACTCGAAACGGAACCACAGATAGACCATGATAGCCGCCATCGCCACGGCGAGCGCAATCAGGCTGCCGCGAATCAACTCGTTGCCCACTTGTGGCCCCACATAATCGGTGCGCAGATATTCAACCTTTGCGCCATAGCCCGTATCCAGTGTGGCGCGCACGGCGTTTGCCACGTCGCTTTGCTTCGCATCATTTTCGGGTTTCAGGCGAATCATCACATCGGTGCCTTCCTTGCCGACAGATTGCAGTGAGGCGTTTTTGGTTTGTGCCTCGGCGCCAAGTAGTGCGCGCATTTTACTGACGTCCGCCACCTGCTCGGTGCGCACTTCCATGACAACACCACCCGAGAAATCAATCCCGAAATTCAGGCCATTGATGGTCAGCGATACAATGGTGGCCAGTACACCAAGGATGGTAATCGCAAACCCTGCTTTCCGAAAGCCAACAAAATCATAGTTGGGGATGGTTGGGAAAAGTTGAATGGGAAAGCGCATGTCGAGCCTATAGGGTGTTGTCGTAGTAGGTTTTCTTATCCAGCGTGCCTTCGGTCGCATCCACAATGAGGGTGATTGCACAGTCGCCCGTAATGTTAATCGTGGTGCGAATCATGTCGAGCACGCGGTCAACACCGAGCAGTAGGCCAATGCCTTCAATCGGCAGACCCACCGAATGCAGCACCATGCTCATGAAGATGATGGAGCCAGAGGGAATACCCGCCGCACCAATAGAGCCAAAGGTACAGGTCAGCAGGAGCATGGCATAGTCTGCAGTGTGCAGTTCAACGCCAAAGAATTGGGCGAAGAAGAGGGCGCAGATACCCAGATAAATCGCGGTGCCATCCATGTTGATGCAAGCGCCCAGTGGCAGAAGGAACTGAGTGGATTGTGCCGAGACGCCGAGTTTGTTTTCGCACTCGCGCATGGCGGTGGTGAGTGTCGCCTTCGAGCTGCTGGTCGAAAATGCCATGAGCTGCGTTGTCAGCAACTTTTTATAGAATACCATGGGATTAACGCGCGCGAACACCGCAATCAGCACCCCAAAGAGTGCGTATTGGAAAGCGCATGCGGCAATGACAGCTGCGCAAAGCTTCGCCAGAATTTTGAGAATTTCGACCCCTTGGGTGCCTACTGACCACGCCATGAAGCCAAACACGGCAAGCGGGGCAAGGCGCACGATATATTCGATCATGCGGAAAACAATTTGGCTGAAATCATAGAGGCTCTGACGTGGGCGCGCCGCCTTCTCGCCCATCATGTTCATGGTGATACCAAAGAACACCGAGAACACCACTACCTGCAACAGGTTTGCCTCGGCAAACGCTTGAAACACGTTGGTGGGGATGAGGTTAAGGATGAAATCTTTCACGTTGGGGGCAGGCGCATCGGTTGCCGCAGGCACAGCGCTTGCAAATTCGTTAATGTTCACGTGAAGGCCAAGCCCTGGCTGGAAAATCGTTCCTGCAACAAGGCCAATGACCACAGCAAAAATGGCGGTACATAAATAGGCGCCAACACCCTTGAAGCCAACCCGCTTAAAGTTTGCCCCGTCGCCCATGCTGGTCATGCCCGAAACAAGAGCAAGGAAGATGAGGGGAACCACCACCATTTTGATAAGATTGATAAAAACAGTACCCAGAACCTTGAAGCCTGCAGCGTCTTCCTTCAGTACAAAGCCAGTGATGATGCCCAGCACGAGGCAAAGCACCACCTGCTGCCACATTTTGAGGCCAAAAACCGTGAATTCTTTAACGTCTGCACCGGCCATGAACTTTACCTTACGCGTAGTTATTGAAAAGGACTGCGAAATCGCGCGCCACCCTAGCAGCGCTCATGGTAGATGCTAGTTATTTTTGAAGGTTAGTGTGCGGTGCAATATGGGGGTGGGTAAGTAGGTGTTTTTTAAATAAGAAAAAGGCGGGGATTTCTCCCCGCCTTTTTTGTTATAAGTGCCTTAAAAGCCTACGCAAACATCTTGGCGAATGCGCGCTTGCTGCGGTTTTTCCAGTGGCCACGGTGATACGCGTCCGAGCAAAGTAGCGGCATCACGCTGCCAGCTTCGGCAAACACCATTTGCTCGAGCGCGGTGTCGACCTTGCCCCAGCTGCACGCTTCCTTCAGGGTGCTGCTGCTGCATGCGCCGTCGCGCACATCGGCAATCGTCACCTGAATGGCATATTTATGCATCGCTACATCATCATGGCCGAGGATTTCGGCGCAAACAACGGTGTCTTGCGTAAAGTTCTTCGGCACGCCGCCACCCACCATGAGCAGGCCCGTATCACCCGCTTTGATTTTGATATCCGTCAGTTCACGGAAATCGGCGATGGCATCGAGCATCATGTGCTTTTTGGGGTTATCCACTTGGTGCTTCACGAGTCCAAAGCCCGCCGATGAATCGACAAATGCAGGGCAGAAAATTGGCACATCGTGCTCGTAAGCCAGTTGCACGAGGCTGTCTTTTTTCTTAGCGTTGCCAGCGGCGAGCCATTTACCCATTTCGCGGATGAATTCGCGGCTGCTATAGCCACGTGGCTCGAGGCTGTTGGCGATTTCGAGGATCGTGTGGTCGCAGGCTTGAAGTTCCTCTTCATCAATGTACGTGTCGTAGATACGATCAATGTACAAGTCGCGAAGATATTTGTCGTCCTGACCCGAAGCCGAGCCGTGGTAGTGTTTGAAGCCCAGCGCCTCGAAGAAATCCATGTCCACAATGCTGGCGCCCGTTGCCACAATCGCATCCACCATGTTGTAGCGGATAAGGTCGGCATAGAGCTTCATGCAGCCACCTGCGCTGGTGGAACCAGCCAAGGTGAGGATGATGGAGCAGTCTTTATCGGCCAGCATTTGGTTGTAGATGCTGGTGGCGCGCGCAAGGTCGCGGCTGGTGAAGCTCATGTGGCTCATGCCATCGATGATGGGGCGGGCATCGAAGCTGGTGAAGTCGATATGCTCAACGGTTTTGCCGAGCAGTTCGGCTTTGGCGTTGGTTTTGTTTTTGGTGGCAGCGGTCATGGTGGTCTCCGTGATTTTTTATGTTGGGGGGCGTTTAACAAAATAAACCGCCGCTGTCACACGAAAATGTGGCAAGCGGCGGTGTTTTTGGGTGGGTGAGGGGCTATCCCCGCGCAGCAACGGCCACGCGGCGTTCCACTTGGGTGTCGTTGTAGAGGCTCATGAGCGGCTCGTCCTTCACGATCACGGGCGCGTTGGCAATGGCAAAACCGTTGAAGCGCGTCGCCATCGTGCGCCCGTAAGCGCCCAATTGGCCGATTTCTAGGTAGTCGCCTTCCTTCACGTCCGCCGGTAGCATGAAAGGACCCTTCATGAAGTCCATCGTGTCGCAGGTTGGGCCGTAGAAGCTGAAGCCCTTTTCATCCGCCGAGCCGGTGCGCCCAAGCAGGCGCGCAGGGAAGATGAATTTAGGCACGCCCGCATCGAACAGCGAACCATAGGTGCCATCGTTGAGGTAGAGGAAATCGCCTTTACGGGCTTCCACACGCACCAGCACGCTGCCGCTTTCTGCCACCAGCGCGCGGCCAGGTTCGGCCAGCAATTGGCAACCATGCTGCTTCACAATGTCGCGCGTTGCATCATGGATGGCGCTGAAATAAAGCGTCATATCGGGCGGGGTCATGCCAGGGTAAATCGATGGGAAGCCGCCGCCAACATCGAAGCTGTCGATGCGCACGCCGCTGGCTTTCACCACTTGCTTGGCCAGTTTAATGGCAAGCTTGTAGGCATCGGGGTGCATGCACTGGCTGCCGACATGGAAGCACACGCCTGCATGCGCCGCCACGGCGCGCACGCGGTTGAGAAGGGTGGGCGCTACATCGAGGCTTGCGCCGAATTTATCGGTCAGCGCCAGTTCGGCATAGGTATTGGGGATAGCAATGCGCACATGCAGTCCCAAATCCTCGGCGTATTTGGTTTCTACCAGAATTTTCGCTAGCTCTTCTTCGCAATCGAGCGAGAAATGGCGCACGCCATAGGTGTGATAGGCCTCGCGGATTGCGGTGCGCGATTTGATGGTGTGCATGAAATAGATTTCAGCCGTCGGGAACAGGCCGCGCACCATTGCCACTTCGTGGAGCGACGCCGCGTCGAATTTGCGCACGCCATTGGCCCAGAGATCCTTGAGCACATGCTCATCTGGGTTGGTTTTGACCGCATAGAGCACGTCGCCCTTGAATTTGGTCAAGAACGTATCCACGGCGCGTTTGAGCGCATGGGGACGGTATAAAACAACGGCTTGTTCGGGCTGTAAGTGCTTTACAGCGGAATCGGGCGATGTGTAGCTTCGCATGTCATAAATCCTCGTTGATACGTTAACCAAAACGCACCAGCAAACCTTGCGACGGATTTATGACAGCAGTGCCAAGGTCACCTTGCTGGATCGGTTTTTCTAAACCTACCCCTCTAGGGATCTCTACACGCCATGGGATTTGCGGTAAGGCCAATTATACATGCTTTGGCCCATTGTAAAGCAAAAATATTGCAACGGAATGTTACGGTGGGGACAATATGCCAAAAGCTGGGTAAAAACGGCAACAGACGGCCATGTGATGCCTGTTACAAAAAAGAAGCCAGTAGCTGAACCCATGCCCTTTCTTAGGGGGCATTTGGCTAGCAAAGACTTAAGCTTTCGCGTTATTCAGCACGTCCTTACGATCGACACCCATGTTGAACTCGCCCTCGTGCTCGTAGTAATCGGCACTGGTCTCAGCTTTTGGCAACTTCACGGAGTTGTTGTTGCTGATGAACGCATGGTAGGGCAGCTTGCGCACATGGCTGAGCAGAATTGCCGCAGCAATGATGAACGTCACTGCTGAGGCAAGGAAGAAGCCGTAGCCATAGTAGTTATAGCCCATCTGCAACGAGATAAGGGTGAAGATGGTGTTGGTCGCAAGGTAGATCACAAAAATCCACATATTCGATTTACGGCAATCGAAATAGCTGAGGATGATGGTGGCGAACAGGATGAGGACTTGGAAGAAGCTTCCCAGCACCCCAAGGCGGAAAATGCCAAGCTGCACGAAGAACATATGCAGCTTATCGAAGATTTGTGGGGCAAGAATGATCAGCAAGAAGGCCAACACACCTTGCAAGACCACCACGCTGCGGGCACCTTCTACAATCGCTTCCATGATTTTGGAGTGGAACTGGCGAATGCGACGTAAGCTAGCGTGCGCCAGAATGTTACCATAGAAACGGCGATAATGATGGAAGAAGTTGGTCTCGATGCTGAACACGAACAACGCGATGGAGGGCAGAATGCTCATGGCCGCCAAGAACATCGCCGAGTCATAATCTGGGAAGAAGCGCAGCTTCGAGTCTAGTTCAACAGACTCCGGCGCGAACCACATGATCCATTTATCGACCCACAGTGCCGCATTGTAGCAGAAGCCACCGACAGCCAGTTCCCAGTATTTTTTCCAGAAAGGCTTGAGCGCGAAGTTGGTGGTTAGGTGGTAGGGATATTCCGAGAAAATGCGCCCTGCGAGCATGAAGACAATGATGGAAAGGCCAATGCAATAGCCCGCAACCATGCCTGCTGCACCATAGGTGCTGAGATATTCCGCCGCGAGCACGGCAATCACCATACCGATGATAAATGTCCATGTGACCGCCGAGAAATCCTTCAGTGCCGTCAGGTAAACCGAGAGCAGCCAGACTGCCGAAATAAGGAACATGTTGGCAAAGCCAGCAAGGCGAAGCGCGATGGGCATGTTGAAGTAGAAGCCGTAGAAGAACACGGCGAGCCCCATATTGAACAGGAATACCAGAATCATGCTCTCAAGCATGACGGTAGGTGTGCTCGTCACGTTTTTCACGTGAATCTGGTCGGCCAGATAGCGGGTGATGATAAAGTAAACAGGGGCTGAAAGAGCCAGCGAGAAAGAGAAGTTGTAGACGATCACGCCGCGAAAGTTCAGCAACTCTTCGCTGTTCTGGCCGCCATACATGTAGGTGGTGAAAGCAAGCGCCACCACGGTGAACAGCCACGGCCCTGCAATGGCAAAGGCAGAGTGCATATAGGCGCCCACAATGCCCATCAGGTCATCGCGCCGCGCCATTTTGTTCAGTTCAAAACCAATACCAGCCATTACTCACTCCGTTTATCGGGCTAGGCCCTTTTATGCTCGTCTCAAATATTCCGCGTAAAGATTGCGGTATGCTTGTTGTTGGATGCCTTCGTTGTAATATTCCGCAATGCGTGTGCGAATCACGTTCGAAGCGTTCTCGTAAAGTGTTGCGTCCGAAAGCAGGGTGAAAATCGCATCTGCCGTGGAAGCTGGGCTGGCCAATGGTGTTACAACGCCACCTGCACCAAGCTGCGGAGTTTCACTTGTGGAGCCTTCAATAATCTCGCGGCACGAACCCACATCTGTCGCCACAATCGGGATGCCCGCCGCGCCAGCCTCAAGGATGACAAGGGGCTGCGCTTCGGAAATGCTGGTCAGTACCAACACGTCGATAAGCGGCAAATATTCATCGACGCGCGCTTGACCCGTGAAGGTAATCGTATTTTCAAGGCCAAGCATTTGCACAAGGTTCAAGCACTCGCCGTAATATTCTTTGTCCTCATCCGTCGGGCCAATGATGTAGGCTTTTAAGTCGGGCGCGGTTTGGCGCAGCAAGCTACACGCGCGGATGAAGGTTTTAATATCCTTGATAGGCACCACGCGGCCAATCAGGCCAATGGTAGGCGTATCTTGGCGGCGATGCGCCAGCCCAGCAAAACGACGAATATCGACGCCGTTGGGGATCACTTGCATCTTGCTGACATCGGCGCCGTCCTCAATTTGAGGGGCTTGGTTGCCTTCAAACAGGGTGATGATTCTGTCGCTGGCATCGTAGCAGACGCGGCTGAAATTATTGATGGAGTCGATCCACATGTCGCGCAGATCACGGCGCGGTTTATCGATGGTCAGCGCCTTGGAAGAGGTGGTCTCAAGCCAATCCGCAGAAGCGACCTCAATGCGGCGTTCGTTGGTGTAGATACCGTGTTCGGTAACGAAGACTGGCTTGCCTGTTTCTACCTTCGCACGCGCGGCCATCAGCCCTGCATAGCCTGTCGACATAGAGTGGTAAATATCGGCCTGAGGAAGCGGAGCAAGCAGCGTGGAGTAAACACCACCTGCAATCGCACGGTACGACCAGAAATAATCGAGGAACGAATGGTCGAGGAAGGCAGCTTCATACAAATCGACCAATTGTTGCCATGCTTGTTCATGGTCGAGCAAGGCCTCGGTGCCGAGATTGGCGCGGCTGCTGCGCAAAATTTCCATGATTTTTTTCAGGTCATCGAGCTGCATCGGCTGGTTGCTGGTCAGCGTGCCCATAGGTTCACGCAGTGCGCGGTGCAAACGGCCAGCCAAGCCACCATTGATGCTTGCGCCTGCAGGCAAATCATTCAAGCGGATAGTGGTAAGACCAATCACATTGCTTGGCAGTTCATATTTCAAGGTCACATCGCCGTCACGTGGCATGATGGTGCAGACATGAAAGCTCAGGTGGCTTTGCTCTTTGATGAGCCCTTGCGCCCAGCCGGATACGCCACCGGTCACGTACGGGTAAGCGCCTTCAAAGATCAGGCATATATCAGCTTTTTGCGTATTAGCTCGCATGGGTTTCACTCTCGATTAGACGTTCTAGCATCATGTTAGGCCACCTGCATCCAAAGGCCGACCGCCTCGCGCACATCGCGTGGCAAATCCTCTTGCCCGCTGATGCCCCGACCAAATTCTAAAATGGCGCGGCGAAGTTCGCGGTGTTGGTTAAGGCGGAAGAGGCTTTCAAAATACCACAGCACCATGGTGTTGGTTTTCCAGCCGCGATCGAGTGCGGCGCGGAACCATTCGGCTGCATCTGCCCATTGGTGGTTGCGATAAAGCAAGCGACCCACTGCAATCCACGCTTCCGAGGAGTTGGGGTCTTGCTGCAAGTAGGCTTTATAGGTGTTAATGGCACGGGTGCGGTTGAGTTTTTCTAACTCGGCATCAAGCACGCCTGTGAACGCATAATCATCGTAGAACTTAGCAAGCGCCATGGTGAGGGTTGGGTCGTTGGGCTGTTCCGCGCGCGCCATCTCGATGCGCTCAAGCTTGGTCGTAAATTCGCGCTCTACCTTGGCGATGGCCGTTGCTGCTTGTACGCGGATGGTATTGTTGGAATCCGATAGCGCCGACTTAAAGGCAGGCGCGAAGCGTGGGCTAAAGCGCGAAGACATTTTAGCTAAGGCGCGGCGTTTTTGGTTTTCCGAACCTAGGCGCATTACGTCGTTAAATGGCATGACACTGTAGTTGCGTGGGTTTTCGTCAAGCCCTTCGGTGATGCTATCGAAGATGGTTTGTGATTCCGAAGTGATGTCGCTTGGGAAAATGGTTTCATACCACTCTTTGAAATGGTACGAGCGAGCGAGGAACACACTGTTGACGATGAAGCCAAAAAGCGCACCCACCGCACCAAAGATGCCTGTGGTTGCCGTAACAATTGCCAGCAGCGCTAAGTGCTGCACATCCATCCCTTTGCGGTATTGTGCGTAAGCAAAAATGCCAACGAGCGCAGAAATACCAAGGTGAATGAGCACGGGGATCACCGGCCAAAGGCCAGTACCTAGGAAGAGATAAAGATTAAACGCGTGCAACACAATCAGGATGAGCGCGATGAAGATGAACAGACCATTGGTCGCTGTCGCTGGCGACACGCGGTTCTCGTCGTGGATATCCTGAGGTTCAAGGATATCCTCTACATATTGGTAGTAATCCATCGATGCGGGGCTAGCGGGCTTCATGAAGCGCACTCACGATATAGTTAAAGCTAACGCCGCTTTTGCCACGCATGGCGCGTTCCATATCCTTGGCGATTTTGTCGCGCACGATATTGGCGCCAGCGGCAGCAGTGGCAGGCAGAAGAATCGAATATTCCTCACCGTCGGTTTGGTAATCGAACGCTAAATCGACGTTACGCAGTACCGACTTCACCGACTCACCAATTTGGCGAGCAACCGTGATGCGATCCGCATCGTTCATGCTTTTTGCGTCGTTCAATTTAATGACGAGCATGCTTAAATCGAAGCCTACGCGCTTGGCCAGTGTGCGCATGTACTCGCTCTGGCGCTTGAAGTAGCTGTAGCTGAGGATATTGCGCTCAGGATTAATGATCGCCTCGGCTTTCACGCTTTGATAGTTGCGTGCGTTGACGAGTGCCGTGCCAATCCAGTCGCACACCGCGCGGAAGGTTTCCACCGTGTTCAGCGATAGGCTTGTGAAATCCATCTGCTCGATTTTGAGCATACCAATCACACGACCCGATTCGGAGTCAAGAATCGGACCAGCAATGATGCCTTGGTTGTCGAGCGATACTTCATGCTGCTCGTTAGCAACGACTAGCAAGTCGCGCTGGCCAACCACCGCCTGAAAGAGTGGGCTGTAAGAATCAATTTCTTGGCTGTAGGTGTCGCCTGCTGCCCAACCATGAATAATCGAGGCATTAAGCTTGTTATCGCTTGCAATGAACATCGAGAATTTTTGTGGCCCAAGCACCGATTTCACCAAGCGCTCCACGCCTTGCATCACCGATTTAGGATCCAGCGTCTCGACCGATTTAGCCGCGCGGTAAGCGTCGATGGAGGAGAGGAGTTGACCAGAAACCTGAACTTCGAGCGATTCCTTGCGGTTTTTAACAAAGCTGTAGGAGGTGGAGATGAGATCTTCGCGTTGGTGTGATTCTTCAACTTCGCGCACCAAGGTGTTGCGCTCGCGGATGTGGCGCTGGCGCAGCTCGCCTAAAATCCATGCAGCAATAATCCAGAGTACTGGGTTTACAGCAAGGCTGTAGAGCCAATCGTAATAGCTTACACCTTCTGCCTGCGCAGGCATATTACCAAGCAGGTAGAACACCGTGGCCAAAATCGCTGCCACCAATGCTTCCCCCGTGCCATATTGTGCGGCAATCAGCAACACCACAATCCAGAATGGATGGGGGTTCACATCCCAGAAGCGGTTACCCGCACCAAGGAAGATGTCAATCGCGAGGAGCACGATGAGGCCCACCAGCATCTCAACGATGGCAGAGAGGCGAATGCCCAATATGCGGGAGTGTTCTTTTGGAAGGCTAGTGGTGTTCATGACGTACCTTTTCGCTTATTAGAATTTGTAGAGAATATCAGCGCCCAAATTGAAGGCTTTGTTATCGGTGTTGTTGGTTTCGAGTGCATAGCGCGCGCGGCCGCCAATTTGCAGTTGGTCGGTAATGTCGTGGTCGACCCGTGCCTCACCCAGCGGGCTGAAACCGCCATGGATACGATCATAGGCAGCACCGGCAACAATGAGAGCGTGGGTTTGCGGCGTCCAATCGTGACGGTAGATACCGGTTAAGGCATGCACTTCGCGCGTTTGCACGGGCAACAAGAAGTAGTCGTTGCCACCTGCGTCTAGTCTGCTGTCAGGCTTGCCGGTGCGGTATTCGCCGTCGAAGCCGTAACCAATACCAAAGTAAGGTTGGGTTGCCGTTTGTTTTTGCAACTCCTGCACCACATTGGCACGCACTAGCACGGTTTGCGCTACGCTGTCGCGCTCCTCAATGTTGTAGTTATTGTACGAAGCCTCAAGCCCAAGGGTGGTGCCAGGGCGTAGTGCCGTAAAGTGCTTCGCACCGATGCGGTCACGCGTAGTGTGCTCATACACGGCTTCCACAAAGTCCCAGTAAGGGCGCTGATATTCACCAATCAACTCGGTGCGGCCAGCTGGGTTGTTGAAGGCGTAATAAGCGCCAGCGCCCACATCCTTGTTGTTGGCAAACAACGAGGCTTGTGCACGGCTACCATCGGGCAGATTGTAAGCGCCATAAATTTCACCGCGCTGACGTGTCGTCTCGTAATCGCCGATACGCCCATCGCTTGCGCGACGGATATTCTGGCTATCAAGTTCGTCATTTTGGGCGGTGATACCAAACTCGGTGCGGTCGCCTGCGTGCACCACGCCCGAAAGCGTCGTAACATGTTCGCGGTTATCGCCAAGACCACGGTATTCATGGTCAAGTTTCACGTAGTTCGTACCCTGACCGATGTTGGCAATGTTTTGGGCTTGGAGGGTGAAGTCTTCATTCTCCGGAGCGACTGCACGCGCTTGTTTGATGAGGTCCATCGCTGCAGCACTGTTGCCGGTGGCACTTTCAATGCTGGCCTCGTAGCTGAGCAGCAATGGATCGTTGGGGTAGTAGTGCTTGAGAGCAGCAAGGCGCTCGCGCGCTTTAGCAATTTGCCCCGATTCTTGTTCGATGCGGGCATAGAGCAGTTGCAGGCGCAAATCTTGTTGGCGCTGCGCTTCCACCTGTGGAGCATAGTTTGGTTCCTGCGCAGGGACTACCGTAAATTGTTGCTCCGATGTGGGCACGTAGCGCACGGTGTAGCCAGGCTTGGCGCTGATGCTTACGCTGTCATAACCAGCGCTGCTTTGCTCGACCCACGGCTGCTTGGCAAGCGCTGCAACATCGATCGGCAAGGCGCCTTCGATAGGCTTCGCAAAGCTGATTTTCATTTCGCGGCCATTGCTAAAGCGTTCGATGGAAGCGGTATGCGCCGAACGACCCACCAGCGACGCACCTTTACGATAGTAGGGCGAGGTTTTGTCATACTGGTTCGCGATGCGGGTAGCCTCATCGAGGTACTGGTATTCAATCAGCACGCTCATGTAATCCGCCAGCACGCCCTTATCATCGGGGTATTGCTCGAGCAGTTGGGTAAAGCCAGCTTTTGCATCGTCATGTTGGCCCAAATGGAACTGAGCCGTATACATGCGCGACAAGGCATCCGGCGAAGAAGCGCCCGACTGTGCGGTGAGAGCAACGACCTGCTGGAATTCAGCATTGGCGGCGGCTTTGTCGCCGGCGCGGCGTGCCAATTGCGCCTTATAGAAATGCGCTTGCGAAGGGTTGGTTTCTGGATCTGGCGACTGCTGCTGAGCCACCATGTATTGGTTGAGCTTCTGATCTGCCTCGCGGTATTTCCCTTTCGAGAAATCAAGGGCTGCCATCGCGCTTAGCGCTTTGCTGTTCTTCGCATCAAGTTTCAACACGCGGTTGAAGCCGTTGATGGCTGCATCACGGAACCCAGCATTCTGACCAATCGTGGCATAGTCCAGCAGTGCTGGGACATCGGTGGTCTCGGCCACCCAATCGCGCATTGCGGTATCGTAGTTTTTACGGTTGCCCGTACCCGCCAAGATGCTGAAATATTTTTTACGCAGATCGCGATTATATAACGCATCAGGAGTTTCGCTCACATAGGTGAGGATGCTGTGATCGTCGGCGGTATTGGTGATAAGATTTGCCCAACGGTCTTTGTCGTAGGCCGTTGCGGTTGCGGCACGTTTCTGTACCCACGCAAGCTGCTCACCATTGAGTTTGCCACCCCAGAGATACATCAAATCTTTGACCTCCTGCGAGTCAGCAGGCTTATCCTTCGCCAAGTCCATGAATATGGTCACCGCATCAGCCTTGTGCCCATCGTTGAGAAGGTTAAAGGCAATCTGGCGGCGGTTCTCGGCGCTGATGGACTTGCTGTTCGCCATGGCAATCATTTGCTCACGCGTCAGCTTCACAGGCACGCCAGCTTTAGCAACTTTTGGTTTTTCGGTTAGTTGCGCATACATTTTTTTCCACTCACCACCGCGCTCGCTTGCGAAGTTTTTAGCAAACGGAATCACCTCAGCCTTGCGGCCATGGTTGATGAGAACATAGGCGTAATTGAGTTGCGCGCGGTCGTCGCCACGGCCAGCGGTGAGGGCAGATTGGGCATAATCCGCCAACTCCTTGCGATAGGTCGCGTCCTTGCGAGCAAGCTTGCTCAGGGTCGAGAGATAGAGACCGTCATTGGCGTTCGCATCTTTCACCTGATCGCGCAGCAGCGGCACGGCCTTATCGTATGCACCTGCATTGATGTAGGCCGATACCATAATGTCGCGATTCATTGGCGAAGGGTCGCGTGCATAAAGACGCTCAGCAATATCGCTCGAAACTTCGCCATGGCGGCGGTCATTGGCAAGGTAGAATAGTTCCTGTAATTGGCTCACAGGAACCGAATTCGCATTCGTCTCGAGCCAAGGCTTCAGCACATCGTGGCGGCCAGCGGCGGCAGCAAGGCGGCGGTGCGCGGTTTTAACTGGTGCTGCAGCATTTTCAATCGCAGTAAGCTTGCCAACGGGGTCAACCAATTCAGCCTGACGCTCGGCAATGATAAAGATCTGCGAGTATTCGGCCACTTGAGTTGGCGACATTTGTTCGAGCGGTGGGTATTGTTTCACAATCGCGTCAAAGCATGCGGTCTTTTTCGCCCGCGCGCAGGATTCAGCAAGGCGCAATTTTTGGGTCGAGTTCAACTCAATATTGAGTGCGGTTTCAATTTTGGTGTCTTGCTCTTTGGCATTGGTGAGAATCGCAATCACCGCATCAAGTACAGGCTTATCCTTCACGATCGTCGCATCACCAAAGCGGGTGGTGAGGGTGGTGAGCACCGTTGCAGCATTGTTCACGCGCGCGGTTTCAATCACGTTCAGCGCTTCGATTTCACTGAAGGTAGTCACGTCCATTTTCGCTGCAATGGCTTCTGCAGCAGCAACATCTTCGCGCTTCAGGGTCAGGTCAATGTAGGGTGGGTAGAGCGCAGCAACCATGGTGCCAGCATCGTCGATTTTCTTGAGTGTTTGGTAGGCTTGCTCGCTCTTGCCAGCGGTGATGCTCGCATTCACATAGGCGAGTACCAATTCTGGCTCACGGTCAATCAGGTCTAGGTGCAAATCAACCAGCGCCACCGCTTTATCGGCATGGCCAGCGTAATGCAGGATGTTGCACAAATCAGCCAGTTCTTTCGGGCGTGGGTTGCCCTCCACAGGCGCCACTACCGCAGCAGGAGCCGTGGCATCCGTAGCGGCAGGAGCAGGCGCAGGAACAGGAACAGGTGCTGCGGCAGTCGCCATCCATGTCTTTGCTTCTTCAAACGCGCGGTCGGCTTGTCCTTTATCGGCCAGTACGCTGACCATGATGCGCGTCATCGGGTAGCTCGAGAAATTGGGGTGTTTGGCTTTCAGACCCTCTACGGTTTTGAATGCGCCATCGGTGTCACCCACCACCACTTGAATCGTAGCAAGGTCAACAAATGCTTGGGGCTGCTCGCCCTTAGTGACTTCCACCAATTTCTTGAGGACTTCTACTTGTTTTGCGTACTCTTTGCTGCTGTTATAGAGATCCGACAGCATGCGAAGATTTTCTTCGGTTGGGGCAGAAGTGGCGATGGCATCGAGCTGTGCATTATATCCAGCCATGTTGCCGACCGCGAGATATTGCTCGGCTAGCTTTTTGTGACCATTCGCATCGGCTGGGTTAGCAAGGGCGTATTCTTCCAACAATTTAATGGCTTCGTCGCGCTTGCCTTCGGCCACGCGTTTATCGGCCAGCGCCGCAATAATGGGGTAGGTGCGGCGGCCTTGCGCATATTCGGCTTCGATATCCACTTTGCCTAAGTCGATGGCTATTGCATCGGCATTTTGCATGCCCGCCACTTCACGCGTGGTAGGAATCAGGTAAATACTGATACCAATCCCTGCAACCAGTAGGATTAAAGCAAGAACAATATACTTACGCATGCGGATTTCCCCGTGTTAATGATAGCGTGCGGTGATTATTTTTTTGAGCGTCGCCGTGGCTCGGGTGTGTGAGTAATGAGGTCGGGCGTGGTGACATACGGCGCGAACCCATGTGCGCGGTGTAGGGCGTAAATTCTTTCCAAACCGTTAACATCATCCATGTTCCAATAATCAAGCGTTAAGACTTGTAGTCTAGGCGCGCGAGTAAGCAAACCGTGTAGCTGTGCCGCCACTTCGGAGGTTGTTTGTGGCGGAAAAAATGCAAATTGTCCAGAAGTTTCATCTGGCTGAGTTAGAATGCTTTCGGCCAGCACATAGTCAATATCCTGTGCCACGCGGGGCAAGATGCTAAAGCCGCGGTTAACCATTATGCGCATTTTTGGGTGGGCTTGGCGGATGGCGCGGATGAGGTCGACTGCTCCCTGATGTATGGCATCAAGCCGCTCTGGGGCTTGGGTTGCGGCCCAGTGTAGGGGGCTATCAATCGTGTCGAGCATCACCCCATCGAAGCCTTTTTGGGCGGCATCGTCGACATAACCCAGCACCAACCTGCGCCAGAGCGGCGACGTAATATCAACGGCATGGCTATTCCACCTATTGTTTTCAAACAATAAAGCGCCTGCTTGCTCGAGATCCTTCTTTTCAGGAACGTTGTCATAGACTTCGCCGACGCTAACATACGCAAGAACCTTAGTTTTTTTCTTTATCGCCTCGAATTTGGGGTAATGGCGGCGGTCGAAAACGACTAAATCATAGCCCTTGAACGCAGTGGCGGGCAGAGCCTCGTCATAGTAGGCTGCCCAATATTTAATCTCGCCAGCGGGGCGAGGGCTTGGGGTGCAGCCTGCAAGGCACAAAAGCGCGGCAATAGCCTGTTTTAGGCGCTTACCCATGGGAAACCAACGCTTTCAGCCCCTCGGCAAGCGGTGTTTCGGCTACAAAGCCAAGCATAGTTGTGGCGAGGGCGGGGTTGCCCAATGAGTGGCGAATATCGCCCGCGCGTGTTTCAGCGTGGCGGGTTTCGGGCGCCTTGCCCACAGCATCACCCACTGCGGCGGCCAATTGCTTGAGGCTGGTGGCGTGGCCTGTGCAGCCATTATAGACCGCCACACCCTTGGCATTATCGAGCGAAGTGAGGATGAGCCGCACAATATTAGCCACATAGATAAAGTCGCGGGTTTGTTCGCCATCACCAAAAAAGGTGAGGGGCTCGCCCGCTTTGGCTTTTGCCGCAAAAATGCTGATGACGCCCGAATACGGCGATTTGGGGTCCTGCCGTGGGCCATAGACATTGAAAAACCGCAAGCCCACGCTGGGCACGCGGCCAGCATAACGCTTTGCAATCGCTTCATTTTCCAGCTTTTGCTTGCCGTAATTGCCCAATGGGCGCGGGGTTTCTGCTTCACTGAGTGGCAGGTTCGTATTGTTACCATAGACCGCTGCGGAGGAGGCATAGATAACGGGAATGCCGCGCACGGTGGCGGCGGCGAACATGGCGGCGGTACCATCCACATTGGTGCGCGCTGCCCGCGCGGGTTCTTGCTCGCACACCTGTACCGAGGCGATGGCGGCCAGATGAATAATCGCATCCGCTTTCGTGCCGAGGGATTTGACAAGCGCGCTATCGGCCACATTGCCCACCACCAGTGTGGCGGCGGTGTTGAGGTTTTCGCGGTTGCCGCTTGATAAATCATCCAGCACCGTCACGCTATCACCGCGTGCCACCAGCGCATCCACCACATGCGAGCCAATAAAGCCGCACCCACCCGTCACCAAAATATTCATGCGCTATGGATAGACAAGCAGGGGACGATTAGCAAGCATGCCTGCGTGAAAACACTTCGTTCATTGACCAATGCTCGTTGGCGCGGTTAAGTTGCCACATGACCAACGCACTGACATCATTTCTGACTCGCCGTTCCACCTCCGTGAAGGACATGCGCGCACCCGCACCGAGTGATGCCGAGCTGGAGCAGATTTTGCGCGTCGCCACCCGCGTGCCCGATCACGGAAAATTATGCCCGTGGCGGTTGGTGATTATTCGTAATGAAAACGCACGCATATTAGGCGAAATTGCTGCGCAGCAATTTGTGCAGCAAAATGCGGATGCAAGCGAAGCGCACATCGCAGCAGAGCGGCAGAGATTCTTGCGTGCGCCGCTTTGCATTGCGGTTATTTCCACCCCAGTTGCCAACGCAAAACCCGTGTGGGAACAAGAGCTTTCCGCAGGTGCTGTTTGCTGCAACATTTTGCATGCGGCACACGCACTTGGCTATGGTGCAAAATGGCTCACCGAATGGGTGGCTTATGATGCGGCAATTCTCTCCGCGTTGATGCAAAAAATCACCCCGCCAACCGCTGCTGCGGATGCACGCATTGCAGGCTTCATTTACCTCGGCACCAAAACGGTGGAGACAGAAGACCGCGAGCGGCCACGACTTGAGGATGTGGTGGGGGAGTTTTAGTTAAGGTGCGCGAGCTGGGCGAGCCAGCCATGAGCCAGCGGAGCTGCGCGCAAGGTTGGTCAGTAGACCAACCTGTAGCAACCAAATACTAAGGATTCGGCGCGAGCGTCACTTCCAGCCCTTCAAGCTCAGGCGATAAAATAATCTGGCAGCTCAGGCGCGAGGTTTCTTCTACGGCCATGGCGTCATCCATCATCATCGTTTCCTCGCTATTGGCGGGGATGAGTTTGCCAAACCATTCGGGGCTGACATAGACATGGCAGGTGGCGCAGGCACAGGCGCCGCCGCACTCGGCTTTGATGGGTAGGCCGTAATCGCGGATGACTTCCATCAGCCGCCAGCCCTCCAGCCCATCGAGCGTGTGGCGCTTGCCTTCATAATCAGTAACGTGAACGTGAACCGTTTCCACTATTTCACTCCCAGCTTCTTCTGCAAATCGGTGCTGCTGGTGGTGTATTGGAAGCGTAGTTTTTGGTCGGGGTAGCAATATCGGAACGCTTGCTGCGCCATCAGCGCGGCTTCGTGGAAGCCACTGAGGATGAGCTTCAGCTTGCCAGGATAGGTGTTGATGTCGCCAATGGCGAACACGCCCGCCGTGCTGGTTTCAAATTTTTCGGTATCCACGGGAATCAAGTTCTCGTGCAGGTTCAGGCCAAATTCGGCGACGGGGCCGAGCTTCATGGTCAGGCCAAAAAATGGCAGCATCGCATCGCACGTTAAGCGTGATTTATTTTTCTCGTTATCCGTCAGCTCAATCGCGCTCAGTTGGCCATCAGCCCCTTCAAGGCTCGTTACCTGCCCAAATTTCAAATCAATTTTGCCCTCGGCGGCAAGCTTGCGCATGTGCTCTACGCTTGCGGGTGCGGCGCGGAATTCGTCGCGGCGGTGGATAAGGGTGATGTGGCTTGCCACATCCGCCAAGTTGAGTGTCCAATCGAGTGCCGAGTCACCACCGCCGACAATGACGAGGCGCTTATTGTGGAATTGCTCCATCTTGCGCACCGCATAGAATACGGAGGTTCCTTCATAGGCATCAATCCCCGCAATCGGTGGTTTTTTTGGCATAAAGCTGCCGCCGCCTGCAGCAATCACCACCACTTTAGCGTCGATGGTGGTTTCGTGGTCGGTGGTGATGCGCCACAGGCCAGAATCAAGCTTCTCTAACTTCTCCACCATCTGCGAAAAATGAAACTCGGCTTTGAAGGGGGCAATTTGCTCAAGCAAATTATCGGTGAGCTGTTGCCCCGTCACAATCGGCAGGGCAGGGATGTCGTAAATCGGCTTTTCGGGGTAAAGCTCGGCGCATTGTCCGCCTGGGCGGTTCAAAATATCAATGAGGTGGCATTTTAGGTTCAATAGCCCCAGCTCGAACACGGCGAACAGGCCAACGGGGCCGGCGCCTACAATAGCTATATCGGTGGTGTGGTTGCCGCCCGCGGCGTGGATGTGAAGGGGTTCGCTCATGGGTCGAGGATATGGAATCGCGCGCGGCAGAATGCAAGTAAAAATACACGGCACGGCAGAGGTTGAATGACTCATCAAAATCAGATACTAGTTGCGTGAGTGCAGTATTTACATTAAATTATTGATTATATAATAGTTGTACATAATTTAACTGCAATATGAGCGGGAGCGCCCAATGACAAAGCAAAACCAGAAATTTGACACACTAGCCGTTCATGCGGGCTACACCCCCGAAGCCACGACAGGCGCGCGCCAAGTCCCCATTTATGCCACGGCATCCTTCATGTTCGAGGGGGCAGAGGATGCGGCCGATAAGTTCGCGCTCAAGAAATTTGGCAACATCTATTCGCGCCTGACCAACCCCACCAACGCTGTGCTCGAAGCACGCCTTGCAGCGCTTGAAGGTGGGGTGGGGGCAACCGTCACTTCCTCCGGCCACGCGGCGCAGCTGCTGGTGTTCCAAGCGCTCGTGCGCCCGGGTGAGCGCTTCATTGCCAGCAAACGCCTCTATGGCGGAACGACCGATCAATTCCAGAACACCTTCCCCACCAGCTTTGGCTGGCATGCGGATACGGTGGATGTGGATGACCTCGCGGCGGTGAAGGCAGCAATCAAGCCTAACACCAAACTGATATTCATCGAGTCACTCGCCAACCCAGGTGGGGTGATTTCCGATATTGAGGCGCTTGCCAAAATTGCCAACGAGGCAGGGATTGTGCTGGTGGTCGATAATACCATGGCCTCGCCGTACCTCACTCGCCCGATTGAGTGGGGCGCGCATGTGGTGGTGCATTCGACAACGAAATTCCTCACGGGTAACGGCACCGCCATGGGCGGTGTGGTGGTGGATGGCGGTAATTTCGATTGGAAAAAACACGCCGACAAATATCCGGAACTCGCGGCACCACACCCGTCCTATAATGGTCTCAACTTCGCCGAGAATTTCGGTAACATGGCACTCACGGTGCATGGTCATGCGATTGGCTTGCGTGCTCTGGGGCCAACGCAATCGCCGTTTCATTCCTTCCTCACGTTGAATGGGATTGAAACGCTGGGGCTGCGGATGGAGCGCCATGTGACGAACGCGCAAAAAGTTGCAGAATGGCTCGAGAAAAGTCCGTATGTGGAATGGGTTTCGTATGCAGGCTTAGCGTCGAACCAATACCATGAGCGCGCGAAAAAATACCTACCCAAAGGTGCGGGCTCGGTGTTCACCTTCGGCGTGAAGGGCGGCTATGACGCGGCAAAAAACTTCATCGATAAGCTGCAACTTTTCTCGATGCTCGCGAATATCGGTGACACACGTTCGCTGGTCATTCATCCATCCTCCACCACGCATAGCCAATTGAGCGACGCGCAAAAAAAATCGGTCGGCGTATTGCCCGAGGCAGTGCGTTTGTCCATCGGCATTGAGGATGCATCGGACATTATCGCCGACCTTGAGCAGGCGCTTGCGGGTGCAACAGCGGGTGTGCGCAAGGCGGGTTAGGTAAAGGCTGGAAATTTATTCCAAGCGCACTATATCTCTATCACGTCCGCCACAAATTGTGGCGTGGATAAAGAGAGCCTCATGTTAGACATTCAACGTTACGACCAACTAGGCGCGATGAAAATCGACTGGCTGGATGCGCATTACCATTTCAGTTTCGCCAACTACCACAATCCTAATCGTATGGGGTTGGGGGCATTGCGCGTGATTAACGACGACATCGTAAAAGCAGGCGGCGGTTTTGCACCGCACCCGCATCGTGACATGGAAATTATCACCTATGTACGCGAAGGGGCGATTACGCACGAGGATTCGCTCGGCAACAAAGGCAAAACTGCAGCGGGTGATATTCAGGTGATGAGTGCGGGTTCGGGCATTACCCATTCCGAATGGAACGAGGAGGCAGTCGACACGCGCCTCTATCAAATCTGGATTCACAGCCGCAATAAAGGCACCCCGCCTCGGTGGGAGGCAAAACAATTCCCCAAGGCTGAAGGTGCGCTTCATTTGCTCGCCAGCGGCAATATGGCCGACAAAGACAACGGCGCGCTATGGATTGATTCCGATGCGGCCATCTACGGCGGCGTGCTCAAAGCGGGGCAGCGTTGGACCCAGCCGCTCAGCGGTTCGGGCTATCTGTTGGTCTCAACGGGTGAGGTGGAAATTGAGGGGGAAACGCTAAAAGCCGGCGATGGCTCGTCTATTTCTAATGTAAATCAGCTTGTTATAGCGGCAAAACAGTCCAGCGAGCTGGTGTGGATTGATCTACCAGATACCGCAACCAATACGAAAAACTTATCACTATCATAGTTACAATAGATTTAATCCTAACACCCAAGGGTGCTAAACTCGCACTGCTACCACACTAAAAACAGGAGATATCTAATGACCAACAAACCCGTAACCGATGCCCTAAAAAAAGTCCTCGCTGAAAGCTATGGCTTGATGCTGAAAACACAGAACTACCACTGGAACGTGGAGGGGCCTAACTTCCCTGGTCTGCATGCATTATTTATGACCCAATACAGCGAGCTATTCCTCGCCGTGGATTTGGTGGCCGAGCGTATTCGCGCGCTGGGCGAGAAGGCCCCAGGTAGCTATGGTGAGTTCGACAAGCTGAGCAAACTCAAGGATGGTGATAATGAGTTGGATGCCGATCTCATGGTGAAGGATTTGTGCGAGAGCAACATCGCGCTGCTTGCTTCCATTAAAAAAGCCTTCGCGGCTGCTGAAAAGGCGGGCGACCAGCCAACGGTGGATTTAATGAATGCACGCTCAGCCTTGCACGAAAAAACCATCTGGATGCTCAAATCCAGCCTTCCAAAAGCGATGCGCGTAAAACTGGCCTAGCTGCTTGACCGCGCGGACGCGAGTCGCTAAAGGGGTGACTCGCGTAACGCTTGGCCGAGTAGCAAAGTGGGAATGCTTCGGTTTGCAAAACCGACATGAGGCGGTTCGATTCCGCCCTCGGCCTCCAGCATCCCTTAAGGGGATTAGCGCAACAGCGCCCCCTTAAGGGGTGCTGGAACGGTTTCTCGGGATCGAACGACGTTCACTGCGCGGCCAACAGGCCAAGCAGAGACGAGCGCCAGCGAGTCAATTCCGCCCTCGGCCTCCATTCCTTATCCATACACGATGTTTTTTGTTCACCCTTGCTGGGGTGGGTATACGTTATTTACGTGCTTGCTGCGATGGCCGTGTCTGGGGTATGTAATAGACAAACAAATCATGGATGAGGTTGGGATGCGTTTTTCGATGCGTTGGTTGTTGGTTTCCGTAAGTGCCATTGCGATGGGCGCAAGCAGCGCTTCAGCATCAACTTTCGAGGATGCGCTGGTATCCGCTTACCAAACCAATCCACAAATTAAATCCGAGCGCGAGCGCCAACAGGCGACCGATGAAGCCGTCTCGCAAGCCGTTTCGGGTTTTCGTCCGACGATTAGTGCTGGCTACGTTAATGGGGGGCAAAAAACTTCTCTTGGCGGGGCAACAGATACGAAGAGTAACCTCGAAACCAAAACATTACGTGTCGAGCAGCCCATTTTTCGTGGCGGCGCCACATGGTCGTCCTATCAAGGCGCGCTCGAGCAAGTGAAGTCGGGTCAACAACAGCTCTCCGCGGTCGAGCAAGGTGTGCTGCTCAATGCTGTGACGGCCTACATGGATGTGGTTTCCGCGAGCGCCATTCTCGATTTGTCGCGCAAGAACCTCGATGTATTGGGCGAGCAGCTGAAAGCTGCACAGACGCGGTTTCAGGTGGGTGAAGTAACCCGTACCGACGTCGCACAATCCGAGGCACGGTTGTCGGATTCTAAATCGCGGGTAATTGCTGCTGAAGGACAATTACTAAGCGCGATAGCATCCTATGAACGGGTGATAGGGGTGCGTCCAGAAGGGGCGCTCATGGTTCCTGAAAAACTTCCCGAACTTCCCTTGAAGCTAGAGGATGCACTCGAGCGCGCGCGTGCGGCCAACCCACAATTATTGGCAGCCCTCGCTGCTGCGAAAGCATCCGATTATAACGTGCGCACGAATAAAGCAGCGTTGCTGCCACGTGTTTCGTTGGTGGGAAGTCTAAGCCGTCAGGATGGTGCAGGGACGGGTGGTAACAGTTCCATCGATCAAGATCGCATTGCGGTCGAGGTAGCGATTCCTCTTTACCAATCTGGCGCGGAATATTCGCGGGTGCGCGAAGCATCTGCCATTGCACGTCAGCGCAGCCACGAAAGTATTGATCAGCGCCAGAGCATCGACGAAGCAGTGACGCAAAGCTGGGAGCAACTCGAAAGTGCGGTGGCCACGATCACTACGCGCAACGACCAAATCACTGCGGCTAGTCTTGCGCTTGATGGAGTGAAGCAAGAACAGCAATATGGTTCGCGCACGGTGCTCGATGTACTGGATGCGGAGCAGGAATTGTTCACTGCCCGCACCAACTTAGTGAGTGCTCAGCGCGATCGTATCGTTGCTGCCTACACACTTGCCTTCACGCTTGGCCAGCTCTCGCCTGCGGCGCTGGGGCTTCAGGTTGCTGCGTATGACCCACAAGTGCATGCCGACGAGGTAGGTTGGAAAACGATTGGCTATTAGTATCGAGCCAATTTTATAAAATCATTCACAGGCAACTGTGGCCGCGAAGCCGCAGCTATTCGACAAATCCGCAACGCGTGGTTACTTGCCGTGCATGCGAGTAGAAAAATCCTTGCGCATCATCACGCGCGTAGCGTAACGTAATGTCATTGAAGGGAAACTAAATGGCCGAGCCTTCCAAAGATACCGACCAGTCGATGGAGGATATTCTCCAATCCATCAAGCGCATCATCGCGGATGAGAGTGATCCTGTGCCGCCTACTGCCGGCTCGGATGTATTGGAGCTGACTGAACTGTTGGCTGAAGATGCCGCTATCCCAGAAACAACGGTTGCGGGCAGTATCTCGATTGATGAAATTATGGCGGGTCACATATCCCCCGTTTCAGAGCCAGAACCTGAAGCGCCTGTTATGGCTAGTGTTGAACCAGCACCCATGGCAGCCGAGCCAGTGGTTGAACCTGCTGCGCCCGCACCCGCTTTTTCTGCGCCTGCGCCAGCTCACGCTGTTGATACAGATAGCCTTATATCGGATGCAACACTTGCTGCATCTGTCAGCGCGCTGAGTGCGTTGGCACAGAAGCCGTCGCCTGCGGCACCATCTGTCCATGGCCACGCGTTCCGGTCAGGAACCACCGTCGAGGATTTGGTGGTTGAATCGTTGCGGCCGATGCTTAAAGAATGGCTCGACGATCACCTGCCTGCGTTGGTGCGCAACTTGGTCGAAAAAGAGATTCGTCGCCTTAGCGCCTAGTTTATCCTGCCATATTTTTTAGAATAGCAAGGCTTGCGCCGCACAAGGCATATCGCCTTACGGTTGATTGGCTGGCGCATTATTCTGCGATCGTAGATCATGATTGCATTAGATCGAGGTATATTTTGTCACGCAGTGGCCTTGTTTTGGCCTGTGGGCAACTTAGTGTATATCTCTGGGGTAATGCCTGTGAGCAGGCTGTGAGTAAGTAGAGGGGAATTGGGCAGTGTGCTGTTCGATATTCAGTGGCGAGCGCGTATTTGGGTGCTAGTTAAATGCATAAATGCGCTCATGGTAGGGAGAACTGTGTCTGCTGTATCACATTTGCTATTTTCTTTTTTCTTAAAGTGGTTTGATTTGTATTTTTAGTGTGCTGCATAAGAATGCTGGTGTCATAATCTTGCTTATGAGCTATTCTTTCAAACATTCTGGTTTTCAATTAAAAAAGCGTAATTTTGCTCTATTATTGATAGCGGGGGTGTGTGCGAATGCCGTTGCACAAACTCCCGCACCTTCTTTGCCAAGCCTGCCTAGCTTACCCAACGCGCAATACGCAAAGATCGAAACCATTCCATCGCTCTCATCACAAAATGCCATAACTGCCAACACTTCCTTGCCTCAGTTGCCATCACTTGCCGGCATGTCGTCACTACCCACGGTAGAGTCGCCGCTAGGGGGGAAAGTCGTTAAGCCCACCATTAAAGGAAGCCCGACGCCGATTGTAATGCAGGGTGATGTTATTGCGCCGCAGCCAGTCGATGCGACTATGGTTCCGGATGTTCAGGTCCCTACCGGCACTTCGCCACTGGCGTTACCTGGCATGGCTCCGCTTCCGTTACCCAGTCAGTCGTTTGCCCTTCCAACGAGTGGTCTACCAAAAGGGATTTTCGATGCGGATGCCTTAGCTGCCTCTGTGCCACCCCGTGTTTCTGTTCCGAAGTCTGATGAAAAGAGTGATGCGCCAACCAAAACATGGGAAACCAGTCTTGCGCCCTCCATTATTCCGAAGAAAACAAATTTCAACTACAAGCGCAGCCAGCTTCCGGAATCGATTTATCGGAATGAATACGATAAAAACAACAAGCACTTGCCTCGCCGTATCACGCGTGACGATTATGTTCATTTGTTGTTTAACAGCGTGGCGAACAACGATCTCAATGCTACGCGCGCATTGCTCAATGCGGGCGTGCGCCTGAATGCCACCAATCCCTACGGTGAAACTCCGCTGATGCTCGCCGAGCGCATGGGGGCAACCCAAGTGGCTGCATTGCTCGTCGCACGTGGCGCGAGAGAGTAGATTAGCGCTTCACAGCAGATTTTGAAGGTACCGTTGCGTGCACAGCTAAGCACGGGTTGCGCACTTCCTTGCGCAGAGAATCCGCTGTGTCTATATGATTTTCGATGCCTTGAATCCCTTTTAGCGCAAGCGTGAAATCTCTGAAGATGGCGCTGTATTGCTCAAAACTAGCTTGATTATAGGGATATCCTACGGTTTCTGCTTGTTGGTTTGCGATTGTGCCAGAAAAGCGATTGGCAAGGCATTGCTCATAAGGGGTTAGTTGCTGGTAAAAGAATTTGTTTGTTTTATCAGTCATCGTTGAAGCCCTTGTCGCTGTGATGCGTTGGTTTACCACGATTTAGTGCCTTAAAATGTGAAACTTTTGTGACAATGGATCAAAATCGTGTTCTTGACCTTATCCTGCGCCTAGGGCATGGATTCAGCCTCCAAAACACGAGGCACCCATGACCAAAAAATTCGGTAAATCCACGCTAGTCTCCCGCCACACCACCCAAGGCCCTGCACGTGCGCCGCACCGCAGCTATCTGTATGCCATGGGCTTGGGCGAAAAGCAGATTAACCAGCCGCTCGTGGGCGTCGCCACCACATGGAACGAGGCTGCGCCGTGCAACATCACCCTCGCGCGTCAAGCGCAGGTCGTCAAAAAAGGTGTGGCCGCTGGTGGTGGCACCCCGCGCGAGTTTTGCACCATCACCGTGACGGATGGCATTGCCATGGGTCACCAAGGTATGAAATCGAGCCTTGTCAGCCGCGAGGTGATTGCCGATTCTGTAGAACTCACCATGCGCGGCCATTGTTATGATGCGATTGTCGGTCTTGCAGGTTGCGACAAATCCTTGCCCGGACTTATGATGTCGATGGTGCGCCTCAACGTGCCGAGCGTCTTCATCTATGGCGGCTCCATTCTCCCTGGCCACTATAATGGCAAGGATGTCACTGTAGTCGATGTGTTCGAGGCCGTCGGCAAAGTTGCGGCAGGCAGTATGAGCGAGAAAGAATTGCACGCGCTCGAGCAAGTGGCCTGCCCATCGGGCGGCAGCTGTGGCGGCCAGTTCACCGCCAACACCATGGCTTGTGTTTCCGAGGCGATTGGCCTTGCGCTACCAGGGTCGGCGGGCATGCCCGCGCCGTTTGAGTCGCGTGATCGTTTCTGTTTCGATTCGGGTGAGGCGGTGATGAACCTCATCAAGAATAAAATCCGCGCGCGGGATATTGTCACCCGTAAGGCGCTCGAAAATGCTGCTGCTGTGGTGGCGGCCACGGGCGGTTCCACCAACGCAGCACTGCACTTGCCAGCCATTGCGCACGAGGCGGGAATTGATTTCGACATGCATGCGGTGGGCAAAATCTTCAAGCGCACGCCATATCTGGCCGATCTCATGCCCGGTGGCAAATATACCGCCTACGACATGTACCGCGCTGGCGGTGTCGAAGCGCTGATGCGTACATTGCTCGATGGCGGCTATTTGCATGGCGACTGCATGACCGTGACCGGTAAAACCGTGAAGGAGAATCTGAAGCCCATCAAGCTGATGAAGGGGCAGGACGTGATCTATCACTACAGCAAACCTATCCGCGAGGAGGGGGGCGTGGTGACACTCAAGGGTAACCTTGCGAGTGAGGGCGCGATTGTAAAAGTGGCTGGTCTAAAGAGCCTGAAATTTACGGGCCCCGCGCGTTGCTTCGATTGTGAAGAAGATGCGTTTGCGGCCGTTAGCGCAAAAAAATACAAAGCGGGCGATGTGATCGTGATTCGGTATGAAGGGCCCAAAGGCGGCCCTGGCATGCGCGAAATGCTTTCCACCACTGCTGCCATTTACGGTCAAGGCATGGGCGATAAAGTGGCGCTGATCACGGATGGGCGCTTCTCAGGCGGTACGCGCGGCTTCTGTATCGGCCATGTAGGGCCGGAAGCGGCTATCGGTGGGGTGATTGGTTTGCTGAAAGATGGCGACAGCATCACGATTGATGCCACCAAAGGAACCATCAGCGTGGCGCTGACCGAAAAAGAAATCGCCGCCCGCCGCACCAAATGGAAGCCACGCGCAACGGATTATAACTCGGGCGCACTCTGGAAATATGCCCAAACGGTCGGCAGTGCCGAAAATGGTGCCGTCACTCACCCGGGCGCGGCCAAAGAAACCCACGTGTTTGCGGATTTATAGCGCTAGTCGTTTCTAGTTGCGAGTTACTCGCAATTGTGATATATTTGGCCTATCAACTGATAAATAACGATAGGTTTTGATTATGGCTTCTTTTGTTCGTGCACACGCAACTATTGCGAAGACAGTCACTTACAGCATGATGCATGTGGTGGTCGCTGTGACGGTGGCCTATGTGCTATCGGGCAGTTTTGCGGTGGCACTTTCCATTGGTCTTATTGAGCCGTTGGTGCAGACATTTACCTTTTATTTCCATGAGCGTGGATGGAAAAAATTCCTTGGTTGAATCTCGCTGCCATCTGCCATACATGAAGCGCATGAGTAAAGAAAAGCCACTGCTGCCCACTGCCCTTTCGAAGGGGTATGCCAAGTTCCGCCAGTTTAAATATGCGCGGCATGCACAACGCTATATGCGCTTGGCGGTGGAAAGCCAAAAGCCGCACACCATGGTGATTGCCTGCTGCGATAGCCGCGCTGCGCCCGAAACTATTTTCGATGCATCTGCGGGCGAGCTGTTTGTGGTGCGCAATGTGGCCAACGTGGTGCCGCCCTATGCCCCCGATGGTCAGCGTCACTCTACCAGTGCGGCGCTCGAATTTGCGGTGCACTCCCTCGGGGTTAAAACCATTGTTGTTATGGGGCATGGCAAATGCGGGGGCATCGAGGCTGTGGTAAAAGATATGAATCCCCTATCGAAGGGCGACTTTATCGGCAAATGGATGGCGGATGTAAAAGACGTGGTCGATACAGTCAGCATACCGCATGATTGTAACGAGCATGAGCGTTTCACTATTGTTGAGCGCGCCTCGGTGGTGCAATCGCTCAAAAACCTCGATGGCTTCCCATGGATTGCTCGCCTTGTGCAAGCGGGCGAGCTTGCTGTCATCGGCGCATGGTTTGATATTGCCTTGGGCGAGCTATATATATTCGATGCCGCAAGCGGCGAGTGGGTGAAGGCGGCTGAGTAGTTTTTTTGATTTTAAAACAGCATGTTAATTGTATGCTTGGCAATCTGCATCAGTTCTTCATGAAATATTAGCAATTAAATGGTAGAGTGAACCCATTGTAAAACCTGAATGTAGGGAATTTATGTCTGGACCAGATCAAGATTACATGCATGGCATTGTTATTCCAAAAACAACTGCTGAGAAAGTCGCGACACTAGAAAAAGACGGCAGCCACTCTGTTGCGAATGAAATCTTAGCTAATGTAGGCAGTTTTGCTTCCGACGTAGAGGCACAACGTTACGTAGCTGCGGCAGCAAATTGGATTATGGATCGTGCTCACCATGCAATTAAATACAAAGGAAATGTGCCGCAAACAGATCCTAATAAGGATTATAAACCGCAGTTGGTACCAGCACTTGATACACTGGTTACAGCAGGTACGCTGACAAAAGATAATATTCATCCAGAGCTAGCGAAAGCGATTACTACGTACCGAAGTCGCTATCCTACCGAGCGCTATCCAGAAGGTGTGCGGGCTATTCTTGACGCTACCCCAAGGCCTTCTCTGCAGGATAGATTGAGGGCTCAGCAGTCAACGATTGGTGCTGTGGGTATCCAAATGTAACTAAAAAGGGCGCCAAGTTGGCGCCCTTTTCATTCGGTCTCTGTAGGATCCCCTCAGGCAACCTGTTTTTCATCGTTCCCGATACCGAGCATTTTCAGTTTGCGGTGAAGCGCCGAACGCTCCATGCCCACGAAGTTGCTGGTTTTGGAAATGTTACCACCAAAGCGGTTAATTTGCGCAGCGAGATATTGCTTCTCGAACGTCTCGCGTGCCTCACGCAGTGGCATGCTCATGATGTCGGTCGAAAGCTCAGGACGCATCACGGTGATGTTGCTATCGATGAGCTCTGGCGGCAGCGAATCGGCAGAGATTTCACCGTTATTGCCCACTTGCGCCATGATGATAAGCCATTCCATCACGTTGCGCAATTGGCGCACGTTGCCTGGCCAGTTATAGGATTGCAGCACGGTCAGCGCGTCCTCACCCAATTGGCGGGTAGCAAGGCCCATGGCATCGGCCGCACGCTTCAGGAAGTGGCTCGACAGTGCGGCCACGTCATCGCGGCGCTCACGCAGGTTTGGCATGCGCAGTGGCACCACGTTCAGGCGGTAGTATAAATCCTCGCGGAAGCGGCCAGCGGTGATTTCTTCCTGCAGATCTTTGTTCGTTGCTGCAATCACGCGCACATCCACGCTCACGCGCTTGTTGCCGCGTACGCGCTCGAACGATTGCTCCTGCAATGCGCGCAGCAAGCGGCCTTGGGTCTCCAGCGGCATGTCGGCCACTTCGTCGATGAACAGCGTGCCACCATGGGCGCGCTCCAGCAGGCCAAGCTTCTCAGCGCCGCCGTTGGGGTTGGTGTCTTCGGTGCCGAACAGTTCGGCTTCCACGCGGCTGGGGGTCAGCGCTGCGGCATTCAGTACCACAAACGCCGCATGGCCACGCATCGAGCGGGTGTGGATGAGGCGGGCAATGAGTTCCTTACCCGTGCCTGGCGCACCGGTGATGAGAATGCGGCTGTTGGTTGGCGCTACTTTCTCCACCGTTTGGCGCACGGTGTTGATGGCCGCACTGTTACCAATCAGTTCGCTTTCATTGCTACCGCGTTTTTTCAACTCGGTGTTCTCGCTACGCAACTTAGCAGCTTCCAGCGCGCGCTTAACGATAAGCACCATGCGCTCGGCGCTGAAGGGCTTCTCGATGTAGTCATAGGCGCCCATGCGGATGGCGGTAACGGCGGTTTCAACGTTGCCGTGGCCCGAGATCATGATGACAGGAACATGCGGGTATTTTTTCTGGACGATCTCAAGAATGCCCAAACCATCTAGCTCTGAACCTTGTAGCCAGATATCGAGGATAATGGCGCTGGGAACGCGCTCGGCGAGGGCTTTAAGAGCGCTGTCGGATTTGTTCGCGGTGCGAACGTTATATTTTTCATCAGTGAGAATATCGGAGATGAGCGAGGAAATATCAGCTTCATCATCAATTACAAGGATATCTGCGGCCATGGAAGCAACCTTCTAGCGTTTGTTTTGAATGAACTTTTTTGCTTTGCTGAGCACGCTATTTTTTGCTGTTGCACAAAAACTACTATGTGCGGCGAATTTGTAAAGCGTTTATTTTAGTGGTGGGTGCTTTTTATTTGCCACACTACATCTGGTAGCTGGCGATTACTAGGCTGTGGTTCAAATACTAGCGTTATTGTCACGGTTTATTACACTAGCGGAAACACCATCACCACTTTTGCCCCGCCTTCCTCGCGATTGCTGAGTGTTAGCGTGCCTTTGTGCTCCTCCACCGAGCGCTTCACGATGGCCAAGCCAAGCCCCGTACCCTTGGCGCGGGTGGTCACATAAGGCTCGGTGAGGGTGGCGATTTTATCCGCAGGGAATCCAGCGCCATTATCTTCGATGCACAAAGTTGCGTTTGTGTCGTCGCTCGTGAGGGTAATCGTTATCTGTTTATTCGGCGTTGTTTCCAGCGCCTCTGCAGCATTCTTCAGCAGGTTCAGCAGCGCCTGACCTAACTGCGATTCATCGCACGAGAGCATGACGTTGCCCGCAGGCAGGTTCTGGGTAAATTTAATATCAGAGTTAGCCGTCTGCGCCGAGAACACCGCTTTTTTCACGATGCTGACAAGATTCTCCTCGCGGAAGACGCTGCTGGGCATGCGTGCATAGGCCACGAATTCCTCGACCATGCGGCCAATATCGCGCGTATGGCGCGCAATGGTGTCGATGTATTTGTCGAAGCTTTCACGCTCTTCGCTGTTTTCGCTGGGGCTGAATTTCTTGCGCAGGCGTTCGGCGGAAAGGGTGATGGGGGTGAGGGGGTTCTTGATTTCGTGCGCAATGCGGCGTGCCACATCCGCCCATGCGGCGCTGCGCTGCGCCGATACAAGCGCGGTAATATCATCGAACGTGACAATATAGCCTTCAATCGTGCTGCCCAAGCGCTCGGCCGTTACTTGCACATGCAACATCACGCGTTTTTCATGGTGCGTGAGGGCAACCTGACCGCTCGCCATGCGTTCGGGTTTCTTTTCCACTTGCTGCACCAGCTCCAGCACCTCGGGTAAAATCGATTCGATCGTGGCGCCGCTGATGGAATCATCACGCCCCAGCAATTCAAGTGCAGTGCGGTTATGCAAGGTGATGCAGCGTTTTTCATCGAGCGCGAGAATACCTGCCGAAACACCCAGCAGTACCGCTTCGGTGAAGCGGCGGCGTTCGTCGGCCAAGCGGTTTGCATCGATTAGGTCGCGGCGTTGCGATTCTAGCTGGCCTGTCATGCGGTTGAAGGTGCGCCCCAGATTGGCAATTTCGTCATCGGTGCGGCCTTCTGGTACACGGATGGAGTAATCCCCCCCGCGCACATGTTCGGTGGCTGCCATCAAGGCGCGCAGTGGCTCAATCACCCGTACGGCAAGCATAATCCCTGCCCACAGTGAAGCCAGCAGTACCAGCAGCGACACCATCATAAACACCACAAAGAATTGTTTTTGTAAGGTGTTCAAGCCGCCTTGCAGGGTATGATAATCGTTCACGGTTTCGCGTGCGGCTTCCATATGTTGCAGCACTTTGGGGTCCACCACACGCGCCACCATCAAATAAATATCAGGTGTAGTGCTGATTTTTACCACAGCCTGAATTTTGTCACGGTCGTCACCAAAAATGGCCACACCACCTGCATCGGCGCGTGCTAACACCGCTTCGGGGAAGCGTTCGAAGGTCAGCGAGAAGCTGAGCAGCGTGCGCGCCAGCACGCGTTCGCGATTGAACATAATCGCTTCGGACAAGTTACGTTCCGAGCTGCGCTCCGAGAGAAAACGCGCGAAGCCATCGGGGTTGCTAGTGAGCAGCGAGCTTTGCTGCTGTACTGCATCGCCAAGGCTCAAGGCATCTTTGCGAATTGCGTCTTTGTATTCCTCGATATACGCGGTCGCGACCACTACTGAATCCTCGAGCGCGCCCGATACTTGATTATCGAACCACGACTTAAGCCCTACATTGAAAAATAAAATCGAGAAGGTGGCGACAATCAGCGTGGGCACAATCGCGATGATGGTGAACATGAGGATGATGCGCGATTGTAGTCGTGTGCCCAACATGCCGTCATGCGCACGGTTCCACAGCAATCGCCCACGGTGGTAGACCGCATAGGCCATCAGAACCAGCATCGCGCCAAGGTCGAGCAGCACCAAAATCAGCGTGCGCTGCGGTGAAATATCGCCGAATATTTTTTGGTCAACGCGTAATAGTAGGGCGACGAGTACGGCAAATAACAGTGCCATGACGACTGCAAGTAATTTGCCGCCACGCATGCGGTAGTGCGCACGCGGTGCCTTCATGAACGAGCTGGCGGGGAATGTTTCGCTACTGCTCACGCCGCATCTTTCAGCATGAGGGATTTGGCGTCGATGTTCAGCTCACGCATTTTTTTACGTAGCGTATTGCGGTTAAGGCCGAGCATCTCCGCCGCCTTGATTTGGTTGCCGCCGGTCGCGCGCAAGCTTTCCGCAATCAGTGGTTTTTCAAACCGCGCCAGCAAGCGGTCATACACGCCATTGGCGGGAAGCGCATCGCCGTGCGCGGCAAAATAGGCAGCCATTTGTGCGCGCAAAAAGCTCTCAATCCCCTCAGGGATGGAGGCGTCCGTCTGGCTATGCAGAGCGAGCGGCGCGCGTGGTGCGGGAGTTGTTTTTTGTGGCGTGTTTGAAAGCAGCGGAGCGACATCCTTCGCGGTCACAATGCTACGCTGTGTCATCGCGCAGAGGCGATAGACGAGGTTCTCCAACTCGCGCACATTACCTGTCCACGCGTGTGCCATCAGCGCAGCCATTGCTTCGCTGTCGAGCGTTTTGGCAGCAAGACCGCGTGCCGCAGCAAGGTTCATGAAATGCTGCACCAGCAGCGGCACATCGTCCACATGCTCACGAAGCGAGGGCAGGGCAAGTGGCACCACATGTAAACGGAAATAGAGATCCTCGCGGAACTGGCCGCTGGCCACCAGCGCACTCAAATCACGGTGGGTGGCGGCAATCACGCGCACATCGGTTTTAAAGGCTTTTGTTGCGCCAATGGGCATCACTTCTTGCTCTTGCAGCACGCGCAGCAGACGCGTTTGCGCTTCCATGGGCATATCACCAATTTCATCAAGGAACAGCGTGCCGCCATGCGCTTGCTCGAACGCGCCGAGCTGTTTGGAATGCGCGCCTGTGAACGAGCCTTTTTCATGGCCGAATAGCGCGCTCTCTATCAGCTCACGCGGAATCGCCGCCATGTTGAGCGCCACAAACGGCTTCGTTTTGCGTTTCGATAATTCATGCAACGCCCGCGCCACGCGCTCTTTCCCCGTACCGCTTTCGCCGCTGATGAGCACCGTCAAATCATTACCAATCAGTTTCGCCAGCGTGGCGAACACTGCTTTCATCGCGGGGGATTTGCCCACAAGAATCAACTCATCCGAAATTTTGACAATCCCCTCGGCGCTATCGTTGCCACTAGAAGCAGCTTGATGCGTCGTCGCCTTTTTCAGCGCTTCCATCAGCTCATTCAAATCAAACGGTTTGGGCAAAAACGTCACCGCGCCAAGGTCGCGCGCTTTGGCGGCATTCAGCAGCGTGTTGTGCGCGCTCATCACAATCACGGGCAATTCGGGGCGCTTGGCCTGCCAACGCGCGAGGCCATCCAGCCCATTGCCGCGTGGCATAGTCACATCCGTCACCACCACATCGCCCAGACCTTGTGCCACCCATGCATCAATATCGGTGATGTTCTCGGAAGCCTTCACCGCATAGCCTTGTGCTTTCATCGCGCGGGTGAGTACGGTGAGGATGCCTGCATCATCATCCGCCAAAAGGACGGTTTTTTGTATGGGGTTCATGGTTGCCTGCCTTTTTTATTGCCTAATTTTTAGGCAAGGCTAGCAGGGTGATAGCCATGTTGCAAGCGCGAACCCCGCGCCAGTGGCGCAGCCTAACACGCACATCAAAAACCAGTAAGCATCTGATTAAAATAAAAAATGTTTCACGTGAAACATTTTAGGCTACTGGTAAATACACGCTGAACCGTGCGCCACCCTCGGCGGGGGCGTCATAAGCAATCAGCCCGCCATGTTCCTCAACAATTTTGGCTACAATGGCAAGGCCAAGCCCTTTGCCATCCGCCTTGTTGCTGCTGAAGGGGGTGAACAGCCTCGGCACCACATCCGCCGCTACGCCCGCGCCATTATCCGTCACGCTGACATGGATATTTAGCTTCGCGCCATCCGGCCGCTGCATCCGCTCGCCCGAGAGGTAGCGCGTGGCGAGGGTGATGCTGGGCGTTGATGTTTCCGCTACGGCCTCCACCGCGTTTTTCACCACATTCATCAGCGCTTGAATCAGCGCCTCGCGCACCCCGCGCACATGGGGGAGGGATGGGTCATACTGCGTGCGGATGTTCACACTCGGCGCGAAGGAACTCGCCGCGAGGCGCACATATTCCGTCACCTCGTGAATATTCAACGGCTCCATCACCTGCGCAGGGTTCGGCGTCAGCGGGTCCATCGTTGCGATGAGTTTTTCGATGCGCGCCGCCTCGGTGATGATGAGTTGGGCGAGGGATTTATCGTCCTCGCTCACCACTTGCTCCAGCAACTGCGCCGCCCCTTTGATGGAGAGCAGCGGATTGCGAATTTCATGCGCGAGGGAAGCGGCGAGGGAGGCGGAGACCGACGTCCACTCGGGCGCGGGGAACACATGGTGGGCTTTGCTTGGTTTGTCTTTAGGTTCGCTCATGGAATCTCGTTATTCATGCGTAGCGCTTTACGGCGCGAGCCGCGAAGCGGAAGGGGTTTGGGGGTGATACCCCCATCAGGCGCGAAGCGCAATATAACTACTCACTGGCCACAATCTTTTCATCCGCGCGTTTGGTGATGCCGCGCTGAAGGAGGCCATCATAGAATTCGCGTATGGCTTGGCGCACCGGCTCAGGCTCACTTTGCTTGTTCACATGGTGGCGGAATGCCGCGCCGCCCTCGAGGCCGCTTGAGTACCAGCCGATATGTTTGCGCGCCACGCGCACGCCATTATCCATACCATAAAGCGTCAGCATTTCGTCGTAATGGTTCAGCACAATATCGCGCTGTGCATCAAGCGGCGGCTCCTCGGTGCGGATGCCCTTGAGGTGCGCGCAGGCCTGCGCCACAAACCATGGGCGGCCATAGGAACCGCGGCCAATCATAATCCCATCCGCACCCGATTGCGCGAGCGCCGCATCCACATCTGCAAGGCTCGTAATATCGCCGTTGGCAATCACGGGCAGCTTCACCGCGTCCTTCACGGTGCGGATGAAACTCCAATCCGCGCTCCCCTTATACATCTGGCAGCGCGTGCGGCCATGGATGGTGATCATCTTGATGCCCACATCCTCGGCAATTTTGGCGAGCTTGGCGGCATTCAGCGAGTTGTGATCCCACCCCATGCGCATCTTCAGCGTGACGGGGATTTTCACGGCCTTGGCGGTCGCTTCCAAAATCCGCGCGGCGAGGCCTTCCTCGCGCATCAGCGCGCTGCCCGCCATGCCGTTCACCACCTTCTTCACGGGGCAGCCAAAATTGATGTCGATGATATCCGCGCCGCGATCTTCGTTCAGCTTCGCGGCCTCGGCCATAATCTCGGGGTCGCAGCCCGCCAGTTGGATGGAAAAGGGGCGCTCCGCAATATCGCAGCGCGCCATGCGCAGCGCGTTGCGCGTTTCCAGCACCACGGCTTTGCTCGCAATCATCTCGCTCACCACCAGCCCCGCGCCGAAGGATTTCACCAACGTGCGAAACGGCAAATCGCTCACCCCCGTCATAGGTGCCAAAATCGCATTATCGGTGAGGGTAATATCACCAATGCGGATAGGGTTCAGGTTGTGTGCGGCTTGTGTCATAGCGCGCCGCTATACACGAGGGTGAGGCTGGGGGCAAGGGGAGGGTTAATGACCTAAATTATAGGCCATAACTTACAGGATTTAACAAGATGGCATATATTATGCATTAAGGCCGTTATGTTGCTGTGCCAGCTCATGCTGCTACGCAATATGTAGTGTTTAGGGAATCTTAACTGTTTTAAGCTATACTTTGGGAAGCGGTAATGGCAAAGAAGGTAAAAATGAGCAATTGGGATTTTTATAATTCGCAACAGCCTTTTGGACCACGGAGTTCCGTTATGCCTCGTTACTACACGTCGACGTTGTTTGCCGAATTTGAGAAGAAGGCTAAGGCACTTGAGGAAGAACTAAAGTGCAAGTTAGATAATAAATTTTCTAGCTATGAGATTCAAAATTTTCCAATCAAGAATGATGATGACGTTGAGCAAAAAAGCAGAGTCACATACAAGCTTGTGGCTTCCTGTCTTTAAATGCCAGATCAGTCGGAAATCCTAAAAGAACTTAATGTGCTAGTCGCTGATGGGAAGACACCTCAGAACGCGTGCGCTATAGTTCGTAACGACTATTTGAAGCGTCTGCATACTAAGCGAAATAGAAACGTAATTGCCTATTACTCAGGTTGGCTAAGTCCCAGCGCCATCCCGAATGACCCCTCACTCATTATTAATGATTTGGATAAAAATGGGTTCATGAACTGTATCCATAAAATGGATAGGTCTATTGGTTTAGACCTGATTCTTCATTTGCCAGGAGGCAACATCGCTGCGACTGAAACTATCATAGACTATCTTCGTGCTATGTTCGCCGCTAACATAGAAACCTTTATACCGCAGCTTTCGATGTCTGGCGGAACTATGCTCTCGCTGATTGGCAATACCATCCACATGGGAAAACAGTCTAACCTCGGACCTATTGACCCGCAGTTTGGCAACATATCGGCTGTAAACGTTGTTGAAGAGCTTGACACTGCTCTAAAAGAGGTCGTTGCAGATAATAACAAGATGGTGATTTGGGGCCCCGTTCTTAATAAAATAGCCCCTGGACAAATACAGATGTTTAGAAAAGCCATCGAATGGTCGAGAGTCATAGGAGAGCAGGCCCTTTGCAAGGGGATGTTTGTCGGCGATGTTGACGCAAAAACAAAAATTGAAGCGATTCTTCAAACTCTCACGACTGATTCGAAAAAAAATCTAGCGCATGATAGGCATTTTCATGTTGAGGAGCTTCAGGCTGCAGGCCTTAAAATCACAAAACTGGAGAGTGACCCAGATTTGCAGGATATAATCCTATCGGTTCACCATGCGTTTATGATTAGTTTGATTAATGAAAGATTTAGCAAGTTAATCGAAAATCACATGGGTAAAACATTCCAGTTGCAGGCCGCTTAGTAGCAATCACCCAATTCCCTTGACTTCCCCTTGAATTGCGCCCATAAGGGGGGCGAGTTCTATTGCTTTCTACTGATGCTAGCTGCACGTGGCAGCGTATCTACCCGATACATACCGATCTACCACTTTGATCCTAACCTGCGTTTCTACAGAGTTCTCGATACTCACGGCCACTCATCCCGAGGGGCTGCAAACGCTTAGTGATCAAGGAGATCCACATGGCAAACGGTACCGTTAAATGGTTCAACCCAACTAAAGGCTTCGGCTTCATTCAACCTGACCAAGGTGGTGCAGATGTGTTCGTACACATCAGCGCGCTTGAAAAAGCTGGTCTGCGTGGCCTCGATGAAGGCCAAAAAGTGAGCTACGAGCTTGTTACCGATAAGGGTAAAACCTCGGCTGGCAACTTGAAAGTTGCTGCTTAGTCAGCTTTACGCTACTAAAAACGAACCGCGCTCAGGGCAACTTGGGCGCGGTTTTTTTATGGTTTCGCGCGCGGCTGAACTGCTCTATAACCCGCGTCATGACAACCACACCACGCATTGTTGCACTCATCGTCGCCGCTGGCACTGGCAGCCGCGTGGGCGGCGAGGTGCCCAAGCAATACCGCGCCATTGGCGGGCGGGCGATGCTGCGTTATTCGGTCGAAGCATTGCTCAAGCGCCCCGCCATTACCGCCGTGCAGGTGGTGATTCACCCTGACCACGAAAATCTCTACGCCGCCGCCACAAAGGGGCTTGGCGC
Source organism: Alphaproteobacteria bacterium (assembly GCA_035911175.1). GTDB lineage: Bacteria > Pseudomonadota > Alphaproteobacteria > Rickettsiales > UBA3002 > QFOX01. The sequence continues at coordinate 92,996 of JAMHWA010000022.1, forward strand.
CAAGCTGCTGCCGCCCATCCATGGCGGGGCGGAGCGGGCGGATTCTGTCCGTGCGGGGCTTGCGGCACTTGCGAAACATAACCCCGATTATGTGCTGATCCACGACGCCGCGCGGCCGTTCCTCAGCCAAGCGATGATTGGCTCGCTCATTATCGAATTCTCGCCGGATGTGGCGGTGCTGCCCGCCCTTGCGATTGCCGATACCGTGCGCCGATTCGAGGGCGGAAAATGGCTCGAAGTCAGCCGCAAAGCGTTGATGCGCATGCAAACGCCGCAATGTTTCCCGTACACTACGCTAGTTAGCATAATGGAAGGGGGCATCGCTGCTGAATCAAGTTCGCCAACCGATGAAGCCGCCATCTGGCTTGCTGCGGGGCGCCAGTTGAAGTATGTCGAGGGCGATGAGGAGTTGCGCAAGGTGACCACAGCCGAAGACATCGCATGGGCGAACCAGCATAGTGCATCCACGCGCCGCGTCGCGATTGGTATGGGCTATGATGTGCACGCGCTGATGCCTGCGGGCGAGAAAAACGTGATTCGCCTTGGTGGCATCGACATCAGCAACGCGCACACGCTGCACGGCCATTCGGATGCGGATGTGGTGCTGCATGCGGTGGTGGATGCGTTGCTGGGTAGCATTAGCGCGGGTGATATTGGCAGCCATTTCCCACCCAGCGATGCGCGCTGGAAAGGGGCGAACAGTGCCATCTTCATCGAGGAAGCGCGTGCGCAAGTGGCGGCGCGCGGGGGCATCATTTCGCATCTCGATATTACCATTATTGGCGAGCAGCCGAAAATTTCGCCGCACCGCGAGGCCATGCGCGCGGCCATTGCCGACATGCTGCACCTGCCGCTCAGCCATGTCAGTGTGAAGGCGACGACGACCGAAAAACTGGGCTTCACAGGGCGCGAGGAGGGCATTGCCTGCCACGCCGTCGCCACGGTTAGCCTGCCGATGGAGGCCGCATGAAGCGCCATTGTTTGAGCACGATGTATGGCGTGGGGTTGGTGCGCATTGCACCGGGCACGCTGGGCTCGGCGGTGGCGGTGTTGCTGGCCTACCCGATTTTGCTGCTGCCTTATGGCTATGCGTGGTTGGCGCTCGGCGCGGTGGTGTTCACATTTCTTGGCACCCTGAATGCCAGCAAATTCATGCGCGACCGACACACCGCACACGACCCCAGCGAGATTGTTATCGATGAATTGGTGGGGCAGTGGTTCACTTATGCTGTGTGGTATGGCTGGTTGGTGTTAATGGCGGGCAATCTTTCCACGGCCTCGCGCTTGCTGAGTGAGCAGGCGACATCGCCACTTTATCTGGCGCTGGGGTTTGTGTTGTTCCGCGTATTCGATATTTTGAAGCCATGGCCTATCAGCTGGGCGGATCGCCGTGTGAAAGGTGGCTTCGGCGTGATATTCGATGATATTCTTGCCGCCATTCCCGCAGGCACGTTGCTCTATGTCGCCTACCTATTTTCGCCGCTTCTCTACGGCGAATTGCCAAGCCAGCCATGACATTTTTTGCTGCACCCTTGCTGCATGATGCGCAAACATTGCTGCAGCAATTGCGCACAAAAAATCTCACCTTGGCAACGGCGGAATCCTGTACGGGTGGTTTGGTTTCCGCACTGCTGACAGAGATTGCGGGTAGTTCGGATGTATTCACCCATGGTTATATCACCTATGCCAATGCAGCAAAAATTGCGATGCTGGGAGTGCCGCAACACCTGATTGAAACCCATGGTGCGGTGAGCGAAGAAGTGGCGCGCGCGATGGCCGAGGGCGCACAACGTGCATCGGGTGCGAGCATTGCGGTTGCTATTACCGGCATTGCGGGCCCCAGCGGTGGAACTGAAAATAAGCCTGTAGGTTTGGTGCACATCGCCTGTGCACGGGATGGTTCTGCAACGCTTCATGCTGCGCAGCAATTTGCAGGAAATCGTGGGCAGGTGCGGTTGCAAGCAGTGGAGGCTGCATTGGCGCTGGTGCGGCGGCAGGTAGCTGTTTAGGCTTTTTTCTTCGCTAATTTCTCGGCCGATTTTTTGGCACGGAATTCGGCAGCTGCACCTGCCTTTTCCACCTGCTGGCCACGCGCGAGCGCGAGGGCATCGCTGGCCACATCCTCGGTAATTACGCTGCCTGCGCCCACCATCGCGCCATCCCCCAGCGTGACGGGGGCGACGAGGGCAGAGTTGGAACCCACAAACACATTTTTACCAATGGTGGTTTTGTATTTGAGGTAGCCATCGTAGTTGCAGGTGATGGTGCCTGCGCCGATGTTGGCATCCTCGCCCACGCTCGCATCGCCGATGTAACTCAGGTGCGAAATTTTTGCACCCGCCTTTACATCCGCCGCTTTTAGTTCCACGAAATTGCCGATTTTTACATCCGCGCCCAACTGAGTGTTGGGGCGCAGGCGGGCGAATGGGCCGACGGTGCTGTTTGCACCAATCTTCGCTCCTTCGATATGCGAAAACGCCTTGATATGCGCGCCGCTTTCGATGGTGACGCCTGACCCAAAAAACACATTGGGTTCAATCAGCACGTCGTTTGCAATCACGGTATCGGCGGCGAAAAACACACTGTCAGGGTCGATGAGTGTTACCCCTGCATCCATAAATTTCTGGCGGGTGCGGTATTGGAAAATGGCTTCCGCCATCGCCAGCTCGCCACGCGCGTTGACACCCAGCACCTCATCTGCATCGCCTTCCACCGCAAGGGCGGTGTAACCCGCCGCACGGGCGAGGGCGACGATATCGGTCAGGTAATATTCCTTTTTCGCATTGTCGTTCTTCACTTGTGCGAGCAGCTTCCATGCGAGATTCGCGCGGATGGCCATGACGCCTGAGTTGCACAATTCAATGGCGAGTTCGTCTTCGGTCGCTTCCTTCGCTTCCACAATTTTCTCAAGTGTGCCGTCATCGCCCAGCACCAAGCGGCCATAGGCACCTGCATCCTCGGGAATAAAACCAAGCACCGCAACGGCGCATTTGCTGTCGGCTTCCATCGCTTCGATCACGCTTTCCAGCGTCGCTTGGGTGAGCAGTGGCGTATCGCCATACAGCACGAGCAAAATGCCATCCAGCTCGCCCAGCACGGGGCGGGCAGCCAGCACGGCGTGTGCGGTGCCATGTTGCTCTTTTTGAATTGCGACATCCACCTCGCCAGCAATGCTGCGCGCGACGGAAACCACCTGCTGCATGCCCTCAGCCTCACCAATCACCATAGCAATGGGCGCTGCGCCCACATCCAGCGCCAGCTTCACCACATGGCCGACCATGGGCATGCTTGCCACCTCGTGCAGCACTTTGGGCAAAGCGGATTTCATGCGCGTGCCTTTGCCCGCAGCAAGGATGACCGCGGCGATGGGGGTAGATTGGGTCGACATAGAAAACCTCGTGAATTTATCGCGGCAGAGTGCTATTGTTCGCGCAGATAGTCAAGATATTGGGGTGATTTAGCGATGAGAGATGGCATCATTCATGATTTTGGAAATAAACTGGCAGCAAATGAAGATGTATTCGACCCCAACGAGCCTAAGGGGCCAGCCGTGCGCAAGTATATGGCGGGACTTGAGAAATTGATGGTTAACAATGAACAGGTGAATGCAGCGCTCACGAAACGACTCAAAGCAAAGATGGGGTTTTTTGGGGATGGAACAGGTTGGAGCGATAAAAAGTTAGATCAATTCGACACTATGATGACTATGGCGTTGTCGGAGGTTGCTAAGAATCATTTGCGGCATAAATTTGCAGTGAAAGATGTAACGCCTGAACAGCTTATCAAGCATGGGTGTATCGCTATTGACGCCGTAGCGCGCTACATGAAACAAGAAGCAGCATTCGGTAGGGATAACTGAGGAGAGCATGATGTTAGAACCAACCCAAATGCCGATGTTAGTGGCCGTGCTGGCGGTTGTTGCCGCCGTACTGTGCGTAGCGCTGTTCCTCACGTGGCGTGCGAAAAATGCCATCGAGAGCCGTTTGCGTGAGGATGTGGCAGCGCGCGCCAGCGCAGAGGCGACCATGGTGCAGCTAGAGCGCGAATTGGGCGAAACCGATGAGCAACTCGCCGCAGCGCTGACAGAGCGTGAGCAAGTGCGTGTGCGATTGAATGATTCCGAACGTAACGAGGCGCTGGCCAAGCAAAAACTGGAAGTGATGGAGCTGCGCCTAAAGGATTTTGAAGTGCTGAAAACCCAGTTCGAGCAATATGCGAAAGCGGCGGCGCTCGAGACTGGCAACCAGCTGAGTAACAAGCTGATGGCCGACCATGTGCGGGCGCGCGAAGAAACCCACAAACAATTCGAGCAATTCACTAAAACCGCAAGCGAGCAGCTGCTGGCCAAGCAGCAAGAATTGGCGACGACACTGGGCGCGGTGCAAGGGCAAATGAATGATTCCAAAACTCAACTGGCGACGCTGGTGCGCGCGATGCAAAACCCGATTGGTGCGGGTGCCGAAGGCGAAATAGTGATGAGCAATATTTTGCAGCAGCACGGTTTTACACTGGGTACCGATTACGAACTGCAAGTGCACCTTGCGGCGGAGGAGGGCGCACTTCGACCCGATTGCGTGATCTACCTACCGCATCAGCATGCCATTATTGTGGATTCTAAAGCGAGCCAGCATATTTTTGCATTGTTTCGTGTCGAGGGCACCCCTGAATTCGATGAGCGCTTTCGTGACATCCAAAAAACCATGCGCGACCATGCCAAAGCGCTCGCGGGTAAAACCTATCAGGACAGCTTGCGCAAATTGAAAAACCGTAATGGTGAAGCCATTACGCGCACCACGCTGGTGATGTTCATTCCGAACGACGAGGTGGTGACGCGGCTGATGAACAAAGACCCGAACCTGATGGATTATCTGCGAACCAATGACATTGTGCTTGCGGGGCCTGTCACCTTATCGGGCATTTTCCTCACCGCGCGGGCACTGGTGCGCGAGGCGAAACAGATCGACGCCCACCAAGCGATTGTGGAGCTGACGAGCGAGCTGATGGCCGATTTTATCACCTCGTTTGGCTATGCTGAGGATGTGATCAAAGGCATCAGCAACAGCGCCAAGGCCTACGATAAGTTTGGTGGTAGCTTGCGCAATGCGCTGTCGAAAATGCGTAAGCTGAGCACCAAGGGCGTGCGCCCCGCGAAGAACAAACAAATCCCCACGGGGCTGGCGCGCTATAGCCTCCACCGCGAGGATGATGTGGTGCAAGGCGAGGCCGAGGAAGTGGCCGAAGTGCTGAGCATCGCGAAAGGTGATGCGGCCTAGGCTTAACGGCTTCTTTATAACGCTTGGCATCTCCCCCATGACATCTTTACATGGGTTCTGGCACAGCTGCTCCACGTAAACTTATCTGGAGCATCTCATGAAACCTATTCGTCTAACCTTCCTCGCCCTTGCAGCCATTGCGCTGACAATTGGCGCAAGCTCGGCCATGGCCGCGACAGCCACCAAAGCCGACCTTGATTGCGATGCTTCGGAGGCGATTGCTAAACTGACCAAAGCCAACCCATTGGCGGCGGATGCTGCGAAGCAAGCGAAGGCCGTACTTATTTTCCCGAGCATTGTTAAAGCTGGGCTGATTTTTGGCGGTGCGTATGGTGAAGGTGTGCTGCGCGTAAATGATCAAAGCGACAGCTATTATAATTCTGTTACGGGCTCGTTCGGCTGGCAAGCGGGCGCACAATCCTATGGCTATGTGGTATTCCTGATGAACGATAAAGCGCTCGATTACATCCGCAAATCACGTGGGTGGGAAATTGGTGTTGGCCCAACGGTAGTGCTGGTGAACGAAGGTGTGGCGAAAAACCTGAGCTCCTCGACCTTGAAAGAGGATGCGTATGCCTTCATCTTCGACCAAAAAGGGCTGATGGCTTCGCTGAGCATCGAAGGTACGAAAATCTCACAAATCAAAACGCCGTAAACTCGTTGGTGAGTTTGAGTTAATTGGTGATCGAAAAACCGCGAGGGCAAACACCTTCGCGGTTTTTTAATACGCCACGCGCGCGCTGAGTGCCGCACCCAATGTGCCATCATCCATATAATCCAACTCACCGCCCATAGGGATGCCTTGGGCAAGGCGGGTGATGGTGACGCCGGATTCAGCCAAGCGCTCGGCGACATAATGCGCGGTGGTTTGGCCCGCAACGGTGGCGGAGAGTGCCAGAATAATTTCTTTTGCATTGGAGGCGCGGTTCAACAGCGGCTCAATCCGTAAGGCGTCTGGCCCGCGCCCATCAATCGCCGAGAGGGTTCCGCCGAGCACATGGTAGCGGCCACGGAAGGCGCGGCTGCGCTCCATCGCCCAAACATCCGCCACATCCTCCACCACAAGGATGGAGCCGTTATCGCGGGTCTCATCGGTACAGATTTTGCAGGGGTCAGATTCATCGAGGCTGCCGCAGATGGTGCAGGTTTTGACGGTTTCCAGCGCGTGGGTGAGGGCGGACACAAGCGAAGGAATACGCTGCTCGCGCTGGCGCAACAAATTGAGCGCGAGGCGGCGCGCACTACGCGGGCCAACACCCGGTAGCTTGGCAATTTCAGCGATGAGGCGGTCGATGGAGGTGGTCATAAGTGTCCATTTTTAGCTCGGCGAGCTGGGCGAGTTGGCTGTGCCCCCACGGCGGCGTGAGGTTTGGTCAGCAGACCAAACCGAGCAAAGAAATCTAGAACGGCAGCTTCATGCCTGCTGGCAATTTCAGCCCGCCTGTCACGCTGCCCATGGCATCGGCCAGTGCCGCGTCGGCTTTGTCCTTTGCATCGTTATGCGCCAGCATGATGAGGTCTTCGAGCATGTCTTTTTCAGCCGCGTTAATCACCGAAGCATCGAGCGCGATCTTCGTCATTTTGCCTTTGCCCGTGAGGGTGAGTTTCACCGCGCCGCTGGCGGCTTGCCCCTCGAACTCGGTGGCTTCCATCTGCGCTTGCATCTGCCCCAGTTTGGCTTGCATTTCTTGCGCTTGTTTCATCATTTTTTGAATGTTCATGTCGTTACCTCTATCGCTTTGAAAATTACTTGGCTGGAATAAAATCCACCAGCTTCGCGTCGGGGAAAACCTCGAGCACTGCTTGCACTTTGGGGTGGGCGAAAGCGTAGTCGCGCTGCTGTTTTAGGGCTGCGTTGCGTTGCTCGCGGATGGTGGGTTCGCCCTCGACATTGGTATTGAAGACGAGGTTCCATTTATCGCCCGTCCACTCCGCAAGGCGGCGGTTGATGCGCGCGGGAATATCCGCGTTCATGTGGCTAATGGGCTTGACCTCGATGCGCCCCGCCGTAAATTCGACCAAGCGCATATCGTTGATGAGGTGGGTGGCGAGGATGGGTTCGCGTCGTTCTTCGAAGAGTTTTACTACATCCGCGAAGCTATGCACTTCGGCAAGTTCCACGGGCTCAATTTTTAGCGCCGTAGCGGTGGCGGCGCTGCCCGCGCTCATCACCGTGCTGCTGGTGGGGGCGAAGGGGTGCGTGTCGGCGCGCGAACTTGCAACGGCGGCCGTGGAAGCGATTGCGGCGGCGGACGCAGCGCTGGCGCGCGCGGCGGGTGCCGTTGCTGCGGGTGGGTTGTTTTGCAGGCTGCGCACCAGCTCGCTCGGTGTGGGCAAATTGCTGGCATAGCCGAGGCGCACAAGAATCATTTCGAGGGTTGCGCTGGCTTGGGTGGCGTGGCGCATTTCATCCGCGCCTTTGGTTAAAATCTGCCATGCGCGGGTGAGGGCTGGCACGTTTAATGTGCTGGCCATTTCTTTGGCAAGGGCTTGCTCGGCGGGGGAGTAATGCAGGTTGTTGAGGAGTGCTGGGGCGACCACAATGCGCGTAAGGTAGTGCACAATATCGAGCAAATCGCTCAGCAGTGCGGCTGGGTCCGCCCCTTGGTGGTGCAGGCGCTGGGCTGCATCCAGCGCTTCATCCGTTTTACCCGCGAAGAGTTGTTTCAGCAGCGTGAAGCTTTGCGTTTTATCGGCAAGGCCGAGCATGTCGCGTACCGAAGCGGTGGCGATGTTGACCGCGCCCGCGCTATCCGTGTGCATGGCGATGGCTTGGTCGAGGATGCTGAGCGAATCACGCACCGAGCCTTCGGCCGCGGCGGCGATGAGGGTGGCGCACTCGGGCGGCAGGGCGATGTTTTCTTTCGTCGCGATGTTGACAAGGTGCTGGCTCAGCTCGTCCATCTCCACGCGTTTCAAATCGAACTTCTGGCAGCGCGAGATGATGGTGACGGGGATTTTGCGGATTTCGGTGGTGGCGAAAATGAACTTCACATGCGGTGGCGGTTCTTCGAGCGTTTTCAAGATCGCGTTGAACGCGCTCTTGCTCAGCATGTGCACCTCATCGATGATGTACACTTTGTAGCGCGCGGAGACGGGGGCATATTGCACCGAATCAATCAGGTCGCGCATGTTGTCGACGCCGGTGTTGCTCGCCGCATCCATCTCGATGACATCGACATGCCTGTCTTCCGCAATCGCGATGCAGTTGGGGCAGACGCCGCAGGGGGTAGTGGTGGGCTCGCCCAACCCATCGGGGCCGATGCAGTTGAGGCCGCGCGCGATGATGCGCGCCGTGGTGGTTTTGCCAATGCCGCGAATGCCCGTCAGCACAAACGCGTGCGCAATGCGGCCACTGGCGAACGCATTGGTGAGCGTGCGCACCAGCACCTCTTGGCCGATGAGATCGGCAAAAGTCTGCGGGCGATATTTACGGGCGAGAACGCGATAGATGCTGGACATGGGGGGAGATTAGAGCGGTAAGCAACGAGAGTCGAGTACGCAATGCAATTATTAAGAGCATTTTTTATTGTTTTTAGCTCGAACACCTAAAAACCAAACGGCAGTCATGTAGCTGACCCCAGGAAGTATGTATGCAAAACGATTTGCTAGCAAGTAAAGTGGGGCGCCTTTACTTAGCTGCGATGCAGGGATTAGGGTGGATCCTATTAACCCAAGCATATAACCACCCAGCATTCCTACTGCGATATAAGGTAGCAATGTTGTCGTTTTCTTTCTTAAAATCAATATCAATGGTAAAGTAAGCAGCGTCCCAAGCCATGAAATGCCATAAATTAAAGGCAAAGTGATTATGAGCGCAGGAATAATAACAATGCCCATTGCGCATAGAATTCCGAGACCAAAAAATGCTTCAAATAATTCAGAATCTATGAGGTTAGGTAACTTCAGAAGATTTAATAGTAGCCATGCAAGCAATGAAAATACAACATAAGCAATTGCGCCTATCATAGGCGCTTGAAGAAATGAATTTTGGAAGCGGGTCAGTTTGACAATCATTACCTTGAGATCCCAATCAAGATTTTCTAGGGTGGCTGGCGGACGACCCGATTCCGTATTCGATACGGTTGCTGCCTTTCGGCCCTGGCCGGGTTTTCAAAAGAAACCGCCCGCCGCCAGCCGTGGGTAGTGTTGCCATGGATGTTGGGGGAGGGCAAGGGGATTTAGCGGGCATTTTCCCCTAGCGCAGGCGGCGGTTAGCGGCTAGGTGTTGAAACAGTGCTAACCAATTCGCCGGAGCATGGGATGCAGTGGCTGCGCCGCTTGATGGGCAAGAACGAAGCGCCGCCTGAGGTGGCGGCGGATGGCTCGCGCATCTTTAGTGTGCCTGAGGGCATGCGGGTCTATGCGGTGGGCGATATCCATGGGCGCGGGGAAGTGCTGGCACGGCTGATGGAGTGGATTGCGGCGGATGTGGCGGCGAACCCATGCCCCGAGATTGTCGAAGTGTTTCTGGGTGATTATGTCGACCGTGGCATGCAAAGCCAGATGGTCATCGAGATGCTGCACAAAACCACGCCACTGCACCATGCCCGCGTCTGCCTGATGGGCAACCACGAAGAGGCGATGCTGAATTTTATCGACGACCCAAAGCAACTGCGCCTGTGGGGGAATATGGGTGGCTATGCGACGCTGGCGGCCTATGGCATGGGCATTCCATCCGCCATGACACCTGCGGCGCTGGTGGCGGTGCGCGATGAATTGCTGTCGCGGATGCCACCTGCGCACCTCGATTTTTTGCGCGGCCTGCAATTGCGTCACCAAGAGGGGGACTACCTGTTTGTGCATGCAGGGATTGACCCGCGCCGCCCGATGGAAAAACAAACGCGCGAGCATTTTTTGTGGATCAGAAAACCCTTCCTTGAATACGAGGCTTACCACGAGCGGTATATTGTGCATGGGCACTCGCCCGTGGATGCGCCCGATATTCGCCACCACCGCGCCAATTTGGATGTGAGCAGTGCACCCGTCGAGAGTCTTTGTTGCCTCATTCTTGAGGGAGATCAACGACGCTGCGCCCTCGCCACGCGCGCTGGGGTTGACGTTTGGCCGATTAAGTGACAAGCTGTTAGCTGAAGCAGAATAGGCATTAGGGGACGAACGGAATGCGCCACCAACGATTCATGTTGCCTGCATGCAGTGCCTTTGTAGTGTGGGCATGGATGAGCCCTGCGCAGGCTCAGGAAATTCCATCGATTGCGGCACCTGCGGTGGCGCTTGAACAAGCCACCAATATTAAGGCGCAACCGCTCTCCATTCTCTCGAAATTTCCGTTGGCGGGCCCCGCCATGGCACGCTATGTGGCGCAAGCGCTGACCAAGGAGCCAGCGGCGGTGGATGCGGTGCTCTCCATCATCCCCGATACAAGCCCTGAGCAGGCCGCCGCCATTGGCGCAGGCATGGTGCGTGCCATCCGCGCGCTGGGCAGCCAGCAGGGCGATGCCGTGCGCAGCATTATGTATAAGGTCATGCAGTCGGACAATAAATGGTTGAAAACGACATTCGCAGCGATTGGCCCGTATGGTGGGCGCGCCGTTTCGACAGGTTCCAGTGCAGGCGCGGCAGATTTGAAGCCGCTGCCAACGGCGGATAACGCAGGCGGCGGTGGTGCAGTGGGAACGAGGCTTGCCGAAGATGAAAGCCGCGTGGGCCCTGCAATGTTAACGAATCTGACGGGGGCATCGATTGGCGTGCGGCCAGACTCCTTTGAATCGCACCTCAACAACAACCTGACGCGATATGGCATGATCGTTGCAATTATCAAATCGGATGCTGACGATAATGATGTGCTTCCCATCAGCCCATAACGTGCAGTGTCCACAACCTCGTAATTTTTGCTAACATCAATTGATTTCTATAGTAAGACTACAAAAACAACAGCTTGGACTCATCGCATGGATATCGCACTCATTAAAGAAGCGCCGTTAGCCAAGCCCTCGGGTATGGAACCTGATGATTTGCCAACGTTTCGCGACATTATCGCGATTTTGCAGCGCCACCGTAAACTCATTTTGGTGTGCGGCATTACGGCACTTATCCTTGGCTTAATTTATATCATGTTCTCGGCGCCGCGTTACACGACGACGATTTCTATTTTAATCGATCCGCGCCAGAACAACGCCTTGCCGCAGCAGTTGGCCGGCAGCAATTCGTTTCAGGAAAGCCTGATTATCGATAGCCAAATTGAGGTGATTAAATCGACGCGCCTGATGGACAAGGTTGCCAAAAAAGCAGGCATCTACGATTCGACCGAAGCAATGAGCAAAAGCCCGCTGCTTAAACTGAAGGAATCTGTTTTTGGGGTTGCGGCGGCGGATAAAAAGGCGCTGGATGCCAGCGTGGAGCAGCAACGCCGCTTGAGCAGAATGATGAGTGGCGTAACGGTTGAGCGCGTGCGCAACACCTATGTTATTGCGATTAGCTTCACCTCGGGCAATCCTGAGCGCGCCGCTAAAATCGCGAATTTAATCGCCGAAACCTATCTCGATAACGAGCTGGAAGCGCAGTATGAATCCTCGCAGCGCGCCACGGTGTGGCTGAAGGGGCGCCTTGAGGGGCTGCAAAAGGAACTGACGGAGACCGAGGGTAAGGTGGAATCCTACAAGGTTGAAAATAACATTGTTCAGACCCAGAACTATACCCTGCTGAGTGACCAGCAATTATCGGAGCTGAATAGCAACCTCATTATTGCCCGTGCGGATACGGCGCAAGCCAAGGCGCGCTACGATAACATTCAGGCGATTATTGAGAGCGGTAACCCAGAAACCGCGACGAGTGATGTGTTGGCCAACCGCGTGATTGGTGATTTGCGCAGCAAGTATATCGAGCTATCGCGTATGGCGACGGAAATTTTGCGCAAGCAAGGTCGCGATCACATGATGTATCGTAATTTGTTGCAGCAGATGCAGGATATTCAAAACCTCATTTGGGGTGAATATCGCCGGATTGCGGAAAGCTACAAGAACGAGCTTGAAATTGCTCAATCCAAAGAAAAGACCATGCAAGAGCAAATGGATGCCGTGAAGGGCACCACCGCTGTCACTAGCCGCAGCCAAATCGGCTTGCGTGACATGCAGCGCCGTGCGGATTCGACCCGCAACCTTTACACCAAAATGCTGGATAAGGCGAACGAGGAAATCGAGCGTCAGTCGCTGCCTTCGGTGAATGCGCGCATCCTTAGCTACGCAGTGCCGCCGCTCAGCCCTAGCTGGCCGAATAAGCGCTTTGTGCTGCTTGCTTCGGTGGTGGTTGGTTTGGGTGTGGGTGTGGCGTTGGCTTTCCTGCGTGAGCAGTTTGAGAAGTTTATTTGGAAGGCAGAAGATCTGGAAGCTGCCGCACAACGCACCTGCCTTGGCATGCTGCCTAAGCTTGCCTTCGACCGCGAGAAAATGGCGCATTTCACCAAGCGTTGGTCCTCGAAGGAACTGAGCGTGACCGAGATGCCGTCGCGTGATTTCAATGCGACTGCGTTCAGCGAGATTACCCAAATGCTCGATAAGCAAACGGGCGTGGTGACCGAGATCATGCGTAACGTGCAACTCGCCACGCAATTCACCACCGACAAGATGCAAGCGCATGAGGCAAAAGTTATTTCCTTCGTCTCGGCGCGTCCGGGCGAAGGTAAGTCGATTACGTCCTGTTTCCTTGCGAAGCATTTGGCGAAAAGCGGCGCACGCGTTGCGCTCATTGATTGCGATTTCCGTCGCCCAAGCTTGACGCATTGGTTCCTCCCTGGTGCGACAACGGGCTTCTATGAGCTCGCCACGCGCATTGGCCATGAAGACGAAAAAGCAATCGCGATGGATCTGGCTTCGATTTGCCGCAAGACGGGGCAAGAGAACTTGTTCTTTATTCCGGCCAAGGGCGCGAATACCTCAATTGCGAACTTGAACCTTGTTGGCTCGGGGCAAATGCATGCGCTCATCAACTACTTGAAGCAGATTTTTGATGTGGTGCTCATCGACCTTCCGCCGATTCTGAATATTGTTGATGCACGGGTGATTGCCAATTCCATCGATAGCTTTATTCTGCTCGCGCACTGGGGCAAAACCGACCGCAGCGTGGTGAGCAAAGCACTGCACCGCGCGCCTGAGGTGTTCAAGAAAACCGTGGGCTCGTTGCTGACGCTGGTCGATACCGAGAAGGCAAGCCGCTACGGGTATTATAACTATAATTATTACTATTATTATAACCATCAGGCATCATGAGCCGTAAGCGTTTGAGCGTGTTTCTGCTGGCGGCGAGTGTCGCTGTGCTCTGGTCGGCTCAGGCGCTTTTTACCCATGTGGTGCGGCTTGAAAACCAACCTGTGCTTCAGGCAATTCGTAACGGGGAAAAGGTATCGACCCGTGCTGTCGCTGCGTCGATGGCGGCGTATCAATCGGCGTTGAAATGGTCACCCTGTAATGCGTCCGCACAGGCAGATTTGGCGTTGCTTGCGGCCTATGAAGCCGACCGTGCCATGGCCAAGCCAGAGGTGGCGGATGAGGATGCCAAGCTCGATGCGCTGCGAAAGATAGTGATGGAACGGCTTGCCTGCTCGCCGCGTGATGGCAAAGCATGGCTCGATGTGGCGATGCTGGATATGGTGCGCCAAGGCGCGACGCCACAAACGCTTACAGCCTATCGGATGTCGGCGCTGGCAACGCCAGGGGAAGCATGGCTTGCCAGAAAACGGCTTGAATTCGCGCTGGCATTGCTGCCGCTTTTTTCGGCCACAGAGTTTGAGGTAGCGCGTTCGGATTTGGCGACGTTGGAGCGCGCGCACCCTAACAATATGATGGCGGTGCAAACGGCAGCGAAGGTGGAGAGCAAGGAGGCGCTCTATGCATTGTTCGGTGCCAAAGCACCGGCAGAGGAAACGCCATAACCCCGCGAGGAGATTATTCGTATGCAGCTCTCGCCCTATAAACTGGCGCGCAAAGTTTTGCCTAAGCCTGTGCAGGCGTGGCTTGGCAACCGCAACAAAGTGAAGCGGGCAACACTTGACCCGTTGCTGTTTCGTTTCACGAGCCACCCGCAGGAGGAAAAAATCCTCTATGAGAAACGTCCGACATTGGGCGTTCCTGAATCAGCGTTGGAGAACAATCCATTCATTCCACCGCGCATTGCGGCGAGCTATCGGCAGTGGTATCGGTCGGAGCAAATTCAGCAGATTGTGCGCGTGCGCGGTGAGGTGCTCATTGAGCCAACCACGGGCTGGCCGATGGGGCAGGGGAATGCACTTTATTCCTCGCTATTTCCCTCGGGGCTGTCGCCGTTTTTACCTGTTCCGCCCTACCAGACGATTTGGCGGAAAGCGCCGATGGAGCGCTTGGGCAAGGTTATCAGCCTGCGTTGCTCGGTGGAGGGGGGCTACTCGCATTTCTATACCGATTTAATTGCGCAAATGGCGCTGCTAGATCGCGCGGGTATTCCGCTTGGTGAATACACGTTGGTGATTGCAAAGAAGGTGGCTGAGTCCGCTTATGGAAAGTTTCTGCTCGCGCATGTGCCGCTGTTCAAGCAGGTGAAAACGATCCATGCGCAAGGTGATGCGTTTATTGCCTGCGACGAGGCGATTTTTGTGAACGCCTTTGGCAACTCCACCAACAGCGAGGTGTTTTTGGATGTGGTGGAGCAGGCCAAGGCCGTGCACCCCATCAGCACGGTGCGGGGAGAACGCAGGATATTTCTTGTGCGTGGTAAGCACCGCCGCCGCACCATGAGTAATGGCGATGCAATCTTTGACATCGTGAAAGCCAAGGGGTTCGAGGCGGTGGATGCGGATACGCTGAGCTTGCCTGAGCAGATTGAAACCTTCGCCCATGCGCGGCA
Organism: Alphaproteobacteria bacterium; assembly: GCA_035911175.1. Taxonomy (GTDB): domain Bacteria; phylum Pseudomonadota; class Alphaproteobacteria; order Rickettsiales; family UBA3002; genus QFOX01. The sequence continues at coordinate 108,103 of JAMHWA010000022.1, forward strand.
CGTGGTGGGCATTCACGGGGCGGGGCTGATGAATATTCTCTACCGCCACCCTGCGCATATGTCGTTGTTCGAGATTGCCGAGCCCATGGTGCGTGAGGCGCACAGCTTGAATGGGCAATACCATAACCTCGCGGTGGCGCTGGGCTTCGATTATGGCTGCACCATGGGGCAGGTGGCAAACGCCCACGACCACAGCTTCTACCTGCCGCCTGACCAGTTCGAGGCAGATTTTGGCAAGTTCTGGGCAAAGTTTGGCAGCTAGTTTGGCCGCCCAACGCTTTCGTAAATAAAGCCAAGTGCCGCCATGTCGGCAGGGCGATAGACATTGCGCAGATCAACGAACACGTTGCCGCGCAATGCATTGCGGATGCGCTTCATATCGAGCGCGCGGAAGGCATCCCACTCGGTGATGAGCACCACGGCATCGGCACCGTCGACGCAGTCATAGGTGTCTTTGGCATAGGTGATGTTGTGCATGATTTTTGCGGCTTGCTCCATGCCCTCGGGGTCATAGGCGCGGATGGTGGCGCCCGCTGCTTGCAGCCCCGCCACAATCGCAATCGAGGGCGCTTCGCGCATGTCGTCCGTCGCGGGTTTGAAGGTGAGGCCGAGCAGCGCAATCGTTTTGCCACGCACGTCGCCGCCCATGGTACGGATGATTTTATCTGCCATGGCGTGTTTGCGCTTGGCGTTGATGTCGAGCACGGTTTCGACAATGCGCAAGGGCGAGCCAAAATCCTGCGCGGTTTTCACGACAGCCATCGTGTCTTTCGGGAAGCAGGAGCCGCCATAGCCAGGGCCAGCGCTTAGGAATTTATCGCCGATGCGTTTATCGAGCCCAATGCCGCGCGAGACTTCCTGCACATCCGCACCAACCTTCTCGCACAAATCGGCGATTTCGTTGATGAAGGTGATCTTGGTGGCAAGGAAGGCATTTGAGGCGTATTTTATCAGCTCTGCCGTGCGGCGGCTGGTGAAGAGAATGGCATTATTGTTGAGTGCGACGGGGCGATAAATATCCTCCATCACCGCGCGCGCACGTGGCTCCTCGGTGCCGATGACAATGCGGTCGGGGTATTTGAAATCATGAATGGCTGCGCCCTCGCGTAGGAATTCGGGGTTCGACACCACGGCCATGTCGGCATGGGGGTAATGTTGGGTAATCAACTCGGCCATGGTGTCGTTGGTGCCCACAGGCACGGTAGATTTCAAGATGAGTACCGTGAACCCGTGCGCCGCTTTGGCAACGGCGTGGGTGGCTTGGGTGACTTGCTCCAAGTCGGCAGCGCCGCCGTTGGCGCTCAGTGGCGTGCCCACGCAGATGAACACCGCATCGCTGCTGGCAACGGCGCTAGCAAGATCGGTCGAGAAGGCAAGGCGTTGCTTAGCCAGATTGAGCGCGACAACCTCCTTCAAGTCAGGCTCGAAGATGGGAATGTTGCCGCTGGCAAGCGCAGCAATCTTATCCGCATCGCGATCGATGCATGTCACCTCGTGCCCGAAATTGGCAAGGCACGCGCCAGTGACTAGCCCCACATAACCGCTGCCGATGACTGCAATGCGCATAGATGCTCCGCTTGTTAGGTGATGACGATTATCAATTGCACGGGGTGTGAAATCGCGGTAATACTCAAGGTAGAATCAAACAGCGAAGCGGGATGCCTGTCAACCGTGGCGCATGTACAAGGTGATTGTTTTTTTTTACACAACATAGCAAGTGGTTTTGGGGAATTGAATGCCAAAAAATGCCGCAGTATTGCACGCAAAAAGCTTTTTTGCTTCGCCCATCAGCTATGCTATTTCGCGCTGGCAGCATGCCAAGCGGTTGGGGCTATATCGCTGGTCGCACGCGGAAAGCCTCGACGACCAATGGGACGAGCGCACCACCCTCATGGCGGGCATGATTACGCCCAACAGCTCGGTGCTGGAATTTGGCGCAGGCAAGGAACATTTACGCGAGTTGCTGCCGCAGGGCTGTTTGTATCAACCATCCGATATCGTGATGCGTTCCGACCAAACCCTCATTTGTGATTTGAATAAGGAGTTCCCGACGCTTCAGCAAAAGGTGGATTATATCGTCTTTTCGGGCGTGCTGGAATATGTGCATGACGTGCAACGCGTGATGCATTTGGTGCGCGCTAATTGCGGTGCGTGCTTGGTTTCCTATGCTTCGACCGATGCGCTGGAGTGCATGACCACGCGTATGCGCAGCGGTTGGGTGAACCACCTTTCGCGCGCTACGTTCGAGACCATTCTTAAGAATGCCAACTTCACGGTGATTGAAAAGCGTGTGTGGCGTGGGCAAGACATCTACAGCCTGCAATAGCGATTGCTGCGTTCGTTTATCTAATTCACTAGACCTCGGGTTCGATGCGTGTAAACTACTAGAAAGTAACGCAATGCTTCGTTCGGGGCGGCATGAGAAAATACGCGTATTTAGGTTATGATCTTCTCTGTATTGTCGCAGCGCTGCTGGTAGCGCTTTATTTGCGTAACGGATTTCCGCTGATTCAAGAGGGCGCGCCTGACGATATTTATCTCTTGGTTGCGGTAACGCTTATCACCGCAGTGTGCATTCTACCGTTGATGCATACGCATGAAAGCATGTGGCGGTTTACCTCTGCTTCTGAATTAGCCAGCATGATGGTGGCGGTGGCGCTGGTGGTGCTGGTGAGCACGGTGGCACTGTTTACCATTAGTCGTTTGGATATGATGCCCCGCTCGGTGCCACCCATGCACTGGGCGCTGGCCGTGGTGGCAATGGGGGGAAGCCGCCTCATGGCGCGTCACCTGTTTGGCCCCGAGCGTCACAGCAACCACTCCACCTTGAAGCAGCATGTGATGGTGATTGGTGCCTGCCACACGGCCGAGCTTTATTTCCAGTTCATTAAGCGGATTGTGCAGCATCAGGTGGTGGTCGAAGGGTTGCTCGATAGCGATAAAGCCCTTACCAACCGAGTGTTCCAGAAACGTAAGGTGCTAGGCACGCCTGAGGATCTGCCGCGATTGCTAGAAGCCTTCCATGTGCATGGCATTCACATCACGCACGTCATTTTGGCTAAGTTATTCGAGGATATGGCACCGGCAGAGCGTGAAATTATTGCAGAATTGGAACGAAGCGGCGCGATTCATGTGGTGCATTTTGCCAAAGATATGGCGCCCCAATTTCAGCCGCGCATGGAGCGCAACCCCGAGGATTTTTATCATAACGTGACCGAAATGGCGCCGCATGTTTACGAAAAGCCCAAGGGAATCTATCCGTATGTGAAGCGCGGGTTTGATGTGGTGATGGGGCTTGTGGTGTTAGTGTTGGTACTGCCATTGCTGATTATTACATCTCTGTTGGTGATGCTGGATGTGGGGCTGCCACTTATTTTTTGGCAGAAGCGCCCAGGACTGTATGGTCGTTCCTTTCATCTCTATAAATTTCGTACGATGCAGCATGCGCGGCGAGGCCTGAATGAGGATCGCCTGACGCATAAATCGGGGGATAGGCTGCGCAGCTCGGCTATTGGAAAACTATTGCGTCGTCTGCGCTTGGATGAATTGCCACAGCTTTTCTTGATTATTGCAGGCACGATGTCGTTTGTGGGCCCGCGCCCATTGCTGCCCGACGACCAGCCAGAAGGTGGCCATGTGCGCCTGAGTGTGCGCCCTGGGGTGACGGGATGGGCGCAAATCCACGGTGGTGACGCGCTAACGCCCGAGGAAAAACTGGTACTGGATATCTGGTATATTCGCCACATGTCGCTGATGCTAGATATCAAGATTATGCTTCGCACCTTGCTCGTGGTCTTGAAAGAAGATATGCGGAACATAACTATTCTCACCGATACCAATACTAAAGGCCCTAGAGCACATGAGCATTCCTAATCATCCTATTGCACCGCGCGGCCTTCGTGGGCGTCTCTACCGCATGCGGTTTGATTGGCTGAAAAAACAGGTCGCCGAGCCAGCCGATAGTTATACCCTGTTCGAGCTTGGCTGTTTTGATTGCCGCAGCTTAAGCGTGCTGCCCAAACCGCGCGCCTATGTGGGTGCGGATGCTGGCTGGGACGGCGGCATTAACGACGCGCAAATGAGCTACGTGAAAACGCCATGGGTGGAGTTGGTGGTTGCCCACTCGGCACATGATTTAGGCGCATTTGAAGGCCGCAAGTTTGACTATAGCATCGCCACTAAAACCCTCGAATTTATTCCCGATGCCGTGCTTAAAGGCTATATCGAGTTTCTGGCGCGCGTCACCAAGAAGCGCCTGTTGATCACGGTGCCGGTTGAGGTTGGGCCGATGTTTTTGCTCAAGCACATTACCAAGCGGCTTTTTTCGCACCTGCACACGGATACCACAAAATATACATGGAGCGAACTCTACCATGCGACGTGCGGCAATGTGCAGCATGTCGAGCGTTATGAGCATAAAGGCTTTGATTACCGCAAACTTATCGACCAACTCGCCCAGCATTTCGACATCATTGCGGTAGAGGGGTTGCCATTTAAAGGCCAACCGCACCACAGCTTGCAAGTAGGTATTATTGCCGAACCTAAAAAGAGGCTCGCCGAATGAAGGTGCTGGTGACAGGTAATGCGGGTTTCATCGGGTTTCATGTGGCGCGCACACTTCTCAAGCGCGGCGACGAGGTGGTCGGATTCGATAGCATCAATAGCTATTACGACGTGAAGTTGAAGCATGCGCGCCTTGCCTTGCTCGAACAGGAAGCCGCAAAGGGGCAATATCATTTCATTCAGGGTAGTTTGGAAGATAAAGAAGCCGTGAATGCCTGCTTTGCCGCCCATAAATTCGACCGTGTGATTCACCTCGCGGCACAAGCGGGGGTGCGCCACAGCATCACCCACCCCGAGGATTATGTGGCCTCGAACCTTGTAGGCTTCACCCATATGCTAGAGGCATGTCGCCACCACGCAGTGCCGCACTTAACCTATGCCTCAAGCTCCAGTGTCTATGGTGCAAATGCGGCCATGCCCTTTTCAGAGGATCATGGGGTCGACCACCCGTTACACATGTATGCCGCCACCAAGCGCGCGAATGAGTTAATGGCGCACGCTTACAGCAACTTGTTTGCACTGCCGACCACGGGATTGCGGTTTTTCACGGTCTATGGCCCGTGGGGCAGGCCGGATATGGCGCTGTTTTTGTTTACCAAGAATATTCTCGCAGGCTTGCCAATTAAAGTGTTCAACCATGGCAACCACACCCGCGATTTTACCTACGTCGATGATATTGTGGAGGGCGTGATTCGGGTGAGTGATGATATTGCCAAGCCCGATGCGGCGTGGGATGCGAACGCGCCGACGATTGCCACCAGCTTTGCGCCGTATCGTATTTTTAATATCGGCAACAGCTCGCCTGTGAACTTAAGTGAGTATATTGAGACGCTGGAGGAGGCGCTTGGTAAGAAAGCTATCCGCGAGCTATTGCCGCTGCAAGCTGGCGATATTCCTAGCACACATGCCGATGTTTCGCACTTGCAGCATGCCACAGGTTACAAGCCAAGCACCACCGTGCGTGAAGGCATCCATGCCTTCGTAAAGTGGTATCAAGATTATTACCGCGCCGACTAATTACTAATACTTGTTAATAAAAAATCCTTACTTCTTGCACATGTGCAGTAAAAATTGAGTATACATTCAAACCATTAGGAATATATACTGGTAAGAGAACAAGAGTGCTATTTCGGCATCACCCAAAAGCAAGTAACACTGCAACCATGAGCTCGTACAGAATGCACAGGCAGTATTTATCAGGCGCGAACAAGAATGCCGTTCGCCAATTTATTTGTGTGGCATTTGCCACAGTGTTGCTTGTGGGGTGCGGTAATTTACCCAGCTCTGGTCCAAGCGGTCGTTCCTTTGGCAAGGCGCAAACGGAATATACGGCGCCCACCAGTGGCCCAGAATCGGATGATGCTAAGCTTCCGTTCGTGTTGGTAAATGCCGACCGCAAAATTATCCGTACCCTCGCGGGGTTGGATGATTTGAATTACTTTAAAGGTGCCTTTACGGATCGTAGCCCACCGGCGGAAGCAGTTCTGGGTGTGGGCGATGTGGTGCGCGTGACAATTTTTGAAGCAGGTTCCGGTGGCTTGTTTGTTCAGGCAGGCGGTTCATCGAGCGGCGGTAATTTCGTTACCTTGCCCGATCAGGAAGTTGACCAAAGCGGTCGCATCAGCGTTCCCTATGCAGGCAAAGATAGTAACAGTGGCTTTGTGAAAGCCAAAGGGCGCCGCTTGGTGGATGTGCAGACCGACATTCAGCAGCGCCTGATGAACAAAGCCATTGAGCCGCAAGTCATTGTCACCATGGTCAAGCGCACCTCGAACCTGTTCTCGGTGATGGGGGATGTGAACCAGCCAGGCCGCTTCACGCTCGAGCAGGGTGGCACGCGTATATTAGATGCTTTGAGCATGGCAGGTGGCCCGCGCAGCAACGACTACAATACGCTCATCACGCTTCAGCGCGGCAACCGTTCGGCCACCGCGCGCCTGAGCACGTTGTTGACTGAAAGCGAGAATAATATTTTTGTGAAACCCAATGACCTGATCGCGCTGAAGAAAGACGAGCGTCATTACAATATTTTGGGTGCGACACAAAATAACAGCCGTATGGCGTTCGAGGCCGAGAGTGTGATGCTGGCCGATGCCATTGCGAAAGCGGGCGGTTTGAACAGTGAGTTAGCGCAACCGGGTATGGTTGTTGTTTTCCGCCGCGAGGCCGCCAACACATTGGTCGATATGGGCGTGAACATCGATTCGCAGCCGGAGAACGAGCCTGTACCAACGGTGTATCGTTTCGACCTGACCGAGCCGACCGGTATGTTCCTTGCGCAAAAAATGCCAATACGTAACGACGATGTGATCTACGTATCGCAGCACCCATTCGCGGATGTGTCGAAGCTGGTGGGCATCTTGCGTGACGTGCTCTTTATCAAGCTCATCAACGACTAATGGCTACGCGGCGGATTGACCGTAACGCCATGCTGTTTACGCGGCTCGAGGTTGCTTCCATCGGGTTTGCAGTTCTGCTATCGGCGGCATGCCTTGCCAAGGGTGCGCTTGTCGATACGGTGGTCGCGTTCTCGTTACTCGCTTGCATCCCTATTTTATGGCTGGCGATGAGTAGCCCTCGTCATGTATGCGCGCCGATGCAGCGAATAGGACTTGCCGCGTTTGTTTTTTTTCTCGTAATTATATGCTTACAGCAGGTGTTGCCCACGAGCGGTGCAAGCCAAATGTTCTGGAGTGAGATTCACGCGCAAGGTGGTGATGCGCGTGCGGTGTTGCTTCAGGATAAGGGCGCATGGTTGAAAGGTATCGGCCGAGTCATCTTGCTTGGGTTTGTTTTCACGATCGCGCTTTTTGTTGGCTCGTGCGAGTCCAGCGCACGCCTATTCTTTAAGGCGCTTTTGGTCAGCGGTACGATTGCAGTGACAATCACCTTTTTCTCTGCCACCCGCGATGGTGTGCCTGTTTCGACGCAGCATTCGTTTGCCCATGGCTTTGTAAACCCGAATACGGCCTCGGCCTATTTGGGTATGATGCTGCTGGTAACGCTGGCGCAGCTTGCGCGATTCGTGAAAATGCCAAGCAAGCATTTTCCCAAGATGGTTCTCAACTTCATCGACCAACTGCGCATGGCGGTTATTTTAAAAGGGGCGGGACTTTTATTCGCTCTGCTGCTGGCGCTTGCGGGATTGTTAATGACCGGAAGCCGTGCGGGCATTTCCCTCGCATTTTTGTCGGCCACCTTTTTTTGTTTGATGGTGCTGCGTAAGTCCGATCTTGGATCGCGTATGATGAAGTGGATGATGGCCGGTATGCTTGCGCTGATGGCGGCGGTGATGCTGTGGAGTTTTCTGAATTTTGGGCAGGTCATTACGCACAAAATTGAGACGAATGGCCTAAGCAGTAATTCGCGGCTGGACATATTTTCAGGGGTGCGAAGCATGATTGCCGACCACCCCCTACTAGGGACAGGACTTGGCAGTTTTGCGATGGCATTTCAGGAATATCGCCCCGAGAGCATGGTGGCCGATGAAATGATTGATAAAGCGCATAACAGCTACCTCGAGTTTGCGGCCGAGATGGGCGTGCCTGCATTGCTGGTGCTGTTGGCGGCGTTGGGCTGGGTGGGCTATCAGCTCTATCGCGGTATGTGTGATCGCCGCGAGCGTTATGTGATTCCAACCCTTGGGCTTGCCATCTGGCTATTGGGTGGGGCGTATTCACTGGTCGATTTTCCGCTGCAAATTCCCTCTCTCTCTGCCATTTTTCTGGCCTTGATGGTCATTTGCGTTTCGCAGTCGGATCCACGTTTTTCTGAACCCATGCCATCGGTACAGCGGGATGCAGCTTCGTCCTCGCGCCGTGTGCGCATTCGTAAACGCCGCAGCCGTAGCCGCAGCGGCGATTAAAGTTTCGCTAGTTCCTCTAGATACGCATCGAACACGTGCTGCTCATCGAAATCGCGCACGGCTCTGGCGCGGCTGGCCGCCCCCATGCGCGTGCGAGCTTCAGGCGCAAGAGCCATGAGTTGCAGCAGCGTATTGGCCAGTGCGCGCGCATCCTGAGCAGGGCAAAGCAAGCCATTCTCGCCATGCGTGACCACATGGCGGCAGCCGGCAACATCGCTGGTGATGAGGGGTTTTCCCATCGCGGCTGCCTCGAGCAGCACACGCGAAAGTCCTTCGCGGTAGGAGGGAAGGACGACACAATCATGCTGTGCAATAACGGCACGCACATCATCGGTTTCCCCGAGATATTCCACCACCCCTTCGGCGTGCCAACCCGCGATGATGCTGGGGTCAATCGCTGTTTGGTTTTTCACACCGCTTGGGCCGACTAATCGGAAAAGAGCGTGCGGGTGAATGGCCTTGACCATGCGTGCCGCCTCGACAAATTCGCCAATGCCCTTATCCCACAGCATGCGCGCAATGAGGACAAAGGAGTAGGGCGCATCCGCAGGGCGGGGTGTTGGGTTTGGAGAAAAATAGGCTAAATCGACCCCTGAACCTGCAATGGTTTTGGCGCGGTCGGCGGCCACCAGCTTGTGGCTGACGAACAAATCGCGATCCTCGGGGTTTTGGAAGAACACGCAGGCTGCCTTGGCAAAGGCGAGGCGATAGAGTGCCATGACCACGCGTGTCAGCCATGTGGTGCGAATGAAGGCAGTGCCAAGCCCCGAAACATTAGCAATGACGGGGATGCCGAGCATGCGTGCTGCCAAGGCGCCATAGATATTGGGTTTGATGGTATAGGTGAGCAGGGCAGCAGGGCGCACCTGCCGCAGCAAGCGCCAATAGCGCCAGCACAGCAGCGCATCGCGCAGCGGCGAAGTGCCTGCATTATCCATCGGCAGGGTGTAGTGAGCATCGACCATCGTGCGCAATCTCTCGGTGTAAGCGTCCTCGGGCGCAGCGCTGATGATGGGATACCCCGCCTTGCGCAGCGCATTCATCAGTGAGGCGCGGAAATGGAAAATATTCCACGAGCTATTGATCGAAATCATGACTGGTGGGCGACTAGTCATCCAGCAACAGGTTTTTGTAGGGGATATAGGCGAACGCATGGTTGCCAAGGCTGAACCACGCAAACAAAATCAGGAAGTGGAAGGCAACAATGCTCACGGTAATCCCCATCTCCGAGCGTTTACCATAAATCGAAGCGAGCGCAGGGTAAACCATCATCGGTACAAAGTAGAGATAGACGGTGAGGCGGCTGGCAAGGGTCGAGGAGAAGAAGTTGATAAGTACAATGCTGAGCGATGCATACAGACCAAAGCGCAACAAGGTGACGCTATGGACGCTATCGACAATGCGTTTGCGGAACAAGAAGCCCAAAAAGGCTGGAACTGCAATCATGCCGATATGGTAGATGGAGCCAAAGGATTTCTCGATGAACGAGCCCTCGAGGTAACGCTGCTGATAGCGAACGATATTCTCTGAATAGATGGGTACAGCGCTGCTGAGGTAGAAGGTGAACAGCAATACGACCAAGCCTAGCGCAAGCTTGTATTGCAACGAAAGCCTTAGTTTCAACACGAGGAAGATATTGTTGACGAGGGCGCTGGTGTGGAACATGGCCGCCGCCAAAATGAAGAGAACGCGGGTATAGATTTTGTAGCGCTCCCAGCGCGAGAATAGGAAGAGAAGAACCCCCGCCGCCATTGCTTGTCGAACGCCCGACATGCCCATCACGATAATGAAATACGGGGTGGCCACAATCAGCGCCACCCACGGATTGGCTGTGCGGCGTGCAAAGCAGAAAACCCCTGTCATCACGATGAGAGCGGCAACGATGTTACTGAGATAGACCTCAAACCCCAAAGTTCCCGATGTCCAGAATAGCAGATAGGATAACGGCTCGGCTTGAGCGGCTACTTCCCAGAAATCATAGTCGGCAAGGCTAGTATGAATGTAGCCATATTGGTTCCAATCGGGCCCCACCTCGAAGCGTAGGCCAACGAAGGCGACGTAAACGGCAAACGTGAAGTACCATGCGGCAAGCGAGAGCCGGCGGGTGTTGAACAGCGCGAACACGGAGGGCAGCAACAGTAATAGAAAATACGGGACCATGAATAAACTTTTTCTGGCGTTTTGGGTCGTCTCGTATCACCCTAGCCATGACACTAGCCAAGGACAATCGAATGTGTGGAATTGCTGGTATTTTTCATGCACATCCTGACGCGGATGCGGCATCCCTGCACGGTGCAGCCACCCGTATGGCGGATGCCCTGCGTTTGCGCGGGCCCGATGCTGGCGGGGTGTGGGCGGATGCGGCTCAAGGTATAGCGCTAAGTCATCGCCGCCTGTCTATCATTGATCTTTCGCCCGATGGGGCGCAGCCCATGGTTTCGGCCAGCGGCCGCTATGTGGTGAGTTATAACGGCGAGATTTATAATTATCAGGAACTGCGCGCACGGCTGGATTATCCGTGGCAGGGGCACTCAGACACGCAAGTGCTGCTCGCGGCCGTTGAGGCATGGGGTATCGAGAAAGCCCTGCAGGAAATGAACGGTATGTTCGGGTTCGCGTTGTGGGATGCGAAGGAAAAAACCCTCACCCTCGCGCGGGACCGCATGGGCGAAAAGCCGGTCTATTATGGTTGGGTCGGTGAGCAGTTCGTGTTCGCTTCGGAATTAAAGGCACTGCGGGTGGTGGAGGGGTTCGCCCCGCCCATCAACCGCGCGGCGCTGACGATGTTGATGCGCACCAGCTACATCCCCGCACCGCACAGCATTTACGAGGGGATTCATAAGTTAGAGCCTGCGCATTACATTACGCTCAGCGCTGGGCAGCGCACGGCTACACCCAAGCCCTATTGGTCGTTCGAGCAGATGGCGCGTTCGCACAGCGCTAAGCGCTTTGGCGGCACAACGATCGAGGCGGTGGATGCACTCGACGCGTTGATGCGCCATGCGGTGGGGCAACGTATGATGTCGGACGTGCCGCTTGGTGCGTTCCTCTCGGGCGGGGTGGATTCCTCAACCATTGCGGCGTTAATGCAGGTGCAATCATCGCGCCCAGTGCAGACATTTACCATCGGGTTTAACGAGCAGGGCTTCGATGAAGCGCCCTATGCGAAAGCCGTGGCGCAGCATTTGGGGACAGACCACCACGAGCTGTATGTCACCCCGCGTGAGGCGGCAGCGGTGATCCCAAACCTGCCACATATTTACGATGAACCCTTTGCTGATTCCTCGCAAATCCCGACATTCCTCGTCGCGCAATTTGCCCGCCGCCATGTCACCGTCGCACTCTCGGGCGATGGGGGCGACGAAATGTTCGGTGGCTATAATCGTTACCTGCGCGGGCCCGCGTTGTGGCGTGCCATTTCGGCATTGCCGTTGCCGCTGCGCCGCGCAGTGGCTAAGGCGTTGCTGGTGGCGCACCACACCCTTGCGGGGAAAATTTCTGGTAATTCGCGCACGCAGCGATTGGTGCGAAAACTGGGTAATTATTACGAGAAAATCGGCACCGCATCGGCGCAGGAATTTTATCGCGGGCTGTGCTCCATCCATAACCACCCCGAGGAATTGGTGCTGGGCGCGAAGGCGGAAATTCTCGCTAGCGAGGACATGGGTTTGCCTTTTGCCGAATGGATGATGATGCAAGACGCACTTACCTATTTCGCGGGGGATATTTTAACGAAAGTGGACAGGGCAGCGATGGCGGTGAGTTTGGAAACGCGCACCCCCTTCACCGACCCAGCATTGATGGGTTTTGCATGGCAGTTGCCGCTCGATATGAAAATCCGCGACGGCCATGGCAAATGGCTGTTGCGCCAAGTCCTTTATAAACATGTTCCCAAATCGCTCATCGAGCGGCCGAAAGCAGGGTTTGCGGTACCGATTGGCGAGTGGTTGCGCGGTGATTTGAAGCCGTGGGCGGAGGCGCTCATCGCGCCCGAACGCCTCGCACGTGAAGGCTATTTTAATGTGCAAGCGGTGCAAGCCATGTGGCGCGACCACCAAACCCGCGCCCGTGACCGCGAGCATCAATTATGGAATATCTTGATGTTCCAAAGCTGGTTGGAGACTTCATAATTTCTGCTGGCTGCAAATCACCGTGTTTTGTGCTCACCAGAAATCATGAAGAGAAAACTAAAATAAACGTTGAATCAGCGCCGCCATGCGCGGGCCAAACTGTTGGATGGAATAATGCGCCTCCACCCGCGCGCGGCCAGCTTCGCCCATGCGTTTGCGTAAATTTGCATCACTCGCGAGTCGGTCGATAGCGGTGCGCCATTCCTCGGGCGTGCTGGCTAAAAACCCATTCGCGCCATGTTCGACAATCTCGGCATTCACGCCGACCGGTGAGGCAATGACAGGGATGCCGCAGGCCATATATTGAATCAGTTTGTAGCCGCATTTGCCGCGCGCCCAAGGCTCATCAGGAATGGGCATGATGCCGATATCCATTTGCTGGATGTCGGCAATCTCGCGCTCCTCTGCCCAATCACGGAACTCGAATGGCATCTCGCTATTGGCGGCGTGCTGCGCGCCGACGATAAGGACGCGTTTGTTTTCACGGCGCGCAAAGTCGCTCAGCACATCGCCCATCTGCGCGCAGTAGCGCCATGTCGAGGGCGAGCCAATCCAGCCGATGGTGAGGGGTGATGCACTTGTACCCTCGCGCGGTTGGTAGAGAGAAATATCGACGGTGGTGGGGATGATTTCGGTGTGTTTGCAATAGCGACCCGCATAGGCGCGCAAATAGGCATTGCCACAAAAGGCGACATTTGCGCGGCGCATGAGTGGGGCGAGTTTGCTGCCAAGCGTGGCGCGAATGAGTGGATTTTTGTGCTGATCATATTGGTGAAAAATCGCGTCATCGTAGTCGTAGATCACGGGTTTGCCGCTGATAGAAACGAGGCGCTCCATGAAGCTCGGAAAATAGGGGAACAACTCGCAATGCACCCAGATAAAATCATAGTCACGCGTGGCAAATAATTTGGCAATACGCTTGACGTAGGCGCCCGCAACGCTGCCCATGGATTGCTTTTTACCGCTGAATAAGCGGTCGAGATAGGCATTGTCGAACAAAGGAGCGATATCGATTTCGATGCCTGCTTGGTTCAGGAACGGTTCGGCCTGCACAAAGCGCTGGCGGGTGCTGGCGGCGCGGGTGCCATATTTGGCGAATACCAGCCCGCGCTTCATGCTTTGAGCCCCACGGCGCACCAATAAGGCGCATGGGGCGAGAAGATGATATCGCGCAAGCCCGCGCGTTCCATCATCGTTTGAATTTCTGCACGCGTGAAACGGTGCTCGAGCGGGGTGCCGAAGCGATCCAAGCTATCGGTGCGCATGGTGTAGAAGCTGGCGTTGCGGTAGGCATAGAGTGGAATGCTTCTAGCATTGATATTAAGTTTTTCTAAAACGCGGCAGGCGCGCGCCAGAGGCCAATAGACAAGCGCGGCGAGAATATCGGTGACGCGCGTTTTGAGAGTCTGCGGCAGGCTGCTGATGATTTTGCGAACCACATCGCTCGCTGCCCATATTGCGCGAAACACAAGCGAGCGATTATCGAAGCGGTAATAGAGATAGACCAAAAACGGCGCATTGGGCTTCAGCAGCCGCACGCACTGGGCGAGTGCTGCTTGTGTATCGGGGATGTGATGCAGCACGCCGAGCGAATAGCCAAAATCGAGGCTACCTTCGGGCAGGGGCACGGTATCGGTCGAGGCATGGTGAAATTCGACATTCGGGTGCGCGGCCAGATTGCTACGCGCCACGCCGAGCGCCTGTTCGGAAGGGTCGATGCAGTGTAATTTATCCACACGCGGAGCCACAAATTTTGCCCAACGGCCCGAGCCGCAGCCCATGTCGAACCCGTGGGGCTTGGGGGGCAGTTTATCCCAAGGAAAAACGTAGAAATATTCCTCAAAAAAACGGCGTAATTCGGCCTCTGGCGCCTCGGTCTGGTCGAATCGCGACCATTCCGCACCGAAGGAGTTAACCGTTTTGAGGTCTATATTTTCGTGTTTCATGTGCTCATTTCAGTGACATGCGATTTTAAATAGCGTATCAAAAACGGATAGTGAAGGGAAGCATGCAGACACTACCAAAGTTTTTCTCTGATATTGTAAAGTCCGTCAGCTCCAGCGGCGTGCAATTCCTCATCATGATGGTGACGACCCCGCTGATGACGCGTCTTTATGAACCTGCCGCCTACAGCGCGTTTGGCGTGGTGCACAGCATTGCTGTTGCGGTGATTGGTGTGGGCATGCTTTCGCTGCCGAATGTGTATCCACAGGAGCGCGACCAAGCCAAGCGCGCCGAGCTGGTGCAGGCTATGTTGGCAATGCTGATTGTGTTGGTGCTGCTTTCGGTCGTTGCGGCGATCGCTATGTCGGTATGCGATGTGTTTGATTTTGGTGTGGCAACCATGGCCATGCTGCCCTTGCTGGTGGCCACTTTTGGCATTCGCCAAATGATGGTGAGTGTGGCGACTGAATGTGCCGATTTCAATAGCTTGTCACTTGGGCAGGTGGTTGAGCCTGCCACGGCGCGCAGCGGTGCGGTGGCGTTTGGTATTCTCTCGGGCGGGCACCCTGCGTTTATTCTATTCTCGGTGGCGGCAGGGCATCTTGCTACGGCCTACACGGTCGCAAAAATGACACTCAAGGAGCAATGGTGCCAATGGCGCACATTGTTGAAGCTGAATGTGAACCCGCTGCGTGTGTTACGCCAGTATATGGATTTTGTGGTATTCAATACCGCTTCGCAGCAATCGCAAATGTTGGCCATGTTGGCAATTCAGCTGCTGATGGTGAAGTTTTTTGCGAACGACATGGCAGGCCAATACATCCTCGCCATCTCGATCTTGAACATGCCTGTGAGCCTAGTGGCCTTGGCAACGGCACCAGTTTTGTATCGTCACTTTATTGATGTCACAGAGAAAAACCCGCGCCAATTAACGGGCGACGTGAGCCGTGCCATCGGTGTCTATCTGCTAGCAGGGCTTGTTGTGATGTGCCCCCTGTTCTTTTTTGGGGAGGAGATCTTTAAATTTATCTTTGGCCCCGTTTGGCAGCCCGCAGGCCACATTGCGGGTATTTTGAGTATTTCGTATGTCGGTTCGTTTGCACTCATCGCAGTGAGCTCGGTATTCCGGGTGGTACGCCGCTTAAAGCTCCAGTTTTTCCTCGAGCTGTTCACAGCAATTCTCATGGTGGCGGTGGCTTGGTTCTACTTTGCGGGTATGGATATCTTCACGGCGACGCTTTATCTTTCGGCAATTTGGACGGCGCGTAATGTGCTCATGCTCATCACATGTGTTGTCGTGACGCGTTTTCCGGCCGATGATGTTTCCAGTGTAACATGACGACCGCACGCCCCAACCTGTTGGTGATTGCCCCGTGCGCGCCGCCACAAAATGCAGCGGAAGCGATTCAGGTGCGGCGGATATTGGCGCAGCTCGATCAGCATGCCACAGGCCGATTGGTGACGATGCGCCCTGACGGGGCAGGAGCATGGACAGGGCGTGATGCCTCGCTGGAACTGGCGCTCCAAAACTTCGATGTTCAGTGGTTAGGTCTGCCGCTGCACCGATTTACGAAGCGTGTATTGATGTCGCATCGCTTGGCGCGCTTCCACATGCCCGATAGCTTGCGCTGGATGACATGGATGACGCCGCGTGTGCTGCGAGCCCTGAAGCAAAAACCAGATATTATCTACTCGCGCTCCTACCCCATGAGTGCGGCCGTGATGGGGTTGAAGCTTGCGAACGCACTTGATGTGCCGTGGATCATGCATCTGAGTGACCCATGGGCGGACAGCCCATATGGCACGCCAAATGAATGTAATAGCGCGCTCGAGGCAGCCTGCGTGGCGCGCGCGGATGCGATTACACTCACCACCTATGGGCAAGCGCAACATTACCGACAGAAGTACCCCGAGCATGCAGCCAAAATTTCCATCTGCCCTAATGTGATGCCTGATGCGGATGAGGTGACGAAGTGGCGCGCCGCGGCAGATTCGCCAGCTACGGATGATTGCTTGCACCTCGTGTTCGCAGGTAATCTATATGGCGAGCGCTCGATTGCGCCGCTGGTTACCGCGATCGATTACCTGCGCCTGAAGCGGCCTGAATTGGTGAAGCGCCTGCGGGTGGATGTGTATGGCAAGGCACAAGAGCCGTCGCTCAGCTTTTTGCGTGTGGCTTCGGATGTGATTCATTATCATGGTGCTGTTTCGTATGCGACCTCCTGCGCGGTGCAGGTGGCGGCTGATATGGTGCTGAGCATCGAGCCTGATTTGGCGCACCCGCTGGGTAATTGCTTCATGCCCTCGAAGGTGTTGGAATGTTTGGCGCTGCAAAAACCCTTGCTGGCGATCACGCCCGAAGGCAGTGAGACGGATGTGCTTTGTTCGCAAGGTTATGGGTGGGCAGTGCGCGCCACGAATCCGCAGGCCTTGGCCGAGTGCTTGGCGCAGCGTATCGAGAATTTGGCCGATTTGCGCGCTTCATCGTGCAAGCCAGCGCCCTCGCGTTACAGTGCAACACAGGTGGTAGAACAGGTGCTGGCACAGGTGCATCGCCTCATCGCCGCGAGGGCACTATGAGCTCAAAGCGCGTGCTGATGAAGGGCTTTTACGGCTACGCCAATTTTGGCGATGATGTGCTGATGGTGGTGACGCATGATATTCTGCGCCGCGCCCTGCCAAAAGCTGAAATCACGCTGATGACGACAGCTTCGAACGCGTCGTATGTGGCATCGTTGCTGCCAGATGTAACTGTGCAAACACCAAATCCGCGTTCACATTTCGACCTGATTGTGCATGGCGGCGGCGGTGTGTTTTTCGATTTTGTACGCTATGGCTTGCTACAGCGCATGCTCGAAACATTGCTGATGGCTGGCGGATTCAAAGCCTATTTGTGCTTCGAGAAAATAGCGCGTGGTATGCTCAATCGCCCGCGCATCACCACCGCGCGCAGGGTTGGGCTTGGCATTGGTGTGGGCGGGTTTTCAGCGGGCTCGCCGTATTTACGCAGTCGCTTGCATATGCTCGCCGAATTCGATGCGCTGTGGCTGCGCGATGCACAAAGCGCGCGCGAGTTGGAACGCTTCGCCAGTGTGATGCATGACGCGCGTATTATGGGATCCGATCTCGCATTTCTAACCCAGCATTGGTTACCTGATAATCTGCCGCCACGACTGCCTACCGCGCGCCCACGGCTTGGCATTGCCCTGCGCGATTGGGTGGGCATGGATGAGAATACGCTGGTTGAAGCCATTGCAACGCTTGCCAAGGATTATGATATCAGCGGCTTTATTTTGGATGCGAAGCATGACCCCATCATGCAGCGCCTACTGGCGAATTACCCGCTCCATATTTGGCAGCCATCGCAGATGGGTATTGCTGAGTTTGTTTCGTCGTTGAGTCAGATGGATGTGCTGCTCACCAGCCGCGCCCATGCGGCTATTTGCGGGGCATGTGTGGGTGTGCCGTCGGTCATTGTCAATATCGAACCGAAAATGCAGCAAGTGCATGCGATGTTGCCAAGCAGCAGCCGCCTTGTGCCCATTGCCCCTGCTAGTGACTGGCCAAAAGCCCTTACTGAAACGCTGAAGATTTCGCCTGCAGCGATTGCACAGGATGTAGCGCGCAACCGCGCATCTTCCGCCGCTGGTCTGGATAACATATCGCGGTGGTTAGTATGAGCGAGCGGCGCCGCATCCTGATGCTTATCACGCAGCTTGGTTACGGCGGGGCGGAAACGTCGTTCATTCGCTTGGCGAATTTTTTGGCGCAATCGATGGATGTGACGGTCGCGCTATTCACCGCCGATTATGGTAGTGAGAAGAAATATACCGTGGGGCACGAGCCGCTCAATGCCTCGGTGGTGCTGCTGGATGCGCCTTCACGTCAAACGCATGTGTTGCGCTGGCTGCGCCGCATTTGGCGCTTACGTGCCTTGAAGCAGCAGCATGATGTTACGATTAGTTTTCTCTCGGGCCCGAACTTGGTCAATGTGCTGGCGGGTGATAACCAGCGCAGTGTGGTCTCACTGCGTGGGTCGCGCATGTTTGATCCTGCGGCGTCGCGTCATCAGCGGTTACTGTTTCAATATCTGCTCGACCCGATTATTTATGCATTAGCGGCGCGTATTGTGCCTGTTTCCGATGGGCTGAGCTACGAGATTCGCCAAGTGGCAACGCGTAAAACACTCGATAAGGTGCGGGTCATTTCACCCTTCATCGAGAGTGCTACGATTGCCCCGCGTTTGAACGAGGAACCGCCTGAAATGTTTCGCCTGCTGCGTGGCCAACCGGTGATTGTGGCTGCAGGCAGGCTCTCGGTGGAGAAGGGGTTTCAGCACCTCATTCGTGTGGTGGCGGCACTGAGCAAAACGCAGGCAGGTGTGAAGCTGTTGCTGCTGGGTGATGGCCCCATGATGCCGCAATTGCGCGCGTTATGTGATCACTATGGCATCGCGATGGATGATATGGCTGTAGGCACCAGTTCGGTGATTTTTGCGGGCTATCAGAAAAATGTGCTTCCACTTATGGCGCTGGGTCGCGTGTATGCCATGGCTTCATCGACGGAAGGGTTCCCCAGTGTGTTGCTCGAGGCCATGGCCGCAGGTGTGCCAGTGGTGGCGGCGGATACGCCATGGGGAGTGCGTAGTATTTTGCGCGCACAGGTGGCGGATAGTGCCGCGCCCTACCCAACGACGCAGCCAACCAACGTGGAATATGGCATGTTGATGCCGCGAATTGATATGGCGGAATATGAAGCGCTGTGGGTAGATACCCTTGCGCAAACACTTACCCAGATGCAGCCAATTAGCGCTGAAATTACAAAACGACCCTATGATTTCGACCTTGCGCGGGTGGGCGAAAAATGGAAGCATTTGCTGACGGAGTTTGAGCCACGATGAAGCACCGCCCCGAGATTGATGGCCTGCGCGCACTGGCAGTGTTGCCGGTGATTTTATTTCATGCGGGGTTTAGTGCGTTTGGTGGTGGCTTTGTTGGGGTGGATGTATTTTTCGTCATCTCAGGCTATCTCATTACGGGTATTCTGTTGAACGAATTGTCGCGCGGGGACTTCTCCATTCGTCGCTTTTATGCGCGTCGCGCGCGGCGCATTTTGCCAGCACTTTTCTGTGTGATGCTGGTGACAATTCCCTTCGCGTGGATGTGGATGTTGCCCTCGCAATACGCACCATTCTCGCGAAGCATGCTGGCGGTAGTGGGATTTGTGTCGAACATGTTCTTCTGGCGCGAGAGCGGCTATTTCGCGGCGGAAGCGAGCGAGAAACCACTGTTACACACGTGGAGCCTTGGGGTGGAAGAGCAATATTACGTGCTGTTTCCGCTGCTGTTGTGGCTGCTGTGGCGTGTAGGTAAAAAGCCCGCGTTAATAGCTGTCAGCGTGCTAGCGCTGGTGAGTTTTTGCCTATGCGAATATGCCTCGCGCTATGCGCCGAGTGCGAATTTCTTTTTACTACCCACGCGCGCGTGGGAGTTGCTGGTCGGTTCGCTCTGCGCATTTGCACACCTCAATCAGGCACCGAAAAAGAATGATACGTTGGCGCTTATCGGCCTCGGTTTGATTGCTGCGGCAGTATTTCTGTTTAACGAGCATATGCGTTTACCCTCGGCCTATATGATTGCTCCCGTTCTTGGCACGGCAATGGTGCTGCTGTTCGCGACGAACGAAACTATTGCCGCGCGGCTGCTTTCGTGGCGGCCTGTGGTTGGGGTTGGGCTGGTGAGTTACAGCGCTTATTTGTGGCACCACCCATTGTTTGCGTTTGCGCATATTCGTTTGTTCAACACGCCTAGCATGGGCTTGATGCTTGGGCTTTCCGCATTGGCGCTGCTGCTTGGCGCGCTGACATGGAAATATGTCGAACAGCCGTTTCGCCTTAAATCTCATCCGCGTTATGTGGCGAATCGTCCCGCTCTGCTCGCAGCACTGGGGGCAGCATTGTTGCTGATTGCAGCGGGCGTTCATGGCCACCTGACACAAGGGCGTTTGGCGCAGTGGACAGAAAATGCACCAGAAAACCAGCGCCGCGCATTTGCGCTGATTGACCACGAGCGCGCCCGCAATTTTGATTTCGATAATGGGGACTGCATATTTAACACCAACAGCCTGACGCCTGAAGTGGGCGAGCGCATAGTAGCATGTGCTAAGAAACACGGTAAAGGCATTGCTGTGACGGGTGACTCGCACGCAATGAACATGTTCCATCTGCTCAAAGTAAGCATCGGCCAGCGCCCCTTCATGGTGGGGTTGGGGCAGGGCATGTGCCGTGCTTATGCGCCGCTGCCGACCTGCAATTACGATAAGCTACAAGCACTTTTGGGCAAGCACTCCAATCTGTTCCACACGATTATTTACGAGCAGGCTGGCTGGCATTTGTTTGTCGATGCGCGTGGAAACGAAATAGACCAAGATATGATTTCAGGTTTGCCGCTGGATGCGCGTGTGCCCGATTTTGCACCCAACATGGCGCATGTGGATGGCGTGATTGCGTACCTCAAAACGCTTGCTCCCCATGCACGTATCATCTGGCTGGGGCCACGGCTGGAACCAGAAATTAATGAGCATGCAATGATTCATCTGGGCTGCGATTACCCATTTGCGCTGCGACCTAATCAGGCAGAAATATTTACGCAGCTGGATGAATCCATCGCCCAGAAAGTTACGCAGGAGGGTCTTGAGTATCGCTCACAGATTGCTATGGTGAAACTCGATATGGCGACGGATTTTATGACCTGCGATGCCACCTATTGGAAAGACAGAAACCACTATAGCGAAGCGGGTGAAACGCGCTTTGGCGAGCGCTTAACCCTTGATGCATTGCTTGCGACTGAGGTGCGTCATGCAAACTAGCATCGACAGGCACGCATGGGTGCCGCTGATTGTGCGGCGGATTGCTAATAAATTGGTTCGGCCATTAGGTATCAATCCATTCCCGCGTGCGTTTGAATACACGTTCGCTGCGCCAAGCAAAGTAAAAGCATTCGATGAAATTTATGCCAGGAATTTATGGGGGTCGGCTGAATCTGCAAGCGGTGTGGGAAGCGAGCTTGTAGCCACTGCACGTTATCGGGCGGCGCTGGAGACGCTTCTTCAGCAACACAACATTCAATCCATGTTTGATGCACCGTGTGGTGACTTGAACTGGATGCCGCTGGTGATTGAGCAAAGCGCAATAGCCTATCAAGGTGGCGATATTTCAGCAACGTTAGTAGCACAACTAACCCAAAGGCACCCATCGCTTTCCATCCGCCACTTCGATATTTGCCGCGATGATTTTCCCCGCGCGGATGTGTGGCATTGCCGCGATTGCCTGTTCCATTTGCCATTTGCAGATATTCGTGCTGCGCTCGCGCAGTTTGTGGCGTCGGAAATTCCGTATGTGTTGCTGACCACCCACCGCGCGCGATGGCTGCACCGCAATTTAGATATTCGTGGAGTGGGTTTCCGGATGATTGATTTTGAGCGGCCACCGTTCAACTTCACCAAGCCGCTCGCGCTGTTGCCCGATTACCGTCGCGGAACTGACTTCCCGCGCTATGTCGCGCTGTGGCCGCGCGAGGCTATTGCCCGTGCGCTAGCAGCGATGGAGCATCATGAATAACGCGCTACCCATTCTCTACATTCTCGATGCTTCGGTGGCGGTGACGGGGGCGTTTGTCGCGGCGCGTAACACAGCGCGAGCGCTTCAAAGTCTGGCGCGGGTGGTGCTGGTGTTGCCGAAC
Organism: Alphaproteobacteria bacterium; assembly: GCA_035911175.1. GTDB lineage: Bacteria > Pseudomonadota > Alphaproteobacteria > Rickettsiales > UBA3002 > QFOX01. The sequence goes on from JAMHWA010000022.1 coordinate 130,344, forward strand.
ACGCATGCGATTGCCGCGGAGGAATTATCTGACTTTTATGCTGTAGAAACGCTGACGGTGCCGACGCTTTCGAAAAATATGCGGGCATTGCTTCGCTATAAACCGCTTTTGTTTCTTGGCGCATGGCGCTTGCGGCAGCTGATGGCACGCGATGGCGCAACGCGGCTGATGATCAACGACTTTTATCTCATGCATTCGGTGGTGTTGCGTATGCTGGGGTTTCGGGGAACCATCGCGACGTGGGTGCGCTGCGACCCTGCGCGCTTTGCGGGGCCATTTGCTAAGCTCATGCTGTGGTTCATGGCGTGTGCAAGCAACCATGTGGTTGCGGTTTCGAGCCATATTCAACGTTTGTTGCCCCCCGCCACGCGCAGCGACGTGATTTATGACTATCATGAGGGTGAGATGCGTGTGCGCAAGCAGTGGGCAGCGGCGGATGAAAAAACCTTCGTGATGATTGGTAACTACATCGAAGGCAAAGGGCAGGATGTGGCGCTCGCTGCTTTCATGGAGGCTGCTGCTGCCGACCCAACCTTGCGCTTGCATTTTTATGGCGGCGATATGGGCTTGGCCAAAAACCGAGATTATCGCGCGCGGCTGGAGGCGGCAGCCAAACAAAGCGCCTACGCCAGCCGCATGCAGTTTCACGGTGCCACGCGCGATGGAGCGGTAGTGCTGGCGAATGCCTATGCGGCGCTGAATTGCTCGCAATCGGAATCGTTCTCGATGACGGTGCTGGAGGCATCAGGCGCAGGCGTGCCGGTGATTGCCACCAAAAGCGGTGGCCCGCAGGAGATTGTGGTGGATGGTGAAACAGGAATCCTCATTCCCGTGGGGGATGCCAAAGCCGCCGCTGCAGCCATGTTAAAACTAGCTGCCAACCCCACGGAAGCTGCCGGCATGGGGGAGGCCGCCGCCCGCCATGTGCGCGAGAAGTTTGCACGCGGTTCTTTTGTTAGCGGATTGCGCGAAAAGCTTGGTTTGGGACTGCCAACCTAGCTGTGTATCGGCTAGATTCTGATTTTTAACAGTTATTTGCGTGCTAATAGGCGATTAGGAACTACGCAGGCGGGTGAAAACCCTACAAAATCCCCTTGCTGGTTGGCATTTCCTGTGCCAATAAGCCCGCCAGCCTTTTTTTACCCTAAAACGAGAGAGTACCATGCAAATTACCGCCAAAGAACAAACTGGCCTTGCCCATAGCTTCCATGTGGTTGTCCCCGCGAGCGAAGTGGCCGCGCAACTGGATGCCGAGCTGCAATCCATCAGCAAGAAAGTCAAAATGCCAGGCTTCCGCCCCGGTAAGGTGCCGATGAATGTGCTGCGTCAGAAATACAGCAAGGATGTGATGGGCGATGTGCTGCAAAACACCGTCACCAAAGCTACGCAGGATGTGGTGGAGCAAAAGAAACTGCGCCCAGCCCTTCAGCCCGATGTGAAAATTGTAAGCTTCGAAGAAGGCAAAGATTTGGCGTTCGATATCACCGTTGAGGTGCTGCCTGAAGTACCCGCGATTGATTTTGCCAAAATCACCGTCGATGAGCTGACCTATGAATTGCCTGAAGCGGAAGTGGAAGAGGGCTTGAAGCGCCTCGCCAAAACCCGCCAGCACACCCACGCGCATGATGGCGCGGCAGAAATGGGCCATGTGGTGAAAATCGACTTCCTTGGCAAAAAAGACGGCGTTGCCTTTAAGGGTGGCGAAGGCAAAGGCTTCCAGCTCGAGCTTGGCTCGGGTCAGTTCATCCCAGGTTTCGAGGAGCAATTGGTGGGCATGAAAGCGGGCGACGAGCGCGTGATCAGCGTGAACTTCCCCAAAGAATACCACAGCGCTGACCTTGCTGGCGCTGCTGCCACGTTCGATGTGACGGTGCACGAAGTGCTGCGCCTGCACGCGCCGGATGTGGATGATGCGCTGGCGACCTCGCTTGGCTTCACCGACCTTGAGAACCTCAAAGGTGCCGTGCGTCAGCAGATTGATTTTGAATATAAAGCCGCAGCGCGCAGCAAAGCTAAAAAGCAGCTGTTCGATGCGCTCGATGAAGCGGCGGATTTCGAAATTCCCCCAAGCATGCTGAAAATGGAATCCGAAAGCATCATGAAGCAAGTGGCCGAAGCCAAAAAAGCGGGCGACCCAGAGCTGAAAGATAAATCGGAAGCCGACCTGAAGGAAGAATACGAAGCGATTTCTGCTCGCCGCGTGCGTTTGGGCATCCTGCTTTCGGATGTGGCGCGTGCCAACAACCTGCAAATCACCCGCGAGGAGCTTTCCGCTGCCGTGATGAGCCAAGCGCGCAACTACCCTGGCCAAGAAGACAAGGTATTCGAGTTCTACCGCAAAAACCCGCAGCAAATCGAAGAGTTGCGTGGCCCTATCCTCGAAGAAAAATCGGTCGATTTCATCCTCTCCAAAGTGACCCGCAAGCCAAAAGCGGTGACGATTGAAGAGCTGATGAAAGAAGAGGAAGAAGCGCCCAAGGCGAAGAAGAAAGCAAAGAAATAAGCTTTTCTATATACTAGAACATCGCGCGCACTGGGTTTCCAGTGCGCGTTTTGTTTTTGTGGGGTCGAGAGTGGCACAAACCCCACAACTGCACTATCTTTCACTGGTTGGCATCACAAATGCATTATAGAGTTTTGACGGCAAGCGTTTGCTGGTGCAGCGTGGTAGTATAAAACCAAGGAGTAGTTATGATTTACAACCGCAACGATATGCTTGATGCCTACCACGACCGCCTCGGCACGCCCGAGAAAGCGACGCTAATTCCAATGGTGGTTGAGCAATCCGCACGCGGCGAGCGTTCGTACGACATTTATTCGCGCATGCTGAAAGAGCGCATCATCTTCCTGACGGGTGAAGTTGAAGATCATATGTGCTCGGTGATTGTGGCGCAGTTGCTGTTTCTCGAATCCGAGAACCCCGAGAAAGACATCTTTATGTACATCAACTCGCCCGGTGGCGTGGTGACGGCGGGTCTGTCGGTCTATGATACGATGCAATATATTTCGCCCAAAGTGGCCACCTTGTGCATCGGCCAAGCCTGCTCGATGGGTTCGCTGCTGCTGACAGCAGGTGCGGAAGGCATGCGTTACGCTACGCCGAACGCACGCATCATGATTCACCAGCCAAGCGGCGGCTTCCGTGGCCAAGCGACGGATATCGAAATCCACGCGCAGGAAATTTTAAGCCTGAAGCGCCGTTTGAACGATATGTATGTGAAGCATACCGGCCAAAAACTGCCGATCATTGAAAAAGCGATGGAGCGTGATAACTTCATGAGCGCCGAGGATGGTAAGAAGTTCGGCCTCATCGATGAAGTGGTTGCTAACCGCAACGACGCCGATAAGAAGAAAAAATAACCCTGCCGTTGGCATGGAACGTGAATAGTGGATGTAACCCGTCCTAAAGTGAGGAACTATGAGTAAGCCACGCGAAACCAAATCTACCCGCTATTGCAGCTTCTGCGGCAAAAGCGAACACGAAGTGCGCAAGCTGATTGCGGGCCCAACCGTGTTCATCTGCGATGAGTGCGTGGAACTCTGCGTCGATATCATCCGCACGGCGGATAAGGCACCCGCAACGACGGAAACCAGCGAAGCGCTGGTGACGCCGCAGCAAATCAGCAAAGTGCTCGATGATTATGTGATTGGCCAGCGCCGCGCGAAAAAAGTGCTCTCGGTGGCGGTTCATAACCACTATAAACGCATCGCGGTGATGGAGAAATCCAAGGAAATCGAGATCGCGAAATCGAACATTCTTCTCGTGGGCCCAACAGGTTCGGGTAAAACCCTGCTCGCGCAGACTCTTGCGCGCATTCTCGATGTGCCGTTCACCATGGCGGATGCAACGACCCTTACCGAAGCAGGTTACGTGGGTGAGGATGTGGAGAACATCATCCTGCGCTTGCTGCAAGCGGCGGATTATAATGTCGAGCGCGCGCAGAAGGGTATTGTCTATATCGATGAGGTCGATAAGATTTCCCGCAAGAGCGAAAACCCATCCATCACCCGCGACGTTTCGGGCGAGGGCGTGCAACAAGCACTCCTCAAAATCATGGAGGGCACGGTGGCATCTGTTCCGCCGCAAGGTGGTCGTAAGCACCCGCAGCAGGAGTTCCTGCAGGTTGATACGAGCAACATTCTATTCATCTGTGGTGGTGCATTCTCAGGCATCGAGAAAATCATTGCCCGCCGTCAGAAGGGCACCAGCATTGGCTTCGGTGCGGATGTGCGCAATACGGATGAGGCGAAACCTGGTGAAATGTTCCGTATGCTGGAGCCCGAGGATTTGCTGAAATTCGGCTTAATCCCTGAGTTCATTGGCCGCTTGCCAGTGATTGCAACGCTCGATGATTTGGATGAGGATGCACTGAAAAACATCCTGACCGAGCCGAAGAATGCACTCACCAAGCAATACCGCAAGCTGTTCGAGATGGAAGGTGTGGAACTGAAATTCACCGACGACGCCTTGACGGCGATTGCAGTCAAAGCCATTGCTCGTAAGACCGGTGCTCGCGGTCTGCGCGCCATCATGGAAGAAGCGCTGATGGAGCTGATGTACGACATTCCAGGTACGGAAAACGTCAACGAAGTCATCATTACGGGGGATGTGATCAACGGCAAGGCGCAAGCAGTGCTGACGAACGAGACCCCGAAAAAGGTCAAGAAAAGCTAGTTAGCGCTGGCTATATATATTGATTGAAAGGGTCGCCTCGCGCGGCCCTTTCTTATTTCAGCGTCAACGACATGTTGAGGCTGCACGCCTTATCATTGTAGGTGCGGTTATACGTTGCGGTGGCATCGACATCGCTGGAGGCGCAATTTGCGAGTACAGTCGGTTTGCGCGTTATAATACGGCCAAGTCCCGGCATTCCATCGTCTAGCTTCGTATCTATCTGCCATGCTTCCTGTGGGGTAATGGCCGATGCTTGCGTGAGGGCTCCTGAAATAGGCGCCCCTATAGCAAGAAAATTGGATAAATCTGTATCAAAATCGTCAGCATCTGCTGAGGTGGCTGCTTTGAAGCCAAAGCTCCATCCTGTGGTGCTTCTCGTTAGTTTGGGAACGTTGGTGCCCGGTAAAGCACCGCCAGCACTGGCAACACCAGTGAAGCTACCGTTTATATAATTTGCGAGGACAAGCTGCTGCCACGCGCGGTAAGGCTCGTCGCCGTCCGACATATTGGCGTTATTATCGCCATTGCAGGTGCCTGGGGTGCCGTCCGTTATCGCAACATCGGAGCAAACGGCGGTATCGTCGCCCCAGTAGTTCGTTGCGTCCAATAGGTCACCAGGTAAGCCTTCATATTGCTGGGTAAACTTGCTCACTGCAGCGCTATATTTGCTGTAATCGGAGATAATGGATTGAAGCTCGGATAGTTTAATCAGCGAGGATCCAGCCATGATACCGCCCACCACCAAACCGATTACTGTAATCACAATCGATAGTTCAACGAGGCTAAACGCAGCAACGCAGCGTAATCGTTTGTTTTGCATGATAACTCCAATCAACAGGCGTATCGAAAAACCATTAAGAAAGCGTTAGCAAACCGGTTGCAGGATAAAAAATATTCCGCTCGGTTGCCCTTTACTTTGGTGTTGGGCAGACTATATTTCTACTATCATATTTTTAAGCCGTGCCACACCAATAATCGGGTTTTTTCATGACATCATCAACCTCGTTGCTTCTGCCCGTGTTGCCCTTGCGTGACATTGTCGTCTTCCCTGGCATGGTGGTGCCACTGTTTGTGGGGCGTGAAAAATCGGTCAAGGCGCTGGAATCGGTGGTGAAGGCGAACAATAAAATTCTGCTCGTCAGCCAAAAGAACGGTTCGCAGGATATCCCAACGAAAGAGGATCTATATCGCGTTGGCACCATTGCCACGGTGCTGCAACTGTTGCGCCTGCCCGATGGTACCGTGAAGGTGCTAGTGGAAGGGGTGCAGCGCGCGAAGGTGATGCGCTTTACCGACAACGATGAATTCTACGAGGTGGAAACCGAGGAGCTTGCCGAGCCTCTGGGCGATGCGGTGGAAACCGAGGCAATGTTCCGTTCGGTGATTTCTAAGTTCGAGGAATACATTAAGCTCAACAAAAAGATTCAGCCTGAAACACTTGGTGCGATTGGAAAAATCACTTCGCCATCTATTTTGGCGGATACGGTTGCGGCGCATATGGCGATTGATATTCCCGCCAAGCAGCAAATCCTCGAACTCATCAAAGTTTCGGATCGCTTGGAGCATGTCTATGCGCTGATGGAATCGGAGATCGGTGTGCTCAACACCGAGAAGCGCATCCGTGGCCGTGTGAAGAAGCAGATGGAGAAAACCCAGCGCGAATATTATTTGAATGAGCAGTTGAAGGCGATTCAGAAAGAGCTGGGCGAGATTGACGAAGGCCGCGACGAAACCAGCGAGCTTGAAGAGAAAATCAAGAAAACTAAATTGAGCAAAGAGGCGCGCGAGAAGTGTGAATCCGAACTCAAAAAACTGCGCACAATGAGCAGCATGTCGGCGGAAGCTTCCGTGATACGTAACTACCTCGATTGGATGGTATCGTTGCCGTGGAAGAAGCCAACGAAGGTGAAAGCGGACTTGCCAGCGGCCGAGAAAATTCTTGATGCCGACCATTCGGGCTTGGAAAAAGTGAAAGAGCGCATCCTCGAATATCTCGCGGTGCAGGCGCGCACCAAATCCATCAAAGGCCCCATCCTGTGCCTCGTTGGCCCTCCAGGGGTTGGTAAAACATCGCTCGCACGTTCGATTGCGAAAGCGACGGGGCGTAACTACATCAAAATCTCCCTCGGTGGCGTGCGCGATGAATCGGAAATCCGTGGCCACCGCCGCACCTATATTGGGTCGATGCCGGGTAAGCTCATCCAAAGCATGAAGAAGTCGAAATCATCTAACCCGATGATGCTGCTCGATGAGATTGATAAAATGGGCAATGACTTCCGCGGTGACCCAGCAGCGGCACTGCTCGAGGTTTTGGATCCTGAGCAAAACAAAAACTTCAACGACCACTACCTTGAAGTGGATTACGATTTGAGCGACGTGATGTTCATCACCACCGCCAACTCCCTCAACATGCCACGCCCACTGCTCGACCGTATGGAAGTGATTCGCCTCTCGGGTTACACCGAGGACGAGAAGGTGGATATTGCGACGGATCACCTCATCCCCAAAGTGATGAAGGATCATGGCCTAAGCAAGAACGACCTCACCATTTCCGAGGAAGCGCTGCGCGACACAATTCGTTATTACACGCGTGAAGCGGGAGTGCGTAACCTTGAGCGCGAAGTGGCGCGCATGACGCGTAAGGCCGTGAAGCAAATCATGATGAAGGGTGAGAAGAAAATCACCATCACCCGCAAGAACCTCGGTAAATATCTCGGTGTGCGCAAAACCAGCTATGGCGAGGCCGAGAAGGTCGACCAAGTTGGCTGCACCACTGGCTTGGCGTGGACGGAAACAGGTGGCGATTTGCTCGTCATTGAGTCCGTTACCGTTCCCGGCAAAGGCGGCATTAAATACACGGGCACGCTGGGCGATGTGATGAAAGAATCCGTACAAGCGGCGCATAGCTATGTGCATAGCCGCGCGCTGGAGTTTGGCATCAAGCCTACCAAGTTCAAGCAGAAGGATATCCATGTCCATGTGCCAGACGGGTCGACACCAAAGGATGGTCCTTCGGCCGGTATTGCCATGTGCACCACCATTGTTTCGGTGCTCACGGGTATTCCTGTGAAGAAAACCGTGGCGATGACTGGGGAAGTGACGCTGCGTGGCCGCGTGACGGCTATTGGTGGCCTTAAAGAGAAGCTGCTTGCGGCACTACGTGGTGGCATCACCACCGTGCTGATTCCGCAGGAGAACGTGAAAGATCTGGAAGAAATTCCCGATAACGTGAAAAAGCTCCTCACCATCATTCCCGTCAGCCATGTCGATGAAGTGCTGAAGCATGCGCTCGTCACCGCACCCACACCGATTACGGATTGGGTGGAAGTCGAAGATGAGTCCGTGCTCAAAGCTGGCAAGGACGAGGACGGTGAGGGGTTGCGGCACTAGCTTTTGATTGCTTCGATTTGGTTTACTGACCAAATCTGCGCGCTCGTAGCGGGCACAGGGATGTTCGTCTGACTCGCTTCTTTTATGAATGATAGGGCTGAAAAGTCTTACCGCCCGCGCGTATCTTTCGATTTATCGGTGACGGTGGCAAGGTACACATCCTTGCCGCGCAGCGCCTGTTCAGCCAATAGGCGGAATATTTTGGCGAGTTTTTTGCGCCCAACGGCGGTGTTGAGGTCAATGCCATCAAGCTCGGAAATATCGAGCTGGGCGAGCTGCATTTTGACTTTGTATTCCTCGGGGCTGGCGATGATTTCCTCGGCCAGCGCATAGAAATAATCCGCCAATTCCTGCGGGCTTTTTTTGTCGAGATCCTCAAGGAATGGATTCTCAGTGGACGATGGTTTGGTTGGGCGCATGGTGCACACCTTCCCCTTCTTCAGTCGCGGCGAGGGTCACGGCCATGAGCTCTTCGAACTTCGCAAAGCCAAGGAAGGCCACACCCGCTTGCAGGTTATCCATCGAATCCTGCGAGAGGTTTTCGTTCACCCATTTCACGCGATTGCTGGGTTTATCCGAGGCAACATAAGCGAAATAGTTGAAGTATTTGTTATTTGGGAAATCGAACTTCAGTTTGCGCTGCTCAATATCGATCGTGAACGAGCCAACAAGCACTTGGTTTTTGAAGACATGGGTGGTGTTCCCTTGCTCTTCGATATTGATGCCAAACTGTTCATAGCGCGGACGATCCATGCGCTATTTGTAGCGGCTGAAGGGGCAAATGCAAGGGGAGGTAGTGCTAATTGCTAGAGTTTAGAAGCATTTTTATGCGTAGTCGTTGCGAAGATACAAGTTGGTTAGCTACGGCGACCAGAGCGCCTACCACAGCTTGCGTCATCGGTAGGTAAAGAAGGTTTCTCAATCATATTAGCAAGATTGCTGGCCTCTACGCCAGTTAGCTGCTTATCAGCAAGTGCATCACTAACTGCTTTGCGTATGTCATCAGCTTTATATTTATCGTTACACATTAGGCCGTTTTTGTCATCCAATACGGTGGAGCCCTTAACGCTTAAGTCCTTATCGCCCTTGGTTATGAATACTCCGCCGTCTTTTAAAATGCCAACGTTGAGCCCAGCAAGCGAGGCGAATTTTTCTTTCGATGGTGTTTCAATGACACGTCCATCACCACTATCGACGCTAGCTTTCAAGGCATCTTTTCGCTCTTGGTAGATGGGTGGCAATTTGCTGGTGTTGTCGGCCATAGTAGGTGTCCTCGTATTGAAGTGACTCCATGGCTATTATAGCGGTAGAAACTTAACTTTTGGTTAACACCATGTGGTAGCCTGACATTTATGCCAGTTCGTGGCTGGAAAGGCGCGTGGCGGTGAGAATCACCTCGCCAAACTTAGGCGAAAACAGCTTGGAAAGCACCATGCGCTTGATGGAGCTTTCGAAATTACGCAAGCCCTCACCTGCAAGGCGCGTGTTGACCATGATTGCCTCGAGCCCACCATCCGCCATCGGGTTGGTGCACAGGGCATAACCGTCATTGTTGAGTTTAATATAATCGGTGGGGTTAAACATGGTGTGTATGCCTTGATAGTCGCTGTGCGTGGTTGTTGTTTCATCTTTATTCATACCCTCACCATAACGCAATTACGAATGGCCGTGTGTGACAGTTGTGTGAAATTCACAGAAGAATTGTGACAGTTATGTGTCGATTGCGCCTTGCGCTGGGCGCATGGGGCGCTTGCAAAAGCAGCGCTGTTTGGCGGTGCGCATGTGTGGTTAATTCCTGTCAGGAACGTTGTTTAATGTCTCGTATTGGTGCCCCCGATCTTGCTATCAGTCGGGGGCATTTTTTTTATCATAGGTTCTTTTCACCCTGTGCGAGCATGCGCTGCATTTCCGCCAATTGCTGGGCGCGGCTAGTACGAAACTCGGTTTCGTTGCTGACAGAACGCCCCGTTTCGGCACTACTGCGTGAGGTTCGTGGACGACTGACCAGATAGCGTGCGCCCGTTGCAAGCAATTGGCCAACACTGTTGATGGTACCCAGCTCTTGCTGCCCTGGTGTGATGGGCGGGATTGAAGTGTCGCCCGCCACAATGCCTTGGAAGGCTTGGGTCACTTGTGTTTGCAGGGTTTGGTTGAATTGCTCCAACTGCTGTTTAATCAGTGCGTCCATCTCCAGTGTCAGCTGGCGAATGAACTGGTCGCGCAATGCGCTGGTTTCATAGACATTTTTGCGGCTGCGGCGGCTTTTTAAATAGCGTTTCATAGTGGGCTCCTTCGGTTGAGCCACTATAAATGCATGGGTTTTGCGTATCAGGAAGGGGGCGAACGAAAAACGCCGCCTTGTTCTCACAAAGCGGCGTTTCGTTTTTAGGGCTAGCGATGCTTCTTACGAAGCCACTGCTGCCTTAGGTGCGCTGTGGCGATTGCCGCCGCCGCTACGGTGTCCGCCGCCCGAACGACGTTGACCGCCACCGTTGCTGTTGCCGCCACCGAAGCTGCCACCTTGGCCGCCACGGTTGCCACCGCCGCCACTGCGGCTACGGCCACCACGGCGCTTCGACTTGCCCATGCCAGCAGGCAGTGGATCAAGCTTTACGTTGGGGTCGAGCAGTTTCTGGATGGAACGCCATTTGATGAGATCCTCAGGCGCAATAAAGCTAAGCGCTGCACCATCCGCCCCCGCACGTGCGGTGCGGCCAAGACGGTGGATGTAATCCTCCGGCGCTTGGGGAAGGTCGTAGTTGATGACATGCTCGATATGCGGAATATCGAGGCCACGCGCGGCGATGTCGGTCGCCACGAGAATGCGGTGCTGCTTCTCGCGGAAGGCGCGCAGCACACGGTCGCGCTGGCGTTGTTCAAGGTCGCCATGAATCGCATCCGCCGTGAAACCCGATTTTTTGAGTTTGGCTGCCAGTTTTTCGGTCGCGTATTTGGCTTTCACGAACACAATCACGGTGCCTGTGCGCTCTTTCAGTTCCTTGACGAGAAGGTTGTATTTTTCCTCATTCGTCACGTTCACCGATTTGTTGTCGATACGGTCGGCGACTTTGTTGGTTTCGCCCACCTCGACGCGCGCGGGGTTGCGCAAATATTTCTCGGAAAGTTTGAGAATTTGCGGAGGCAGCGTGGCCGAGAACAGCAATGTTTGGCGCTGTTGCGGCAGGTATTTCAAAATCGCCATGATCTGGTCTTCAAAACCCATGTCGAGCATGCGGTCGGTCTCATCGAGCACGAGGTAAGTCGCATCGTGCAGCATCAGGCTGCCGCGTTGAAGGTGATCGGTGATGCGGCCTGGGGTACCAACGATGATCCGTGGGCGGGCGCGCAGTTGTGCTTGTTGCTTGGGCATCGAATCACCGCCAATGAGCAAGGCGGTTTTGATGGGGCTATATTGGCCAACAAGTTGCTTGACCACGGTTTCCACTTGGTTTGCCAGCTCACGCGTGGGCAGCATGATGAGCGCCGAGCCGCGCGAATTGGTGAGCATTTTGGCGATCATGGGAATGCAGAACGCCGCGGTTTTGCCCGAGCCTGTCATGGCCGTGCCCAGCACGTCGCGTCCATCGAGCGCGAGGGGAATCGACTGCGCCTGAATCGGGGTTGGGGTGGTGAAGTTGATGGCTTTGAGTGCAGCGCGCAATGCGGGCGGCAGGTTTAATTCATCGAAATGTTGCATAGTGGTGTAGTCCTATCGTTTAGATATGTGTGATGGGCCTTTGATAAACAGAATTGTTCATCAATAGGTTTAGGTGTCTGTTTTGCAGCACCTAAACACAAATCAACGCGCGCAAAGAATGCCAAAAGGCGAAAGCGGGCGGCGTACGTAGGTACTACTGAGCTTTATTCCTAAAGGAATAAAATTTTTTACAGGGTAGGCGGTAGGCAAATACTTAAAAATTAACCCGCCGAGACGAATCTCGGCGGGAGTAGTCTAAATCAAGCTGGTAGTTTACGCAGCGAGTTTCAGGTTGGCAGCCGAGGTCTTGCCTTTGTTGGTAGCAAGTTCGTAGCTGACTTTTTGACCTTCGTTCAGCGAACGCAGACCAGCAGCTTCAAGCGCGGTGATGTGTACGAACACATCTGCACCACCTTGATCAGGTTGAATGAAGCCGTAGCCTTTGGTTGGGTTGAACCATTTAACGATACCAGTAGCCATTAGAATACTCCTAAGAAATGGCGTTATTTTCTCACGACCACCACCGTGGAGGGAATGAGAGTGAGCGCAGTCTAGCGGAGGTTACCCCACGCCTAACTCTTCAACAACATTCGAAAGGAGGATAAGCTCCGTTCGCACCACCGTAGAAATTCACTTTTGGCAGCGAACCGCAAGCAGGAGGTAGATAGTATCAAAGAGTTAGCGACCTAACTCAGGGTTGTTTATGCCCCAAAATCCCCCTACCGTCAAGGAAAAGCGTGGGGTTGGCTAATCTGCCCTAGCATTTTCAATATATTTCATCTACATCGCCGCCCATGACCTTTGACCCAACCATCGCCGCGTGCGGCCATATTGCCCTGATTGGCGCCCCCAATGCAGGCAAATCGACCCTCATGAACCGTATGGTGGGGGCGAAAATCTCGATTGTGACGCCCAAAGCCCAAACCACCCGCACCCGCGTCACGGGCGTGGCCATGGAAGGCGAGGCGCAATTGGTGTTTGTGGATGTACCGGGGGTGTTCGATGCCACCCAGACCTTCGAGAAATCGATGGTGCAGGCGGCATGGAACGCTGCACGCAGTGCGGACGTGATTTTGTTCATCCACGATGCGCGCAAAAAGCCGACCGAGGAAACGGAGGCGGTGCTGAACCGCATCCGCGATTTGCACAAGCCTGCCATCATCGCCCTCAACAAGACCGATGCGGTGGACGATAAAAAAGTGCTGCTGGAGCGTACAGTATGGTTCAATGAGCGCTTGGTGTGGCAGCATATCTTCATGATTTCCGCCCGCAAAGGCGATGGGGTAGATGATGTGCGCATCGAATTGGCGAAAATGATGCCCGAAGGCCCACATTTGTATGATCGCGAAGCGCTGACCGATATGCCAATGCGGCTGATTGCCAGCGAGCTCACCCGCGAGCAATGCTTCCTGAAATTGCAGGAGGAGCTGCCTTATACGCTCACGGTTGAGAATGAAAAATACGAAGCACGTAAGGATGGTTCGGTCGAGATTCACCAGAACATCATCGTGCAGAACGAACGGCAGAAAACCATCATCATCGGCGAGGGCGGGCAGATGCTAAAAGCCATCGGCGAACGCGCGCGCCACGAAATCGGCCGTCTGATTGGGGCGAAGTGCCACCTCTATCTATTCGTGAAGGTGCGGGCGGATTGGAAAGACAAACCCGAGAGCTATAGCTATCTGGGGCTGGAGTTTGGGAAGAAGTAGTTTCCGCTTTTCGTTTTGCTACTGTATAACCATTCCCATGCTGCACTTCACCGATGAAGCCCTGATACTGACCGTCGATAAATTCGGCGATCATGATGCGATTGTGCAGGTGTTCACGCCCGCGCATGGGTTGGTGCGTGGGGTGATGAAGCGGGCACTGACCAGCAAAAACCGTGCGGATGTGCAGCCCGCCACCCTTGTGGAAGTGAACTGGAAAGCGCGGATGCCCGAGCATATGGGCACGATAACGCTTGAGGCCAAACACAGCTTCGCCGCGCGGGTGATGCATGACCCCTTGAAGCTTTCCGCCGTCGGTAGTGTGATGAGTATGGTGGCAACCAGCCTTGCTGAGCGCGATGCGCACCCTGAGCTGTATGCACAGCTCGTGAGCTTCCTTCAGCATGTCGCGGCGGGGGTGGAGCAATTGGTGTGGCTAGCGGAATATGTGCGGCTGGAGTTGGCGCTGCTGGAACTAGCAGGGTTCGGGCTGGATTTAACCAGTTGCGCGGCAACGGGAACCACCGAGGCACTGAATTATGTATCGCCCAAATCGGGGCGCGCGGTGACGCAAGCGGCCGGTGCGCCCTACCACGAGCGCATGTTGGCACTTCCAGAATTCATTCGTGATAATGATCATATTCCAGATTCAATCGCTGAGGTGGGGCAGGGGGTGGCGCTGGCGGGGCATTTCCTCGAAACGCGGCTGTTACCCGCGCTTAACCGAAAGCCACCCGCCTTGCGCGCCCATTTTGTAGGGCTTTTGGCCAGAAAACTGCCTGTTTAAGGCCTGAATCACCCCTCTTGTGCGCTACGATTCGGCGCAAATCTTCACACAACTGTCACATTACTCGCTGCTGGATGTGGTACTATCCAAGGTAGAGGTATTATGAGCATTGGTGACAGAGAGTTAAAACGCAGAGAGCCAGCACACGAACAGCGGCGCATGGAAGTTGCGCAGAAGCTTGGCTTTCCTGATGCGGGTGATGCTAAATACACTAAAACAAGTTTTTGGACGTCTTTCGATTGGGCGTCGCACCTGAAATTCGCGGATCTTGAGAAAAAACATGGACTTTCGCAATACCCTGGTCTTTTGCATGCCTTGATGAAGCAAGAATCGGGTGGTGACCCTGCAGCTAAGGGCACCAAAGAGGATTCTGGCCTTTTCCAATTTATTCCCACCACCGCGCAAGAGTACAAGGTCGATCCTTGGAATCCGCACTCCGCTGCGGAAGGTGCCGCAAAGAAGATGGGCGACTTGCTCAAGCAACATGGTGACATACGCAAGGCGCTATCGGCCTACAATTCTGGCAGCCCTGAAAGGTCGTTGGCCTATGCAGACAAGGTTCTTGCACGCATGCCAGAGGGGTCGCACTATGCTTCAGCCGCGCAAGACCACGATTCCGAAGGTGACGGTGTGGGTGGCTCATCTGGCTTCCTTAAAAAGGGTTCGGTTGGCGGCATTCTCGGCCTGCTTGGTGGCGGTGGTATCGGTCTGATTATAGGTAGATTCCTCGGCGGCCTATTCAACGATGGCAGCTTCCTTGGCAACCTCATGGGAATGTTCCTTACCGCCGCGCTTACCATCGGTGGTGCGTTGATGGGCGGCAACAAAATCGGCGGCTGGATCAATGGCAAGTTGGGTTTAAACGATACGTCACCCAAGGCTGACGGACCTGCGCAGGGCAAGGATGTGAACCAACCATCTGCTACGCGTGCTCCACAAGCCGCTGCGACACCAGATAAAGTAGGTGGCTTTACGGCCGATGAATTAAAGGCAGTCCTCAACACTCCTGATATGAAGCAAGATGTCGTGCGCCTCCGCTTGGTTGGTAACGAAGTGAAGCTGGCTGGGGTTGTTTCCGATGATACGAATACCAACGGCGTTATTGATGTGGCACCGCTGATGGGCGAACAATGTTCGAGAGCGCAGCAGTTCGAGGTAGTCCGTGTGCCCGACAGTACGGATGTTAAGGTGAATTGCGTGGTTCCTAGCGTTACGGCAGCAAAAGCTACTAGCCAAACCCGCGGATAAATCCTTGCAATCGCCGCTGTTTGCGCTAGTTTCGCGCACCTATGGCAAAATCTACACCCCCAGTTAACGCGAACCCGATTGAGACCGTTTCCTTCAAGGATGCCCTCGGCGAGCGTTATCTTGCCTATGCGCTTTCCACCATCACTGCCCGCTCGCTGCCGGATGTGCGCGATGGGTTGAAGCCTGTCCACCGCCGCTTACTTTACGCCATGATGCAACTGCGGCTCGACCCTGCTTCGGGCTACAAAAAATGCGCCCGCGTGGTGGGGGATGTGATCGGTAAATACCACCCGCATGGCGACACAGCGGTCTATGACACCATGGTGCGCCTCGCGCAAACCTTCAGCGTGCGTTATCCGCTGGTGGATGGTCAGGGGAACTTTGGTAGCATCGATGGCGATAACGCGGCGGCCATGCGTTACACCGAAGCGAAAATGACCGATGCCGCGATTCTCCTGATGGAGGATATGGACAACGACACGGTGGATTTTAAACCCACCTATGACGGCACCGAGCAAGAGCCGGTGGTGATGCCTGCAGGCTACCCCAATTTGCTGGCTAATGGGGCCGAAGGGATTGCCGTGGGCATGGCCTGCGCCATTCCACCGCATAACATCCTCGAGCTGTGCGACGCACTCGGATACCTCATTAAAACCCCCAATGCCTCGATAGAAAAATTGGTCAGCTTCGTGCAAGGGCCCGATTTCCCGACCGGTGGGTTGATTACTGAATCCACGCAAACGCTGGTGGATGTCTATACCAATGGCCGCGGCTCCTTGCGCGTGCGTGCGAAATGGGAGAAGGAACAACTGAGCCATGGCTTGTGGCAAGTGGTGATTACGGAGATTCCGTATCAGGTGCAAAAATCGAAACTTATCGAGAAAATTGCCGAGCTTTTCCGCGAGAAGAAACTTCCGCTTCTGGCCAATATCCAAGATGAATCGACCGACAAAGTGCGCGTGGTGCTGGAGCCGAAATCGAAGAATGTCGATCCTGAAATCCTCATGGAATCGCTCTATCGTGTCACCGATCTTGAAATTCGCTACGGCGTGAACATGAACGTGCTGGGCGCGGATGGTATTCCGCGCGTGATGAACCTGCGCGAGATGTTGCAGGCTTTCTTGGATCATCGTCATGAGGTGCTGGTGCGCAAATCCAACCACCGGTTGGAAGCCATCAAGCGCCGTTTGGAGATTGTCTCGGGCTTCATCACCTGCTTCCTCAACCTCGATGAAGTAATCCGCATCATCCGCGAGGAAGATGAGCCAAAGCAAGAGTTAATGGCCGCGTTTGATTTGAGCGAGCTTCAGGCCGAATCCATCCTCAATATGCGCCTGCGTCAATTGCGCAAGCTCGAGGAAATGGAGCTCAAGCGCGAACACAAGGAACTCAAGGCCGAGCAAAAAGCGCTGCAGCAATTATTGAAAAATGACGACGAGCGCTGGGGCGCAATTGGCGAGGAAGTGAAAGCCGTGAAGGCGCGCTTTAAGGCACAGAAGAACCTTGCTGCGCGTCGCACCGAATTGACCGCTGCGCCCGCCAACGTCAATATTTCGGTCGAGGCTTTCATCGAGAAAGAGCCCATTACGGTGGTGTGCAGCAAGCTGGGCTGGATTCGCGCATTTAAAGGCCACCACGATGTGCTGCCTAACCTCACCTTCAAAGAGGGTGACGAGGCATGCTTCCAACTCAAGGCAAAAACGACGGATAAATTGTTGGTATTCTCGACCGATGGTAAATTCTTCACCCTGCCGTGCGACAAATTGCCTAGCGCCAAAGGGCAGGGCGAGCCCGTGCGCCTGATGTGCGACCTCGACCAGAACCACGAAATTGTTGAAATGCTGGTGCACGAGCCTGCGCGCAAACTGTTGCTCGCTGCCGATAATGGCAAGGGCTTCATTGTAGAAGAGGCCGAAGTGCTGGCGCAAAAGCGTGGCGGCAAACAAGTGCTCAACACTACCGAGGGCTCCAAAGCTAATGTCTGTGTCGAGGCGGTGGGCGACCATGTGGCGGTGATTGGCACTAGCCGCAAGCTCCTCGTCTTTCCGCTCGATCAAGTGCCAGTGATGCAGCGCGGGCAGGGTGTGGCGCTACAAAAATACAAAGGCGCTCATTTGGCGGATGCCAAATGCTTTGTGCTTAAAGAGGGCCTAAGCTGGAATATTGGCGACCGTGTGCGCACGGAAGGCGACGTGAAGCCATGGCTTGGCAGCCGTGCAGGCGCTGGCCATTTGCCACCAGTGGGCTTCCCACGAAGCAATAAATTTTTAGGCTAATTAAAGCACCCGCAGTGCTGGAAACTTCAGCGTAATCACGCTTATGCCATCCGCTGTGGTTTTTATTTCCAGCGTGCCTTGATGTAGCGTAATCAAAAGCCGTGCCAGTGCCAGCGAAAGCCCTTGTTTGCTGCGGCTTGCTGTGGCTAGGCTGCTATGGCCTGTATACGAGAAAATCAGTGATAATTCCTGTGCCTTGAGGCTCGAGGTGATGCGCAGTGGCTCGTTATGGAGCATTTGCTGGCTGATGCTGTTCATGACGTTCAGCAGCAGTTGCTTCACTCGCAGTTCATCGCCGCGTATGTGCGGTAACGTGCCACTGATATCCAGATGAAGGTCGATAGCAGGTGCCTGCTTATCGCGGAATATGCGGATGGTTTTTTGCAAGACAAACAAAAGGTCGACATCGCTTTCATTGAGTGCCAGCAAGCCGGTCTCTGCCTTCGAGATCGATTTGATATCCTCGAGCATTGCAATAAGCTGATGCGCTTGCTCGTGAATCGATACAGCATGACCCAGATATTTGGGGCTGCCGATAGGACCGTACAGTTGATCTTTGATTGTTTCGATATGCTGTAGAATGTTTTCTGTTGGCTCCGTGAGCTCCTGCCCCACATAGGCAAAAAAATCGGCTTTCACTTGATTGGTAATTTGTGCTGCTTCTTTCACGCGCGAGAGTTCGGCATTTTTAAGCCGCAACTCTGCCTCGATTCTGCGACGCTCTTCGATATAGTCATATAGCCGCTTGATCTCGTGTGCGAGTTGTTCAATTTCCATTGGCCCAGCCGTTAAATCGGCAGTGAACGTATCACCACGGACAATGCTTGCCGTATGTTCGGTGAGTGTAATAACGGGGTAAATGATGCGTTTGCGCACGGTCCACAGAATGAACAATAAAAAAATCGCAATCGCAAAAAGCTGGAGCAGGCGAGGGATTAATAATTGACGCAGCTCTTTGCCGCTTTGCGTTTGGTCGAGCCCTAGAAAAATGATGTAGGGGTATTGGCTTGAGCGCTCATAATAGGAGTAAATTTGCGAGTGATTAAAGAGTGAAGCGCTGGAGTAGCGACCCGAAGCGCCTTTCTTGAAATCAATTTTGCTGAGTCGATTGATATCGAAATTCTCGTTAAAGAATTTTTCGGCAGCGGGCGATTGTGTGAGCAACGTGAAGGATAAGTTAGTGATGGCAAAGCGGATGCCCATATCCTTCATGTTGCTGCTGACATCGTTGCCGAGTGATTCAGCATCCAGCGCTACAATCACCGAGCCAAGATAGGTGCCGTTCTTATCGGTCAGCCCTAGGCTCAGCGGCAAAATCCATGTGTGAGAGAGACGGCCCTGAATAGGGCGCCCGATATGAACCTTCCACGGTTCGGCAATGGCTTTTTTGATATAATCGCGGTCGGATACATCGATGGGTTTGTCGAGCACGCCAAGATTATTGCTGACCGTGATCATCTGATTGCGGTTCGCCCACGAGAAAATAGCGCGTTTGGGGCCATCTGTTTTGGCGAACGAGAAGAATAATTGCGCGATATTATCGGATTCATCGTTGGTCGATTGAATTTGACGCCCGACAGATTCGAGGATGTAGGAGGCGTTCTCAATTTCAACGATCAACCCGCGATCGATGCGCAGTGCCTCGCTCTCCATTTGCTTGATGATGTCTTTTTCGTAATTATCGTAGGTGCCAACAGCCACCCACACCGAGACCAGCAGCAGGATAAACACAATAAACAGCGACAGTAATTTAAAGTCGCGGCTGAGGGAGGGTTGTGTGCGGGTGTTCATCATGCCCACCCTTTATACGCACATTTTGCGCGGACTGCAATCTAAGCAGTGAGCTCCGCCGTTTTCGCAGGCGCTGCTAGGCGGTCTTGTAGGTTTACACTGCTGATGATTGAAGTGGGTTGGCTAGTTTGCTGTGATTTTTGAGATTTACCTTGTGGCTGTTCTGGCTCTTGTACGACATCAACGGATTTCAAACTCGGATTTTTAAGATGCTTTTGTTCTTCGGTCGGGTGTCGCTTCGCAAGCGCCCGACTGATAACATATAATCCCGCTGTGCACACTGAAGTATAAAATGCTTCAAATCTTACAATCTCGAAAAGTTTCGGGATTTTGAGATCTGCACCAAAAAGTTTGTTTAAAGTTGCCTTAAACGCCGGCATTGTTTCGACAACTTTTTCTCCAAATCTGCGGCCTGGTTCTTCTAAAAATTTGGCATTTATATTGCTGCCAGGCTTGACGCCGAAAAGCGAATTTCCGTTTTTAAGCTCTTTATTAAGCACAAGTGCTGTTGGCAGTACAATTGAAAGGGTTAGAATCCTTCCCATTATCACGCTTCCCCATGTTTGCTTAGGTTCTGCAATGTAAACGGATTCATCTTTGGGTTTAGTGCCCAATACAGTATCTATGCCGTAGGCAATCTTTTCTCGTCTATCCTCGAAGAGTTTAACAAGAGGTGCGAATAAGGTTCCATCCAAGAACGAGAATCCGACCATAGTTAGATTGTCAGTACTTGTTTTGCTAAAACCAAGTGATGAAATGAATTTTTTTACTGGATCACTGCGTTCTTTAAACCAGCTGCCAAAACCCCTCATTTTAGATCCAGATTTTCCAACTTCATTTCCGAACTTGGTGAGGTAGGTAAACCATACGGAGATTGCAAATACGGTCGTGTTCGAAAGAAAAGTATAAAGAAAATTATCAAAAATCTTCAGCCCCAGCGTGCGCTTGGGTTTTTCGGGGGCAGCAGCGGCAATGGCCGAAGGCGCTTGCTCGCGCAGTTGCGAGGAAGCTGCCGTTACTGGCGGGTTGCTTGCGCTATCCTTTGTTATGGCCGTAGTCACAGTTCTCCTAACATTATTCCATCTTTAATCTAGCACAGCTAAGTGACGAGGAATGTGAAGCTTTTGTTACAGTTTCAGGCATTTGTCATTAAATTATGTTAATAATTTAAATCAACGGTAAAAAAATGTGGTTAAGGGGCGCTGCATGTCGGCAGGGCACACCGAGGATGCTGTGGCTTGAATAAAGTCGTGGCTGATTTAGTAAAAACCTAGAATACGCCTTAAAAATCGACGCATTTGCCGTTGAGTTCCCAATCGCCGTAGCGGGTGGGGTCGAGCCGTGGGCGGGCGGGCGTTTCCGTTGGTAAAGCTTGTTCAGCCTCAGTTGCGGGCGGTTCACTCGGTGCGGGTTCAATTGGTTTTGGTGCGTCTGGCTGGTTCATTGCGTCACTATAGGCGCATTGTCGGCGGTTGCAAGTGGGCGGTTTAGCTGGCATGAGCAGGGAATGAAAAAATCCGCACCGCAAAAATCCACCAAAATCATCCCCACTGCCCGTGCGCAGGCGCATGCGCTGCTTGGGCATGTGCTGGGTGAACGCCTCAACCTCGATGAGGCAGTGGCCAAGCACCCGCTGTTTGGTGCCGAGGCCGACCAGCGGTTTTCGATGTTGTTGGTGCTAACCGTGCTGCAACATCTCGGCCAGTTAGATGCAGTGATTGCGCCCTACCTCGATAAAAAACTCCCGCCCAAACGCCTCGCAGTGACCAATGCGCTTCGGCTTGGTGCGGCACAATTGCTGCTGCTCGACACGCCCGCCCACGCAGCGGTGAACGAAACCGTGGCACTGGTGAAAACGGGTAAGGATGCAGGATTTGCGGGGCTGGTGAATGCCGTGCTACAAAAAATTGGGCGCGAGAAGCCAGTGCTTCCAGCGCCCACGCAAAACCTGCCTGAATGGTTGCGCGCCCGCTGGGAACAACGCTATGGGTCAGAAAATGTTTCGGTGATGGCTCAGGTCGCAAGCCAGCGCGCACCGCTCGATATTCAAAGCACGTTGGAGTTGGAGGGTGCAACGCGCATCGATGCGCAGATGGTGCGTTTCGCGGGCTCGCATTTGCCGGTTGAGCAACTGGCGGGTTACGATGCGGGCGCATTTTTTGTGCAGGATGTGGCGGCTAGCTTCCCCGTGCGACTATTGGGCGATGTGAAGGATCATCAGGTGCTCGATATCTGCGCCGCGCCAGGTGGCAAAACCATGCAGCTGATTCAAGCAGGCGCGTTCGTCACGGCGATTGATAAGTCGCCCGCGCGCATGAAGAAGGTGAAAGAAAACCTGAAGCGCATGAACATGCAGGCCAACACCATTGTGGCGGATGCCTTCGCGTGGCAACCCAGCCGCGCCTATGACGCGATTTTGCTCGATGCGCCGTGCACGGCGACGGGCACATGGCGCCGCCACCCCGAGGTGGTGCAGTTGGTGAGCGAAGCCGATATTGCCGAAATGGTCGCCCTGCAACGTGCGTTGCTGCTGCGCGCATGGGATTGGCTAAAAGTCGGCGGCAAGCTCGTCTATTGCGTCTGCTCGCTGGAAGCCGAAGAGGGTGAGCAGCAAGCGGCGTGGTTTGCTGAGCAGCGCGCGGATGCAATCATGACAAACGTAGACAACAACAGCGGCATCCCCGCTGAATGCATCACCACTGAAGGCTATCTGCGCACCACACCTGCGCTCATGGCCTCGCAAGGCGGCATGGATGGTTTTTTTGGCGTAGTGTTTACCAAACGCTAGTTTGTGATTGTCGTAAGCCAGCGCCACTGCTAATCACGAACGCATGACAAACAAAATCCAGATTGCTCCTTCCATCCTCTCCGCTGATTTTGCACGCCTTGGCGAGGAAATCGCCGCTGTGAGCAAAGCTGGCGCGGATATGATTCATGTCGATGTGATGGATGGGCATTTTGTGCCGAACCTGACCATTGGCCCTGCGGTGGTGAAGGCGCTGCGGCCTCACACCAAACTACCGCTCGATGTGCATCTGATGATTTCTTGCCTCGACCTCATCCCCGAATTTGCTAAGGCTGGTGCGGATATCATCACCATCCATGCCGAGGCGACGCCGCACCTTGACCGCGCCGTGTCGCAAATTAAATCGCTGGGCATTAAGGCGGGCGTTTCCGTTTGCCCCAGCACGCATGAATCGGTGTTGCAATATGTGATGGGGCAGGTGGATTTGATTTTGGTGATGACGGTGAACCCAGGGTTTGGTGGGCAGAGTTTCATCCCGAGCCAATTGCGCAAAATTCAATCCCTGCGCGCGATGATTACGGCTTCGCGCCGCGAGATTATGTTGCAGGTGGATGGCGGCATTAACCGCGAGACTGCGCCGCAAGTGATTGCCGCAGGGGCCGATGTGCTGGTGGCGGGCAGTGCCGTGTTCACGGGCAATGCAGGCGACTATGCCAACAACATTGCGGGGCTGCGACTGTGAACCCAACGCTAAAAAAAATCGCCGATAATCACCGCGTGGCGGTGGATGGATTCCTCGAACAATCGGGTGAGCAGCTGGTAGTGCTGGCGGCACTATGCGCGAGTGCTATCGAAAAAAATAATAAGTTGTTGTTTTGCGGCAACGGCGGCAGCGCATGCGACGCCATGCATATCGCGGGGGAGTTCGTGGGGCGCTATGTGAATGACCGCCGCGCTCTGCCAGCTATTGCCTTGAGTGCGGATACAGGCATCATTACCGCCATCGCCAATGATTATGCCTACGATTACATCTTCGCCCGCCAAGTTGAGGCATTAGGCAACAGTGGCGATGTGCTGATTACCCTCTCCACCTCGGGCCGTAGCCCGAATGTGGTGCGCGCACTTAATGCCGCCAGCCAAAAAGGCATTAAAACGGTGCTATTTACGGGCGAAAAGGTGAAGCAAGGCGAAGTGCCGAATGCTGATTTTGTGTTTATTGTTCCGTCGCTTATCACTGCCCATGTGCAGGAGGCCCATATGGTGGCCATGCATGCGCTGGCGACCCTGATTGAGGCGCAATTATTTCCAAATAATACCTAGCATTTTAACGTTTTGTTTAGAGTTGGGGTGTAGTGTTGGCACTGTGATCCTGCTATAATGAAGCGCTTACACGCATTAGCGCGTACTTGGAGTTAAGAGATGCACCACGACACGAAACTGGCTGAAATGATTGCCACCCGCCTGTGCCACGATCTGACGGGGCCCATCGGCGCGGTCAATAACGGTGCGGAATTCCTCGATGAGGAAGGCTTCGATATGCAGAACGAAGCGGTGCAGCTTATTGTCAATAGTGCCCATGAGGCGGTCAACCGCTTGCAGTTCTATCGCCAAGCCTATGGCCGTGTGGGCGAGGCGGGCGAGGCATCACTCTCGGAAAAGAAACAAATCACCCTCGATTTTTTCTCGGGCACCAAGGTAAAAGTAGATTGGCCCGATAATCATACAGATGCTTCGGGTGTGGCCATTAGCCAAAAAATGGCGCGACTGATGCTTAATTTGTTTGTCATTGCAGGTGCAAGCGCTATTCGCGGCGGCCAGCTATCGGTACGCATTGCTCAATCGGATGCGGGTGAGAAGCAGATTGATATCAAGGTGATTGGCGAGACCATTAAGCTTGATGCCGATACAGCGGCGATTCTCAATAAATCAGATTCCGTGCCCCTAACGCCCAAGAGTGCGCAGCCCTACCTTGCTATGACACTGGCGGATGAGCTGCGTGCCAATATTGCCTTCGTTGTAGATAGCGAAACGCTTGCTATCCGCGTGACGCAAGCACAAATGGCGATGGCTAACGCTTCCTAGCGTCTTGCCACACCTGCGACACTGTCTCCAAAAAAATGAAATTCGCGTGAATGGTTGTGCCATTGCACTTTTCATTTCGTCCTAAGCGTGTAATATGAAGGAATAAAAAACGCCTAAATGGGCAATTTACTTCCTAGCACAGGGAATCTCAACATGGATGATTTGATTGGTGAATTCATTACGGAAACATCAGAATCGCTTGCGGTTCTCGATTTAGAGCTGGTGAAGCTCGAGCAAAATCCAAACGACCAGAACATTTTGGGTAATATCTTTCGCCTTGTACACACCATCAAGGGTACGTGCGGGTTTCTTGGCCTTCCTCGCTTGGAATCGGTCGCGCATGCGGGCGAGAATGTGCTGGGTAAAATTCGAGACGGTGCCATCGTGGTTACGCCAGAAGCTATCTCTCTGGTGCTTGAGGCGATTGATCGCATTAAGGGGCTGATTGAGCACCTCGCTGAAAACGGTAGCGAACCTGCCGGTGAGGATAAGGATCTCATTAAACGCCTCAACGCATTTGCGGATTCGAACGGTGCCGTAGTGTCCGCTGCTGCATCGACTCCTCTTGTTGCCGAAGAAATTAAGTTTGAAGAGCCACGGCTTGATGGCATGTTCTCGCCTGCGGAAATGAAGTTAGTCTCCTCGACTTCGGCTGCGGAAATGGATGAGCTTGAGCGTGCTTTCGCCAATGCCGTTTCTACGCTTGAGGGCGGTGAGGATTATACCAAAGCGCCTGAAACCTACTTGGTGCCTGATGCTGCGCCAGCGCCTGCTGCTGCGCCGTCGCCTATGCCTGTTGCTGCCAAACCTGCAATCTCGGAGCAGGCAAAGGAAAAGGCAATCAAGCAAGGGCTTGATACGGAAACAAAGGAGGGCGCTGGCGCGTCTGCTAACCAAAGCATCCGCGTGAATCTCGATGTGCTCGAGAATTTGATGCAAATGGTGGGCGAGCTAGTGCTGACGCGTAATCAGCTGCTGCAGGTGGTGCGTCACCGCGATGATCGTGAGTTGAAGGCGCCGTTGCAGCAACTTTCGCAAATCACCTCGGAACTGCAAGAGAGCGTGATGAAAACGCGCATGCAGCCGATTGGTAATGCGTGGTCGAAATTCCCGCGCCTCATCCGCGACTTGTCGATGGAATTGCATAAGAAAATCGAGCTGAAAATGATTGGTGAAGCCACCGAGCTTGATCGCCAATTGCTCGAAATGATCAAAGACCCGCTAACGCACATGGTGCGCAATTCGTGCGACCATGGGCTTGAAACACCTGCGGATCGGGTGGCTGCGGGCAAGGGTGAGGTAGGCACGGTGACGCTTTCGGCGTTCCACGAAGGTGGCCATATCATCATCGAGATCAAGGATGATGGGCGTGGCTTAAATATTGAGCGCATCAAGCAGAAAATCGTTGAAAAAGATTTGGCGACGGATGCCGAGATCGAGAACATGTCTGATGATCAGATCATGCAATACGTCTTTAAGGCTGGCTTCTCGACCGCTGAAAAAGTGACGAGTGTTTCGGGACGTGGTGTGGGCATGGACGTGGTGCGCACCAATATCGAGAAAATTGGCGGCACGGTCTCGCTTTCATCGGCTAAAAATAAAGGATCTACGTTCCACATCAAAATCCCTCTAACTTTGGCGATTGTGTCGGTGCTGTTGGTCGAGTCGGCTGGCCAACGCTTTGCATTGCCACAGCTCAATGTGGTCGAGCTGGTGCGCTTGGGTGAGGGTTCGCCGTATCAGGTGGAGACAATTAACCAATCGTCTGTCCTTCGTCTGCGCGATAAACTGTTACCGCTGATTCAGCTGAGCGATATTCTCAAATTGCCCACGAAGGCGGTTGCTGCGGATGTTGACGGCGAAGATGTCCCCAATTCCTATGTCGCTGTATTGCGCGTTGGAGCCACGGATTTTGGCCTTGTGCTCGATAAGATTTACGACACCGAGGAAATTGTAGTGAAGCCTGTTAGCTCGGTGCTCACGGGGCTCGATATATACTCGGGTAACACCATTCTGGGCGATGGGAATGTGATTATGATCCTCGACCCGAATGGGGTGCTTAAATGCTTTGGTGGTCGTGAGGCTGCAGGCAAGGAAGAGCCTTTGCTTACGGGTGCTTCACAGCGGCACGAGAAAATTGCGAGCTTCCTTGTGTTCCGTGCGGGGTCTGGCGCACCAAAAGCAGTGCCACTGGAGTTGGTATCGCGGCTTGAGGTGGTGGAAGCAAAAGCAGTTGAACTTTCTGGTCATGAGCATGTAGTGCAATATCGTGGCGAGTTGATGCGCCTCAAAACGCTGCCTGGTGAGGTGATCCCGAGTGAGGGCGAGTTCGATGTGGTGGTGTTCACCTATGATGGCCGCACGATTGGCTTGGTGGTGGATTCAATTACCGACATTATCGAGGCACCGCTTGATATCAAGCTGGCCTCTTCGGAGGAGCATTGCCTTGGTAGCATCCTCTTGCTTGGAAAAACGACGGATGTAGTCGATGTTGGCTACTTACTCAAAGATCTTGTCAGTGATTTAGATCGCTTTGGTACAGTGGCGGCAAAAGTTTCGGGTGTGCGTGTGCTGCTAGTAGAAGACAGCGTCTTCTTCCGTAAGCTGATTGTGCCATTCCTTCGAGATTCTGGCTACATTGTAACCGAAGCAACAGATGGGTATGAGGCGCTGAAGCTGGTTGATGCGCACAAGGCGGCGTTCGACCTCATTATTACCGATATCGAGATGCCCGAGATGGATGGTTTTGATCTTGCCACCCAACTGCGGCTTGACCCACGACTTGCATCCGTGCCGATTCTTGCGTTCACCTCAACCGTGAACGATATTTTCCAGCAACGTGCGGTGAAGGTTGGTATGAATGATATTATTCTGAAAACAGACCGCGAGGCGCTGGTTGTCGCTATGCATCAGCAACTTAACGGTGTCGTGGAGGTAGCATAATGTCGGGAGAACTTACGACACTTACGGCAACATTGCCAGCGGGCACCACGAGTAACGCACGACAGGAATTCGTGACAATGCGCATCGGCGCGCAACTATTTGGTATTTCGGTTCTAGCTGTACGCGATGTCATGCGCTGTCAGCCGATTGCACCTGTACCGCTTGCCTCGCCGATGATTGCGGGATCACTTAACTTGCGTGGTCGTATTGTCACGGCATTCGATATGCGCTGCCGTTTGGGAATGGAGCCCTACCCCGAGCGCGAGAAGATTATGAAAGTAGTGGTCGAGGTGCGCCACGAACTCTATGCCTTGATGGTCGATGAAGTGGGGGATGTGATGTCGCTCACTATGGATAGGTTCGAGAAAGTGCCTGCCAACATGGAGTCTGCTTGGCGTGGCATGTCGGCGGGTATTTTTAAGCTTGATAACGAATTGCTCGTCATATTAGACGTTGCACACGTGATCCCCTCTCTTGGTAAGGAAGTAGCATGAAGACCTGCTTGATTGTTGATGACTCAAAAATTGTGCGCAAGGTCGTGCGTCGGATTGTCGAGCCGCTGGGGTTCAATATTCTTGAAGCCGAGAATGGCCGCGAGGCAGTGGATCAAACGCGAGCCAATAGCGTGGATGTGATTATCCTCGATTGGAACATGCCCGTGATGGATGGCATGGAGTGCATGAAGGAAATACGTGCCGATGCAACGCTGAACCAGCCAAAAATCATTTTCTGTACGACGGAAAACGAATTTAGCAAAATTCAGCAAGCTATTATGAATGGTGCGGATGAATACGTGATGAAGCCATTTGATGAAACAATCATCGCTGGAAAAATGGTGCAGCTTGGCATTATCGACGAGGCCAACTAAATGGCTCAAAAGATTCGCGTCATGTTGGTGGATGACTCCGCAGTTATTCGTGGGTTGTACGACCGTGCGCTCAAGACGGATAGTATGATTGAAGTGGTCTCCTCTGCCTCAAACGGCGAGATCGCTCTCAATATGCTTAGGAATACGCAGGCAGATATTATCATCCTCGATATTGAAATGCCGGTGATGGATGGCCTGACAGCATTGCCGGAGATGCTAAAATTATCGCCAAAATCAAAGGTGATTATGTCGTCTACGCTAACGACTCGAAATGCGGAAGCTAGCATTAAAGCCATGCAACTGGGTGCGGCAGACTATATTGCCAAGCCAAGTTCAAAGGCGGCGCATGAGGTTGAAGATTTCTATGCGCTATTGCTTCGTAAAATTCATGCATTAGCCCCCAAGGGGATTCCAATGCCTGAACAAGTGAGGGCAGTGGTCTCGCCTCTGGCGCCGTTGCCTCCACCCGTTGGAGTTCATCTGTCGAGCATTCGTCAGTTGGCGCAGCCGCCGCGCGCAGAGGCATTGGCTATAGCGTCATCGACAGGTGGCCCAAACGCATTGCTGACAGTATTTCGTGAGTTTAATGGTATGAAGCTGCGTACGCCAATTTTTATTACCCAGCACATGCCCGCCAACTTCACGACGACACTGGCCGAGCATATCGCGAAGGTTAGTGGCATTGATTGCCATGAAGCTAAGCACGGTGAAGTGGTAAAGTCAGGCGTCATCTACCTTGCTCCGGGCGATTTTCACATGACGGTGAAGCGTGATGGCACACAATTGGTTCTAGAGCTTGACCAAAACCCGCAGGAGAACTTCTGCCGTCCTTCTGCCGACCCTATGCTGCGCAGTCTTGCTAAGGCATATGGGGATAAATTGCTGGTGGCGGTGCTCACGGGGCTTGGTGCCGACGGTGCGCGCGGCGCGATCGATGTAGTCGAGCGTGGCGGCACTGTGATTGCGCAAGATGAAGCGACTTCGGTGGTCTATGGCATGCCCAAGGCAGTGGTAGATGCCAAGCTCACCAGCGCCATTTTGCCACTGCCTCATATTGCTCCATTCTTAATGAAGGGGGTGAACTGAGATGACCATTACCCTCGCACAGGATGAATTCCAGTTTCTTGCTGACTTACTCAAGCAGCGTTCGGGGTTGGCGTTAACGCCGGATAAAGGCTATTTGCTCGATACGCGACTGACACCGATTGCTAAAGCAAACGGGTTGGCTGATTTGCGTGAGCTTGTGGCGAAGCTACGCATGAACCCAAGTGCACCGCTTGCCTATCAGGTCATCGAATCGATGACGACAAACGAGTCAATGTTCTTTAGGGATTCCAAACCCTTCGAGCAGTTATCGAAAGTTATACTTCCGGCGCTGAAGGAACGAGGGGCGACCTCCGTGCGTATCTGGTCCGCAGCATGTTCGACAGGGCAGGAGGCGTACTCGATTGCAATGACCTTGAAAGAGGAGTCGGCGAAATATCCGAACATGCGATTTGAGATTTACGGTACTGATTTGGCCGAGAAAGTATTGGAGCGTGCTCGTTCTGGTATTTACAGTCAGTTCGAAATTCAGCGTGGATTACCGATCACCATGTTGATGAAATACTTCACGCAACGTGCTAATAATAATTGGGAAATTAACGATGCCATTAAGTCGATGGCCAAATTCTCTACGGGCAATTTGCTGACGCCGTTTGTGGGGCTCGGTAAGTTCGATATTATTTTCTGCCGCAATGTGCTGATTTATTTTGATGAGAAAACAAAATCCGATGTGATGAATCGCCTTGCAGGCGTTATGAATCCCCCAGGGTTCTTATTCCTTGGTACTTCGGAGACCACCAATGGCCTGTGCGATAAATTCAAGGTCATGGACGAGCATCGTGGGATGTTTACGCTAACCTAAAGGTTTAGCGAAGGCTGCGTAAGCTGGCTAGCATTTCGGCTCCCATAACGCCCCCATCATCGCGGATGCGATGATCGAACGTGATGCGAAGCATTTTTACGAGCTCGCTGACAAGTGCGCGCTTCTTTTTGCTAGGCATTGTTTCGCTGTCGATGGCAGCAAGGCAATGCACGCAAGTTTCCGTAATAAGGGTGAATCCCAGCACTTTGGCAAAGGATTTGATGTTATAAATAGAGGTGCGTAGCTTTTCCCATGAGACATTGTCTTTAGTTCCGTGCGCTAGCTCTTCCAGCGCTTCTAAGTCACCAAGGGCTTCCGTAAAAAAATCATCCGAAGCTTTCTGCACCAATGCATTGCATGCAGCAATCTTCTCGGCCGTTATAAAATCGCCCAAGCTAAAGTCATCGCCCAATTCCGTTTGTATGGCGTGCTCAACCTGGTGGATGATGGTTGGTATGTTCTCTTCGGTGCTGTTCATGCGCATGACCCCTTGGCTTTTTCGTGGCGAACTAGGCGTACCTCGCGCAAGCGACGTTCGGCACCGGTTGGCGATATTCCTGCTTTAAGACGACGGCACGGCCCATGATAGGTAGAGGCTGTCACATAAAGCCTTGGTGCATCGACCATCGCAATGATGCGCTCGCAGAAGTTTTTTGCTTCCAGTGGTTTGAGTACAATTTCGTTCACGCCTGCATCGCGTGCCTTGGTGATTTCAGAAACACGCGCGTGATCCATAAGCATGAGCACTGGAATAAAGGGGGTGGGGGATGATTTTGCAGAGCGTAGCCGGTGCACAAACTCGATGCCACTGAGTTGAAGTGTGTCGAATTCCGGAAGGTGCTTGTGGCCCTTTTTGACTGAATTGCGAACATTGATATCCGCATCAGCAACAATGAGGTGAAGTTTGATCTCTCGCAGATATTGTACAGCTTCAACCGCATCTGCAGCGACGTAGATATTAGAGAAGCCCAAAGCTAGAAAGATCCGTTTGACTAAATCGCCTGCGCGCTCGCTGCTGATAATGATAAGTATGTGAATATTGGAAAGGCGTTCGGCGCGGCTATTCACTAGGTTTGCTGAGGGATGAGGCAAGATAGGCATCTGCAACTCCACACTAGGTTGCAGCTTACAGGGATATGTATGCCGCGCGTATCTAGTTATGAGTGTATGACATACCGCAATGCAACCAAAAAATAAAAGTCCAGTGGATAACCACTGGACTTTTAATATTAATTCATATTAATTAAAATTTATATCAGGCTATTCTGCGGCTTCTTTCACCTTGCTACGCTTCATCTCCTTTGGGGAGACCTCCAGCGGAGCGTCAAGCTCCTTGAGCACGTAGCCACGGCCCCATACGGTTTCGATGTAGTTGTCGCCGCCCGATGCGTCTTGAAGCTTTTTGCGCAGCTTGCAGACGAATACGTCGATGATTTTTAGCTCAGGCTCGTCGATACCACCGTAGAGATGGTTGAGGAACATTTCCTTGGTGAGGGTCGAACCCTTGCGCAGCGAGAGAAGTTCGATGATGCCGTATTCTTTGCTGGTGAGGTGCAGCGGCTTGCCGTCCACTTCCACTGCGCGAGTATCGAGGTTCACCATCAGCTTACCAGTGCGAATGATGGATTCCGAATGCCCCTTGCTGCGACGAACAATCGCCTGAATGCGCGCAATCAACTCACCTTTGTTGAAAGGCTTGGTGAGGTAATCATCGGCGCCGTAACCGAGGCCTTTGATTTTCTGGTCAGGGCCCGAGAGACCCGAGAGAATGAGGATAGGGGTGTTGATTTTAGCAGCGCGGAAGCGGCGGAGCACTTCATAACCATCGATATCTGGCAGCATCAAATCGAGGATGATGATATCGTAATCATACATCTTGCCGATTTCGAGGCCTTCTTCGCCCAGTTCGGTGGTGTCGCAAATAATGCCTTCAGAGGCGAGCGAGAGTTCAATCGCTTTGGCGGTGGATGGATCATCTTCGACAAGCAATACGCGCATGTGGCCCCCTGAGGTTTGCGTGGTTTTAGGTGGTTTGTTTTATTGTTTTCTATGCCAACTCATTAACAAAAACGCAGCTAAGCGCTTAAATACATTGAAAATTTGCTAACGTGTTAATGGTTAATATACTATTAACTAGCCCTCAACTCAACTAGAATTTTAACTATTAAGGGATTATTTACGAATTAAGTGCTGTGTGGTGTTATAAAAAGACACTCTTGCACGGATTGTCGCTTCGTTTGTGGATAGTGGTGTCGTTGCTAGCCCCGTGTGCGCATTTCTGATATCCTCGGGGTATGACCCTGACGCGCCAGCATTTATTGCAAGAGATTGATCGTGTGCCCGCCACCACGGCTACGGGGAGGGTGGTAGCGGTGAAAGGCTTGCTCATCGAGGTGAGCGGGATTGAAGAATTACTGAGCGTGGGCTCACGCTGTGCGGTGCAAGGCACCCTGACCAAAGACCATGAGGTGCTATGCGAGGTAGTTGGCTTCCGTGCCGATGTCGCGTTGCTGATGCCGTTTGACTCGGTGGAGGGGGTTGCCTTGGGCGCAAAGGTGACCGTAACCTCGGCCCAATCGGCGGTGGAGCCGTGTGATGCATGGTTAGGCCGCATTGTTGATGCGATGGGTAACCCGCTGGATGGCAAAGGGCCGCTGCTGCGCGGTGGTATTCCTTATTTGCTGAAGGCCAACCCGCTTGCGCCATCGCAACGTGCACGGGTGCAGGGCAAAATGGATATGGGCGTGCGCGCCATCAATACGTTTCTGACTACCTGCCGTGGCCAGCGTTTAGGTATTTTCGCTGGCTCGGGCGTCGGTAAATCGATTCTGATGTCAATGCTCGCGCGCTACAGCCAAGCGCAGGTGAACGTGATTGGCCTCATCGGCGAACGCGGTCGTGAGGTACAGGAGTTCATCGAGGATGATCTGGGTGAGGAGGGGCTAAAGCGCTCCATACTTGTGGTTGCCACCTCGTCCGACTCGGCGCTCATGCGTCGCCAAGCGGCCTACACCACTATGGCGATAGCTGAATATTTCCGTGACCAGAAAAAGGATGTGCTGTGTTTAATGGATTCCGTCACCCGTTTTGCGATGGCACAACGCGAGATTGGACTCAGTGCTGGCGAACCGCCAACCAGCAAGGGCTATCCTCCAACGGTATTCTCCGAACTTCCACGATTGCTGGAACGTGCGGGCCCCGGTCTCGTGGGTAGTGGTAGCATTACCGGCATGTTCACCGTGCTGGTGGAGGGCGATGACACCAACGAGCCGATTGCCGATGCCGTGCGCGGGATTCTCGATGGCCACATTGTGCTCGACCGCGAGATTGCGCAGCGCGGACGCTTCCCTGCTATCAATATCCTCAAATCCGTCTCGCGGATGCTGCCCGATGCCAACAACGAGTTTGAAAACCAGCTCATCATGGTGGCGCGGCGCTTTATGGCGACCTACGAGAATATGGCGGAGTTGATTCGCCTTGGCGCGTATCGGCGAGGGACAGACCCCGATGTTGATCGCGCGATGGTGTTCTACCCGCAGCTTGAAACCTTCATCACTCAGCGCGAAAAAGAAGGCAGCACGCTTGCCGAAGGCTATGAGCAATTGGCGAAGGTGCTGGGGCTGACCGAGGAGAAAGCATAACGTGAAATCACTCACCACGCTTATCCGCCTGAAGCAGCGCGAAATGGATGCGCTGAAGCGTCAGCAGGGTATTCTCGAAGGCCAGCGCGAGGAAGTGGTCAAAATCATTGATGGGCTGGCGAATCAATTGGTGAGCGAACTGAAGGCCGCACAGGATATGCCCGATATGGCGCATTTTTTCGGGAATTATTCTGCTTCCATCAAACAGCGGCAGGAAATGATGCATGGCCATTTACGACGGGTGGATGCCGAGCTCGACAAGCTGAGCCTGCAATTGCGTGAGCGCTTTGGCGAAATGAAAAAGTTCGAGTTAGCGCTGGCCAATTGGAAAAAGCGCCGCGACGACGCACAAAAACGTCGTGAACAACAGGAGATGGACGAAATCGGAATTCGGGGGTATATTCGTAAAGATGCAAACTAAACTTATCATTCTCGGTGCGGTGGTGTTGCTGACTGGCTGTATGAACCAGAGCCAGATTCAGTCGAAATATGCCAAAAGTAAAAACCTGTGCCGTGCAGAGACTGGACGGCTGATGGCTGGAAGTGATGCTTCCGATAATCCAGCGGCAGCGCAGGCCGCCGCCAATAATAACTTTTTGGACTGTATGACCAAAGCGGGCTGGCGTGCGCCCAAGCCGCAGCAAGTTGCACAAACAACCAATCCGCCAACAGGTTCGCCGAGCACGAACCCATCGGCAGCGGTGTCGCGTCAGCGTCCACCAGAGAACCCGCAATCAGGTGCGCAAGTGCAGCCTGCACCAGTACCTCAACCATCGCCGCAAGTGGCGCAAGCGCCAAGCCCACCCAGTGGTGCGCCGAGTGTGAACCCATCGGCCGCAGCGGCAAGGCAGGTTGCTGCACCGCCCGCCGCGCCATCCACACCTACGGCGGCAGCGCGACCAGTTAGCGCGGCGACAACGGCTGCGGAATCTGTATTCCCAGGCCAGCGTCCGGCGCGGCCAGCCAGTGTGCCAGCCCCTGCCTATGGCAGTGCTGCCCGCAAATTCTAGGGATACATCAACCCATGCTGCCATGGTGCTGTCGCGTTCGCGCGGCGATAGATTTCGCGTTCGTGAAGGCGCACGTCGCTGTTAATCCAGAACTCAATGGAAAGGGGCGCAAGCCGCCAGCCCGACCAATGCGGTGGGCGTGGCACGGCGCGCCCATCAAATTTCTTCTCGAACTCGGCATTGCGCGACTCTAATTCCTCGCGGTTCGCCAGTGGGCGCGATTGCTGCGAAGCCCACGCGCCAAGTTGTCGCCCGCGTGGACGCGAGTTGAAATAGGCGTCGGCCTCGGCATCGCTCACGGGAATAACGGTTCCCTCGACCCGCACTTGGCGCTCCAGCGGCATCCAGTGGAAGCACAGGGCAGCGCGTGGGTTGGCCTTCAGCTCCATGAATTTGCGGCTTTCCATGTTGCCATAGAACACGAACCCATTTTGGTCGCTTTCCTTCAGCAGCACAATGCGCGCGGCGGGTGCGCCGTCCGTGGTGGCGGTGGCAAGTGTCATTGCGGTGGGTTCCTTGATAGCAGGCGTTTGCTTGGCAAGGGTGAGCCATTCATTAAATCGGGCGATGGGGTCTTCCATAGAGCTTTATTCCTTGAATGATTTCGCGCTATACTTACCCCATGCGTCCCGACATCGTCAATCTTCGCCAGTTTTATTCTTCGCCACTTGGGCGCAAGGTTCGCCGTCGTTTGCGCAACCTGATGCGCGATTATTGGCAGCGCGGTAATGGTCTTGCCACCGTTGGCGTTGGCTACACGACACCGCTCTTGCCACTGCCCGATGCGAGTGACCCAAACGCTCGCGTGATAGCGCTCATGCCCATGGCGCAAGGGGCGATGTATTGGCCGATTGATAGTGACAATCATAGTGTGCTGGCAGATGAGATGTGCCCACCCTTTATGCCGTCGTCGCTGCATAGGGTGCTGATGGTACATGGCTTCGAGTATGTGGCGGCGCCCGATGAATTGCTGCGTATTTGGTGGCAGTTGCTCGCTCCTGGTGGACGGTTGATGTTGGTGGTGCCTAACCGCCGTGGCTTATGGGCGCGTTTTGGTGCAACGCCATTTGCTGTCGGCGCACCCTATACGCTGGCGAACATCAAAAAACTTCTGAACGAGGCAGGCTTCACCGTGCGTGATATGCGTTCGGCTTTGTTTGTGCCACCTTCGGCGCATCCATTCTGGCTATCGTGCTTTAATGCGATCGAGTGGTTGGGTGCTGCTTGTTTCCCACGGGTTGGCGGGGTGTTTGTGGTCGAGGCCGAAAAGCAAATTTATGCGGGGCTGCGCTCGCCATTGCTACCCGCTAAAATGCAAGCCAAGTGGGCCAATGCCAGCGCGATGCATTCGCCAAGGAGCAAATAAAAAAGGGGGCCACGAAGCCCCCTTTCTCATCAATATAAGTGACGCTTAGTACTTCACGCCGCAGCCATAGGGCTTGGTGGTTGCCGTGGTGACAGGCTTGCCTGCTTTGATTTCGGCCAAGGCTGTGGTTACGTAGTTGGTGGCTTTCGCAATGGCGGCGGAATCGGCCGAACTGTCGCTATCGATTGCACCTTGGTAGACGAGCTTGCCATCCTTATCGATGATGTACATGTGCGGCGTAGTTTTTGCGCCATAAGCTTTACCGATCGCACCATCGTGATCGAGTACATAGTGGCTCGATGCATGTTTATGCTCGGTGATGGAGGCTTTTGCTGCCGCCGCATCCTTCATGTGGCCTTCCTTGCCAGCGGCGGAGGAGTTGATGCTCACCCACACTACGCCATCCTTCACAGCGGCGGCTTGGAATTTTTGCATGGCGCCTGCACCATAGAATTTTTTCACGAACGGGCAGCCAGGGTTGGTCCATTCCAACACAGCGGTTTTGCCTTTAAGGGTGGCGTTGGATACTTCTTTACCGCTGATGACATCCACGCCTTTAAAGGCAGGTGCGGGTTCACCCACATTGGCGGCGAGAGCAGCCGTGGCGAGCATGGTGGTAGCGGCGAAAGTGGTGAGCGAGCGTAGCATGATAAACTCCGATAGGTTGGGTTAGAATTCAGTGAGGAAGATATAGTCTAGTTTTGTTGCTCTTCAATGGCCTCACGAACAATGGATTGCGTCAACACTTGTGGCAGCACACGTGGGGCAGCATTATCGGGCGGGTAATAGACATAAAGCGGCACGCCATTGCGGCCAAATTCCGCTAGAAATTGGGTGATCTCAGGGTCAGCGTTCGTCCAATCCGCCACCATCATGGTGATGTTTTTCTCGCGGAAGAATTGCTGCATTTCATCGGGTTTCAAGGCCACACGTTCGTTCACTTTGCAACTGAGGCACCACGCGGCGGTGGCATCCACAAACACAGGCTTATTTTGTGCCCGCAGTTCACTAAGTCGTGCGGCGGAGTATGCTTCGTGGCCATTTTCTAGCGTAACAGGTGCAGGGTTGATGAGTTGCACAAGCACCCAGATGAGCCACGCGGCGGTGGCAAGCATGGGCACGGCAAGGATTTGCTTGAAGCGGTGCATCCATGCCCCGGGTTTGGGTAACAAACGACGCGCCGCTGGCCAGAAGCTGATGAGCAAGAACGGTGACGCCATGCCAAGCCCGAGTGAGGCAAACACCGCAAGCGCTTGCGTAGCGGGATAGGTGAGGGTGGCGCCAATCGCAGTGGCCATGAACGGTGCGGTGCAGGGGGTGGCAACCATCACCGCCAGCACACCGGTGAGGAACGAGCCGCTGAGTTTCGAATCATCGACCCCTGTTGCTTTTTGGCCGAACAGAACAGGCAGCTCGAACAGCCCCAGCAAGTTCGCAGAAACCAGCAGCATGACAAGCGCAAGGAAGCCAACGAATGCAGGGTTTTGCAGTTGGAAGCCCCAGCCAATTATCGAGCCTGTGGCCTTGAGGGCAAGCATGACCGCAGCAATCAACAAAAAGCTGAGGATGACACCAGCGGTGTAGCTAATCCCTTGCTTGGCCGCTGCTGCGCGCGAGGCAGCTGCTTTTTTGCTCAGCGCCAGCGCCTTGAGCGCAAGAATCGGCAACACGCAGGGCATGATGTTGAGAATGAGGCCACCGAGAAACGCGAGGATGAGGCTAGTGAGCAGTGCTTGTTGAGTGGTAAGCGGAGCGGATGCTTGAGCAGGCGTTACTTCCTGTGGCGTTGCGGTTGCCACAGGCACGATATTCTTAGCTACCACATCCCACGCGAGGTTTTTACCGCCTTGCGTTACATGCAGCACGCCGTTCCAATCGTTGATGAGGTCTGCCGTGCCACGCTTGAAGGTAAGGGTGAGTTCGTTCCCCACCTGTTTCACCTCAGCGGCAGGGTTGTTGGTCATGATACCATCCTCGACGGGCGAGAAGCGCACGCCCTCGATGACACCCCACGGGTTAGCGCGGGTGATGGTGAGAGTGACAGCATCATTCACCGCATCGAAGCTGGCGCGACCATCGAAAGGCTGTGGCACCAGCGCGCGCGCGGCGGCAATCGTGGCGGCGCTTTCAGGGTTGGCGCTTAGCATAGCGGTGAGGGTGGCGGATTCAGGGATGCAGATTTCTTTACATACCAACCATGTGGCTTTTACGGTCACTTCGCCCGCCACATCGTCGCGGCTGGGGGTGAGGGTGACAGGCAGGGTGATGACATTACTGTAGCCATAGTTGATGAGGTCGGCATAGGGAATGCGCTCGGGCGCTGGCCATTCAATATCGCCCGCAATCAGTCCCTCTGGCAATGTCCATTCCAGCTTGGTGGGGATGCCAGAATCGCCCTGATTTTTCCAGTAAATATGCCAATGTTCGGGCATGGTGAAGGTAACGCCTGCCGCAATCGGTTTGCCGCGTTTGACCAGCGGCGCATCCACCACCAATTGCGTCTTCACAATCGGCGAAGGTGGAATATCATTTGGCTCCATCGCCATCACGGCGCTGCCAGAAGCAAGCAGTGCAGCGCATGCCATCCGCACAAGCATCATGCGCGTGATTTGCCCTGCTCCCCCCTTGAGGGGGAGCCAAAATGCTTCAGCATTTTGGTGGGGGGTGGAAACGCTAGACATGCTGATACATTGAAGTAAATTGCGCAGCCGCACCCCCCACCAAAATCGTGAAGGACGATTTTGGCTCCCCCGCAAGGGGGGAGCAGGGAATTTGTATCTCAAACGACGCATCATCTTACCTCACGCTATTATTCGTCACCCGCACAAAATCCGTTACACAGGTGGCGAGGAATTTTTTATCTTTCGCACTTGCAATACCCTCAGGCGTCAGTTCGCTGGCAGCATTGCCAATCGCAATCAGGTGCGGATAAACATAGACGCCTAAATGCGCCAGTGGCAGGCTGAGTTGGTTGAGGCCAAGGATACCGCCGCGCACGCTTGGGCTGGCGCACAGCAGTAGCGCGCTTTTGCCCTTGAGGGGCATGGGCTTCATGACCGATAACCAATCGATGATATTTTTAAGCGAACCAGGTATCGACCAGTTATATTCGGGGCTCGCGAGGATGATACCATCATGCGCGGCTATAGCATCGCCAAGGCGCTTTGCGCCCTCGGGGTAGGGTTGTCCATCCTCGTTACGATACAGGCTCGCATCGCAATCATTGTAATCCATCACCGTCACTTGCGCACCAGCAGCTTCAGCGTGTGCCACCGCAATCGCGAGGAGTTTTTTGTTCACCGAACCAGCGCGGGTGGAGGCAGCAAGAGCGAGAAGTTTCGTGGTCATGCGGCAATCTCCTTGGTCAGGTAATCGGTGAGTGCTGCGAACGCCTTGGCGCGGTGGCTGATGGCGTTCTTTGTCGCAGGCTCCATTTCACCAAAGGTTTCGGTGTAGCCACTGGGGATAAATATCGGGTCATAGCCAAAACCTTTATCGCCACGCGGCGGGAAGGTGAGGGTGCCATGAATTTCACCACGCAGCGTGCGCACGCGGCCATCTGGATATGCTAGCGAAAGTACACACACGAAATAGGCAGCGGCACCGCTGGGCTCCTCGCCCGCTTGGTGCAGCTCACGCGCGACACGACCCATGGCTTGCGCAAAATCCTTGTTCGCACCCGCCCAACGTGCGGAATAAATACCCGGTGCATCATCGAGCGCGGTGACA
Organism: Alphaproteobacteria bacterium; assembly: GCA_035911175.1. Taxonomy (GTDB): domain Bacteria; phylum Pseudomonadota; class Alphaproteobacteria; order Rickettsiales; family UBA3002; genus QFOX01. The sequence goes on from JAMHWA010000022.1 coordinate 170,205, forward strand.
ACCAGCCCCGAATCATCAGCGAGCGAGAGCATGCCCGATGCTTTCGCGGCAGCAATGGCCTTGAGGTCGGCGTTCGCCTCGAACGTAGTGCCGGTTTCCTCGGGCTCGGGCAGGTTCAGCTCGGCAGCGGATTTCACCTCAAACCCGAACGGTGCGAGCAACTCGCGAAACTCGCGCACTTTGCCTTCGTTGTGGCTGGCGATTATGAGTGGGGTGATTTTCATTTATCCTCAACATTTACTAGGCTGGTGATTGCTACCATCAAAGGTAAATGACAGTAGATAATAGTCTTTTGTAATTTCTTTAACTTCATAAGGAGCTTGGGTAAGTACATATAATTTTTTTATCCGTGCCTCCCATGCTGGCTTGTTGTCACAGGGTGCGATAAAAGCATCAGTTGTATCATACACAATAACTTGAATAACAGTTGTACCAATTCCACCTAAATCTTTATTCTCACAAACATTAAATAAACCCTTGTCGCCTAAGGGTTGTGCGTTAGTTTTACAGTCAATAAACTTTTGCTGATTTGTTACTTGATGCGTTATCCATAAAAAACGAATGTCAGCAGCATTACAAACCAAGACAATAATAAGGAGTGGTGCTGCTAAAATAATAACAGTGCGCCAACCGAATATTTTAAGTTTTCTAAGCTTCAATTATAACCCCAGCGCTTGGCGTTGTTTTTCAATCAGCGCCTTGATGCCCGATTTGCCGAGCGTGAGCAGCTGAGCCAGTTCTGATTCACTGAACGTGCTTTCCTCGCCGCTCATTTGCAGTTCCACCATTTCGCCTTTGGCGGTCATGATGATGTTGGCATCGACCCCAGCGGTGGAGTCTTCTTCATAGTCCAAATCAAGCAGTGCCGCGCCCTTCACAATGCCGCAGGATATAGCGGCGACAGGGTCGAGCAATGGGTTTTGCTTCAATTCGCCTTTTTTCTGTAAGTGCTGAATGGCGCGGGCAAGGGCGACAAACCCACCCGTGATGGAGGCGGTGCGCGTGCCGCCATCGGCCTCGATCACATCGCAATCAATCACAATCTGGCGTTCGCCTAGTTTTTCCAAATCAATCGCGGTGCGCAGGCTGCGGCCAATCAGGCGTTGAATTTCCTGCGTGCGGCCACTTTGCTTGCCCTTCGCCGCTTCGCGCGGGTTGCGGCTATTGGTGGCACGCGGCAGCATGCCATATTCGGCGGTCACCCAGCCCGAACCTGTGTTACGCAAAAAGTGCGGAACGCCAACTTCGATGCTCGCCGTGCACAGCACCTTGGTGTGGCCAAATTCCACAAGGCAGGAGCCTTCCGCATGGCGCGAATAATCAGGCGTGAGGGTGACGGGGCGGAGCTGGTCGGCAGAACGATTGAAGGAACGAGTCATAGTACTCCTGAGTGTTTGGTGAGGTTGATACCAAACGTGGTTTGAGGGTGTATGCGTTTGTATCTAGGCGCTTGCGCTATCTCTCGCAACCCTTAACGCCATATCCCTCTTGAAATTGCGCGAAATAGGTTACATATAGCGGGCATCAAGGAGAACCACATGACTGAGAACACGGAAAATACCGCCGAGCAGCCTGAAGCCGCGCCCGAAGCAAGCCCCGAGGCGATTGCACGCGCGCTACAAGCAGTGATCGAGGAAAAAGAGGCCGAAATCGCGGCGCTGAAAGATCAAGCCTTGCGCGCATTGGCTGAAACCGAGAACACTCGCCGCCGTGGCGAGCGTGAGCTACAGGACATGAGCAAATACGCTGTCACTGGCTTTGCGCGTGACTTGGTGAGCGTGCTCGAGAATTTACAGCGTGCACTTGATAGCATTCCCGCTGACATGAAAGAAGCGCAGCCCGCTGTCGCGAATTTGGCCGTAGGCGTGGAGATGACGCTGAAGGAATTGCTCGCAGCGTTCAACAAACAAGGCATCCAGCGCCTCGACCCGATGGGGCAGAAGTTCGACCATAACTTCCACCAAGCCGTTGCGCAGATTGATGTGCCGGATGCCGAAGCTGGCACGGTGGTACAAGTGCTGCAAGCGGGCTATGTGATCCATGACCGTCTGCTGCGCCCTGCCATGGTGGGTGTAGCGGCTGGCACAGCCAAGCAGGTGAACGCTAGCGCGTAGAGGCGGCTCACCTTACCCAACGTCTTTACATCGCCGCATGCTTTGCGTATGCTGAAGTCATGAACAAACTTCGCGAACTAATTTCATCCGACATTCCCTTCGCGCGGGACGATGCACACCGCCTCATGCCCGCGATGATTGCCTGCCTGACTGGCTTTGCCGCCTTGTTGCTCGCGGTTTCGATTTGCTTGACGCATGGTTTGGCCGAGCGCTCGCACGAGGTGATTGGTGTATTGCAGGTGGAGTTGCCGCGCGCCAAAGCGGGCGATGACGCGTACATGGAAAATGTAACCAGCACCTTGAACCGCACTGCGGGCGTGGAAGGGGTGACCACCCTTGGCCAAGCGCAAATGGAAGGGCTGCTGAAGCCATGGCTGGGCGAGGATTTTACCATTGCCGATTTGCCCGTGCCCGTGATTTTGGATGTAAAAACCGCCGTGAAGGATGACGAAACAACGGTTGATTTAACGGCACTGCGCAGCAGCTTGGCAATAATTGATACGAACATACGTGTCGAAGATCGTGGGCCATGGGTGGGGCACATGGTGAAAGCGGCGGCACTGCTGCAAGGTGTGGTGGTAATTGTTGCTATCTTGCTTATTGCCTGTGTGCTGGGCATGATTATTCTGGTCGCCCGCACCAATTTGCGGCTACATTTTAAAACCGTCAGCTTGCTACACATGTTCGGCGCAACGGATGAGTATATTCTGCGCCAATTCCAGTGGAACAATGCATGGCTCACCGCGCGCGGGGCGTTGGTGGGTGTGCTGTTTGCGGCGTTGGTTTTCATCACGGCGGTGTTCCTCGCCGCGCGGTGGGATAGCCCCGTGATTCCGCACATTTCCATTAGCGCGATGCATATCGTGATGTTTGTAGTGCTCCCCATTTTTACAGCGCTGATAGCTCTCGTCGCCACGCGCCTAACGGTGCAGTCGATGTTGGAGAATATGCATTAATGCAGTACCCCTTAAATTCATTTCTACGGGTAACTGCTTCGTCATGTCCGTGCTCGAATGCTCATGTAGCGCTGCTACACTGCGCTTCTGCGCGCGAGCACTCCTTGCACTTCCCACGTATAAATGAATTTCAGAGGTACTGCGCATGCTAGTCTTGCTCGATAGAGATGGTGTCATCAACGAAGACGATCCAGTCGGTGTGCTGCGGTTCGAGCAGTTTACCTTCCTGCCGCGTGCCATTGAGGGCATTGTGAAGCTGACGCAAGCTGGCTTCAACATTGTGGTGTGTACCAACCAAGCATCGATCGGCCGCGGGCTGACCACCCACACGATTGTCAACCAAGTGCACGAATATATGCGCGCGGAAGTGACGAAGGCGGGTGGAAAAATTGATGAAGTCTATTACGCATCGGCGGCGGATGATTTGCCAAGTATCTGGCGCAAACCCGCGCCGGGTATGCTGCTCGAGGGCATCAAGAATTACAATGCCGACCCCGCGCGCACACCCTTTGTGGGCGACATGATTCGCGATATGCAAGCCGCCGTGGCTGCGGGTTGCCCGCGCATCCTCACCCGCACGGGCAAAGGCGCCAAGCTAGAAGCAGCGGGCATCCCTGCCGAGATTGCGCCTGTGCAGGTGGTCGATGATTTATATGCCGCGGCGGATTACATTATCGCGCACTATCGCTAAGCGAATCTTCTGGCGCTTGCGCCTGTCGGGCGTTACACTCCACCCCATGCGATTTATCCTTTCTCTCATCATGATCTCGGCGGTTCTATGGTCGGGTGCGCTGGCGTGGTTTGTGCACTCCATGCCCGAGCAGAACATGGCCGCGACTCAAAAAACGCAAGCGCTGGTGGTGCTCACAGGTGGGCAAGGACGTGTGGAGCGCGGCTTTCAGGCCTTGGCCGCGGGTGATGCGCCCGTGTTATTCATCAGCGGGGTGGGCGAGGGGGCAACGGTGCGTGAATTGCTGAGCGCCCACGCCTCTGCGCAGGTACGAAAAAGCATAGCGGCGCAGGGTGGGGAAATTATCCTCGATCATGTATCGCGCACAACGGTGACGAATGCTGACCAAACCGCAGAATTCATCCGCAAGCGTGGCATCACTTCCATTCGCCTCATCACCGCCAACTATCATATGAAGCGCAGCTTGCGTGAGTTCAAAACTGCCATCCCCGAGGTGAGTATTATTGCCGACCCTGTGTTTCCCTCAGGTTTCCGTCGCGACGAATGGTGGCAGCACGAAAACACGCGGCGTTTAGTGTTCAGTGAATTCTATAAATATTGGTTGGTGCTGCTGCGCGATTGGGTGCGCCCAGTGGCCTAGCGTTTGGTGCGGCTTAAATGCCCATCGCGCAAATAAATGGTTGGGTATTCGAAGGCTTCCATCAGCGAGGCATCGTGCGTGGCGAACACGATCGTGGTGCCGACTTTGTTCAGCGAGCGGAAGAGATACATCAGTTTCATGCTCAGCTCGTGGTCGAGGTTTCCGGTGGGCTCATCCGCCAGAATCAGCAGCGGCTTGTTGATGACCGCGCGTGCAATGGCCACGCGTTGTTTTTGCCCACCCGAAAGCAGCGGGGGGCGCACATCCGCAAAGCCCTCAAGGCCAATCCAACCAATCAGTTCTTTCACTTTGGTGTGAATCATCTCGCGCGATTCACCGATGATTTTAAGCGGCAGAGCAACGTTTTCAGCCACTGTGAGGTGGTTCAATAATTGGAAATCCTGAAACACGGTGCCAATTTTGCGGCGCATTTCGGGTAGTTCCTCGCGCGGCAAATCGGTCACATCCTCGCCAAATAAATGCAAACTGCCCGAGGTGGGCTTTTGTGACAAGGCCAGCATCGAAAGGAGCGACGATTTACCCGCACCACTTGCGCCCGAAACAAACGTAAACGAGCCAGCCTCAAGGTGAAGGTTGACATGGCGCAGCACAGGTTTGCCTGCGATATATTCCAGCGAAATGTTGTTACAACGAATCATACATCCTCTATAATCGACTGGAAGCATTGCACCAAATGGTTTATTGTGCCCGTGTATGATTCTTGATTGCCCCGCATGCCATGCCCAGTTTTCGGTGCCCGCGAATAAAATTCCAGCGGGGGGGCGCACTGTGCGTTGCAGCCGCTGTAAGCACGAATGGCACGCCTATGCCCCTGCCGATGAGCCGGTGGTGGTGGAGCCAGTCGTTAAGCCTGTTGAAATTGCCCCGCCCGAGCCCGAGCCGCAAGCTGTGCCAATGGATGATGATTTCTTGGCCCGCGTGGAATTGGCCATGGCGCAGCAGGAGGCATCGCAAAAACCCTTCAAGAAAAGCGCGAAAACCACCGAAATTAGGCCGCCACGCAGCGCGAAGCCGTTTAAGATTGCGGTGCCTTGCCTTGCCGCACTGTGGCTGGTCTTGGCGCTTGTTACCTATTACCCAAGCTGGGTAAATGCGCCTGTTGCCTCGAGCATTTATACTGCGTTTGGTAACGATCCAAGCGAGGGGCTTGT
>JAMHWA010000023.1:0-2099 GCA_035911175.1 Alphaproteobacteria bacterium
AGCACCGCTAAGAACTCTTGCAACGCTTCACAGAATGCCACCGCGAGTTCCCAGCAACTACTTATTAACGAGCGTGCAACCAGGGCGAATATCATCGCTGCACTGGAGCGCTTGCGCCTGCGACTACAAGAGTCTGACGACCTGGGAGTCGTCTTTTTGGGCGGCCATGGCGGGCTCACTCCAGACAAGCAGTTTGTCTTCCATCCCTACGAGTATGACCTCATTGGCACCAGCGGCTCTGCAATTGGTCTTACTACAGCGGATATATTGGGCCCGCTGCGACGAGCTAAGGGACGGATTTTGCTCATCTTGGACACCTGTCATGCGGGCGCAATTAGCGACAAGCATCAGGTGGGGGAATCTGCTGGTACAAACCCCGGCCTCCCCAAAATCCGCCTGTCGCTCCCTCTTACTACCCCAAAAGAGCTGACCACGCTCGGTGACCGGCTCCAGGATACTCTCAATCACGTGGTAATTATGGCTTCTAGCACCACCACTCAAGCTGCCCATGAGACCGAGCGGCATGGCTACTTTACAGATGCACTCATCGATGGCCTCTCCGGGGAAGCGGCGGAGCTGCCCGATGGCCGCGTCTACTTCGATAGCTTGTTTGCGCATGCTGCTCAGGCGGTTCGCAGGCGCTCAAAACAGGCACAGTTGCCGACGCTGTTTGCTTCTCTTGGTGCCGAGCCGTTTCCCATTAGTGCGCCGGGTATCCCTGTGTATGCCAAGCCCTGGTTCTGGCTGCTCTCTGGTCTGGGAACAGCAGCAACCCTCACCGGAATCTGGCTGGGAGTCTCGCAGCCGTGGAAGACGACCACGCCATAGGAAACTAACGCCCCCTTCGAAATGAGCACCGAAGCCGTCATCTCCCACCTCAACCTTCGCGTAGCCAGCAGGCCGCTGCGGGATGTCCGCAAGAGCTCCCCCGTACCCACTCCCTCCTGATAGAATCAAGCGCAGCAGAAGATACTGTGTGTCTGCCAGAAGTGGTCAGCCTACATGGCCCCATTTGGTGAGTCACAAAACATCGTTCCGCGCAGTTCCTCGTCGAGTTGCAAGCACTTCGCGGTGATTACGGAACGATGTTTCGGCGCTCAGCCTCTATGAGGATGTTTCCGAGCGAACGATCAAAAAGAAGTATCGCCACGGGATTTGCCTGCTCAAGGCAGCTTGCGGAAAAGCGCAGGAACGCTCGCATTCGCAGCCTGGGCCACCGAGCTTATGCATAGTGCGATCTTTTGCTTCACGCGCAAAGACAACGATCTAGTACTATGAAACAGTGGAGACATCTTCGCTCGCATCATCACAGTCGCACCCCAGGGGCCTATATGTAATGTCAGCTGTGCTCCTGTGTGAGCGATTCAGCTTTTACCTACTGGTCTCCCTCTTTGTCCTATATCTAAACGAGCATTTTGGCATCACCGAAGGAAACGCCGCAAAGTACTTTGGCTACTTCATTGGCGTTTCCTATTTTGCACCGATATTAGGCGGCACACTGGCCGATAGACACCTCGGCTACATCCGATCCGCAGTGGCCGGCTCACTATTTCTGGCTCTGGGTTATTTTTTATTAGGCATTCATGCACGCCCAGGATTTTTGCTTGGACTGATTGCCATAGCCACCGGTCAAGGGCTGTTTAAGCCCAGCGCGATGACTATCATCAGCAATCTATATGTGCCATCGGATCTGCGTCGTGATTCGGCTTATAGCATTGCGTACCTTTGCAGCAATCTTGGCGCACTGCTCTCCCCCATCGTTGGTGAAGCACTGCTAGTGCGGGCGGGCGGGCTTGGCGCATTTTCTGCCGCTGGAGCAATGCAGCTAGTGGGTTCGCTAATCTTACTAGGATATCGGAACGCTCTTACAGAGCACCGCCAATCCACTACAGATGGACCAGCAACACCTCAGCCCATTCCCACCGCCAGCCCGCGTGAGCGCGCGCAAGCACTGACGATTCTATCGATGTCGATGATGACGTTTTGGCTGGTTTACAATCAGCTTAATAGCACCCTGCTATTCTGGGCCCGTGACAGCACCAATCGCTGGTTATTTAGCTATGAAATACCAGTACCATACTTCGCAGCCATTCCTTCGG
>JAMHWA010000024.1:0-1818 GCA_035911175.1 Alphaproteobacteria bacterium
CGCCGAGGCTCAGCTGCAGAAAGCCTGGGAGCTGGGCATGCGCGCCCCCGAGCTGCACTACGCGCTGGGATTGGCCTTGGGCGAGCGCTATCGCAGTGCGCTCCTGGATGCGCAGCGCCAGACTGCGCCGAGTGCGCTGGACCGTCGCAAGCAAGAGCTACGTGCGCAGTTTCTGCTACCCGCCCTGACCCACCTGCGCGAAAGCAGCGGCGTTCGCCTAGAAGCCCCCGCTTATGTCGAAGGCCTGATTGCCTTTTACAACGAACAGCCAGCGCTCGCTTTGCAGAAGGCCGAGGAGGCTTTACGCCAAGCACCATGGCTACCCGAACCCAAGAAACTGATGGCCGATGTGCATTATGCCAAAGGCTTCGCCCTCCGCCATGAAGGCAAATACGCAGAATCACGAAAAGAACTCAAAGCCGCAGTCGCCCTCTATCAAGAAGCAGAGGCGATATCGCGTAGTGATGCAGATATTTATGTGGCTGAAGCAGAAGCGCTTGCGCAGATTGTTACGGTTGATGTTGATGATGGCACGAATGCAAGTGATGATTTTAGTAATGTGAAAAATGCAACGGCCAAAATATTACAGTCATCTCATGATCAGGTTAAATCTCTGCATTTAGAGTCGATTGCAGCTGTGAAATATGGGGAAACACAATTTGCAGCTGGAAAACTGGCCGCTTCATTTTTTGATTATTCGATTGCTCTCATGACCAAAGCGATTGAAAGTGAACCTGGTAACTGCGAATTCTACGAGACGATCGGCAGTGCCTATCTGATGAAATATTATCATGGACTGGAATCCGGGGATAATGATGAATTGTGTTTCGCTTCAGCTAATAAGAATCTAACTAAATCAATTTCGTGTAACCCGAATTTTGCCTGGGCGTATAACGATTTAGCTGTTTTGCATCAGCAGCGTGGGCGAATAAGATCGTTGATTGGTGAAGATAGTAGCGCTGATTTTGCGAAAAGTACTGAAATGTTGCGCCGTGTTCTGGAGTTGATTCCCAAAGAAGTTCATGGGTATGTTAACTATATTCAGACACAAAAGTATCGGATTTCTGCTGGTGTTGTTAGTGAGTTATCGCTCGAGTCAGTGTTGGCGGATGTTGGGAAAATCGTCAAATTGTCTGAAGCTAATGGTGTCGATAATTCTATGTTCAGAGGGAATTTGGCTGCGCTGAATTTGGCGATGCTTGGGATGCAGGAATTATATAGTGCTGATTACTATAGGTACTATGATGAGATTCTGAAGCAATCATTGTTGTCGCTAAAGCTAAATTCCTCCAACTACGAGACCTATCAAGTATTAGCGGAAGCGCATTTGTTGATGGCGGAGGCGGAGGTGGCGCGGGGGGCGGCTGGGGGGGCGGGGGATTCGGTGGTTGTGGCGGGGGCGCAGATTGACGAGGGGCTGGTGGCGGCTCAGAAGGCGATCTCGTTGAAGGCGGATGATGCGCGTAGTCACAAGCTGCTGGGGCAGCTCTTGGCGCTGCAGGCGGCGCAGCTTGGGAAAAAGGCTCGGCAGCCGGCGTTTGAGGCGGCGCGGGCGGCGGCTGAGCGGGCAGTGGCGCTAAATCCTCGGGACCCGGCGCACTCGCAGGCGCTGGCCGAGGTATGGCTGCGGACGGCGCAGTGGCAGCGGCTGCGTCACAAGTCGCTGGATGAGAGCATCGCGGCAGGACTTTTGGCCACGACGGCGGCACTGCGTATCAATCCGCGCCATCCGTACAGCTTTGTGACCCGTGGGGCGCTGCTGCTAGAGCAGGCGCTAGCGACGCGAGCCAAGCCAGCGCGCCAGGCCACTCTGCTGGC
>JAMHWA010000025.1:0-1150 GCA_035911175.1 Alphaproteobacteria bacterium
CGATCTATCTCAGCAATTTGCTTCGCGCGCTCGTCCGCTGACAGTTTCTCGTCACCTTCGGCTTTGCGGCGGTCACGGAAGAGTTCTAGTTGGCGGATTGGAATCAACTGGTCGTTGTTGCTCTCGCGGAAACCATCGTAGTTATAGATATTGTTCAGAATGGCCTTCTCGGCTGGGTCATTCTTGGCGTAGTTCAGCACAAAGCTTTTAAGTTTTGCCTTTACTGCTGGGTCCAAGTCTTTGCGCCAAACAAACGGATCGCTAGGGATAAGCGGACTGCGCCAGATGACGCGTAGTTGCTGGAAGAGTTCGGGTTTGGAAGTCTCCAGCTTGCCCATGTCTTCGGTGTTGTTCGTCGCCACATCTACTTGCTTCGCGAGCACGGCTTGAATGTTTGCGCCGTGACTTGCATTGCGAACCGTTTTGAAAGCGCTTCGGTGGTCAACATTGTTTTGCGCAAAAACGTAGAAGGTTGGCACCAAGAAGCCCGACGTGGAGTTTGGGTCACCGATGCTGAAATTGACGTTTTTCGAGTTTTTCAGCACGTCGTCGAGCGTGCGGTATGGCGAGTCTTTGTGGGTGATGAGCACGCCGTGGTAGCCGAAGGTTCCATCTGCATACCGCACCTGCGCGAACACCTCACCATTGGCACGGTCAACCGCTTCCATTGCCGCTTTATTGCCGTACCACGCGACCTGAATCTTGTTGAATCGCATCGCCTCGATTACGCCCGCGTAGTCGGGAGCGTAGAAGGACTTGACGGTCAAGCCGGTCTTCTTCTCCATGTCGCGGAAGAACGGTTCCCAACGCTCGCGTTGAACGCTGGCGGCATCGGTGGCGATGATGCCGAAGCTAATTTCCTGCGCCATCGTTACGGCGCTGAGTGCGCTGACACTGATGGCGGTCAGTAAGCGTTTGATATTCATAGGGACTCCAGTGTGGTTAGGTTGCGCAAAAGTTAGGCCGCCAACGGATGGCGTTCAAAGACGTGAATGTGCTCAGTGACTGCTGCTGCTACAACAGGCGGGTGATGCAAGGCTGCTGCAGCCTGCGGGCCGTAGAGATCAATTAGCAAAGCCTCAGTCAGGTTGGCGCTCGGCCCGTCATAGGCAATGACGCCGTTCTTGAGCGCGATCACGCGTGGGCAGTA
>JAMHWA010000026.1:0-3958 GCA_035911175.1 Alphaproteobacteria bacterium
AAATGATGCTGGCAAGCTGAGCTTTCAGCCTGCCAATGATTCCCGCGAAGCAGATGCCATGACTGGTACCATGCGTCAGCTGGTGAACAACATGGTGGTCGGTGTGACCAAGGGCTTCGAAAAGAAGCTGAGCCTGATTGGTGTGGGTTACAAAGCCCAGGCCACTGGTGCCAAGTTGAATCTGGCAGTTGGTTATTCGCACCCCGTCAATGTTGATATGCCTGCTGGCATCACCGTGGCGACCCCCACTCCTACAGAAATCCTGATCAAGGGCGCTGACCGTCAGCGCGTTGGACAGATTGCTGCTGAGATTCGTGCTATTCGTCCTCCCGAGCCTTACAAGGGCAAGGGAATCCGCTATGCGGACGAGAAGATCACGATCAAAGAAACCAAGAAGAAATAAGGAGCTGCAACATGTTGACCAAAAAAGAGCAACGTCTTCGCAGAGCCCGTCAGACGCGCATCCGTATTGCGACGCAAGGCGTGGCACGTTTGACCGTGACCCGTACAAACCTGCACATTTACGCCAGCGTTATCTCTGGCGACGGCGGCAAGGTTCTGGCTGCTGCATCCACCGCCGAGGCGGATGTTCGCAAGTCCCTGGGTGGTTCTGGCAAGGGCGGCAACGTCGCTGCTGCACAGATCATTGGCAAGCGCGTGGCCGAAAAGGCCAAGGCAGCTGGCGTTGAAAAAGTTGCGTTTGACCGCTCCGGTTTTGCGTACCACGGCCGCGTTAAAGCGTTGGCAGATGCCGCTCGTGAAGCTGGCTTGCAGTTCTAAGCAGATCGGAAATTAAGATGGCTAAAGTTCAAGCAAAAATGCAAGGTAAGGCCGAGGGTCCTGAGGACGGTCTGCGCGAGAAGATGATCGCGATCAATCGCGTTACCAAAGTGGTGAAGGGTGGCCGTATTCTCGGTTTTGCAGCCCTGACCGTGGTGGGTGACGGCGATGGTCGCATCGGTATGGGCAAGGGTAAATCCAAGGAAGTGCCAGCTGCAGTGCAGAAGGCCATGGAAGAAGCTCGCCGCAACATGCTGAAGGTTTCCCTGAAGAACGGCACCATTCACCACAAGGTGATGGGTCACCACGGCGCGGCAAGCGTCATGATGGCGCCGGCTCCCAAGGGTACCGGCATCATTGCAGGCGGACCTATGCGCGCAGTGTTCGAAGTAGTTGGCATTACCGACATCGTGGCCAAGAGCCATGGCTCGACCAACCCCTACAACATGGTTCGCGCCACGTTGGATGCACTGTCCGTGTCTACCACTCCAGCTGAAGTTGCTGCCAAGCGCGGCAAGTCAATTGAAGAGATCTTCGCTTAAAACGGAGAATTCACCATGACAACACAACAAACAGTCAAAGTCCAATTGGTGCGTAGCCCGATTGGTACCAAAGAATCCCACCGCGCCACTGTGCGTGGTCTGGGACTCCGCAAAATGGGAAGTGTCAGCGAGTTGCAGGATACGCCTGCAGTGCGCGGCATGATCAATAAGATCAGCTATCTGGTCAAAGTGCTCTAAGAGGTTGATGATGGAACTCAATGGCATCAAGCCAGCAGACGGCGCTAAACACGCAAAACGTCGCGTTGGTCGCGGTATTGGATCTGGCCTCGGTAAAACCGCGGGTCGTGGTCACAAGGGTCAAAAGTCGCGCTCCGGTGGCTACCACAAGGTAGGTTTCGAAGGCGGCCAGATGCCTATGCATCGTCGTCTGCCCAAGCGTGGCTTCAAGTCACACTTGCTGCAATTCAACGCTGAAGTCACTTTGACTGCTCTGGACGCGCTGGGCGTGACCGAGGCGGATCTGTTGACTTTGAAGCAACTGGGTGCTGTGGCTGAAAAAGCCAAGGTCGTGAAGGTGATTAACACTGGCGCGATTACCAAGGCTGTCAAGCTCACCGGTATCGGTGCGACTGCTGGTGCGAAGGCTGCTATTGAAGCGGCCGGTGGCAGCGTTGCCTGATTTGCTGACGAGAGATATTTGTGGCAACTAACGCAGCGCAAATAGCGAACTCCGGGAAATTCGGCGACCTGCGCCGTCGTCTCGTGTTTTTGCTCCTGGCATTGGTGGTGTACCGTGTGGGTGCGCATATTCCGGTGCCTGGGATTGACCCTGCGCAGCTTCAGCAATTGTTCAAAGGCCAGCAGGGCGGCATATTGAGTTTGTTCAATATGTTCTCCGGCGGTGCGCTCTCGCGGTTTACCGTGTTTGCGCTGGGGATCATGCCGTATATCTCGGCATCGATCATCATGCAATTGCTGACGTACGTCCTTCCTACCTTTGAGCAATTGAAGAAGGAAGGCGAAGCTGGCCGTCGCAAGATCACGCAATACACCCGCTATGGCACGCTGGGCTTGGCCTTGTTCCAGTCCCTGAGTATTGCGATGGCATTGGAGTCTTCTGCCGGGCTGGTTATTACGCCTGGTTTCGGATTCCGCCTTACGGCAGTGGTCACACTCACGGCTGGCACCATGTTCCTGATGTGGCTGGGTGAGCAAATCACTGAGCGCGGGCTTGGCAACGGTATTTCCATCCTGATTTTTGGTGGTATTGCTGCAGGACTCCCCAGTGCGATCGGTGGACTTCTGGAGCTGGTTCGTACCGGTGCCATGAGTATCATCATTGCCCTGCTGATTGTTGTGTTGGTGGCGCTGGTTACCTACTTCGTCGTGTTCGTGGAGCGCGGCCAGCGAAAGATTTTGGTGAACTACGCGCGCCGTCAGGTTGGCAACAAGGTGTATGGAGGACAGTCCTCGCATCTGCCCTTGAAGCTGAACATGGCTGGTGTGATTCCTCCAATTTTTGCATCGTCGATTATTCTGTTGCCAGCTACAATCGCTAACTGGTTCAGTGCTGGTGATTCCATGCGCTGGTTGAAAGATATTGCGAGCACACTTAGCCCCGGTCAGCCGGTGTATGTGATGCTGTATGCGGCGGCTATTGTGTTTTTCTGCTTCTTCTACACGGCGCTGGTATTCAACAGCCGTGAGACGGCAGATAACCTGAAGAAGAGCGGTGCTTTCATTCCTGGTATTCGCCCGGGTGACAATACTGCAAAGTACATTGACAAGATCTTGTTGCGCTTGACATTTGCGGGTGCGATTTACATCACGTTTGTGTGCCTGTTGCCGGAATTTTTGATTCTGAAATACAACGTTCCGTTCTACTTCGGTGGAACCTCGCTTCTGATTATCGTGGTGGTGACCATGGATTTCATGGCCCAGGTGCAAAACTACCTGATGTCTCAGCAATATGATTCTCTGTTAAAGAAGGCGAATTTCAAGTCTTCTTAAGTCGGTGGATGAGATGGCCAAGGACGATGTAATTCAGTTGCAGGGTGAGATCCTGGAGAATTTGCCAAACGCGACGTTTCGCGTGAAGCTGGAAAATGGACATGTGGTCTTGGGGCATATTTCCGGAAAGATGCGTATGCATTACATACGGATTCTCCCGGGTGACAAGGTCACAGTAGAGATGACGCCGTACGATTTGAGTCGTGCGCGGATTGTGTTTAGAGCAAAGTAATAGCGCATGTTCCGCGCGAATCAAAGTCGGGACGGAGCGAAAAGTTTTAGGAGAGAAAAATGAAAGTTTCGGCTTCGGTCAAGAAAATTTGCCGTAACTGCAAAGTTATCCGTCGCAAAGGCGTTGTGCGTGTGATCTGTACTGATCCGCGTCACAAGCAGCGTCAGGGTTAATTGCAAGAGTTTTAGAGGACGAAAATGGCACGTATCGCTGGCATCAATATTCCGCCGCATCAACATTCTGAAATTGGCTTGACAGCTATTTTTGGTATTGGCCGCACGCGCGCTCGCAAGATTTGCGAAGCCTGTGGCATTGCATATTCCAAGAAGGTCAAGGATTTGACCGACGGTGATCTGGAAAAAATTCGCGACCAGATCGCTGCGTTCACAATCGAAGGTGATCTGCGTCGTGAAACGACGATGAACATCAAGCG
>JAMHWA010000027.1:0-1742 GCA_035911175.1 Alphaproteobacteria bacterium
CCACACGGTCTGCATATTTCATCACTATCCATCCTTTTTATGCTGTTGGCCACAGACTAGCAGCCCATTCATGAAAATTCGATGAAGATTTCGCAGGTTTTTGCATATTTTTGCCCGAACCACCCTTTGACAGCCGCCCGCGTGGCCGCTAAACACGTGCGCCTATGACATACACACACACAATGCTCCCCCTGCCCCAACAATACGACCAAGCGGCCGTTGAAAAAAAATGGCAAGCGCACTGGCTGGCCGCCAAAACCTATGCGTGGAACCCCGCCACCGCGCGCGAGGACAGCTATGTGATTGACACCCCGCCGCCCACCGTTTCGGGCACGCTGCACATGGGCCACGTGTTCAGCTATACGCAGGCGGATTTCATTGCCCGCTTCCAGCGCATGAACGGCAAAAACGTCTTCTACCCCATGGGGTTCGACGATAACGGCCTGCCCACCGAGCGCCTTGTCGAAAAAACCAAAAAAATCCGCGCCGTGGACATGAGCCGCGAAAAATTCATCGAGGAATGTTTGGGCGTGAGCGAAGAAGCGCGCAAAGAATTCCGCGCGCTGTTCGAGAGCATTGCGCTGAGTGTGGATTGGGAACAGGAGTACCATACGATTTCGGATGATTCGCGCCGCCTGTCGCAGCTCTCCTTCCTCGACCTTGTGAACAAAGGCCATTGCTACCGCGCGCAGCGCCCGTTTTATTGGGACCCTGTTGACCAAACCGCGATTGCGAGTGCGGAGATTGAAGATAAAGAACTGCCCAGCTTCGCCAACGACATCATCTTCATGTGCGAAGGCCGCCCGCTGACCATCATGACCACGCGGCCAGAGCTTCTGCCCGCTTGCGTCGCCCTCTTCTGCCACCCCGAGGATTCGCGCTACACCGCGCTCCACGGCAAGGAAGCAGAAGTGCCGCTGTTTGGCTTCCCCGTCCCCATCCTCACCGATGCTACCGTCGACCCCGAAAAAGGCACGGGGCTGATGATGTGCTGTACGTTCGGTGACGATGCCGACATCATCAAATGGCAGAAGCACCATTTGCCCGTGCGCGTGGTACTCAACAAGTTCGGCAAGATTGACCTCAACGCCGCACTGGCCGAAGGCAAATACCCCGCAGGCTTCCACTGGCCAGCTAACCTTGCCGAAGCACTGAATGGCAAAAAAATCAGCAACGCCGACCCGAAACATCTCGGTGCGCGGCAAATCACCATCGAGTTGCTCAAAGAAGCTGGCCTGCTACTTTCCAGCAAGCCCATCACCCACACCGTGAAATGCGCCGAGCGCAGCGGCGCACCACTCGAAATTTTGCCGACGCACCAATGGTTCGTGAAGGTAACGGATAAAAAAGAAGCCCTCACCCAAAAAGCGCGCGAGTGCAACTGGAACCCTGATTGGATGCGCCTGCGCATCGAGCAATGGATTGATGGCCTGAACCAAGATTGGTGCATCAGCCGCCAGCGTTATTTTGGGGTGCCATTTCCGGTTTGGTACTCCAAGCGAGAGGGCGAAATTGGTAAAGCGCTATATGCCGCGCCGACACAACTTCCTTGCAACCCGCTAGTTGATTTACCCGTTGGCTACACTCGCAATGAAGTGATTGCCGATGCTGACGTCATGGACACATGGGCAACCAGCTCCATCAGCCCGCAGCTTTCCGCGCATGGAATAAATGCTGAAACGGCGAGCGATGCTAACCGCTTTGGCAAACTCTTCCCCGCTGATTTGCGCCCGCAAGCGCAC
>JAMHWA010000028.1:0-1333 GCA_035911175.1 Alphaproteobacteria bacterium
CCGACACTCTACCGGCTCCACACTGCCAAGCTCCGGGGGGCCCAAGAGCGGGTCAGACTCCTCGCTGTGATGGCGAGACTGACCACCACGACGGCCAATCTCGGACATGTGGTGACGGTCGCGGCTGACGGAGTGACCGCCCTTCTTGCCGGCCAGGCGGGCCTCGTCGGGCGTGAACTTGTGAGCGCGACCACGGGCATGTGCGGCCTTGCCACCCATGCTGGCAACCTGGATCCGCCGCGCGGCTGAAAACAGCGCAAAGCCTCGCCGCTGCTTAGGCGCTGCCTCAGTAACGGCCTCGTCTACGCGGTCCGGGTCCTCAAATAAAATAATAGGAACGCTTGCGAGCATCTCTTGTTCTCCCTTTGTATGCAGTTAAGACCGTAATTCCAGTGGTACTTCTTGCGCTAATGAGCGAATTTTCGACAGACTTTTTTAATCACCGATACGCGCACAGCTGCAAAAATAGTCTTTCTACGTGTGGATTTGTCCTTAATTTAGATTTAATGAAAATGCTTAGCATCCAAACAACCGCATTCCAACTCATCCACAGTACTTTCTCGGTTTTTTCGTCGCTTCGTTGATCCAGAACGTTCGGCAAACGTATCATGAGCGCAGCGCTATCTTGGTTAATGTGAGCGTTAATCTGAGGTTAACGCTCACCCCCACAGAAAGGCGGATTCTCGACGAGAGATCAGTAAGAGCGGTCGTTCCTGACCACTTTCACGCATTGTTCTGTCCGCTTGTTGGCTCACTGCGCCCTTGCCAGAGAGGCGCAGTTATGAGCATACCCAATCGCAAGAAGAATGGCCGCACCGTATTAAGTCTGTTCGCCAACAAAAAGAGGAATCAGCTGTGAGTGAGCCGCATAAATCGCCACTGCCGCCCGGTCTAATGATCGATATGGCAGCATTCGGTGATTTGGTGAAAGAACGCCGTCTACAATCTGGACTTACCCAGCGCCTGCTGGCCAAATCTGCAGAGCTGAGCGAGCCAACAGTCCGCAATATCGAGCACAAGCGCCGCGCCCCATCTGATGCAACGTTATGCGCTTTGATAAAAGCACTACAGATTAAGCTAGAGGACTTGCCGGTTATTCCGCGCCCATTTCCTCAAGAAAGCGCAGCAAAATCAACTGAACATCACTGCTTTGTCGCTCCTAAGCATGAAGCATTCAAGCTCTGGCTTGAATTTCGTAAGCAGATTAATAGTAGCAACGGAGTTATCGAGCAGACGTATTTGTATTTAGAAGCTGAAAGCGCGCTTAACTACTTGGAAATGGCGCAAGCAGCGACATATATGGCGATACTCCGTAAAAGCATGCCTCTGGAGG
>JAMHWA010000029.1:0-81764 GCA_035911175.1 Alphaproteobacteria bacterium
CCCGCGCACTTTCTCCACGTTGCATTCAATTTCTTCGGGGTTGAAGGTCAGGCGAATATTCTTTGCCACCGTGCCGCGCTTTAGGGTCACGTTCGCGCCTTTCACGGGCAAATCTTTAATCAGTGTCACACTATCGCCATTGGCTAGGCGGGTGCCGTTGCTATCCTTCGCCTCGGGCATATCATCCTCAGCAATACCCAGCAGGCGGTTGGCAATCGTGCGCAGCGCCACCATGCCCTCAGGCGCGCACCACTCATTGCCGTTGCGCGGCGGGTTTTTCTCGGCCACCGCCAACAATTCTTGGCGCAATGCTTCCAACTCTGCTTGCTCGGCAGGCACATCGACCAACACACCCCACTCCCAATCCTCGGCCTCACCTTTCACAAAACGGGTGATGAGTTGTGCCGCCTCGTGGGCTGGTGAATCAATAGCTGTCATGGCAATTCCTTCCGATATGCCACCTCAGCTATCAGGTATGCCCTTCGTGCGTCAACCTTTCTAAGCCACGCTACGCCTATTTACTAATCCGCAGGTTCGCTAACGAATCACCAATCGTCTGGAAGGCCGATTGCAGCGATGATTCGGTGGGCGAATCGAAGAAGTAATCAGGCGTCGTCGCACAATTGCGCAGCAAGGTTTTCACCGTGTTGTCGGTTTCTTGGAAGAGGATGGTATACACGATCACCCCTTGCGCTTTCATCGCGTTACATACAGCCGTTGTCTTATCATTTAGCTGCGTTGAGTTGATGCCACTCACCGATGGGTAATCATACGCCGAGCGGTTATTACTACCGGTAGTGTTCACACCGTCGGTCATGATAATCACGGCTTTACTCATCAGCGGTGAGTTGTAATTCAGCGGCAGGCTGTTGGTGTTCATATCCCCACCCCAATAGCCACGCCAGCGCGGGCTAATGAGTCGCCAGCCCCACACCGCACCAAGGTTGATATGGGTGTTGCCACGTGCCACCAGCGCATCGATACCGCTTTCCACCGTGGCCTTCACATTGGTCAGCGGCGTAATGGCCGAAGGGCAATATTTGTTTGGTCCCTTCGTGCTGGTAATGTCGTAGGTCGCGCTAGTCGTCGTCGTCGTCACGTCCTTGTAGCAATATTTTCTACTACCACTTCCTGTGCAATAAATTGTCGTGGTCACATTATCGACAACCGTTGTCGTACATGGCCCATAATTCGTACAGGTACAGCTTGAGTTTCTATTACACAAGGTTGTCGTGTCCGTATCCGAACTTGTGCTCGTGCCAATCCAATTGTTATTCCCATCATCCGGCCAGTAATAGGCCTTCAGGCGCTCATAGGGCGAAGCAGGTGTTGCCACAGGCGCGGCCAAATCAAACGGCGGGTCATCGGTTATATCGCGCCCGCTGGCATAGCGTGCATCCACGCAGCCGCTCCAACTGGTGGGGCCCCAATCCAGCCCCGCATAGTGCGACGCATCGAGCCAATCCGTGCGCGATGAACCCACATTCACCGCCTGCGAGAAGGGCACTACCCCCACCCAGAGATTATCGCCCACGGCGTTCGCGCCAAACAAAATATCGAGCAGATCATGGCCCGCATCCTTGAGGGCGGTCAGCTTTGTGCCAGCCATCGATCCCGTCGTATCGAGCACCAATGCAAGCTCTAGGCCTTTGTTGCTGCGCGTCACCTCCGTCGTGGCGTTCACGGTTACTGTGTTGCGACCCAGCACTTTCATCAACGTAGTGTCGAGTGTGGCGCTGGTGGTTACGGTAACAATCTTCCTGTCCTCGCTTAGCGTTGCGGTCACCGTGCCAAGCGTTGCACCCAGCGTGCCTTGCGAGAAATTGAGGTTGATATACTTCGTGGCCACCGCCGTAATATCAGCCGTGTTAAGGGTGGCACCGGCGGCCAAACCTGCCGCATCCACCGCGTTTTGCAACTTGGCTTGCACCATCTGGCTGCGGCCCATATCCACCGCTACACCCGTTGCACCCACCACGGCCATGGCCGCGACCGCCACAATGACCATCACACCGCCATCGCGGGCATGGAATAAACGTCTCAACAGCTTGGTACGCATAAGAACCTCTCAACTGCTGGCGGATTGCCAGCCTATCAGGGTTATACTGGGGCGGTAACTAACGCCCCTAAGCGGGGTTTATAGAAGGCAATGCGGTAAATCGTGGTAGTGCCAAAAAACTGACTGCTAATGAGGGGCGAAAACTGGTAATAGACTTCACCAGCAATCACATTCTCGCGCTCTTCGAAGGCAAAGGCAGTAGGCATCACTGGTGTTGAGCCAACGGCCCCCAGCGTACTCGTCGCCGAAAGGGTGCCGCCCCCTTCATGCCGCCAGCTGACCGTAGCGTCGGTGGCGCCCGCTGCACGGTAGAGCGAGCTAATCATAATGCGCCCATTACTGTTCATCTCGTAGGGGTTCATGATATCCGATGCTGCCGCCATCACTTGGTTCAGCGTGGCGGTGGTTGCTGTGGCGGATTGCGCGGTCATGTCGGCTACGGCATGCGCCAGTTTCTCGACCTTCTGGGTGATCAGCACATAGCGCGTTACTTCAATCGTGCCATAGAACAGCGTCATCAGCACCGGCAAGGCAAGGGCAAACTCCACCATGGCAATGCCCTGCTGCGCCTCGCCAAAGCGACGCATCATGCGGCCAAACTGTAAGTATCGTGCGTGCATTAATAAGGCTCATTCTTCACAACGGCATGGGTGGTAATGGTGAACGTGCCGTTCGACTCACCAATCAGGTCACTCATAATTGGTGTCATCAGCGCCCATGGATAGCTCACGGTATATACCACAATATCCCCTGCACTACCATAGCCCGATGACCCCATATCTGCGTCCCACTGCGCGTTGCCATTAATGTCGGTGAAACTTTCGCCCACATCGTAGGCGCTATTTCCGTTCGCATCAATAAATGGCTCAGGGTCATTAATCTGGTCGTATTGCTTGTAGAATTTCGAGCTCACCGTCAGCTTCGATGCATCGATGAGCGTGCTCGCGCGGTCGGTAATCGCATTCAAAATGGTTTGCTGGCGCGTCAACCCGCCGCCCACATACCCCGTCTTACCCAAGCGCGAGGAAACAGCCGTCGCACCCTCCATGGTGTTATGGACCACCATGATCATGGCAAATTCAATGATGCCAAACAGCATCAACATCATGACGGGCGCCACCACCGCAAACTCGATCGCGGTGACACCTTTGTCTTCACGCCACAGATGCCCCAATCTATATCGCATACGCATGCAGATACCTCCACCGAGCACCCTAGCAAAAAACGTCGATTGCGTCAGCAAGAATAACGCTGTAACCCGCATATTTCCTTGTGTTTTTTACTATTATTTTATCCAAATGCAGTGCATCGAATTTGCCTAAAATGCGCTATAAATACCCGCCATTTCATGCTGGTGGTGTGGTGGCTTTTGCGCTACCATCGCGCTCGGAGGTTTTCGATGCGCGTCATTCCAGCTTTACTACTTGCCCTTGCCCTCTGCGGTTGCGACCTGCCTGAGGAGAGCACCGATGCCGCCACGCGCGGTCCTATATCTAGCCGCGAGCGCTCGCTCATTTATGCCGCCGATGGCGCTGCCCAACAGGGCAACTACCCTGCCGCTGAGCGCGATTATTTGGCGGCTATCGCGGAAAATAGTGGCCATGTCGATGCCCATTTAGGGTTGGCGCAGCTTTACCTGAAGAACGACCATGCCGACCAAGCCCTGCCCGTACTTGAGAAGGCGATCGAGCGCGAACCCGAGAACGCTCTCGCCAACTACATGGTTGGCAAACTCTATCTCAACGAGGGGCGTTACGCAGATGCCGCCACAGCGTTCGATCGCGGCCTCACCCACCAGCCGGATAACCTCGACCTTGCCGCTGGCAAAGGCATCGTGCTCGATATGCAAGGCAACCACGCTGCCGCACAGATGCAATATCTGCGCGCCATCAAAACCAATCCCAAGGCAAACCTCACCAACGTGCGCACCAATCTAGCCATGTCGTACTTACTTGCGGGCGAACCACAAAAAGCCATCGATTTGCTGAAGGCCGAAGGCACCAAAGCAGGCGCACCTGCTGTCACCCGTCACAATCTGGCGCTTGCCTACGGCTTGCTGGGTCAGCATGCGAATGCTAAAAAACTCATCAACGGCGAGATGGATGAAGCGACGCGCCAGCTTGCCATCGCCCGCATGCGTGAATACAACGAAGGGCGTGGCAATGGCACGGCCGAGAATCCACTCAAAGCCACACTCAGCAGCAGCGACAAACCCGCTGCTAAAAAATCGGTGAAGCCCGCGCCTAAACCCGAGGCTAAACCGGCTGCGGCACCGTTGCCCACCACCAGCGAACTGCTGGATGCGGCAAAGAAATCGGCACCCACAAAACAAGCCAAAGAGTGATTTAGAAATTATCCATGATGCTAATCACGGCGGGTGCCATCACCACAATAAATAAGGTGGGAAGAATGAACACAATCATTGGCACCGTCATCATCGCGGGCAAACGTGCCGCGCGCTGTTCCGCACGCAACATGCGCTGCGTGCGATATTCCTTCGAGAGTACACGCAACGCCTGAGCAATCGGCGTACCGTATTTTTCAGTTTGCGCGATCACGTTCACAAAGCCACGGATTTCAGGCATATCCACACGATCTTGCAGATGTTTAAGCGCGGTAACACGCTCGGGCAAGAACCCTAATTCCACCGAGGTGAGGCCAAATTCCTCTGCTAACTCGGGGTTCACACGCGCCATTTCTTTCGCCACACGGTCGAGCGCTCCTGCAAGCGACAACCCCGCTTCGGCGCAAATCATCATGAGGTCGAGCGCATCAGGCAAGCCCTTACGAACCGCTGCATGGCGTTTGCTGCGTGCATTCGCCACCAAAATCTCGGGCAAGCGCGCACAAAAATAGCTCAGTCCAAGCAATATCAACCAGCCCTTGGCCTGCGACGTAGAAAATGCATTCGACCAATCAATGCCGCAAATCAACAGCCCAAGCCCTAGTCCCACAAATGGCATGGCTGTCTTGGCAAATGCAAAAATGATAATCGCATCTTTCGAGCGGTATCCCGCATTAATCAGCTTCGATTGTAATTGGTCGACCTTCAATTGCTGCAGCAATTTCAGCTTGCCAACAATGGTGCGGATGAACCCCAACGCCTCGTGCGATTCCGGCATTTTCTTGCGCCGTCGCGCCGCCGTCATTTCGCCTTTCAGCTCCTCGCGCCGCGCCTGAATCATCTTGAGGCGGGGGCCAAAGCGGTCACGCTCGATGAGGTATTGGCCAATGGACCAAACAATCATGAAAATGCCGATGGCCGATGCTGCAACCAGCACCTCATCCACCCCCATGCCAAACGGCATCAGGTCACTGGTTTGCAGCGGGCGTGGAGGAGGGTTCGCCATCCTATATCTCCAACTGCGTCATGCGTTTCATGATGAATGCGCCCATAGCAAGGCTACCCATTGCCATCAGCAGCGCCTTATTACCGCGCGCATCATCAAACAGCGGCTGCAGATAGGTTGGCGACATCACATACAGAATGGCGAATACCAAAAACGGCAAGGCACCGATGATATACGCACTCGCCCGCGCCTCCGAGGAAAGCGCACCAATTTTCAGTTTCATCATATGCCGTTGGCGCAGCATGTCGGCCAAATTGTTCAAAATCTCGCTCAGGTTGCCACCCGTTTCCCGCTGCAAAATAATCGTCGTTACAAAGAAGTTGAACTCGGTGAGACCCATTTTCTCGGCATTATCCATCAGCGCCTTTTCCATGGGCACGCCCAGTTGCGTTTGCTGCGACACATTGCCAAACGTATCGCCCATAGGCGGCGGCAATTCCTTGCTCACATTGATGAAGGATTCCGCCACAGGCAAGCCTGCGCGCAAGCCCCGCACCATCAACTCAATCGCATCGGGGAACAATTTCAAAAACGCCAACTGCCGCTTTTTAATTTTACGGCTGACTACAAAATGCGGAATCCCTAGCCCAAACAAAACACCCACCAGCAAACAAATGAGGAGCGATTTGCCTGAAAGCAGCGCCATCAACCCCATCACCACCACGGCAATGCCCAGCATAATGCCAAGGAATTTTTGTGGGGTCGTTTCGGTCAATCCTGCCACTTCTAGTCGCCCGCGCAGCTTTTCAATGCTGCTCATACTGGCGAGTATTTGCCCAAGCGGCGTGTCTTCCCCGGGGCGCAGGCGGCGCAGCGAAAGTGCCGCCGCACCGGTGGGCGCATACGTGCCCTTACGCGTCACTCGCGCAAGACGCGCTTCCATCTTTTTACTGTTGCCCCCGCGCGTTGCAAACAGCACCACGGCCATCAGTAGGCCAAGCCCAATCCACAATTCTGGTAATGCGAGTAAATCAGCCATTACACCAACTCTAAGAGTGCTTTATCCAATCCGAAATAGGCCGCTTGTTTGGTGAAGTTAGGCCGCAAGCCCGAGGATTTAAATTCGCCAATCAGCTTGCCGTGTTCATCCTCGCCTTGGAACACATAGGTATACAGATCTTGGGTGATAATCACCTCGCCTTCCATGCCCAACACTTCGGTCACGTGCGTAATGCGGCGAATCCCGTCGCGCATACGCTGAATTTGTACAATGAGTTGCACTGCGCTCGAAATCTGGTGGCGAATCGCATGGCTGGGCAGGCGCATGCCGCTCATGTTCACCATGTTCTCCAAACGCGTCAACGCCTCGCGTGGGTTGTTGGCGTGCAAGGTGCCCATCGAGCCATCATGGCCCGTGTTCATCGCTTGCAGCAAATCGATCGCCTCACCGCCGCGCACCTCACCAAGAATAATGCGGTCAGGACGCATACGCAGTGCGTTCTTCACTAGGTCGCGCATCGTGATTTCGCCGTCGCCCTCGAGGTTTTTTGGGCGGGTCTCCAGCGGCACCACATGCGGCTGTTGCAGTTGCAGCTCCGCAGCATCCTCAATCGTCACCACGCGTTCTCCGTGGTCGATCATGCGGCTCATCGCGTTGAGCAGCGTCGTTTTCCCCGAACCCGTACCGCCCGAGATAATCAAATTCAGTCGGCACGCACCGGCAATTTTCAGCAGCTTGCACACTTCATCGGAAATGTTTTTCTGCTTGGCCATAATATCGAGCGTGATTTTCTTCTTCGAGAATTTACGAATCGAAATGCTGCACCCTTTGAGCGAGAGCGGCGTGGCGATGACGTTCACACGCGAACCATCCTTCAGCCTCGCATCGCAAATGGGGCTGCTTTCATCCACCCGTCTACCCACCGCCGTCACAATGCGCTGCGCCACGTTCATCACATGGTCATTGTCGCGAAAGCGTGCATCGGCCAGTTCCAGCTTGCCCTTGCGCTCGACATAAATCTGCTCGGGCCCATTCACCATAATATCGGTGACCAGCTCGTCCTTCAGCAGTGGCTCCAACGGGCCCAAGCCAATCATGTCGTCGACAATTTGCGTGGCCAGCACTTGCTGCTCGCTATGGTTGATGGGCAATTTCTGCTCCATCACGATTTCGCCAATTACATCGATAATTTGGCGCCGCAATTCATCCTGCGGCATGCGGCTCGCGGTTTGCAGATCAATCTGCTCCATCAGCCGATCGTAGATCACCATTTTGGTTTGGGCGAGTGGGTTCAAGGGCGGTGGCGCAGCTTCACCAGGTTCTTCAAAGGCGCCCGCCAAACGGTCAGCGGCAGTTTGTGCCGGCGCTTCAGCAGGTGCAGCAACGGGCTTCGTTTCACTGGGTGCTGGCGGTTGGCTCTGTCCACGCCCGAACATTTATTTTTTCCCCGTCAATCGCGCGAAGAACGAACCACCACCCGCAGGTGATTCCGATTCCTCTTCTTCACCTTCACCCACTAACTGGCGCGATATCGTTTTTAGCGCCGCAAGCAGGGGCTTCAATTTTGGATTACTCGCCAGCAATTCGCCTTGCGCGGTGGCTTCGATTGCCTCGTGAATGAATGGCAAATATGTCGCCACGTCCTGCCCGAGATTCTTGGCGAAATCCTTTACCGATAATTCATTCGCGCTGCTCAGCCCAACGCGGTTGAGCAGCAGCATGGGTGCAGGGCGCTTCAATGTATCGACCAAATAGTCACGCAGCCGCAAACTGTCGCGCAAGCTGGTCAACTGTGGGTCGGCGACGATGATCACATGGTCAGCCTTGGTCAGCATATGACGGGTCAGCACATTCATCTGGCGCGGCACATCCACCACCACGGTGCGGAATTTCTCGCCAAGCGCGGCCAGAATCATTTCGCCTGCATTTGCTTGGGTGGTGATCACATCCATCAGCGGTTCTTCCGCCGCAAGAATAGCTAGGTTCTCGAACGGCTTCACCATCACCCGCTCGAGGAATAATCCGTCCACGCGGTCGGGTTTCTCAAACGCATCCCGTAAGCCCCGCGAGGGGTCAAGCCCCATGGCTAATGCTGCGCTACCAAAATAGGGGTCGGCATCCACCAACGCCGTAGGGTGCTTGTGGGTGAGGGCAAAAATCGCCGCCAAGTTCGCGGCAACCATGCTGGTGCCCACGCCCCCACGCGCACCAATCACGGCAATGGTACGTTTTTGTGCTGCTTGCTTGGCGTCATCCGCCCCAGGTTTTTTAATGCTGCCTTTGGCAATCGCTTGGCGCAATTCCGCTGCGGTGAACGGTTGCAGCAAATAACCATCAATACCCAGATCACTCAGCCATTGATAGAAACGAATACTATCCACCGAGCCTGTTGCCAGCACTTTGGTGTGGGGGTTCACCACATCAGCCAGCGCGTCTAATTGCGCAGGGGCTTCCTCAGGGTTACCAATTTCCACCACCAAAATTTCAGGCGAGGCGTTTTGCTTCAAATATTCTGTCGCACTTGCAGCATTCCCCACCGCAATATGGGTGCGCAAAAAACCTAACTCGCCCGCTGCAACGCGGGCTGCTTCGCCACTATCAGCCGTGGCAAATAACATGAGCTGCACATTGCCCAGCGTGCCTGATATCGGGTGGGTACTCATTCGCCAGCAGTGCTCTGTTGTGGGGTAAGTGGGGCGGGCAAATCACCTGCACGATATTGCTCGATCACCCGCGTCGTGGTTTCTGTGTCTGGCCCCTTTGTGCCATGGCCGCGCACCAAATCCTCAGGGTCTTCAAGCTGCAGCGCTGCATTGGTGTTCACCGCGCAGCCATAATTGCTATGCGGTTGGTTGAGGTAGTTGTGGGTTTGCGATTGGCTCCAATCGGGGCACGGATGCGGCAGCGTAAGGCGGCGCGTTTCAGGGTCATAGGTGGCCACTTTCTCCCGCGGCACAAAATTGCTGCACGCTGCAAGCAACACCATCATTCCAACGAGTATCAACGAACGTATCATCTCTTTCACCCCTATCGCATCAGGAAGCCGGCTTGCCCACCCACGCCCGAGAATGCAGCGGCAGGTGAATCAGGTGTCGGCGCTTCGGAATCTTCCTGCATCGGCGTCTCGCCCGTCAGTCGACCCAGAAGAATCCGCTCAAAATCGGTCGCGGGAACCATGCCATCTAGCGGTGTAGCCACCTGCGATGGGTCATCAATCGGCTTCACAATATACGGCGTGATAAGGATCACCAGTTCCGTTTGGTCATTGCGGTAGGCGCTCGAGCGGAACAAGGTGCCAAGTACCGGCACATCCCCCAAAATCGGGAATTTCGAGATGCTGTTCGAGTTGTCGTTACGCAGCAAACCCGCCACCGCAAACGTCTGTCCCGAACCCAAATCCACCGTGGTCGAGGCGCGGCGCGTGGTGATAGAGGGCACCGAGACGCCCGTGGTGGTGGTCACGCGGTTTTCCTCCGAGAGGGCACTCACTTCAGGCAGCACCGTCAGGCTGATTTTATCCTTGCTGAGCACAATCGGTGTGAACTGCAGGCTCACGCCAAACTGGCGATATTCAATGCTAATACCATTATCGCCGTTGCTGACAGGAATCGGGATCTCACCGCCTGCCAAGAAGCTGGCCGCTTGACCCGAGCGCGTGGTAAGGTTGGGTTCCGCCAGCACGCTCACCAGCCCATCCGCCTCAAGCGCATCGATCATCGCGTTCAGGTTGGTTTGGCCGTCGTTAAAGCCTGCCGCCAAATTGTTATCGCCATTGGCCGAGCGGTTGAAGGTGCCTGCCGCACCTGCTGCACCTGCCACGCCACCAATGAAGTCGCGCCCCTGACCAAGGCCAAACACAAAGCCCCCAGTATTGATCACGCTCTCCCAGTTGATGCCAAAGCGCTTCAGTTCCGAGCGGCGTAACTCCACCACTTTCACTTTCAGCATTACTTGGTCGCTGCTGCTGGTATCCATCATGTTGATGACTTGCTGGTTGGTGCCCGACAGGAAGCCTGTCGCAAGACGCTGCATTTTCTCCGACAGCACGGGCGAATCCACCTTACCCTTCAGCACAATCGCATTATCCGCCGACGTGGCGTTGATTTTATTATCGGGCATCATATCGCCCAGCGCACGCTTCAGACGGCTCAGGTTGTGCGTCACGTTCACCGTGCCATTCATGATCACATTATCCTGTGCATCGACCACAAGGATGCTGGTTTCACCCACGCCACGCCCTGCCACCATCAGCATGCGCGGCGAGATGACCTGCACATCGGCAATCGCGGGGTCGGCAATTGCCACCGATGCCGCTGGGCGCGACAAACGCACGGGCTTGCCCTTGTTAATTTCAACATTGATCACGCCACCACCCATGGCCGTCGAAAAATCGCCAGCGGCAAAGGCAAGGTTGCTAACCAACAAGCTTGCGCTTGCGGCCATCGCGATAAGGGATCTGAACATGCTCGATTTATTGTCCACTTTGCTCACCTGCTGGTCCGAATTGAATGTTGCTACGTTCCGTGCCGCGAATGATGGTAACTTGGCTTCCAGCCGCATCCTCGGGCGAGATAATTTTGCTGACCTCTGTGTCGCGGGTCACGTTTGGCGCAGGCTGGTTGCTTGCTGTCTCGGGCTGCTGGCCTTGCTTGCTCAACAATTCTTCGAGGTTCGCTGGCTCATGCTCCACATTCACCACGGGCTCAGGCACCGCCACATCCCCCACTTTTTTGCTCGATAAGCTGCGCAGCGAGAGCGAGATTTTCCCTAAATCTTTCGCAAGGTTGATTTCTTCGGCCTGCTTGGGCGACACTTCCAGCGTCACCGTTTTGGCAATCATTGCCTTGTTTTCGGGGTTGTCCGTCATTTGGTCAACCGCCAGCACGCGCACATTCTCGATGAATGTTTCACTTGCGCGCGACTGGGTGGCTTGGCGCGTCACCGAATGCGTCAGGATAAGATCCACCCGATCGCCGGGGAAAATAAAGCCCGCATTACCGCTGGTCGAATCCACCGCAAGCGACACCGCGCGCGCACCAGGTTCCAGCACCGCCGACATGAAGCCACCTTCGTTCGAGCGCACCAGCAGGTTTTTCAAAATGGGCTCGCCCTTTTGGATGGCGCGCCGCGCGACCGCACCGCTAAAATCCGCCGTTTTGCTGTTCGCGTTGGTCAGCATCGATTCGGTGATGTTACCCTTGGGCCAATCCGCAAAGGCAATATGCACATCGCTACGCACGAATGCGCCTGCGGGAATGTCTGCCGTCGCGACCATGACCTGTGTCAGCTCTGGCCCGCCTTTACGGTCATTGCTCATGCGTTTGCTGATCGAGAATGCTGTCCCGAGCGCAATCACAATTCCTAAAGCTAACACTATTAATGAACGTTTTTGCATGATGCGTTTTCCAAAAAATGGCCGAGTACAGATGTACCATAAAACCTAGCACGTCGCATTCAAAAAATCAGTGCATAACGCAGATAGTTACGTGAATTATATACATATTTTAGTAAATATTTTTAGAAGCGTTGCCGACAAAGCACAGTTGCGTGTTAGCCCTTGCTGCCGTTACGCGCTGAAGTGTCACTCGCCCGCGCAAAGCGCTGCGGCGCGCCAAACAAATAGCCTTGGAACATATCCACTTCCGCCGCAACATACATCGCGTGCTGCGCTTCGTTCTCCACGCCCTCGGCCAAGACCATCACCCCATGTGCATGGCTGATCTGCACAATCTCGTGCAGCAGTGTATTCGCCCGCGCGGGATTCATGCCTTTATCGAATTTGGCATCCAACTTCACAAAAGCGGGGCGAATCTCGGTAAGCATCGCCGCCAACCCATCGCCTGAGGCCACATCATCCAGCGCCAACGAAAACCCACGCGCACGGCAAAACTGGGCGATGGATTTCAGTTTGGCCATATCCTTGGCATAGTCCCCCAGCGGCACATCCAACACCACTGCACTCGAGCGCACATGGGTGCGGCTCACTGCTTGGCTCAGCCCATCAAGGTATACCTCAGGGCGGTGAATGAATCCCGTGAGGAAATTGATGAAGATATACCCTTCGAGATCGCTTTCCACGAACGACTCGATTGCTTGTTTGTGCAGCAACCGATCCAGCTGATATTCAATCCGCAGCGCGTGCGCGGCCTGCATAATGGCGCCACCGCCAATCACACCGCCATCGGCACCTTCCATCCGCGCGAAGGCCTCATAGCCGACTTGCTTGCCACGCCTGTCCATCACCCGCTGCATATAGCAATCGAGCTTTCCGTGGTTAATGGCCTCAATCAACCACACATTGGCCGCAATCGCATTCATCTCGCCAAAGGGACGCAGCGCTTCCATCATATCGGGTAAGGAGGGCATGGTTTCGCTGGCAATCACTGCGGCGCGGTGGCCTGCACCACCGCCGAGCATACTCGCCAGCTTACCCGTATGCGTCACCCACGCCTCACGCCAGTTAGCATCGGTTTTCATGACGACCAAATCCGCCTTACGATGGGCAGGCGCAAAACCGCTCAACTGTCCCGCATGTGGGCCTTCTACCACCAGCCAATAGCTGGAATCCTGCGCCCATACCGAAAAAAATGCGCTCTGCTCCGCCACGATCCTATTTCCTTATTGCTGCACGAGTGATAGAGGGTCACTATGCCAAAAATTCGGCACAGCTGCAAGGCAAACACGTGTGGCAATCGTGTCGAATACTGCGAAAACTTTAAGCAAATGCAAAGGCAAGCGGGTGATTATTGTCGATTCAGGTTTAGGGGGAATTTCCGTCGTGCGTGCATTACGCGCCACACACCCTGCCCGCGCCCTCACCTATATCGCCGATACGGGGGGCTTCCCTTACGGCAAACGCAGCCGCGACAACATCAATGCCCGCGCCACCGAGCTCATTCGCCAAATCCAGACCCTACACCAAACCGCGCCAATAGTGCTGGCCTGCAACACGCTTTCCACTTTGTGCCTCGAAAGTTTGCGCGCACAATTCACCATTCCTTTTGTCGGCACCGTGCCTGCCATCAAGCCAGCGGCGGAACAATCGCAAACCCGCCGCTTCACGCTGCTTGCCACCCCCAACACCGCCGCCAGCAGCTATAGTAGCGCGCTGGTTGCGCAATTCGCGGCGGATTGTGTCGTCGATACCTACGGCGCCCCCAATCTCGCCGCCATGGTCGAAGCGCACCTGCTCGGTGGCGTGCTCGACCTTGATGGCTTACGCGCCGAACTTGCTCCTGCATTTTTGAACGATGGCCAAGGCCGCACCGATTGTGTCGTGCTCGGCTGCACCCACTACCCGCTCATTGCCAATGCCCTTGCCCGCGTGGCACCGTGGCAGGTAACGTGGGTCGACTCAGGCGAGGCCATCGCCCGCCGTGCCTTATCCCTTGCCGATACCGCACCCAGCACCTCCATCGCCTATGTCACCCGCGCCGAAGATATCGCTCGCTACCGCGATCTATTTCTGCGCGAAGGGTTCGATGAAGTGCGGTCGCTTACGCTTTTTTAAACCGCTGCGGGTTCACCGCTTTTGCCAGCGCCTGCGTCACGGGCGACATTTCACCCGCCATGCTGCTTGCAATCATCTCTGCCGCAAGCGGCGCACTCAGCAACCCGCGCGAGCCATGACCTGTGCTCACATATAGCCCCGCATCCACCGCCCCCACATAAGGCATGCGGTCAGGCGTCGTCGCGCGGATCGAGCTACGCCCACGCACCACCTCGCCGTGCGGCCAATCGGGGAGGATTTGCTGCAACTGTTCCATATTCTCGGCATGGCGCGCATCCGTCACCGCCAGCATGTCTTCACGGTGATAGGTTGCACCCACGAGATAGCTATTTATTGAAGGGGGCTCTTTGCCCCCTTCGCTATCGCTGACCCCAGCCGCAAGCGGCTCGGGATGGAACCCTTCGCAAGGATGTTTTTCTAGCGGAATCACATAACCCTTGTGGCATAAAATGCTGCACAGCATCGGTGCAGCATCGGCTGCAGCACATTCGCTCACTTGCCCACCAACATGGTTCAATCGCAATCCGTAATCCTTCAGCAATGCAGCGCTTTCGTGCGCACTCGCCACACACACCTGCGGCGCATGTATTACTTCGCCGTTCTCTAGCGTCACTGCCCAGCCATCGTCTTCGCGCGCCAGTCCAGCCACTGTGCAGCCCTCGCGCAGCAGAATATTGTTATGCTGCAACAAGGCGTGGCACAAACTGGGCGGCGAAACCCACGACCCTTGCGGAAAATAGGCCGCACCCGTTTGCAATGCCACGCCCGCTTGCGCACTTGCTTCCTCACGTTCCACCCAGCGCACAATGCTTGCATCCAGCCCCAGCGTTTCGTTGAGCGTGCGCAATTGCGCTTCTTCCTCCACGGTGCGCGGCAGGCGCAACATGCCTATCTGCGCCGCGTCGAACGGCAACCCTTCCGCCTGCCATCGCGCAAGTTGTCGCAAGGCAAAACCATACGCCGTGAAATACCACGCCGTTGACATATTCCATTGTTTCGTCAGTTGTGGAAACAGCACCCCCGCCGCGTTGCCCGAAGCACCGCTAGCAACCGCGCCGCGTTCCAGCACCGTCACCTGATATCCCCGCTCGGCCATCGCCCGCGCGAGTGTTGCACCTGCAATGCCCGCGCCGATGAGTATTATGTGGCGCTGACGCGCAGTGGGCGTCCCGTCCCCGCTACCGCCCCCCCTCGTTCGGCCTTCGGCCTCCGGCTCGCGCGGGCCATCCGCGCTACGCACCGCCATTTCAAGCCGTGGAATACGGCCCACGCTCATCTCGCGCTTATGGCCAAAGCCTGCGACCTTGCGCACTTCAAACCCTGCGGATTGCAAGCCACGGCGCACCTCGCCTGCACTGGTGAAGGTGGCGAACGTCGTCCCCTCGCCACTCAGCGCCCCTACCCGCGCCAAAATATCGGCACTCCACATCTCGGGGTTCTTCGCGGGCGAGAACCCGTCAAGGTACCAAGCGTCGATACCCCCTTCAATCCTCAACTCTTCCAACATCTCCGTCACTTCACCAAAGCACAGTGTCAGCACACAACCGTTCAAGTGGATGCGGTGAACACCGGGCAAACGCAGCGGATAGCCCGCCAGCAACTCGGCTGCCTCCACCGCCAGCTCGGGCTGCAGTGCCAGCACCGCCCGCAACGTCTCGGGCGTGAAGGGGTATTTCTCAATCGCAATATAATGCAGCACCGCCCCCGCCCGAGCGCTCTCACGAAAGCGTTTTAGGGTGACGAGAAAATTTAAGCCTGTTCCAAACCCCAACTCGGCGATGGTGAAGCGCGAAACGCCTGCCCATCGCTCCGGCAACCCATTGCCTTTCAGGAAAACATACGCCGTTTCCGCCACCCCACCGCCGCGCGAAAAATACACATCCCCAAACGCCGAGGATACGGGCGTATCGTCGGCCAAATCGAGCACAGGGGCGGGAACATGGGCGGTCGTGGGTGCGTTCATTCCCCTTGGCTAGCCTATTGCGGGCATGGCGGAAATGGTAAATATGTTGCAACCTTATAAAAACAGGCGTAAAGCGCCGGACTTAGCTGTGTTTACACTGTAAAAACCCTGCTGATTTCGGCAAAAGGGACGCTTATGCCATTGACATTATCATCTGTGAAACGCGCCCTCATGGGCAAACCGTTGGACCCGTTTAAGTCCGACACGCGCCACCACTTGGCGCTGGCGACGTTTTTTGCATGGATCGGTATCGGCGCGGATGCGATTTCCTCCGCCAACTACGGCCCCGAAGAGGCATTCCTCGCGCTGGGTGCGAACACTCACCTTGCCATTTTCTTGGCCATCGCAACCGCTGTTACCGTTTTCCTGCTCGCGGCGGCTTACACCCAAGTGATCGAGCTGTTTCCCAATGGTGGCGGCGGTTATCGCGTGGCCTCCACCTTGCTTGGGCCGCGTATTGGCCTTTCCTCGGGCGGCGCCTTGCTGATCGATTACGTGCTCACCATCGCCATCTCGGCGGCGGCGGGGGTGGATGCCATTTTCTCCATGCTCCCCATTGAATTTCAGGGCTTGAAGCTTTTTGCTGCCTGCGCCGTTGTCGGCATCCTGATTTATATGAACTTGCGCGGTGTGAAGGAATCAATCCGCATTCTGGTACCTATTTTTCTAGGCTTCATCCTCACCCATGCCATCTTGATTATTGTTGGTATTGTTGGCCACTCCGAGGGGTTGACGGAGCTGATGCCCAAAGCGGTCGAGGAAACAGATAACCTTGCTGCCACGGTGGGCTGGTTTGGTGTCATGGCACTATTCTTCAAGGCCTTCTCACTCGGCGGCGGTACCTATACGGGTCTGGAGTCTGTTACCACAAGCGTACGCAACATGGCTGAGCCGCGCGTGCGCACGGGCAAGGCGACCATGTGGGCCATTGCCTGCTCGCTAGCATTCACAGCGGGCGGCATCATCCTAATTTATCTGCTATGGGATGTGCAAAAGATTCAAGGTGAAACACTGAACGCCTCGGTGTTCAAACTCATCACCGCGAATTGGGAAGCGTTTGGTATCAACTGGTCGGCAGAGTTTACGGGCATATCGCTTATTTTCGCAGCAGGACTATTGCTCACCGCCGCGAACACGGGCTTCATTGCTGGCCCCAACGTGCTCGCCGCCATGGCGGTCGATCGCTGGATGCCGCACATGTTCAGCTCGCTTTCCAACCGCCTCGTTACTAAAAATGGCATTTTGCTGATGGGCTTGTCGGCGATTGGTGCACTCATCATGACTGGCGGCGTGGTGCATTTGCTGGTCATCATGTACTCCATCAACGTGTTTTTCACCTTTACGCTCACACTGGCAGGCATCACCCGTTATCGCTGGCGCGAGCGCAAAAACCCATTGGTATGGCACAAGCTGGTCATTGCATTCCTCGCCATGGTGGTATGCTCCACCATTCTCGTCACCACCGTCATCGAGAAATTCACCTATGGTGGTTGGAAGACGATTCTTGTCACCAGCGTGGTCATCTGGCTTGGCCTACGCATCCGCGCGCACTACGATGGCGTCAGCAGCCGCATGAAGGAAATCGAGAAGGAGCTGGGCGGCGCCATGTTTGGTAGCTCCAGCAAACCTGTCCCCGAGGAAAAACCGAAAATGGACCCGCGCCAACCCACGGCGGTGTTCTTGGTCGGCGGTTCCTCGGCACCGGGCATGCACACCTTCTTGTGGGTTCAGCGGCTTTTCCCGGGTGTGTTCAAAAACTTCGTGTTCGCCAGTGTTGGTGAAATTGATACCGAGGAATTCTCGGACGAAGCGAACTGGCACACCCTGCGCCGCGACACCAAATCCATGCTGAAGCAATATGTCGATTATTGCTCCAGCCGAAGCTTGCCTGCCACCTATTACCATGATTACGGCACCGATGTAATCGAGACCGTGAGCCGCCTGACCGAGCGCATCTCGGCGGATTTCCCGTCCACCGTGTTCTTCGCCGCCAAGCTGATTTTCGAGAAGGAAAACTACTTCACGCAGATCCTGCACAATCAAACGGCATACATGGTGCAAAAGCGTCTGCACACCAAAGGGCAGAATCTGATTATCATGCCAATGAAGGTGTGATGCTAGCAGCAGTCAACATACGCGCAACACTTGCTGTGCTGGCTGGTGCTTTCTTTCTAATGGTACCAGCCCTCGTGAATGGCTTTCCCTTTATCTTCGCTGATTCGGGCGACTACATGACAATGACAACCCATGTCCATCGTCCGCCGTTTTATGGCTTATTCATTACCTTCGCACATCTCAACCGCTTCATCTGGATGCCTGTGGTCTTGCAATGTTTGCTTGTCAGCCACCTCATCTGGTTG
Source organism: Alphaproteobacteria bacterium (assembly GCA_035911175.1). Classification (GTDB taxonomy): domain Bacteria; phylum Pseudomonadota; class Alphaproteobacteria; order Rickettsiales; family UBA3002; genus QFOX01. The sequence continues at coordinate 18,183 of JAMHWA010000029.1, forward strand.
TTGGGCAATCTCGTGGTGCCAAACCTCTCCTCGCCCCAATTTCTCGGCATGATGCTCTGGCTTGCCGCATTGTCCAGCCTGCCCTACTTCACGGGCTTCATCATGGCCGATATTCACACACCCATCATGTTCGTGTGCATGATTATTCTGTGTTTCTACCATCGCCAACTTGGTTGGCGTCTTCGCCTCTACGTCTTCTTGCTCACCTGTGTCGCTACCGTTACCCATATCACTAATTTACCGCTAGCCACTGGCATGCTGCTAGTGCTGATGGTGCTAATGTGGCGTGCGGGCTATCCCCTGCGGTATAGAACTCGCACGCTCGCTCTACTGGCAACGCCGATTTGTCTCGCCGCACTGGCGCTCGTTTTATACAATGGGGTCATCTTCAAAAAATGGACCATATCCTCGGCGGGCCAATCCTTTTTTATGGCGAACCTCATCGAGTATGGGCCTGCGCGCGCCTACCTGCAGGAGGCATGCCCCAAAGCGGGCTACCGCATCTGCGCCTACGCAAAAAATTTGCCCCCGACCGCCGAGGATCTGCTTTGGTTCACCGACACGCATGAGCGCCTTGGCGGCTTTCGTGCGATGCGCGAGGAATCGGCCATGATTGTGAAGCAACCATTGCTCACCCGCCCTATGGAAGTTGCGACTATGGTCGCTAATAATTTCATGCGTGGCCTCATAACGCATCAACCCGCGGCGGAGTTCACAACCAAATATCAGATACCCACCGTCTTAGAATTAATCACCGAGAAATTCGGCGAACGCGCCGCGAATGCCTATCTGACAAGTGCCGAAATGCGCAATGCCATCCCGCAGCAACTCATCCGCACAGTCGATTTCATCCTCACGCCGTTAGCCTTTTTTGTGCTGCTTGGCATTGGTCTAGCGAACTACAAGAAGCGCAGCGATATGGCCTTCTTGCTGCCCTGTACCGTACTATGTTTTATTTTGGGCAATACCCTGCTATGTACTGCACTCTCAGGCGTGCATGACCGTTACCAAAGCCGATTAACATGGCTGCTACCAATGGCGATCATGCTAATATTACTCGAACGCAGAAATCGTGCCCGCACGACCATCGAAGCGTCCACTGCCACATCGTAACACGAGGAACTGTCATGCGCTCACTCATCGTCACCGCCGCCTTACTGCTCCTCACCGCCTGCGCGCAAGGCCCTGTTGGCAACGCAAGCGTGCCCGCGCCCGCCAAAGCGGTGGAGCTCGACCGTTATCTGGGTCGCTGGTACGAAATCGCACGCTACGAAAATCGTTTCGAGGAAGGGTGCGAAGGTGTCACCGCCGACTATTCCCTGCGCGAGGATGGCAAAATCAAGGTGCTCAATTCCTGTCACAAAGGGGCGGTGAATGGCGCGCTCGAAACCGCCGAAGGCACGGCTTATGTGGTCGAAGGCAGCAACAACGCCAAGCTGCGCGTCTCCTTCTTCTGGCCGTTTTATGGTGATTATTGGGTACTCGACCACGCAAAAGATTACCGCTGGTCGATTGTGGGCGAGCCTTCGGGCAAATATCTATGGATCCTCGCGCGCACGCCTAATTTAAGTGAAAAAGAAGTACGCCGCCTCATCGCCCGCACCAAAGCGCTGGGCTACAACACCACCCTCATCCGCCGTGTTCGCCATGCAAAATAATAATACACCCTCATCCAAGCCAAAGCTTGCCAGCGACGTAACGCTTCCAGCCAGTACGCCTGCGCCCACTAGCAGCGAACCCGCGCCCGAGGCATGGGAAGAATTTCTAGAAGAAGATGCCGATTGCTGCGGTGGCTGCAATCACAAGCCACGTTAAGCGGATGAACGCTGCGTAGCGCGGATGGCCCGCGCGAGCCGGAGGCCTTTAGGTCGAACGAGGGGGAGCGATAGCGGGGGCGGAACGCCCCCACGCACCAAAGGTGCTATTACTAACGACCCACACTCATGCTGCTTAGCACGCTATTCGCGGCCGCAATCGCAGGGTTGCTCAGGCCAACGCCCTCAAGCTGTGCGCCTTCGGTGGCAATGCTGGTGCTCGGCACATACTCCGACGCCCCCGCTTGCGATGCTGCGTTTGTGGCATGAGGTGCGTGCTGTGCTGCGCCCCCTGCCTTTTCCTCGTTCATCGCTTGGGCATAGACCCGCGACAAATGTGGCAGGTAATGGTTTTCCCACACTTGGTTCAAGCCAGGCGCCAGAAACTGCATCAGCTCAGGCTCGCCGCGCAAACGCACTTGCTTCAATTCCGCAAAGCGCGAAATCACTTCGCGGAAGCGTGTCGGTGCATCGGCATAGATGCTACCCGTATAAAATTGGCCTTCAACATGAAGCTTCTCGTTGGCGTATTGAACGAGGTAACGTAATTGATTCGCATCGCGCAGATAGGGCAACAGCCCATCGCCGATGCTGACGCCGTAGCCTGCAAAATAGGCATTCGTGGTTTGCTTGATTGCAGCTTTCTCAGCATCATTGCCCGCCTGATAGGCGCGCAAGAATTTCTCGAACTCGGGGAATTTTTCGTCCACTAGTTTACCTAAATTTTTGAAACGCGCGGCGTCGCTTGCCGCCAGCGCATCAATGTGCTGCACTTCCGCAGGCGCAAACTGGCTGGGCCAGAGCACATGCGCCGCCTCATGTGCCAAAATACATGTCGATTCCTGAAGCCCATCATAGGCGCTGTAGTAAATGCGCTTGGTGCCTAACGTGCTGCGCGGGTCATTATAGGTGTGACGATTCAATCCCTTGATACCATCGAGAAAAGCAATATCCCTCGGCACATAATCGGGCGAGTAGCAAATCTCATAGCCTAGCTTGTGCATCACCGCGCGCTGGATGGGCTCGAGCACCTCAAGCGATTGCGCGACGCGTTTTTCCTCGGCCGAAATGGCGGCTGGCACATCGAAATGGTGACGCGCCCGCTCGCGCGCTTTGCTAATGGTCGTATCGATACGCGACGCTTGCCCTTGCGCCAGTTTTTGCTCGAGGCTCGCGCTCGCTGGCGAGATCTGGCTGCCAACATTCCAATTCAGCACCGTATTCAGGCTGAAACCCTTTTGTGCTGCTAATTCCACTACCTGCTGAATTTCATTCAGGCGCGAAGGCGCTACACCCAGCACTTTGGCCACGCCCGCTAGTCCATCTTTAGCGGCAGCATCACGCATCGCAAGGGGGGTAAAGCCAAGCTTCTGGCCAAGGCTCGTAAGTAATTGGTCGGATGTCGCATTTGCCGGCACATACGATGCAAGCGGGTTCATGAAGCCTGCGTGCGTCAGTTTGTCGCGCATCAGCAAATAGAGGCTCAGGCCATTTTTCCGCGCTTCCAGGCTCACCGCATCCTGCGGCGGCTTGGTCGTCACCTCGCGCAGATTGGCCGCCATGGGCTGAGCGCGTTCAGCGCGTTGTTGCGCAAGGCGCGCATCCACACCCGTTTCAACTTCTTTGTTAATAGCGGCAATATTCGCCTGTTGCTGCGCATGCTTAGCCGCCAGCGATGTCGGAATAATCGACGACAACGTATACGCAATACTGCGCTGCGCGTTATCTTCGAAGAAGGTCGGATGCTGCACGTTGAACGTGAGCTTGAGCTTTTCACGAAGTGCGGGCTCGTTCGCGGGCGCCAGCTCACGCGGATGAATCACCAGATAGCCGTCGATAAATTGCGAGCCGTGCTTGATGTGAATACGATTATCACGCACGAAATCGAGCGCATTGATGCCAGCGACGCCCACATCAAGCTGCGGGTTTGCGGGCACGGGTGGGGTGCGTGGCGTAGACGATGTCACCTTGTGAATCGCTGTCACCATTAGGCCTGCCCCCGGGCAGCTTCAAGGGCTGGCGCCACAGCGCGCCCCATATTCGCTACATTGTTGACTACTAACGTAGGCTGGTTCGATAGCGCCTCGACGCTCGCTACAGGCGCTGCTGCCAATGCTTGCGCATGGTTTTGGGCAGGGAAGGCAATAGGCTTTTGCTCGATGATGGGCAAGACAGGCCCGCCGATGCCCTTGGCAATTTTGAGCGCCTGATATTCCTGATCCGCTTGCGAAATGTTCGAATCAAGACGGCTGTTAATGTAAAGCGCCGTAATCGCGAATGTAGCCGCAGCAACGGCAATAAGTGGTAGTACCCATGGCGCCATCGCCATCGAGACAATGCTGTTACTGGCTGCCACCACCATACCAAAAATGATGGGACCCGAAACACCTGCAACTAAGCTACGCCGAAAGCGCAGCTTCGAAGTACGCTCTAAGTGCGCACGGGTTTCCTCGTCAATTGCTACCACTGATTGTTTGGTGCCGATCATTTTTTGCCTTTAGTCACGAATTCTCAACCTCCATCATAGCGGATTGGACAAAAAGTTTTATGAAGGTTTTGTGAAGATTGTGTCCGTGATGCCCAGCGATAAATCTGCTCAAGCAACTGTAATTAATCGAACAATCGCCCGTTTCTACGTGTGGCAAAGGCCTCGGCCAGCAAGGTGGCAATGCGCGGGGCAGATTTTCCGTCGCCATAAGGGTTATGGGCTTTGGCCATGGCGTCATAGGCGCCCTTGTCGTCCAGCAAGCGGCTGGCCTCACGCACAATGGCTGCCTCATCCGTGCCTACCAATTTCACGGTGCCTGCTTCCACCGCTTCGGGGCGTTCGGTGGTGTCGCGCATCACCAGCACGGGCTTGCCCAGCGACGGCGCTTCCTCCTGCACCCCGCCCGAATCCGTAAGGATAAGATACGCACGCTGCATGAGGTAGACAAACGCCACATATTCCTGCGGGGCAATGAGGTGAATCGCGGGGTGATTGCCGAGTAGTCGCTCCACCGGTTCGCGCACATTGGGGTTGAGGTGCACGGGGTAGAGAATCTCCACATCTCCCCTTGCAGCAAGTGCCGAGAGCGCCTTGCAGATACGCTCGAACCCATCGCCGAAATTTTCGCGACGATGACCCGTTACCAGCACCAGTTTCTTGCCCGCATCGAGGAAGGAAAATTGTTCGTTCAGCGCCTTCAGCTGCGCAGGGTTTTGCTGCAACCCATCCGCCACATTAAGCAGCGCATCGATGACGGTGTTGCCCGTCACATGCACCGTACGTTCTGCCACTCCTTCACGCAGCAAATGCTCGCGCGCGGCGGGCGTGGGTGCAAAATGGATGCTAGCAAGCGCGCCGGTCAGCCGTCGGTTCATTTCCTCGGGCCATGGTGCATAGCGGTTGTGCGTACGCAACCCCGCCTCCACATGCGCTACGGGAATATGCGCATAGAACGCCGCCAAACTTGCCGCCGCCGAGCTGGTCGTGTCGCCATGCACGACCACCAATTCGGGTTGGTGCTGCGCAAACACCTCGCGCAACCCCAGCATGGTGCTTGTCGTAATATCCGTGAGGTCCTGACCCTGTTTCATCAGGTTTAAATCCACATCAGGCACCAGATTAAACAGCGTCAGCACCTGATCAAGCATCTGGCGGTGTTGCCCCGTCACACAAAGTATGACCTGAAACGCTGGGTGCTGCTGGAGTGCCTTCACCACGGGTGCCATCTTGATGGCCTCGGGGCGCGTGCCAAACACCACCAGCACTGTGTGCATCAGTTACTCCGTATGCTGGAGGGGATTGCCGAAAAAATCACCGCAAGGCAGAACCACAATACCATCGCCGACCAATTGCCGAAGAAGCTTTGCATGCCTACCAGCGGGAAGAAATGCTGCACCAGCACCCCAAGGGCGACAGCAGGCACCAGCGCGGCTGACCCGTGCGAAACGCGTAAATACTGAAGCGCATTACGCGCCAAGAGCGTCACCATTGCTATGAGCAGTAAAAGACCAACCACACCCGCTTCAGCAAACATTTCCAAAAACGCATGGTGCGGATGCAAGCTGCGGAACTTCTCTCCCTTGTAATACAAGTCGGGCGCCATTGCCTTATAGCCACGCACACCCACACCATGCGGCCAATATTCGCGCCCCATTTCATAGGCGCTAATGGCGATTACACCATAGTCGCTTTGCGCATAATTGGTGATGGTTTCATAGCCTTGATTCGCCCGCAATTGTACCCAAGGACTTGTCTGATAGAGCGCCCACAACCCCACAACCGCCGCGCACGCTGCTATCATCATCGGCAGGCGCAAACGCTTTTCGCGGCGCATGATCGGCAGGGCAATAACAGCCGTTGCCATCACCGCCATCAGGAATACGGAGCGATCGCCGCACAACAGCACGGTGAGCACCACCATGGCCCAAAGTAACACACCACCAACCAACCAGCGCCGCGCACCCGCCGCCGCGGCCACACACACCGCCAACGCTACCAGTGCTAATTTCGCGATTACCATGCCCACTTTTGGGTGCTCAAACGGCCCCGTCAGGCGGCCATGCACGGTGCGTGGGTTGCCGCTGAGCGATACCCCCGTGTAGAACTGCCATAACGTATCCACCATCACCAGCATGACCAACCCCACAAGCATCGCCGCTAGCGTGGTGCGTGCTGCGGGTACTGCTAACACCCAAAAGCGCAAGGCCGCAAAAAGCAGCGGAAAGCGAATCCACGCCAACACATCTCCCCATTGCGCGGAAGGCGAAACGGCCAGCGGCTGCACTACTAGCACCATCCACAACCACGCCACCCAACACGCAATGCTGAAAGGGTCACGCAGCCAACCCCACGTGCGGGTGCGAACGCTGTGCCACAGAAACATCAGGCCAATCAACCCACCGCAAATTTCAAAACCCACCCGCGCAAAAATAATCATGAACGGAATGAGCAGGGTCAGGAAAAATGCCGCCGCCCAAACCTTGTGGGCGCGAGCATGGGCGTACGTATCGCGTAAAAATAATGGCAAATGCATCGCGCTCTCAGGTGAAGGATTCTCTTTGCCTCTTATCACTGGTTTAGCCGCATTTGTCCATGCGATTTGTGGGGGTTAGCTGGTGGTTTACGGCAACCCTTGCGAGGCGCGCCTTGCCCTGTTACATTGCTGCCGCACCCGACTCCCATCACACAGATTGCCTCTTCATGAACCAAACTCCTCCCCCTGCCATGCCTTACAGTCCTCGCCCCTTTTTCAAGCGCCCGCTGGTGCGTCTGGCGCTGGTGGCCATTGCTGGTCTTGGCATTTGGCAAGTGGTGGGCGGCGCCTCTATCAGCGCGCCCAGCGGCCCCGCGCCCGTGATTGTCACCACCGCCACCGCCAGCAGCCGCGTGGTGCCCATCACCATCAACGCCGTGGGCAATGTGGTGGCTTATGAATCCGTGGCCGTGCGCACGCGCATCGATTCGCAAGTCACGGCCGTGCACTTCAAGGATGGCGAGGAAGTGAAGCAAGGCGATTTGCTATTCGAACTGGATAGTCAGGCGCTGCGCGCCCGCGCCGCCGAGCTTCAGGCCAACATCGCGCGTGACCGCGCCCAACTCGAAAATGCTCGCCGCCAATCCGACCGTGCGGCCACGCTGGCCGATAAAGGCTTTGCCACCAAAGCCACCAAGGACGACTCAAGCGCCAACGTCGCCGTCGCGCAAGCTTCCGTGAACGCCAGTATCGCCGCGCTCGAAAGCGTGAAGGTGCAGCTGGGCTACACCCGCATCACCGCCCCCATTTCTGGCCGCACGGGCACCATCAACGTCACGCTAGGCAACAACGTCAAAACGGCGGACGCACAGCCGATGGTGACTATCAACCAGCTCAAACCCATCCGCGTTCAAGCTGCATTACCGCAGCAATATTTCGATGCCTTGCGCGCCGCCATGCAGGCAGGTCCTGTCACCGTTTCCGCCGCCTTGAAGGACGATGCCGCGAACAACACCATCGCCCAAGGCACGCTCGATTATATCGACAACGCAATTGATGCCGCGACAGGTACTTTTGTCACCCGCGCCGGCTTTGCGAACGCGGACGAGCGCTTGCTGCCGGGCATGTTTGTCACGGTCACCCTCACCTTGGGCGGCGAGCAACAAGCCCTCACCATCCCCGAAGTGGCTGTCCAGCGCGGCCAAACGGGGGATTATGTCTTCGTCATCGTGGGCGATAAGGCACTCAAGCGCGATGTCAAAATCGCCCGCCTACAAAACGGCCTTGCCATCATCACGAGCGGGGTCGAGGAAGGCACCATCGTTGCCGTTGATGGCCTGCTGGGCTTGAAGGATGGCGCGGTGGTGAAGGTGGCCGAGCCGACAGAAAAGCCCGCTGCCACTACTGAGGTCAAATGAACCTCTCAGAATTTTGCATCCGCCGCCCTGTCTTTACTACACTGCTGATGGCAGCGATCGTGGTGGGTGGATGGATGGGCTATCGCACCTTGGCCGTCTCTGCCCTGCCCAATGTCGATTTCCCTACCATTTCCGTGACTGCCACCTTGCCTGGTGCCAGCCCCGAAACCATGGCCAGCTCCGTTGCCTCGCCGCTGGAGCGTCAGTTCAGCACCATCGCGGGCGTGAGCGCGATGACCTCCACCAGCTTCTTGGGCAACAGCCAAATCACCATCCAATTCGACCTTGATCGCGATATTGACGGGGCCGCGCTCGATGTGCAAACCGCCATCTCCACCGCCACACCACGCCTACCTAAGGAGATGCTTTCCCCGCCTTCGTTCCGTAAGGTCAACCCTGCCGATCAGCCTATTTTCTTCATCGCTGTGTCGTCCGACACCCTCCCGCTCAACCAAGTGAATGACTATGCCGACACCCTGATGTCGCAGCGCATTTCGACCTTGCAAGGGGTGGCGCAGGTGCAAATTTTCGGCGAGCAAAAATACGCGGTGCGCGTGCAGGTCGATCCGCAAAAACTCGCCGCGCAAGGCTTAAGCGTCACCGATATGCGCAGCGCCGTGGCGGATGCTTCCTCCACCGCCCCTGTGGGCATCATCAGCGGTGCCAAGCAGCTCTTTAACATCGAGGTGAAAGGCCAGCCCGAAGATGCACAAGGCTTTCGCAACCTCATCGCCATCTGGAAGGATGGTGCACCCGTACGCTTGGGCGATATTGGCAATGTGACCGATGGCGTCGAGGTATCGCGTAACATTGGTTTCATCAATGGCACGCAGTCCATTGTCCTTGCCATCCAGCGCCAGCCGGATGGCAACACCATCGAAGTGGTGAAGCGCGTGCGCGAACTGCTCCCCATGTTCCGCGATCAAATTCCCGCTTCCGTCACCCTCACCCCCATGTTCGACCGCTCCATTTCCATCAAGGACTCGGTGCACGATGTACAACTCACGCTGTTCATCACCATCGCGCTCGTCATCCTTGTCATCTATGGCTTCTTGCGCGATGTGCGCGCGACGCTGATTCCCGCCATTGCGGTGCCGCTTTCCATCATCGCCACCTATGGCGCAATGGCGCTGCTGGGCTTTTCCATCAACAATGTGTCGCTGCTTGCGCTCACCCTATGCGTCGGCTTCGTGGTCGATGATGCGATCGTCATGCTCGAGAACATCATCCGTTACATCGAGGAGGGGATGCAACCCTACGAGGCCGCCCTCAAAGGCTCGCGCGAGATTGGCTTCACCATCATTTCCATCACCTTCTCGCTGGTTGCCGTGTTCATTCCCGTGCTGTTCATGGGCGGGCTGATTGGCCGCCTGTTTTCCGAATTCGCCATCACCATCAGCGTCGCCATTTTGGTCTCGGGCTTTGTGTCGCTCACCCTCACCCCCATGCTGTGCAGCAAATGGTTGCGCGCTAGCCATAAGCACACACCCACGCACGCACCAACTACTACCAGTAAACTTGAAGCCGCTTTCAACTGGACACTCAGCCGCTACGAATCCTCCCTGCGCTGGGCGCTCATCCATCGCCGCCTGATGTTGCTTGTCACCCTTGGCAGTTTGGTGGCCAGCATTGCGGCGTTTGTGGTTGCGCCTAAGGGCTTCTTCCCGCTCGAGGACATTGGCTTCGTGTTCGCCACCACCGAAGCCGCGCAAGATATTTCCTACGAAGCGATGGTCGAGAAACAAAAACGCATTGCCGAAATCGTGCGTGCCGATCCTGCGGTCGAAAATGTATTCTATGCCGTAGGCGGCGGGCGTGGCGCACTCAATTCGGGGCGGCTGTTCTTTGGCCTCAAGCCGCGCGGCGAGCGCGACAGCGTCTTTGCTGTCATCCAGCGTTTGCGTAAATCCGCCAGCGCCGTCGAGGGGATCAGCATTTTTATGCAGCCCATTCAGAACATCCAACTCGGCGGGCGGCAAAGCAAAAGCATCTACCAGCACACGCTGCAAGGCACCAACCTGAACGAGCTTTACACATGGTCGGACAAACTTCTCACCGCCATGCAAGCCGATAAGCGCTTTCAGGATGTCACCAGTGATTTACAACTGAAAAGCCTGCAAGCCACGGTCATTGTCGATCAGCAAAAGGCGGCCAGTGTCGGCATCTCTTACGCCGATATTCGCCAAGCGCTCTACGCGGCGTTCGGTGAGTCGCAAGTCGCGAGCCTCTATAAACCCGCGAACGATTACGCGGTGATTCTCGAAGTCGCGCCCGAATTCCAACAAAGCCCCGAGGATATTGGCCGCATCTATGTGCGCTCCTCCAGCAACCCCGATCGCATCGTACCGCTCGAATCCGTCGCCACCATCAGCCGTGGCTTGGCCGCACTTTCCGTCAACCATCAGGGCCAACTTCCTGCCGTCACTATTTCTTACAATGTCGCCCCCGGTGTGTCGCTCGGCACCGCGACGGATGCGCTAAACAAAATCCAAGCCAGCCTTGTCATGCCCAGTTCCATCACGGCTAGCGCGCAAGGTAATGCCGCTGCGTTTGCCTCCTCCGCAGGTGGCCAAGGCGCGCTCGTCCTCACCGCGCTCATCGTCATCTACATCATTCTGGGCATGCTGTACGAAAGCTTCATCCACCCCATCACCATTCTCTCAGGATTGCCCAGCGCGGGTTTGGGTGCCATCATCACCCTCATGCTCTTTGGCATGGATCTCTCCATCATTGCCATTGTCGGCATTGTATTGCTGATTGGTATCGTGAAAAAGAATGCCATTATGATGGTCGATTTCGCGATTACCGCTCGTGCTCAAGGCGCCCGCGCCGAGGATGCGATTTTCAATGCCTGTATCCTGCGCTTCCGCCCCATCATGATGACCACCCTCACCGCCATTTTCGGCACCCTGCCCATCGCGCTGGGCTTGGGCGCCGGTGCCGAGCTTCGCCAACCACTTGGCCTCGCCATCGTCGGCGGCCTGCTCACTTCGCAGCTACTCACGCTCTACATCACCCCCGTGGTATATCTGTGGTTGGATAGATTTAGTTCATTGAAGGGGGCATCGCCCCCTACGCTTCGCTGACCCCCTACGCACGCGGCTCGCGCCATAAAGCGCTACGCATTTTTAACAAGCACTTCTCATTCGTTGGTGCAGTGGGCCAGATGCTTAGGTCTAATAGAGTTCGGGAGATGATGGATGGGATACTAAGAGTCGCCGCCCGCAAGGAGGGAGTGTACATCATAGTACATGACCGACTGAGGACGAAAGACGACGACGTAGACCGCCATCAGAACCGAACTAAGCAGCGCTCGTGAGGGCGACGAACAAATCCTCAAGTTCAACTTCCTTGGTGGAAATATCGCGAATCACCAAGCCCGCACTGTTCATCCGCGCAAGGATATCGCTCATCGTCGCGCTGCTTGGCTGATATTTCACCACCAACTTGTCGCCCTTAATGCTGGCTTGCAACTCGGCCAATTGCGGCGGCATTTCGGTAATGGGAGCGGCGAGCGTAAAGAACACTTCCTTGCTATCCACGCCCTGCATCAGCGCCGCTTTGCTGTCGCGCTTGATGATGTTTCCTTTATGAATAATCGCAATTTCATCGCACAATTCCTCGGCTTCCTCGAGGTAGTGGGTGGTGAGTAGAATGGTCGTGCCTGCGGCATTCAATTTGCGCACATATTCCCACAAGCTGCGGCGCAATTCCACATCCACGCCCGCGGTTGGCTCATCCAAAATCAGCACGGGCGGCGTATGCACCAGCGCTTTGCCAATCAGCAACCGGCGGCGCATACCACCCGATAAACGGCGGCTAGGCTGATCGGCCTTATCCGTCAAACCCATCGCATCGATAATCTCGTCCGTGCGGCGCTTCGCCTTGGGGATGCCGTAATACCCCGCCGTAATCTCGAGTGCTTGGCGCACCGTGAAAAACGTATCCAGCACCAGTTCCTGCGGCACAATCCCGATCGACATTTTTGCAGCGCGCACATCGGCGTCGAGGTCATGGCCACAGATGGAAACAGTGCCCGAGCTTTTCAGCACCGTGCCTGCCATGATGTTGATCATGGTCGATTTGCCTGCGCCGTTGGGCCCCAAAAGCCCAAAGAACGAGCCGCGCGGAATGGTCAGATCCACGCCACGCAGCGCGGTCTTCTCCTCACCCGTTTTGCGGTCGCGGTAGGTTTTGGTAAGGTTCTTAATCTCAATAGCGGGCTGGCTCATGCGCGCGGTTATAGCATGGGCAGCGGCGATTGCTAGAAGGACTAATAAATATAAAAAATCGAAAACTGACTCTCTCAGAGCGCATTAATGACTCCTTAAGGAAAATCTGGCATCATCGAACCATGAGCACGATAGCTGACGCCACCGAAGAAAATATGAAAGCCGCTGTTCTGCGCGGCGATTTACGGCGTTTGAAGTCGCTTGCTTCCTCGTTTCCCAATAGCTTAGAGGCATTGCGTTACGGCAATCATGCCCACGACAACCTCGTCGATATTGCTCTGACCAAAGGCCATGCAGATGTCGCTGTCTACTTGATCGTAAAACACGGATTTGAAGTAAGCCCTGAGTACGAGGAAAAGTTTAAAAAGGGTGGTGAATACCGCGTCTATGGCTGCAACGAATATTTTCAAACCCTTGAAGCGCTTGCTAATCTTGCCCTCGGCAGCCCAGCGGACAGACAAAAGAACCTTGCATGCTACGAGCTCAGAAATTGGGCCTATAATACCGAAAACCGCCCGCTTGCCGTCGATTCCGCAAGCACGTCTGTGCCCGAGAACGGTGCACTAAACCCCGAATTTGTGCGCCTGGCCGCAAGCGGTGACCTCGCTAAATTTTCTGAGCAAAAACACGCCGACGAACGCTTTGAGATGATTGGTGGCGGCGAAAGCGTCCATCCCACCAAAATGCTGGAATCGCTATTCAAGCATCGCGAGGCTATCCAACAGCAGGCTTCAGCATTTATGGCGAAGCAGCCCAACAGCGCAGAAAAATCCGAAAGCGTGCATAGCCGCTAATGATTAATCCGCTTCTTGTTCTTCGCGAACGGGTTGTTGCTTTCCTTTAATATCAATCGGATGGGCGTACCATTCAGGCCAAAACTCTCGCGCAATCCGCGCACCAGATATTGCAGATACGCATTGGGGAACTCATCCGCCATGTTGCAAAACAGGTGGAACGTCGGCGGGCGCGCCTTGGCTTGGGTGATGTATTTAATCTTGAGGCGCCTGCCTTTCACCAGTGGTGGGCTGTGGTGTGCCATCGTAGTCTCCAGCCAACGGTTCAGCTCCGCTGTGGGCACGCGCCGCCCCCACGTCTCGCGCGCCACAATGCATGCGTTGATGAGTGCATCGAGGCCCGATTTTTTGAGTGCCGAAACGGGCGCCACCGTAATCCCCGCCAGTTGCGAGAGCTGCTTGCCCAGCATGTAATCAATCTCTTCCAGCATGTCCTTGCGGGCATTTTGCGGAATCAAATCCCACTTATTGAGGCCAATCACGCACGCACGCCCCTCGCGCTCAACGAGCGATGCGAGTGTTGCATCCTGCTTCTCGAGCGGCGCGGTGGCATCGAGCAACATCACCACCACCTCAGCGAAGGTCAGGGCGCGGATGGAGTCATTCACTGCCAGTTTCTCAAGGCGTTCCTGCACATTAGCGCGTTTGCGCATGCCAGCCGTATCGTGCAGGTTGAAGGGGGTGCCGTGGTAATCGAACGGAATAGAAATCGAATCGCGGGTAATGCCCGCCTCGGGGCCCACCAGAAGCCTGTCTTCGCTAATCAACGCGTTGATTAGGGTCGATTTTCCTGCGTTCGGGCGCCCCAAAATGACGAGGTTGATGGGCTTCTTCACGCCATCTTCAGCGTCATCCTCATCCTCGAACACTTCTTCGGCTTCACCGCGCTCGGCGGCTTTTTTCTCGGCGCGTTTGTTGGTTTTCTTGCGTTTGCCGCTGCGCAGTTCATCGGGAGCATGCTCCACATAGGGCGCCATCACCTCATACAATTCGCCCAAGCCTTCACCATGCTCGGCGGAAATCAGCGCCATTTGGGGGAAACCCAGCGTATAGACATCGCTGCCCGCATTCACGCGGTTGGATTCCGCCTTGTTACCGATGAGAATCACGGGCTTGCTGCTGCGGCGCACCAGTTTGGCAAAATGCTCATCCATGGGCGTAATACCCGCGCGCACATCCACTACAAACAGCAGCAAATCCGCCTCTTCCATCGCTGCTTTGGTTTGGTCGAACATGCGGGTGGCGAGTGCGCCTTCAGGTGCTTCTTCCATCCCCGCCGTGTCGATCACGCGGAAGCGTAAATCCGCAAGGCTTGCATCCGCATAGCGGCGGTCACGCGTCACCCCGGGTTGGTCATCGACCAGCGCCAAGCGCTTGCCGACCAGCCGGTTAAACAGCGTCGATTTACCCACATTCGGGCGGCCAATAATGGCAATCAGGGGAAGATGTGTGCTCATAACGGGAGCATGTAGCAAGGTTACGCGCCAATGTCACCAAATTAGGGCAGCACCGCAAAATCGCGTCATTTAGCAGTGCGAAGGGTTCCATCCCAAGCCGCTTGCGGAGGGGGTCAGCGCCACCCCAACAGCATGTTCAATTTTGTCGAGTACTAGGAGTCGGGGGCAAGGTGAGCGCAGTGTAGCAGCGCTACATGAGCATTACCGCGTCCGCCGAACGACAACGTAATCGGCGAAATTCAACATGCGATCAGTAATACTTCACCAGCTTGCCCGCCTTCGTCAGCACATACATCGCACCATTGGCAATCACGGGGTTGGTCACAATGCCCTCTTCCAGCTCATAGGTGCCAATGCGCGTGCCATCGGTGGGCTTGAAGCTCGTCAGCACCCCGTTGCCATCAATCACCAGAATCGCATTCGCCGAGAGAATAGGGCCATAGAGCGGCGGGGTATTATCTTTCGTGGGATCTTTCTCATCCTTCACGGCGAGGCTCGTCGCCCAACGCACGGCACCGTCGCGCTTCAGCACGGCCGCAATATCATGCGTATCACTGATGACATACATCACATTGCCTGCCGACCACGGCGTGGCGTGCACCCCAATGCGTTGCTGCCACAACGGGCGACCATTGATAAGCGCGCTGGCCTGCATTTGGCCACTGGCACTTGCGGCCACCACCACACCCTCTTGCACAATGGGGCTCGCATCAATCCCGCCAAAGGTGGCAGCGGCTTTGGTGCGCACTCCGCCCGATAACGTATCGCCCCACAGCACCGAGCCCGTTTCAAGGCGCAGTGCAAACAATTCGCCCGAGGAATAAGCCACCACGGCAATCCCCTCGCTGATCACGGGCGAGGTGAGCGCAAAATAGCCCGCCGTTTCACTCAGCCCACGATGGCTCCAACGCGGTTGACCATTCGTAATATCATAGGCCAGCGTTTGGTTATCGGCCGTCAGCACCAGCACCAACCCTTCGGCCACAGCGGGTGCTGCGCGCACGGGTGCACCCACACTGACACTCCATTTCACGGCGCCACTGGTGGCATCCAGCGCGCGTAAATTGCCTGCACCAGTGGTGGCATACAACACACCATCGGCCACGG
This sequence comes from Alphaproteobacteria bacterium, assembly GCA_035911175.1. Taxonomy (GTDB): domain Bacteria; phylum Pseudomonadota; class Alphaproteobacteria; order Rickettsiales; family UBA3002; genus QFOX01. The sequence goes on from JAMHWA010000029.1 coordinate 33,966, forward strand.
CCAACCCACCGCCCAACACATCATTCACACGCTTGGGGCGGCCTGTGGCATCCGTCCATTTCACGTCATCAATATCCGCCTCGCTGTGCGCCGAGACAATGCCTGCGGCATCCATCGCATACACCATGCCACCCGCCACCACAGGGGCGGAAACCACGGTACGTGTGAACTCATTGCCATCGCCCACGGTCGCACTTTGCTCGCGCGTCACACCGGTCAGGCCCACATGCTGCGTCAGCATCGCATCGTTCATGGTGCGCCACTGCTCGAGGTTGGTTTGTTCGGGGACAATCACCTCTACGCTCTGTACCGCGTCATCCGCCTTCAATCCCAACTCGCTCGATACGACATTGATGCGCTCACCCGGTGCACGAACAATTGCTGGCGGCGGGCCACCCAACCAATCGGGCAACTCGGAACAGCCTGCCAAGGGCAGAAGTGCCAGAAGCACGAACGACGTCTTGCGACATGGGTGTGTAAACTGTGTCATACTAGGATTTTGGTGTGTTCACGATGGTAAGCCACTGCGTCAGGCGGGCGGCGGTGTCGGGATCCGTTGTCTTATCGGCAAGGATTTTTTCAATCGCCGCTTTAGCAGCAGCATTATCACCCTTGGCCCACAGGTTCGCTGCTGCCCATTCTGCGCGCGTCGAGGCAAGCGGCGAGCTCGCCTTATCACTTAAACAGCCTTCTGCCGCAGCCGCATCCAGACCCGCTAAGCGTAGGCACGCTACATCCGACCACAAGCTGCCACCATTTTCTGCTGCAGACTTAAACGCGTTCACTGCATCGTCTTTTTTACCCGAGAGTACGAGCGCACGTCCTTGCCACACTAACGCCAAATCCTTGAACTCGCCACTGGCTGCATTGGCAATCTCGCCAAACGAGGTGGCAGCTTCAGCAGATTTCCCAGCATCGAGTAATTTTTGCGCCTCGATAAGCTTCACCAACATCGCGCCGCCCTTGGCTTCACGGTAGGCTTGCCACGCGCTGCTTGCCGCCACCCCTAGTATCAGTGCACCCGCAATTGCAAACAGCGGCTTGCGATAGGTATTCCACAACGCCCCCGCACGGTCGGCGCGCAGGGCTTGGTCAATTTCACTCAGTAATGTGTCAGCCATGGTATTCTCCTTATGAGCTGACTGTTTAGTCATAAATTGCTCAACACGCAATCGCGGCTTTTGATGCCGCTATCGCTTGAGCGTATGCGGACAATAGGTTTGCGGATCAGCCCTGCAAGCCTCATCGACCGCGCGATTGACTTCCAATTTGTTGAGCACCACCACCGCAATAACAGCCACCAATGCAAACGCAAACGAGATGCTGGCAGCCGCAAGTCCCGCTTTCAAGCGCCGTTGTTTGGCACATAGCGACGCGCCCACGAAAAACAGCCCCGCAACCAATAACGGCGCTACCATCATCAAAATACCAAGACCGATACAGCCGAAGCTTTCGCAATGAAAGAGGGGTATTTTTTGTATCAGATCAAAATGAAAGAGGACAAAAAGAAAGATAGCTGCGACCAATGCCAGCATCGTCGTTGGGCGACAGGTCATGCGCGGCTGGCCTACTATTCCCACTCAATCGTGCCGGGTGGTTTGCTGGTGATGTCATACACAATACGGTTAATGCCGCGCACCTCGTTCACGATGCGGTTTGAGATACGCAGTAGCACCTCGTGCGGGAAGTGGAACACATCCGCCGTCATGCCGTCGCTGCTGGTCACCGCGCGAAGGGCGCATACATATTCATAGGTGCGCGCATCGCCCATCACGCCGACGGTTTTCACGGGCAACAACACCGCGAACGCCTGCCAGATCTTATCGTAGAGGTCGTTCTTGCGCAGTTCCTCGATGTAAATCGCATCCGCACGGCGCAGCAGGTTCAGTTTCTCAAGCGTAATATCGCCTGGAATGCGAATGGCTAGGCCGGGGCCCGGGAACGGGTGGCGATAGACCAACTCACGCGTCAAGCCCAGCTCCATACCCAGCACGCGCACTTCATCCTTGAACAATTCGCGCAACGGCTCGACCAATTTCATCTTCATGCGCTCGGGCAGCCCGCCCACATTATGGTGCGATTTAATGGTGACGCTGGGACCACCATGGAAGGAGATTGATTCAATCACATCAGGGTAAAGCGTGCCTTGGGCAAGGAATTCAGCACCTTCGACGCGGCTTGCTTCCTGCTCGAACACTTCGATGAAGGTTTCGCCGATAATTTTGCGTTTGCGCTCAGGGTCGCTCACGCCTGCCAATTTTTGTAAAAACAGCTGGCTGGCATCGACATAAATCAGCGGGATTTTATAGTGATCTTCGAAGCGTTTTTTGACCTCTTCACCCTCATCGAGTCGCAGCATGCCCGTATCCACAAAAATACTCACAAGCTTATCCCCAATGGCTTCGTGCAGCAATTTCGCCACCACCGATGAGTCTACCCCGCCTGATACCCCACAAATGACCCGTTTATTGCCCACTTGCGCCCGAATTTTAGCAATTTGCTCGGCACGAAATGCCTGCATGCTCCACTGGCCGTGACAGCCGCAAATGGTGCGCACAAAATTAGCCAGCAGCTGCGCGCCCTCGGGCGTGTGCGCCACTTCGGGGTGAAATTGCACGCCGTAAATCCGCCGCGCCTCGTTGGCAATGGCGGCATAAGGCGCACTCGTCGTAGTCGCCGTTGCCACAAACCCCTCGGGCAGCTTGGTCACTTTGTCGCCATGGCTCATCCACACGGTGCGCGACTCGCCCTTCTTCCATATCCCTTTAAAGAGCGCATTATCCTCGACAATGCTCACCTCTGCGCGACCAAACTCGCGTTTGTCGCCTGCTTCCACCTTGCCCCCGAGCAGATTACAAATAAGCTGCTCGCCATAACAAATACCAAGAACTGGCAGGCCAAGCCCAAACACGGAAGGGTCGATCGTCGGCGAGGCACCCTCATGCACCGATGCAGGGCCGCCCGAGAGAATAATGCCTTTCGCGCCAAACGCGCGAATCTTCTCCAGCGGCATCACGAACGGGTGAATCTCGCAGTAGGCGCCAGCCTCGCGCACGCGCCGAGCAATTAGCTGGGTCACTTGGCTCCCAAAATCGAGAATTAAAATCCGTTCCTGCGCAACGCTCACATGGCCTCCGTGGCATAAATAATGGCCGCACCATAGCGCGCAGTGATATACCCGCAACGTTTTTTCGTCCTTGTCTGAATATTATGCGCTCGTATGAAAAAAAATAAGTGATATTTCCTTGACGCAAGCAGCTAGCTGACGTTAACCTCGCATTCGAACTTGTGTGCTGAGCAATCCGCTAAAGTTGCTTGGCATCTCACGCTTTCTAAAGGGTTTTTCATGCGCTATGGTGGGTTGATCGCTGCGGTTGTCTTTGCTGCTATTGCAGCTATCATTGTGATGCGTATGTCGGGCGGCGAAGAACAAGCTGCACCTGTTGCGCCTCAGGCAGTCGCGCAAAAAACCGTCAATATTTACATTGCTTCCAAAACCATCCCCATCGGCAGCACCATCACCGCCGAGGATGTTGCCGCGCAGCCATGGCCCGAGCATTTGGCGCTTGAGGGCTTCATCATGGCCGATGGCAAAACCAACGTGATTGGCATGGTGGCGCGCAGCCCCTTTCAGGTGAGCGAACCGCTCATTAACGCCAAGCTCGCCAACCCTAATGATCCCAACTTCCTTGCGGGCGACCTGCCCGCTGGTATGCGCGTTGTCACCATCCCCATCAACGAAACGGATGGTGTGGCAGGCTTCGTTTTCCCGGGGGACGCGGTGGACATTATTTTCACGCATGACGTTGATAAGTGGGAATACCCACCTGCTGCTGGCGGAAACTCGTCGCTAGGCGCCCAGACAGCGATGCCTGAAAAAACAAAGCAGACCGTATCAGAAACGCTGCTCACCAATGTTAAAGTGCTCGCGATCGACCAACGCCCCTCGAGCGCAGGCGCTACTAACGATAAGGGCGCGCTGATTATTCCACGCTCTGCTTCGGTCATGGTGTCGCAGGCCGACGCGCAACGCATTAAGCTCGCCAACAAAACCGGTACGCTAAGCTTGTCCTTGCGTGCGTTGGCAGACAAAGATTCCGCTGATCCGCTCCTGCTGACTTCGCCAAGCGATATTTCGCAATCGAAGGATGGCTCCGACACCTCCGCTCCCTCTTCCGATGCGGGCATCAAGGTTGTTCGCGGCGCGCCTGCCACAAACAAAGAAGTCGTTCAAGGCAACCCATCGCTTGCCCGTGGTGCGCCACCCGCAACTGGCATCGCTAATCCTGTTACCTCTGTGCCTCCCGGCAGCAGTGTCGTCACCCCTGGTTTAATGGCAATCCCATGATGTTATTTTCTTTGCGTAACTTTTCTCTTCGTGGCTTAGCCCTCGCTACATTGGTTGGCGCATCTTCTATGTTGCTCATGCCGGTGGATGCTGCGGCGCGCGCCAAAGGTGCTTCCTCGGGTGCATTCTATGTGCCCATCAATCGCTCCGAGCTGATTACCACAAAGTCCGACATGGCTGAAGTCGTCATCACCGACCCTGAGGTGGCGAACGTACTTGTCCACGGCAAGCGCAAAGTATCGGTCATTGGTCTTGCTGTGGGTCAAACCACACTCCGCATCTTTGATTCCAATAGCAAGCTGATCCGCAGCGCGACGGTTATCGTCACCTACGATCTTCCTGCCGTGCGCAAGGCACTCAAGCAATTCTTGCCGAACGAACATATTGGCGTTTCCATGGTCAATACCCGCATCGCCCTAACGGGGGATGTAAGTAGTGCCGCTGCTGCGGCCACCGCCCTCGAAATCGCGGAAGAATTCCTTACTGGCAAACGCGCAGAGACCGAATCTTCGCGCAACAGCGCCGTGGCCGATAACAGCGCCAGCTCGCCCATCCTCAACATGATGAAAATTAGCTCTGGCCAACAAGTCATGCTGCGCATTCGCATTGGCGAGGCACAGCGCAGCGCCGTTAAAAACTTGGGCGTAAACCTACAAGCGGTGGGCACCTCCGACTTGCCGATCACCATCGGCACGGGCATCGGTCGCGCATTCTCGAGCGGTAGCTCCAGCACCAGCGCATTCAGCTACGGCTCGTACCAGCTTTCTGATAGCACGAACACGTTCGGCTTCATCAATGCACAATCCAATGGCAGCACTGGCATTGGCGGCACCATCGAGGCGCTGGAACGCAACGGCATGGTAAAAATCCTTGCTGAGCCCAACCTTACCGCACTCTCGGGTGAAGAAGCCCAGTTTCTTGCGGGCGGTGAATTCCCTATCCCCGTACCACAAGACGGTGGAACGACCACGATTGAATACCGCCCCTTCGGTGTGGCGCTCAAATTCACCCCATATGTGCTGAGCCCCAACCGTATCCGTATTCAGGTGAACCCCGAAGTGTCTGAAGTGAGCAACCAGAACTCGCTCACGACCACGGGTGGTTTCGTTGCTCCGTCCATCATTACCCGCCGTGCGTCTACCACGGTGGAATTGGCGCCAGGCGAAAGCTTCATGATTGCCGGCCTCATGCGTGATGACGTGACAACCTCGATCGACCAGCTTCCAGGCGTGGGTGATATCCCTGTCTTGGGCGCACTGTTCCGCTCGACCGCCTTCCGCCGCAACGAGAGCGAGCTGGTCATTTCGGTTACCCCTTACTTGGTCGACCCCATCAAAGGATCGGACATCAAGCTTCCAACGGACGATTACCGCCCAGCAAGCTTTATGGATAGCATCTTCTTTGGTGCGCTCAGCAGCACCCACAACGAAAAAGACCCCAGTGCTGAAGGCCCCGTGGGCTTCATGACCGATAATTAGGAGCAATGCACATGCAACGGAATTCTCTACGCTTGATGGTATTGGCTGCTGGATTGCTGACGCTTTCTGCCTGCGGCAAACCACCGGCAAGTTCAGCCTATTTGAATCGCGGTGGCCCCGAATCGCTGCTCGATGTTTCCTCGGAAGTGGTCAACCTCAGCACGGCAACCAAGTCCGACATTATTGACCTCGCTGCATGGGTCGAGAAGGATCGCCCAACCCGCGCGCAATTGAATTGTGATGCGTACGACCGTCAGTGCATCGACGCACAAAAAGTGCTCGACCTCAATGGCGTTCCAACCGTTGATGGCGCTGGTAACGACGACTCGGTCACCCTCATTTACGAGCGCATTCTGGCACGCGACTGCAACCAGAGCTATGTCGATAATCCTGCCAACTACTACAACACCAATCACCCCAGCTTTGGCTGTGCAAACGCGGCGAATATCGTGCAGCATGTCACCAACAAGCAGGAGTTCGTTAGCCCGAACCTATCGGATGACCCAAGCGCGGTGCGCGGGGTTAACGACATCCGTCGCGCTTACAAACCGCGCCCTGTCGTCGACGCTTATGACATCAAAGATTCGGCGGTAAGCAGCGGCGCAAACAACTAGCGGCTCGCTTGGGGGTTCATTGCTTCCTCCCATGTCTTCTAGTGTTTCCTGCGGCTCTCCTCCGTATTTGCTGTTCCTCGTGTAGTTTTACGCAATCACTCTAAAGGCTAGTCACTAATGCAATCGCTGCTTATTATCCTTTCCCGTCCAGAACATGAAGCATGGGCACAATCGTTAGTCGCCGCCGCACAGCCTGTTCAGCCTACCATTCTTGTTTCAAACCCGGCGGATGCAGCGCAGTACGTCGTAGCAAATGGTCTTCGTCCCACGCATGTGGTGTTCGATATTGGCACTCGTGGAGCCGATATTTTGTCAGAAATCGACACATTGGCTGAGCAGTGCGAGCCTGGCACGCGTGTCATTGCCGTGGGCGATACCAACGATATTACCCTCTATCGTGAATTCATCAGCCGTGGCGTTCTCGATTATTTGCCAATGCCTGCGGCCATCGGGTCAGTAATCAAAGCCCTCACCACAACAACTCAGACGCCTGCTGCGCCCGCACCCGTTGCCAGCCAACAGCCATCTGCAGCAAGCCCCGCAGCTGCCCGCAAAAAACGCGTGATTATTTTCATGAGCGCCGCTTCTGGCGATGGAGCCTCGACCGTTGCGCTCAACACCGCCTATGCCATCAGCCAACTCTCTGCCGGCAAAACCATCCTTGTCGATATGGATTACCAATTTGGCATGGTGGCCAAAAACTTGGCGGTACAGAACCAATATGGCATTCGCGAATTGTTCGATCACCCCGAACGTGGGGTAGATAGTGTGCTCATCCAGCGCATGGTGGCCAACTATAAAAAACTCGATGTTATTTCAGCCCCTGGTGAGCTGCGCTACCTTCCCACCGTCAGCGCACAGGTCATTACCGACCTCATCAACACGCTGAAAGAAAGCTATGACACGGTCATTATCGACCTACCGCATGTGTGGTTGCCGTGGGTTGCCAACGCCGCACAACAATCCACCCATTTGGTGCTGGTGGCGCAATTATGGCTCAAATCCGTTTCGCATGCCGCACGTATGATGCGTGCCTTCCGCGACATCAACGTCACCAACAATGTCATCGCCGTCATCAACCGCAGTGGCGCCAAATTCAAGGAAGCCATCGACGCGAAAGATTTTGAACGTGTATGCTCTACCCCCATTCGCCACAGCATCACCAACGATATTAAAACCATTGTCGCTGCAGAAGCCGCCGCCACAACCTTGCTTGAACTGCCTCCAAGCGCCATCGCGGATGATATTCAACGGCTTGCGTATAGCTTGCTTGATATGAAGACAGAAACAGGGGCAGTCGCAGAGAAGCGTTCGGGCTTGCTATCTAAACTCATAGGGTAGCTCGCATGTTCGGCAAAAAAATCACGGACACCGCCACACAATCAGCGCCAGAGGTGGTAACACCGTCGCCCCTGCAAAACCCTACAGGCTTGCCACCGGCGGCTAATGTAAACTCTGCAAGCCTTACCAGCAGTGTTGCCAGCACGGGTCAACCAAGTGCCGAGCATGGCGCGCCTTTGGTGCGCTACCGCGATATGAACTTGGAGACGGCGGATTACGTCGCCGCCAAGAAACAGATGATTGCCGAGCTGCTCGATCAGGTGGATTTCCAAGCGCTTGAGCAATTCACGCCCGAGCGCAAAAAACAGCGTATCTCCGATGCGTGCGCGAGAATACTTCCCAAAATTTCCATTCCACTCACCGCGGCGCAAATCAACCTGATTACCAATCAAGCGATCGATGAAATTCTTGGCTTTGGACCCATCGAACCCCTGTTGCGCGACCCCGATGTCAACGACATCATGATCAACACCGCCAAGAAAGTGTATATCGAAAACAAAGGCAAAATGTATGTCACCGACATTGTCTTTACCAACGATCAACACCTGATTGGCGTTATCCAGCGCATTGTCAGCCGCGTCGGCAGGCGCGTCGACGAGGCCAACCCGATGGTCGATGCCCGCATGCCCGATGGTTCACGCTTCAACGCCATCATTCCGCCCTTGGCACTCGATGGGGCACTCGTCTCCATTCGTAAGTTCAAAAAGAACAAGATGCCGCTTTCGGACTACATGAAATACGATTCGCTGAGCCCTGCAATGGCAAAATTCTTGGCCATTGCGGGCGCCATTCGCCTGAACATCGTCATTTCGGGCGGCACTGGCTCGGGTAAAACCACGCTGCTGAATGCCCTTTCAGGCCATATCGACCCCTCCGAGCGCGTGATTACCATCGAGGATGCTGCGGAGCTTCTGCTACAGCAACCCCATGTATTGCGGCTTGAAACACGCCCCGCCAGCACCGAAGGGCGCGGCGAGATCAACCAGCGCCAACTCGTGCGCAACGCCCTGCGCATGCGCCCTGACCGTATCATCCTCGGCGAGATTCGCGGCGATGAGGTCATCGACGTACTGTCTGCCATGAACACAGGGCATGACGGCTCGATGGCCACCATCCACGCGAACACCCCGAAAGACTGCTTGCTGCGCATCGAGAACCTCGTCGCCATGTCTTCAGTGAAGGTCGAGTCAACTTCGCTGCGCTACCAAATCGCCAGCGCCGTCAACCTTATCGTCCAAATCCAGCGCATGCGTGACGGCAGCCGTCGCGTTACCCATATCGAGGAGATTCTCGGGCTCAAGGATGGCGAGATCCAAACCCAGACCATTTTCTCCTACGAAATCCGTGGTAGCGACAGTAACGGTAAGCTGATTGGGGAGTTTATACCACACCAAGCCAGCCCCGAACTACTATCTCGTGCCCAATATTTCGGTCGCGGCGATGAGTTGCTTGCATGTATCGATGTGGGCGAGGTAAACTGAACCTATGAGCACATTACTGATCGCACTTGGGGTTGCCATTCTTGCCTACGTCATCTTTGTGATTGCCGTACCCAAGGCTGTGCCTCCAGAATCCGACGATTATGTTCGCAGCGCGCTCAATCGCCTTGCCGAGGAAAATGTTGCCGCCGCCAAAGCGCGCGAGGAAGTGCTCCGCGATCAGCTGGGCGATGGTTCGCCGCTGGTGCAATCCATTTTCAGCCTTGGCTTCATGCGCCCCATCTACCAAGCCGGCCTCGAGGCGGGCTATAGCACCAATTTACAAAAGCTGCTCATCATCATGCTGGCAGCGTTTGGTATTGGCACCGCCATTTTCCTGTATCTGGGCGTAGGTCCCGCCAGCTTTATCATCGGTCTTATTTTAGCGTATTTGGTTCCGTTGCGCCACTGCAGTAAGGTCGTCAAAAAGCGTAACCATAAATTCATCAATAACTTCCCCGATGCGCTCGATATGATTGTGCGCTCGGTGCGCTCAGGGTTCCCCATTTCCGTTGCCCTGCAAATGCTGGCCGAAAATGCCGAGGAACCTGTGCGCAGCGAGTTCCGCCAAGTAACGGACGAGATTGCACTCGGTCGTAGCCTGCCTCAGGCATTGGCTCGCCTTGCTACGCGCATCAACGAACCCGATATTCGCTTCTTTGTGGTCGTACTCACCGTGCAGCAGGAAACCGGTGGTAATCTGGCCGAAATCGTTAGCAACCTTTCGGGTATTATCCGCAAGCGCAAACAAATCCGTTTAAAAATCAAGGCTATGACATCTGAAGGCAAGGCAACAGGTATCATCCTTGGTGCGTTGCCTGTGTTTGTATTCTTGATGCTGTACTTCCTCCAACCAGGCTATCTCGACCCGTTCTTCCATGATCCGATGGGCAGGAAGTTCTTTGCATCGTCGATCGCTCTGCTTGTCGTCTGTTACTTTGTGGTCAAACAAATGATCAACGTGGATATTTAATGGGCATGATTCTCGCATTGCTGGCGGCGGTAGGGGTTTTCGCGGTTGTCCTCATTATCGACAAACTGCGCGCCGATAAAAAAACCAAAGAGGCCCTGCGCGAACGCATCACGCCCAATAATCTCTATGACGACCCTGTTGAGGAAAAGCATAAGCTCAATGGCGAGCCAACAGAAGGCGCGCAACGCTTATTGAGTGTGCTCAAGGCACTTGGCGTCAACACCGATGAAGGTGCACGCGAGCTTGATTTACGCTTTGCGCAAGCCGGCATCAGCTCGCCCGATGCACCAGCCTATTACATGTTTTTCCAGCGCGTGGGCGCATTGGTGGCATTGTTGATCGCGCTGCTCATCTACAGCAGCGCCACGCCCGATAATAAACTGCTGATGAGCGTTGTCGCCTTGATTGTTGCAGTACTTGGCGTGTTTGGTCCCAAGCTCTACGTGCAGAACAACATCGACAAGCGCAAAAAAGTCCTTCTGCGCGCCTTCCCCGATACGCTCGATTTGTTGCTGATCTGCGTCGAATCAGGGCTGGCACTGGATGCTGCACTCACCCGCGTCTGTAACGAACTGGGCAGTGCTTATCCTGAAATGACGGCCGAACTCAATCGCACCCGCCTCGAGTTGGCGCTCCTGAATGACCGCGTTCGTGCCCTACAAAATCTTGGCGATCGCACCGATATGACTGCCTTCCGCTCGCTCATTTCCGCCCTCATCCAGTCCGAACGCTTTGGTACCTCGCTGACCGATACGCTACGCGTTCTTTCGGAAGAATTCCGTCTCGAGCGCTTGTCGATGGCCGAAGCGAAAGCGGCCCGCCTGCCTGTAATGATGACGGTTCCCCTCATCTTCCTGCTCATGCCCGCCTTCTTCCTCATCGTGCTTGGGCCAGCAATCGTCAAAATCTCGAATGAAGGCCAGCAAGTAACCGGCAAGAAGTAGCGGCTAAGTAGTCGGTGGCCTTTTTCAGCGCCCTCCTTTATAATGCTCGGCCATGACCGCCAAACGCCCTGCATCCCCACGCTTACACATCGCTTCGGATTTCACGCCCAGCGGCGACCAACCACGTGCGATTGCACAATTGGTGGAGGGGCTGAAGCAGCAGAAAAAGGACCAAGTGCTGCTCGGCGTCACGGGTTCGGGCAAAACCTTCACCATGGCGAAAGTCATCGAGGAAACCCAGCGCCCCGCCATTATTCTCGCGCACAACAAAACCCTCGCCGCGCAGCTTTATTCCGAGATGAAACATTTCTTTCCCAATAACGCGGTGGAATATTTCGTCTCCTACTACGACTATTTCCAGCCCGAGGCCTACATCGCCAAAACCGATACCTTCATCGAGAAGGATTCGAGCATCAACGAGCAGATCGACCGCATGCGCCACTCCGCCACCCGCTCCCTGCTCGAGCGGCGGGATGTGATTGTGGTGGCGAGTGTCAGCTGCATCTACGGCATCGGCTCGGTGGAGACCTACACAGGCATGACCCGCACCGTCAAAGCGGGCACGGATGTGGTGCAGCAGCAATTCCTGCGTGGCCTCACCGAGCTGCACTACAAACGTAACGATCTGGCCTTTGTGCGCGGTAATTTCCGCGTCCGCGGCGACAATATCGACCTCTATCCCGCCCACATGGAAGACGCCGCGTGGCGCTTCAGCTTCTTTGGCGATGAGCTCGAAACCATCCACGAATTCGACCCGCTGACCGGCGAGCGCGGCGCCTCACTAAGTGAGGTTACTATTTATGCAAATAGCCACTACGTCACCCCCAAACCGACGATTGAAAAAGCCATCAAGGAAATCAAAGTCGATTTGGTGGAGCGCGTAAAATGGTTCGAAAAAGAAGGCAAACTCCTCGAAGCCCAACGCATCGGCCAACGCACCGCGTTCGACCTTGAAATGCTGGTCGAAACGGGCATGTGCCGTGGCATCGAGAATTACAGCCGTTACCTTGCCGGCTCGGCGCCGGGTGAACCGCCCCCCACCCTTTTTCAATATGTGCCTCAAGATGCCATCCTGTTCGTCGATGAGAGCCACGTCACCCTCAGCCAAATTCGCGGCATGTACCATGGTGACCGTAGCCGCAAAACGGTACTCTCCGAGCATGGCTTCCGCCTGCCCGCCTGCATGGATAATCGCCCGCTCAAGTTCGAGGAATGGGACGCACTTCGCCCCCAAACCATCTGCGTTTCCGCCACCCCGAACGAGCTCGAAATTGGCTGGGCTGGTGGCGTGGTGGCCGAACAGCTCATCCGCCCCACGGGGCTGGTGGACCCCGTCTGCATCGTCCGCCCCGTCGCCACGCAGGTCGATGATTTGCTAGCCGAGGTCAAGCCCGTCATCGCCAAAGGCCAGCGCGTGCTGGTCACCACCCTCACCAAGCGCATGGCCGAAGAACTGGCCGAATATATGGACGAAGCGGGCATCAAAGTGCGCTACCTGCATTCGGATATCGACACGTTGGAACGCGTCGAAATCATCCGTGATTTGCGCATCGGCACCTACGATGTGCTGATTGGTGTGAACCTCCTGCGCGAGGGTTTGGACATCCCCGAGTGCGGCCTCATGGCGATTTTGGATGCCGATAAGGAAGGCTTCTTGCGCAGCAAAACTGCGCTCATCCAAACCATTGGCCGCGCCGCGCGTAATGTCGATTCACGGGTCATTCTCTATGCCGATAAAATGACGGATAGTTTGAAAGGCGCGCTCGACGAAACCGAGCGCCGTCGCACCATCCAGCTCGCGCACAACAAAAAGCACAACATCACCCCAACCTCCACCACCGCGCGCCTGAGCGATGTAAAGAACGAAGCCGCCGAAGCCGAAATTGCCCGCAACGTACAGGAGTCCAACACCGGCATTGGTTTCAACGAAGGCTCGCTCGATACCCACATCGCCGCGCTTCGCAAACAAATGCTCAAAGCCGCTGCCGACCTTGAGTTCGAAGAAGCCACACGCCTGCGCGACCAATTGCACAAGGCCGAAAAACTGTTGATGGATTTACCCATCGGCGATGGCGTCTATGGCACCATCGAGCCGCAAATCAAAACGCCAAAAGCGAAAAAGAAGCGCTAGCTAGCGAGCCTTACTTACCGCCGCGATAGAGCCCCAAATCATTGTTCAAATCATGCGCCTTTTCGCGCGCACGGGCTATCTCGCGCGCCGTGTAACCCCGTGCTTCCATGTGCGGTTTAATGAAATCGAAATCGCCCTCCACCTGCTGTGGCCGTGTTTCAAAATCACGTCGCCAGTCACGCGCTTGGTGTAAACGCTTGTGAACCTCGTCACCAATCCCCACCGATATGGCTTCATGATGAAGGATATCCGTCGCCACACTCTCATAGGCGGGCACATGGTGCATATGGATACGATCGCCATCGGCCACAAAACCACGCAACAACCCTTTTGCTCTCTGGCAATGCGGTGCCACCGTAAGCGGCACTTCGCCATGCGCGATGATGGCATTGCCTATCCCAGCCAATTGCGCGGCTTGCACCTGCAATTCCTGACGTAACCGCACATCGGACTCAGCATTGCTTCGCGTGTACTGAAGCGTCGCCGTGCGCAGCCACTTCACGTAGATGTTTGGCATGATGGGAGCCGAATCTTGGGGGTAAATCCCGCGCGCGCGAATGTCCGAGCGCTCGAACAGCGTGCGCGCTTTCACGTAGCTTTCTTCCAATTGCGGAATTAATGCCACTTCCTCGCGGGTAAGCGCCCGCGCCCATGTTCTGTTAGGCATCATTCTGGGTGAAATCACCGCACTGCTCGTCGTTACCATTGCATCCATTTTTTATCCTTTGGCCGGAGTGTACCACGCAAATGTAACGGTTTGATGACAGTCCACCCATTAATTGGTGCAATGCATCAAAATGCTAGGCAGATTGCCAAAAATCGCACGTGTGCTATGGTGGTCTATACACTGCAAACCCCGAGGCATCATGAGCACCCCCACCGTTGGCTCCTTCCTGTTCGATTACATCCGCGCGAAAGGAGCCGAGCATGTGTTCGGCATCCCTGGCGATTTTGCGCTGCCGACATTTCGTTGGCTCCAACAATCGGGGCTAGGCATCATCACCCTCACGCATGAACCTTCGGTCGGCTTCGCGGCAGATGGCTACGCCCGCGTGCATGGCCTTGGTGTGGCACTCGTCACCTATTGTGTGGGCGGCCTCAACATGCTCAATTCCGTCGCCTGTGCCTATGCCGAAAAATCACCGCTGCTGGTGCTTTCAGGTGGCCCCTCGCCTGAGGACAGAAAAGCCGATGGCTTGCTGCACCACAAAGTGCGCACGTTCGATTCCCAGCGCCGCATTTACGAGGAAGTGACCATCGCCAACACGGTGCTGACCGACCCTGAGACCGCCGCCGCCGAAATCATGCGCGTGGTGGATGCCGTGCTCGAACATTGCCGCCCAGGCTATATCGAGATTCCGTATGACGTGGTGGACATGCCCATCAAAGCCCCCACCATCACCAACAAGCCCGCCCCCACCAGCGACGCCGAAAACCTCGCCGCCATGATCGAGGATGCGGCCACGATGATAACCGCCGCCAAGCAACCCGTGATTATTGCGGATGTGGAGCTACACCGCCACGGCCTCACCCCACTTGCGCTCGCGATTGCGGAGCGCTTCAACATCCCCATCACCAGTACGTTGCTCAGCAAATCCGTCGTTTCCGAGAATCATCCGCTCTTCATCGGCGTCTATTCTGGATCGCTCTCAAAAGCCGAGGTGCAGGCCTATGTCGAGGGGTCAGACTGCCTGCTCATGCTGGGTGCCTTCATCACGGATGTTTTTTTGGGCATGAACACCGCGCGCATCAACCGCCGCCACACCCTCATCGCCACTACCGAGAAAATGCGCATTGGCTTTCGCACCTATGATAACGTGTTGCTCACCGACTTCCTCACAAAGTTGGGCGAAGCCGCGATCACTAAAAAGCCAACCCCTGTCTTGCCATCACCGGCCGCCACGCCGCAGCCACTCAGCGATGCTGAACGCGCCACGCCCTTATCCATCGAGCAATTCTTCCGCATCATTGGCTTGAACCTCACCGCCAACACCACCTTGGTGTGCGACACGGGAGATGCGCTGCTCGGCGCGATGGATTTGCGCACAGCGACTGCGGCCAACTTCCTGTCGGATGCGTATTACCTTTCCATGGGCTTTGCCGTACCCGCCGCCATTGGTGTCATGGCCGCCGAGCCGCAGAATCGCGTGATGGCGATTGTGGGGGATGGCGCGTTTCAAATGACCGGCATCGAGCTCTCCACCGCCGCCAAATACGGCATGAAGCCCATCGTGTTTGTGCTCAATAACGACGGCTACGGCACCCAGCGCCACATCCTCGATGGCCCCTTCAACGAAATTCAACGGTGGGATTACACCAAGCTGACCGACTTACTTCGCCACGGAAAAAGCTGGAAGGTGGATACCTGCGGGCAGCTTCAAGCCGCCATCAGCGAAGCCATCGCCGCAAACACGCTGAGTGTGATCGAAGTCACCATCCCGCGCGGAGATTGTTCCCCAAGCTTGCGCCGCATGGGCGAAGAGCTAGGCAAATTGCGCGACAAGGAAAAGCGGCGGGGCTAGGAGCGCAGGAGTTTTGGTGCAACAACCCGTTGCTCCATCACCACCCCATTAGCTGCCACGGTGCTATAAGGGCCAATTGGATCGATTGCCTCATGCGATTTACCGATTTCCAGTCGCCCACACACTGTGTTCAACTGATCTATATCAATTTTTAGTCCATTTGGTTTCTCGGCGTTTACCAGTTTTCCTTGAAACACATTCACCATTTCAACTGCCGAAACCATACCTTGGCAAACTGGGGGGCTATTCGCCCAACCGATTTGTATCGTGACGGCGCTATTTTGCTTCGCCAGCTTGTCGAGTTCGGCGCGCAACCGTGCATTATCGCGCATATCTAACAGCCTGCCACTCTCATCCTTCACCGTGAATTCGACTCTACCTTCATCCACGGCCGCCATAAATTTCTCAAGCGCACTCGGCCTCATCCATTGCGCACCAGCCATACACACCAGCAACGTTGCCCCCATGGCAGTCGTGGTTACTAGGTGATCATCTACCCACATCTTTAAATTATCGAACATTGCCATTTCCCCGCGCGTTAATACCCACACTATACCAAAATGCCCGAGCAGCTGCGTGACAGTTCCATTACATTTTTGCCCGCATGCGCACCCCGCGCTCGCCCCACAGTTTCCTTGCAAAACCTAGCCCTTGTGCTATGTTGCAGCGCACACGCACTGCTAATAGTTTGTGCTTTAACGAATTCTTCAACCTTCTTTGTTATTCTAAGGATTCTAACATGGTGACGACCCTCGATAAACCCCGCACCAAACCCAAAAAGAAGACTAAAGAAAGAGACGAGCTAATGGCGAATATGTTTGAAAATGCAGGTTTGTATTCCTTGAAGGAAATGCACCACGCAGGGCTTGCCCCGACCCGCATCATGGCAAACGCTGCTAAAATGATGTTCTCTAACCCAATGAATCCATTGGCTTATACAGGTGTTGGCCGCCAAATGGCCGCCGCAGGCGAGCTGGTCGAGCGTATTACCCAGAACTACCCCAAACCCGAATTTGGTATCAAACACACCAACATCAACGGCAAAAACGTGGATGTATGGGAAGAAGTGCGGGTCGATAAACCGTTTTGTAAACTGCTGCGCTTCAAAAAAGACAGCAAAGTAAAACAGGAAAAACTCCTCATCGTTGCGCCCATGTCGGGGCACTATGCCACCTTGCTGCGCGGCACGGTCGAGGCCTTGCTGCCCCACCACGATGTCTACATCACCGATTGGCAGAACGCGCGCGACATCCCGCTTTATAAGGGCACGTTCGACCTCAATACCTACATCGATTATATCGTCGAATTCCTCGAACATATGGGTGCGGGCGCACACACCATGGCCGTGTGCCAACCTTCGGTACCGCTGCTTGCCGCCGTCGCGCTGATGAACGAAAGCAATCACCCGTGCACCCCCAGCACCATGACCCTGATGGGTGGGCCCGTCGATACACGCAAAGCCCCTACCAAGGTGAACCAGTTCAGCAAAGAACACCCGATGGAATGGTTCGAATCGAACGTCATCACCCGCGTGCCGCTGAACTATCCAGGCTTTGCTCGCCGTGTTTATCCGGGCTTCTTGCAGCTTGCGGGCTTCATGAGCATGAACTTCGAGCGCCATGCGGATGCACACAAAAAACTCTTCAACGACATCACCGTCGGCGATGGCGAGGCCGCACAAGCCCACCGCGTTTTCTACGACGAATACCTTGCTGTCGCGGATCTTCCTGCGGAATTCTACCTGCAAACAATCGAGGAAGTGTTCCACAAACACTCCCTGCCGGATGGCCAGTTCTATCACTACGAGCAACGCGTGCAGCCTGCCCTCATCACCAAAACCGCTATCCTTGCCATCGAGGGTGAGCTGGATGATATCTCGGGCGTTGGCCAAACCAAAGCCGCACTCGATATCACACCCAAACTGGCAGCGAGCAAAAAGAAATACCACCTCGCCCCGCAAGTCGGCCATTACGGTATCTTCAACGGCCGCAAATGGCGCGAGCAAATCCGCCCCGTCATCACGGGCTGGATCGAGAAGCACAGCTAGGTTCTCCGCGTGACGGGATTTAATGTCCGAGACTTCATCGCACGAATCGACCAAGAGCACGAAACCCGTGTTGGCCGAGCGTTGCTAAGCTTAATGCGGGATTTTAAATCGCCCGAACCATTTGAGCTACACCTTGCACCGCATGCGTTCGGCATCGAACCGCCTCAACTCATGGCGACTGTTGAGCGCCTCATGAAAAAAATGCATTTGGACCACTCCGCTTCTGTAACCTTCGATAGTCAGGAAAAAGTGGCGGTCGTCATCAAAGCGAGCGACCTTAGAACATCGACCGTGCAGACAAATATCGCGACCATGCTAGGCCAAATCCACCAGCACGCCGAGCAACTCGGAATCTAGCTCCATCACACCCTAACACTCAAAAAAAATGCCAAGGTGTCACCACCTCGGCATAAAGTTTAACAGGGAGGCTTGCCTACCACCCGAGGGCAGTAGACGCTCGCGCGCTCATAAAGCGCCGCAAAGTGCGGGCGTTATAGGCGCAATCTAGGCACAGTCAAGGGGTATTTGTGACAATAATGCCACGCGGCGAGGCCAACCACCTGCCTTTAAAAGTTACTTTCGGCAATTTTGCCTGCCATAAAACTCTTAAATACGGCGATGCGCTTGGAGTTACGCAGCTCCATGGGGTAGACATACCACGCCTCGGTCACGGGGCCTTGCACCTCGGGCAGCACGCGGCTGATATGGCGGGTACGGTGCACGAGGTAATCGGGCAAGGCCGCAATGCCCATGCCCTGCTTCACGGCGCTGCGCATGGCAATCAGCGAGTTCACCTTGAAAAATGGCTTCAGTTCTTTCGCCCCCGTCAGATCGAACAGCCAATTGACCTCAGGGAATGGCAAATTACCCCCCACGGCCTCGAACCCAAGCAGTTTGTGCTTCGCTAAGTCACTGACTTTTTGTGGTAACCCGTGCTCGCGCACATAGTCGTTACTGGCATAGAGCGAGTTGCGCAACCGCATCAACGGCACCTGCACCAGATCAGGGTGCTTGGCGGGGCGGAAGCGGATCGCCGCATCTGCCTCACGCGTGGCGAGGTCGAGCTCGCGATCCTCGCAAATCAGCGTCACATCAATCTCGGGGTAAAGGTCGGTATATTCTTTCATCTGCGCACTCAGCCACAGCGTGCCAAAGGTGGCGGGCACCGTCACCTTAAAGGGGCCTTTAGGGCGAGCGGTGGCCTCGGTCAGCGCAATTTCCGTCTGCTGAAGTTTCGTCACCATTTCCGCCACGGTGCGGAAGAGGATCTCGCCTTGTTCGGTCAGCATCAGCCCGCGTGCGTGGCGGTGGAACAGCGCCACACCCATCCCCTCTTCCAACGCCGAGATTTGCCGACTCACCGCCGATTGGCTGAGATTCAGTGCCTCGCCTGCCTTGGTCAGACTTTTGCTTTGCGCCACCGCATGAAACATCCGCAGCTTGTCCCAATCCATGAAGCCCTCGCTATGTAATTATTGCAATTTAGTGGCGATTTATGGGGTCAATAATAGCCACAGTTATGCATAAATTGCAATGACGACTATCATCTCAGAAAAAGCGTAGGTCAAAACGGATGAGATGCTAGGGGTCGTCGCGCGCAGAAACTTGAGTGTAGCAGCGCTACATGAGCAACGCCGCGTCCGCCGAGCAACGACGTAATCGACGAAATTCAGCAGACGTTAAGCGTGGTGCTCGAGGAACTTTTGGGCTTCCAGCGCCGCCATGCAGCCCGTTCCTGCAGCCGTAATGGCTTGGCGATAGATTTTATCCTGCACATCGCCCGCTGCGAACACACCCGCCACGTTGGTTTGGGTGGTGCCCGCTTTCACCAGCAGGTACTTATCCGCATCCATGGCAAGTTGGCCTTCAAACAGCCATGTGTTGGGGTTATGGCCAATGGCGACAAACGCACCATGGCAGGGCACAATCGTTTCGGTTCCGGTTTTAACGTTCTTAATCCTCACGCCGGTGAGGCTTGGCGGGTTATCATCCCCCACAAATTCCTCCACCACGCTGTCCCAAATCACTTTCACATTTTCGGTCTTGAACAGGCGGTCTTGGGCAATTTTCTCAGCGCGCAAGCTGTCGCGGCGGTGGATGAGTGTGACGGAGTTACAGATCTTGGCGAGGAACAAGGCTTCTTCCACTGCCGAGTTGCCACCACCAAGCACCACGACATCCTTCTTTTTAAAGAAGAATCCGTCGCAGGTGGCGCAGGCTGAAACGCCAAAATTCTGGAATTTTTTCTCACTTTCAAGCCCCAACCAACGTGCGCTGGCACCTGTGGCTATCACTACTGAATCAGCTACATAATCATCGCCCGATTCGCCTTTTGCAGTAAAAGGGCGCTTGCTGAAATCGACACTCATAATCGTATCATGAATAATGTTGGTGCCCACATGCTCGGCTTGTTTTTCCATCTGTTCCATCAACCATGGGCCTTGAATGGCTTCCGCAAACCCGGGGTAATTTTCCACTTCCGTGGTAATGGTCAACTGCCCACCCGGTTGCATGCCACGCACCATGATAGGTTTCAAGTTCGCCCGCGCCGCATAAATGGCTGCCGTGCAACCTGCTGAACCAGAACCAATAATCAGAATAGGTGTTGTGTGCGTAGCCATAAAATTGCAACCTTTGGGTTAGTTATGCGTTGGTAGGTCTAGTGGTGTTTTTGTTCCTCAAGCCAGCCTTCCATCCACCCAATCTCTTGGGTTTGCGAGCTGAAAATATTTCTGGCGAGTGGTTTCAAATCGGGGTCAGTGCCGTGCTTCATCAAAATGCTCGCCATATCCACCGCGCCTTGGTGGTGGGCAATCATGCCGCGCACATAATCAAGGTCGGCATCGCCCGTGTAATCAATCATCATACCGTGGTGCATTTTCTGCATCGCTTCGCCATAATAATCCACTGCACCCTTTTCTACTGCGCCATTGTCGCGGCGCGTGAGCCAGTTTTTCATGTAGCCAATTTCTTGCTCCTGCGCGAAAATAATCCAGCGGTTGAGCTTCTTCAGCCATTCATCCTTGCCATACTGTAGCTGGATTTTTGCCATCGCCACCGCGCCTTGGTGGTGCGGGATCATCTGGCGGGTAAAATCCACATCCGCATTGCCCAAGAGCGGCTGCGCCATGTCGCGGTGCATGGTGTCCATCGCCGCCTCATAGGCGCGCGTGGCCTCGGTTTTGGCAAGTTTCGATGGTGCTTTAGTCTTCTTCACTACCGCGTGATGCTGGTGGTGCATTTCGTGGTTGGCGGATGCTGCTTGCGCTGCGACAGGCAACGCCAGAACCGAAATTGCCAAACCCGTCATCAGAGCAAACGATGTGCGCGTACCCATAAATTCCTCCAATCATACAGTATCTTAAAGGGGCGGCCTATTGACCGCCCCTTGTTAAGCTTAAAAAAACCTAGAGCGCTTTCGCTTTCTCTTTCAGGTAGGAAGCAACGCCTTCAGCGTTTGCCTTCATCCCTTTTTCGCCTTTTTTCCAGTTAGCGGGGCACACTTCGCCGTGATCTTCGTGGAAGTTCAAGGCATCCACCATACGAATCGCCTCATCCACATTGCGGCCCAGCGGCAGGTCGTTCACCACTTGGTGGCGCACGATGCCTTTTTTATCGATCATGAAGGTGCCGCGGTAAGCAATCGCATCACCGGTCAACACGTCATAGGAGCGGGCGATGGATTTGGTAAGATCGGCCACCAGAGGGAAGCGGATGTTGCCGATACCGCCCTTATCAACGGGGGTGTTTTTCCATGCATAGTGGCTGTATTGCGAATCTACCGACACGCCGATAATTTCTGCGCCACGCTTTTTGAATTCATCAACGCGGTTATCGAACGCGATGATTTCCGATGGGCACACGAAGGTGAAATCGAGCGGGTAGAAGAACAGGATGCCGATTTTGCCTTTGATGAAGGATTTCAGGTTGAAATCCGCTTTGATGGAATTGTCGCCCATCACAGCTTGTGCCGTGAAATCGGGGGCTTCCTTACCGACGAGTACGCTCATGAAAAATCTCCAAAGAAAAAGTGGTGAGGCGACCTATATAGTCGCCCCACCATGAAGTGCAATCCCTATGCTGCGAGTGAAGTGTTGCTATCCGCAGCAAGGGTGGCAATAAATTGGCCTTGGGCCAGCGCGCTCACCACCGCCGCAATGCGGATGGAGGATTGCACGCCCAGCGGGCTGATGCCGCCTTTGGTGACTTCGTGCACATGGGCTTCCATGCACATGCCGCACCCATTGATGGCCGAAACCGCGAGCGAGTAGAGTTCAAAATCCACTTTCGCAATGCCAGGTTGACCAATGACATTCATGCGCAGCTTGGCGGGCATTTTGGCATAGTCACCGCCCACCAGATGCAAGAAGCGGTAATAGACATTATTCATGCCCATAATGGTGGCCGCAGCTTTGGCGGCATTTGCCTCGGCCTCGCTCAGGTGCGCTGCCACTTCGGCGCTCACCGCATCCACCACCGTCACGTTTTTCGTGGCGTAGGCCGAAGCGAGCGCGATGCCTGCAATTTGGTTTTGGGTTAAATCCGGCGCACCTTCGGGGCTGAGCACGCTGCCGATGTTGAGCTTGGTGTCCTTGGCATAATCACCAAGGCTGTCTTTGAGAGATTCGAGCGACATGGGGTTCTCCGTGTAGTTTGTTGATTCAAAGCGGCTTCAATTTTGTTGAGTACTAGGAGTTCGAGGTGAGATGACCGCAGTGTAGCAGCGCACCATGAGGAGCATCTCACCCGATGAACAACGACGTAATCGGCTAAATTCAAGCCGCGTTACGCTACCTTTAATGGCGCATCGCCCTTCTGCCAGTTGCAGGGGCACAATTCGTCGGTCTGCAACGCATCCAGCACGCGCAGCACTTCCTTCACATTGCGGCCGACATTGAGGTCGGTCACCATCGCAAAGCGGATGATGCCTTCAGGGTCGATGACATAGGTCACGCGCTGTGCCACACCTTCCACGGGGTCAAGGATACCAAGCGCCGTGGTCAGCTCACGCTTCACATCCGCCAGCATTGGGAAGGGAAGCTTGTTAAGCTCTTCCTTGTGTTGGCGCCATGCAAGGTGCACGAACTCCGAGTCAGTGCTCGCACCCAGCACTTGGGCATCGCGGTCTTTGAAGTCCTTGGTCAGTTTACCGAATTCGGCAATCTCGGTGGGGCACACAAAGGTGAAATCCTTCGGCCAGAAGAACAGCACCAGCCATTTGCCTTTATAGGTTTCGTTGCTCACTTCGGTGAAGGCATTAGCAATATCGTTGCTCACAGTTGCTTTGAGGTTAAATGCTGGCAGTTTTTGTCCTACGCTTAACATGGGTCGTCTCCTTAGTTGGGTTGGTTTGGGTTGTTCGCGTGCAACTGTCGAATTTGGTTGGCACAGGCGCAATATTCGGTATCATCGGCCGCAGTCACAGGCTCGTTTTCGAGGATGTGGTAGCATTGCATGAGTACTTCATCGAGTGCGGTCATAAGTTTGCCTCCTTCTTTCTTGTTGCGTTGCGAAAACAGTGATAGCGCGAAACAATGAATCAGTATAATCTATTGTTTTTATAGTTTTGATAGTCTATGCCTATAATAGGATTATCCCATTAAGGTATTAACCCTATGAATATTCGCGATTTGCACTATTTGGTCACCGTTGCTGAAACCTTGCATTATGGCAAAGCGGCCAAAGCGTGCAACGTCAGCCAGCCCACCCTCTCCATGCAACTCAAGAAGCTGGAGGACACGCTGGGCGTTCAACTGTTCGAGCGCACTAATAAGCAAGTCCAGCTCACCGCCATCGGGGCGGATATTGTGCTGCGTGCCCGCCGCATTCTGGCCGAGGTGGCACAAATCAAACTCGCGGCGGATGCGGCCCACGACCCGATGACCGGCAGCTTGCGCCTTGGCTTGTTCCCCACCCTCGCGCCCTATTTGTTGCCCAGCCTCATGCCCTTGCTGCGCGAATCCTTCCCCAAACTTACGCTCCTGCTGACCGAGGAAAAAACACCCACCCTGCTGCATCAACTGGAAACAGGCGCACTCGATTGTGCGTTACTAGCCTTGCCCATCACCAACGACAGCCTCGCCACCGCCCATTTGTTCGATGAGCCCTTCTTGCTCGCGGTGGGGCGTGGCCATCACCTCGCGCCTCGCAAATCTGTGCGGGTGGGCGATTTATCCCTCGAAAATGTGCTACTGCTCGAGGATGGCCACTGCTTGCGCGACCAAGCACTTGCCGTCTGCCACCGCGTCGGCGTGGGTGAATCCAACAATTTCCGCGCCACCAGTTTGGAGACTTTGCGCCACATGGTGGCGAGCTCCGACGCTGTTACCCTCATCCCCGAACTCGCGACGCGTGATCGGGATGCCAGCATGCGCTACATCCCCTTCGCCGAGCCTGCACCCTCGCGCGCTATTGGCCTCATCTGGCGAAAAACCAGCGCCCGCGCGCCGTTGTTCGAGGCGATGGCCAAGGTGATAACCACGAACTATGCGAAGTAAATACTGCCATAGAATAACCCCACATCACCTCTTGACTGTCGCGCCATCACCCCTTAGAAGTCCCCCGTTTGCCCAGAGAAATGTTCTAGCAAAAGGATAGCGATGCCAGCGCCACTGAAACCTGTACCCAACGCCGCACTCATGCTTGCGGATGGAACAGTGTTTTTCGGTTACGGCATCGGCGAAGCAGGCACCTGCGCCGGCGAAATCTGCTTCAACACCGCCATGACGGGCTATCAGGAAATCCTGACTGACCCATCGTATGCTGGCCAAGTCATCACCTTCACCTTCCCGCATATCGGCAATATCGGCACGAACGAGGAAGATATCGAGAGCCTCACCCCTGCCGCGAGCGGCCTCATTCTGCGCGAGGCGATTACCGAACCATCGAGCTTTCGTGCCACCGCGCACCTCAACGCGTGGATGAAAAAACACGGCCTACGCGGTATTTCGGGCATCGACACCCGCGCCCTCACCCGCCACATCCGCCTCAACGGTGCACAAAATTGTGCCATCATCGTCAGCGCCAAAGGCGCGCCGAACCTCGATAAACTCAAAGCCGCGCTCGAAGCCGCACCCGATATGAACGGCCTCGAACTCGCCGCACACCACACCACCAGCGCGAATTATGCATGGAACGAACAACGCTGGGAACTCAGCAGCGGCTACAGCGACCAAACCGCGCAAAATTTGCCCCACGTCGTGGCGATTGATTATGGCGTAAAGCGCAACATTCTGCGCTCGCTTGCCTCCACAGGCGTGCGCCTCACGGTGGTTCCCGCCACCACCACGGCGGAGGAAATCCTCGCCCTCAATCCCGATGGTGTGTTCCTATCGAACGGCCCGGGTGACCCCGCCGCCACGGGTAGCTACGCGGTGCCCACCATCAAAAAACTCGTCGCCAGCGGCAAGCCCATCTTCGGCATTTGCCTTGGCCACCAAATGCTCGGCATTGCGCTAGGCTGCCGCACCGAAAAAATGAAACAAGGCCACCGCGGCGCCAACCATCCCGTGAAGGATTTACACACGGGCAAGGTCGAAATCACCAGCCAAAACCACGGCTTCGCGATTAGCGACAACCAATTGCCCGATGAGGTGGAAGTCACCCACCGCTCCCTGTTCGATGGCACCATCCAAGGCATCGCCGTCAAAGGCAAACCCATCTTCAGCGTGCAAGGCCACCCCGAAGCCTCCCCCGGCCCACATGATTCGCAATACCTCTTCCAGCGCTTTGTAGCGATGATGACGGGCGATGAGCGGAGGGCGGCGTGAAGAAAATGCTCTCGTTGATTGTATCAATTCTCTTGTTGCTACTCGCAGCGATTTATACTGTTCCAATAGGAGTTCGTTTGAGTTCGCCTAGTATGATAGGAATATCATCAACGTCAGGCACAACTCCCGACGTTATATGTCATTATTATTTTATTCGTGGCTCGGAAAAGAAGGGCGTGTCTTTTTTTAAATTAAAATCTTCACGTTCATACTGCCCTCATTGGATTACACTCAGAGAAGCAAATGCCTAAACGTACCGACATCAAATCCATCCTCATCATCGGCGCTGGCCCCATCGTCATCGGCCAAGCGTGCGAGTTTGATTATTCGGGCACCCAAGCAGTGAAAACGCTGAAGGCCGAGGGTTACCGCGTCATCCTCGTCAACAGCAACCCCGCGACGATCATGACCGACCCCGAGTTTGCGGATGCGACCTACATCGAGCCGATTACGCCCGAATATGTCGAAAAAATCATCGCGCGTGAAAAGCCCGATGCCTTGCTGCCAACCATGGGCGGCCAAACGGCGCTGAATTGTGCAAAGGCACTCGCCGAATCAGGCGTGCTGGCGAAACATAATGTCGAGCTGATTGGCGCGGATTTGAACGCCATCAACAAAGCCGAAGACCGCCAATTGTTCGGCGATGCCATGGCGCGCATCGGCCTTGAGGTACCCAAAAACTTCGTCGTCAAATCCATCGAGGAAGCGCGCGAAGCACTCAAAACCATTGGCCTGCCCAGCATCATCCGCCCCAGCTTCACCATGGGTGGTTCGGGCGGCGGCATTGCCTATAACAAGGAAGAGTTTGAAGCCATCGTCGCAAGCGGCCTCGATGCCTCACCCGTCGGCGAAGTGATGATCGATGAGTCCGTGCTCGGCTGGAAAGAATACGAGATGGAAGTAGTGCGCGACAAGGCGGACAACTGCATCATCGTCTGCAGCATCGAGAATATCGACCCCATGGGCGTGCACACGGGCGACTCCATCACCGTCGCCCCTGCGCTGACACTAACGGACAAAGAATACCAAATCATGCGTAACGCCAGCATCGCCGTGCTGCGTGAAATCGGCGTCGATACAGGTGGCAGTAACGTGCAATTCGCAGTGAATCCCGCCAATGGCCGCATGGTCGTCATCGAGATGAACCCACGCGTGTCGCGCAGCTCCGCACTCGCCTCCAAAGCCACGGGCTTCCCCATCGCCAAAGTCGCCGCCAAACTCGCGGTTGGCTATACGCTCGATGAGGTGATGAACGACGTAACCAAGGCCACCCCCGCATCCTTCGAACCCACCATCGACTACATCGTCGTCAAAATCCCGCGCTTCACGTTCGAGAAATTCCCCGGTGCCGACACAACCCTCACCACCGCCATGAAGTCCGTGGGCGAATCCATGGCCATGGGGCGCAACTTCCCCGAGGCACTGCAAAAAGCCCTGCGCTCGCTCGAAACTGGCCTCACGGGGCTCGATGAAATTGCCATCGCGGGTATCACCCCGCCTGTGCCGCCGCTCGAGGAGCGCCGCGTAGCGCGCGGTGAAGTCTCGCGCGAACGCCGCGCCCACCTCATTGCCCTGCGTAGCGCCCTTTCCATCGCTAGCCCAGATCGTTTACTGCGCGCCGCGCAAGCCCTGCGCCTTGGCATGAGCGCGAAGGAGATTTGTGAAATCACCAAGTTCGACCCATGGTTTATCGAGCAGCTCGAGCGCATCATCTTGGCCGAAAACTGGGTGAAAAAGCACGGCCTACCTGCCGACGCTGATTCCCTCGCGCACCTCAAATCGCTGGGCTTTTCGGATAAACAACTCGCGCGACTTAGCAGCAAGAGCGAGAAGGATGTCCGCGCCCTTCGCCACTCCCTCAAGGTGCGCCCCGTGTTCAAACGCGTCGATACCTGCGCCGCTGAGTTCGAATCGCAAACACCCTACATGTATTCGACCTATGAAGGCGCAAGCTTCGATGGCATTCCCGCCTGCGAAAGCGCCCCAACAAACCGCGAAAAAATCATCATCCTCGGTGGCGGCCCCAACCGCATCGGCCAAGGCATCGAGTTCGATTATTGCTGCGTGCACGCGAGCTACGCACTTCGTGGCGACTACGAAACGATCATGATCAACTGCAACCCCGAAACGGTGAGCACGGATTACGACACCTCCGACCGTTTGTATTTCGAGCCCCTCACCGCCGAGGATGTGATCGAGGTGATTGAGCGCGAGAAGCAAAGTGGCTCCATCAAAGGCGTCATCGTCCAGTTCGGCGGCCAAACACCGCTGAAGCTTGCCCACGCTTTGGAAGAAGCTGGCATCCCCATCATCGGCACCAGCGTCGATTCCATCGACCTCGCCGAAGACCGCGAGCGCTTCCAGCAATTGCTGCACACGCTCAACCTCAAGCAGCCCAAAAACGCCATCTGCAAACATGCCGAGGATGTCATCGCCCAAGCCGAAGAAATTGGCTACCCCGTGGTGGTGCGTCCGTCTTATGTGCTCGGTGGCCGCGCCATGAAAATCATTCATGATAGCGCCACGCTGAAATCTTATGTCGGCGAGCTACTCTCCATGTTCGGCGATGGCCCCGTACTGCTCGATTCCTACCTGCAAGATGCGATTGAACTCGATGTCGACTGCCTGTGCGATGGTGAGGATACGTTCGTTGCGGGCATCATGGAACATATCGAGGAAGCAGGCATCCACTCCGGTGATTCGGCCTGTTCGCTGCCACCTTATTCCTTGCCCGATAGCATTGTCGATGAAGTACGCACGCAAACCATTGCCATGGCCAAAGCCCTGAAGGTGAAGGGGCTGATGAACGTGCAGTTCGCCGTGCAAGCAGGTGTGATTTATATTATTGAAGTCAACCCCCGCGCCTCGCGCACCACGCCGTTTGTCGCCAAGGCCACGGGCATCCCGATTGCCAAAATTGCTGCACGGTTGATGGCGGGTTCCAAGCTCTCCGAATTCAATCTGCCCGACGACAAAACCCACATGAAAGCCCTCGGCCACATCGCAGTGAAGGAAGCGGTCTTCCCCTTCGCGCGCTTTGCGGGTGTAGATGTATTGCTTGGGCCCGAAATGAAATCCACCGGTGAAACCATGGGCATCGATACCAGCTTCGCCGCTGCATTCGGCAAGGGCTTCATTGGCTCCGGCTCCACCCTGCCGAAAAAGGGAACCGTTTTCGTATCCGTGCGTGACCGCGACAAAGCGGGCGCTGCCGATATCGCACAACAACTCCTTTCCGTTGGCTTTAAGGTGGTGTGCACACGCGGCACGGGCGAGCATCTGCAATCGCTCGGGCTGGGCGTCGATATCGTCAACAAAGTCCACGAAGGCCGCCCGCATATTGTCGATATGATGAAGGACGGTAACATCCAGCTCGTGTTCAACACGACCGATGGCGCACAAGCGATTGCCGATTCCGCCTCCATCCGCAAAACGGCGTTGTTTGGCAAAATCCCCTATGCCACCACCATGGCGGGAAGCCGTGCCATGACCGCCGCTATCGTCGCCAAACTCGCCACCAGCGAAGGCTTCGGCGTCGCCCCATTGCAAAGCTACTTTGCAAAAAAGGTCGGAAAGAAAGACGCGGCGTAACCATCCATCGGTTATGCTTGCACTTCATGCGCCGCACAGCGTATAAACTTGCATCATCCATCAACATTGAAGTGCCTAACCATGGAAAAAATCCCAATGACGCAAACGGGCTATGACCGTTTGGAGAAAGAACTGAAGAACCTGAAAACCGTCGAGCGCCCAGCGGTGATTGCGGCGATTTCGGAAGCGCGCGCGCATGGCGACCTCAAGGAGAACGCCGAATACCACGCGGCGAAGGAGAAGCAGAGCTTCATCGAAGGCCGCCTGCAGGAGCTTGAAGCCGTGCTCAGCCGCGCCGAAATCATCGACGTAGCATCGCACGCGGGTGAACATATTAAATTTGGTGCCACCGTCACCGTGGTCGATGAAGAGACCGAGGAAACCCTCACCTACCAGATCGTTGGCGATTACGAGGCCGATATCAACCGCGGCCTCATCAGCACCTCTGCCCCCATTGGCCGCGCCTTGATTGGCAAAAAAGTCGGCACCAGTGTCGAGGTTGCCACCCCTAAAGGCGTGCGCTTCTACGAAGTACTGACGGTGGAGTTCGTGTAGGTGAGCAAAATCTGGGGCCTCATCGATGATCGCACAGGCCACACGGGGCAAGTACTTGGCGTGATCCAGCGCCTTGGCGTGCCCTATGCCATGAAGCGGCTCGAATACAACCTGTTTGCCAAGCTGCCCTCCAACCTCATGGGCGCATCGCTGTTAGCGATCGATAAAGGCCACAGCGCATCACTCGCCCCGCCCTATCCGCCACTGGTCATTGCCGCGGGTCGCCGCACGCTGCCCGTGCTGCGCTACATCAAAAAACAATCCCCCAGCACCCGCACCATCTACCTCATGCGGCCCGAAAGCATGAGCGGTATCGACCTTGCCGTGGTGCCCGAGCATGATGGTGTTGCGCCTGCTGCCAACGTCATCACCAGCCTTGGGCCACTGCATGCCGTGACGCCCGATACGCTCAATGCCGCACGGCGCGAGTGGGAACCAAAATTTGCAACATTGCCGCGCCCTTACATCACCTTGTGCATGGGCGGCGATACCAAGCGCGGACGCTACAACGCTGCCGAGTGGCGCGAGGTGATTGGTCGGGCGATTTTGCTTGCTGGGCACGGCTCGCTGCTCATCACCACCAGCCGCCGCACCCCCAAAGAGGCGATGGATATGTGCGCGCCCATGCTGCAACTGCCCCATGTGCTACATCGCTGGGATACGGGCAAGGATAACCCCTATCTGGGCATGATTGCCTGCGCCGATGGTGTAGTCGTGACGGGTGATTCACTTTCCATGTGTGCCGAGGCATGCGTATCAGGCAAACCCGTCTTTATCTATGCCAGCCCAGATGTTGCTTCCCCCAAGCACCAGTTGCTGCACAGAACGCTCTATGCACGCGGCCTCGCCCACCCACTCAATAACGCCGCACGCCTCGATTGGAGACCCGCCAGCAGCCTTGACGATGTCGGCATAGTCGCTGCCGAAATTAGAAAGCGGTTTGCAAGCTCGCTTGCTTGATAGCATTTAGATTTTAAATGGTTGTTAGGTGCGTTATGGCGCCAGCGAAAACGCTGGTGTTCGAGAACCGGAGCGGAGTGTAGCGGCGCTACATGAGCACCGGACTCGAAGAGAGGCGAAGCCAACCGGAGAAAACCAGCGTTTGCAGCAAGCCAGAACGCACCTAAGCCGTAAAATCGCCCTCAACAAGGCAACGGTCCAAAATCACGCTCATCACCTCGCCCAAATGGCCGAGCAATTCACCGCCTTGGTGGGGGTGGAAGCGATCCGCGTGGCGCACGCCGAACGCAAGAATGGCAGGGCGATTAATCGTTGGCAAATCGAGCCGCACGAGCGCACAGCTACGCACCAAATTGCTGCAATCAGCAAACACCATTTCAAAGCCAATCGGTGGCTCGCCTTGGGTATCGGCAATCAGGCGCACGGATTCACCCAGCAGCACGGCATTGGCGGTGCCTGCGGGCACAAAACAAATGCCCGAGTAATTTTCCTCGTTGTAATAGGTCTCGTATAGCCCAGCCATGTCAGATTCCATCGCAAGGCGCACAATATCGACATCGAACCAACGGGCGAGGTCAGTCGTCAGCACCTCGAGTAATTCCTCAAGATTGCGCGCTTTCACGGTGCTCACCACGGCACGCTGCACCTGCTGCTGCACCGACAGGTTCTCGCGCGCGCTCGTCACCAGCCCTTGAAACCGATCCTTCATTTTGCGCATGCCGCGGCGCAGATTATCAATCGCGTAATATTGGAAATCGATGACCCCACGCCCGTGCTGCTGCTCCGGCGGTACCAACACCTCGAACAATTCGGGGTGCTCTGCCAAAAATTGCGGGTTGCTTTGCAGGAAGCTAATTACCTGCTGCTGGGTGGTGGTGGCGCTCGCTTCAGCGCTCTCAAGGGCAGTGCTCATGGGTCATCCTTCTGTTGCCACCAGAATAGCAGGTTTTTCTGCCACATTCATGGGCAGGCGAACGGATTATTGTAGCAATGCACGTTTTAGCAGGCGGGTGATGCGAAAAAACCCGCACCTTAAGCAAGGCTTATCGTATACGCCGATAGAGATAAATTAGCCGTGCGTAGCGCTTTACGGCGCGAGCCGCTTGCGGAGGGGGTCAGCCCGAAGGGTGTAGGGGGTGATACCCCCTACAATCAAAAACTAAAGGCTCTGCCCCGTGGCTGCCCAATCCTTGAGGAACTGGTCGAGCCCTTTATCCGTCAGCGGATGATTCACTAGCGCCTTAATCACGTTTGCGGGTGCCGTCATCACATGGGCGCCCATTTTGGCGGATTCAACGATGTGGATGGGATTGCGAACGCTCGCCACCAGCACTTGCGTTTCAAACTCAGGGTAGTTGTTGTAGATGGTCACAATCTCCTGAATCAGCGTCAGGCCATCTTGCCCAATATCATCGAGGCGACCGACGAATGGCGAAATAAACGTCGCGCCCGCTTTGGCGGCCAACAGCGCCTGCGCCGCCGAGAAGCACAAGGTCACATTCACCATCACACCCTTGCTCGTAAAATACTTACACGCCTTCAAGCCCGCCAACGTCAGCGGCACTTTAATCGTCACATTCTTCGCAATTTTCGCAAGGTCTTCCCCTTGGCGCACCATGCCCTCGTAGTCCGTCGCTACCACTTCAGCCGAAACTGGGCCATCGGTGATGCCACAAATTTCTTTGATGGTTTCTTTAAAATCCCGCCCTGATTTTTTGATGAGCGAGGGGTTCGTCGTCACCCCATCCAGCAGCCCCGTATCGGCCAGCTCACGGATTTCAGCAATATCAGCGGTATCAACAAAGAATTTCATGGCTTACCTCGTGCGTGTTTAATGCTAAAGCTTCTAGAATGACCGAACCCAATTCGCAACCCTCCTGTGCCACGCCCGTGCTGTTACCCACACTGGTCGATGGCGCATTCGATTATCTGGTGCCCCAAGGCACACCAACGGGCACGCTGGTCGAGACGACACTGGCGGGGCGCAAGCTCATCGGCGCGGTATGGGATGCACCGTCCATGATGCAGACCACGCGTAGCCGAGATGGCCGCGGCGAGCCGCGTAACGACTTGGAGCGAAGCGGAAAGGGCGAGCCTGCGAGTCAACGGGGTTTGGGGGTGATACCCGCATCAGTAGAGAAGAACTTCAAACTCAAACCCATCACCCGCACCATCGATTCGGTGCCGCCCCTCGCCCGCGCCTACCGCGCGTGGCTGGATTGGATCGCCGAGTTCACCCTCGCCCCCAAAGGCGCGGTGCTCAGCCTGTGTGGCCTTGCGCATGCGGCGCGCGTCACAAAAAAGAAATACACGCCCGAAACATTCGCCATCACCCTGCCCACCCTCACACCCGACCAACAAGCCGCGGCGGATGCACTCACCACAAATGATAGCAAGCCAACGCTGCTCGATGGCGTCACCGGTTCAGGCAAAACGGAAGTGTATTTCCATGCTATCGCCCGCGCGCTCCAAAGCTATGATTTAGCCCTGCGTAGCGGCGATGGCCGCCGCGAGCCGGAGCGAAGCGAACGAGGGGGGAGCGGTAGCGATGGGGGGCTCGCACCCAGCGCGCCAAAGGCGCAAATATTAGTCCTGCTACCCGAAATCGCCCTCACCCACCAATGGTACGAGCGCTTCGAAAAAACCTTCGGTGCGCGTCCTTGCGCGTGGCATTCACGCCTCACGCCTGTGGCCAAAGCCCGCGCGTGGCAAGCGGTGGCACGTGGCGAGGTGCAGGTGGTGGTGGGTGCCCGCTCGGCGTTGTTTTTACCCTTTAAAAATCTATCCCTCATCATTGTCGATGAGGAACATGACCCAAGCTA
The DNA here is from genome assembly GCA_035911175.1 of Alphaproteobacteria bacterium. Lineage (GTDB taxonomy): Bacteria > Pseudomonadota > Alphaproteobacteria > Rickettsiales > UBA3002 > QFOX01. Next base: position 67,539 of record JAMHWA010000029.1, read on the forward strand.
CAAGCAGGAGGATGGCGTACTCTACCACGCGCGCGACATGGCGATTGCGCGTGCACATTTCGAAAAAATTCCCATCATCCTCGCCAGCGCCACCCCCTCGCTCGAGACCATGGAAAATGTGCGCGAGGGCAAATACCGCGCGCTACATTTAACGTCACGCTATGGCGTGGCGGGGCTACCCACCGTGCGCCTCATCGACATGCGCAACGACCCCCCCGAGCGTGGCGATTTCATTTCACCCATGGTAAAAAAAGAAATGATGCAAACCCTTGCGCGCGGCGAGCAAGTGCTGTTCTTTTTGAACCGCCGTGGCTATGCACCGCTGCTGCTGTGCCGCGCCTGCGGCCACCGGTTCGAGTGCAGCAATTGCTCCGCATGGCTCGTGGTGCATGGCCGTAACCGCCTCGAATGCCACCATTGCGGCCACAAGGAACCACTCCCCAAAGCCTGCCCCAGTTGTGCTGCCGAAGCCGACAAACTCGCCCCTTGCGGCCCAGGGGTCGAGCGCATTGCCGAGGAAGTGCGGCACATGTTCTTGCCTCATAAAGAAAATAGTAGTGAGCCTTGCGTAGCCTTCTATGGCGAGCCGGAGCGAAGCGAACGAGGGGGAGCGGTAGCGGGGGCGGAACGCACCCACGCGCACGGAGTGCGCCAACCAATACTCGCCCTCCTCTCCTCCGACGAATCCATCCCCCCTGAAACATGGGCGGCCATCGAGGCAGGCGAAATCGACATCCTCGTCGGCACGCAAATGGTCGCGAAAGGCCACCACTTCCCGCGCCTCACCCTTGTGGTGGTGGTGGATGCGGATGTGGGGCTTGATGGCGCCGATTTGCGCGCGGGCGAGCGCAGCTATCAACTGCTGCATCAACTGGGCGGGCGCGCAGGGCGCGGCGAATTACTCGGCACCGTGCTGGTGCAAACATACGCGCCCGATCACGCGGTAATGAAAGCCCTCGTGGCGCATGACCGCGACCGGCTGATGGCACTTGAGGCTAAGGAGCGCCGTGCGGGCAACTGGCCACCCTTTGGTCAACTCGCCGCCATTTTGCTCGATGGAAAAGATGATATGGCTGTGCGCGCCGCAGGCCAAATGCTTGCCCGCACCGCGCCGGATGATGCGCGCATCAAAGTGCTCGGCCCCGCCCCTGCGCCCTTATCCAAACTGCGCGGCCAATACCGCTATCGCCTGCTTGTTAAAGCCTCGGATGGCATCCACCTGCAACGCACCTTGAAGGGTTGGCTGGGCACACAAAAATTCAAAGGCGTGCGGATTAAGATCGATGTGAATCCGTATTATTTCTTATAGGGCGAAACAGTTAGCCCCATTGTCGCCGCGCCAAAAACGTGAGTAGCGGGCGGCACTATCTACGGCATTCACTACTTCAGGCTTATCCTTAAATACCTCACGCCATTGCGGATAGGTTTTTGCAGCCTCTGAAAATGTGCGAACAGCTTCGACCAGCACATCTTTCGCAAATGCTTTGTCGGCAATATTACCAATCAATCGCACGGCGCTGGTGGGGTCTTTTCTTGCCGCCGTCTTATAAACAGCCGCTATCTCCGCCGTATCCTCGGTGAGCGATAGCCACCCTTGCTCAAATAAAATAATAGGGTTTTTCTCTGCTACTTGCTTCCAGTTATCTAAATCAGTCATCATCCTGCTCCGCGTATTGTTTTTCTATGCGCCATCGATAGAGGCGCAGCAATTAGCAGGAGCTATTAGCAGCAGGAATTGTCAGCGTTTGTGACAATTTGATGAAGATTGTGGGCGCAAGGAAAAGCACAGGAGCACGATTATCCATGCGTAGCCTTCCATGGCGAGCCGCTTGCGGCTGGGGTCAGCACCAATATTTTGGGGGCACCCGTAGCGAAGCGGAGAGAGGCGAAGCCAAAGAGCCCACTTCAATCAAAAACTACGCTTCGCCCACCGTATCAAGCAGCGCGATTTCAAGCGCTTGCTCGACCGTATTGCCACCCCACAGCACCGATTGGAACGCGGGGTAAAAACGGTTGCACTCACTCATCGCAATGTCGAGGAGGTCTTCGAGTTGCTCGCTGCTCACGGCTTGGTTGCCGCGCAGTAGCAGGGCATGGCGGAACATCACCACGCCATCCTCACTGCCCAAATCAAAATGGCCGAGCCACATTTTCTCGTTCACGGCAGCGAGCAGTGGGTGGATTTTGCTGCGGGATTTTTCGGGGATTTTGGTGTCATAGGCGCAGGAGAAAATCAGCGCGCCCAAATCGGGCTGCCACGCAAACCAGATGCGAAAATTGCACCAGCTGCCGGTGACTTCTGCCACCAATTCTTCATCGACAGGTCGATCGCATAACCAATCGCGGTCGATAATCAGTTGTTCAGCAAGGTCGAGGGGGTTGTTCGAGGAAAATTCAAAGTCGGCGAGTTGAACTGCGGACATGTGCGCTCCTAGTGAGAATGACCCAAGCTTACTTGCCATTCATGCTCTTCGCAGATACCTGCGCGGCACAGATTCAGAGAAACACAGCTTAAACTAAAAATCTATCAAAATGTGGTGGGGGGAAAATAATTGTGCACTAGGGGTGGTGGGCACACTATTTTTTTAGCTTCTCAATCTCTGCCTTCAGCGCCGCATTTTCTTCGCGCGCTTTTTGCGCCATCTCGCGCACCACGTCGAACTCTTCACGCGTTACAAATTTACCGCGGGCAATCAAGCGCTCGAACTTATCGAGCATGTTGGCTTCCAGCTCGCGGCGCGCATCCATCGCCGCGCCCGCCGCGCCGTTGACCATTTTCGAGATATCTTCAAACAGTTTCGAGTCTTTTTGCATAAGCGTGGTTATAGGGTGACAGGTGGCTGATGACAAGAGGCATATCACGCGTGTTTGCCTTCTCATGCTTGCCACTCTCACCACTGCCCCTTAAGCTGACGCGATAAGAAGAGGCATCCATGAAACGCATTCTAGTCACCGGCGGCGCCGGTTTTATTGGCAGCAACATAGCCGGCACCTTGGCCGACCACACCGATTACCGCGTCGTGGTGGTGGATGAGTTTGGCTCAAGCGAAAAATGGCGCAATTTAAGCAAACATAAAATCTACGAAATCATTTCGCCTGGCGAAGTATTTTACTGGCTCGAGGCCAACAAGAACGAGCTCGATGCTATCGTCCACATGGGCGCAATTTCCAGCACCACCGAAACCGATGTCGATTTGATTTTGGAAACCAATTTCACCCTCAGCCGCAGCTTGTGGAACTGGGCGGCACAGAACCAAAAACGCTTCATCTATGCCTCCTCTGCTGCCACCTATGGCTCGGGCGCGCAAGGGTTCAGCGATGAAAACAACATCGATGCGCTCACCAAACTTCGCCCGCTGAATGCCTATGGTTGGAGTAAACATCTGTTCGACCAGTTCGTGCTCGCCGCCACCTCGGGCGCGGCAGATAAAAAACCCAGCCAATGGGTCGGCCTCAAATTCTTCAATGTCTATGGCCCGAACGAATATCACAAGGGCGCACAAAGCTCGGTGGTGGAGCAAATTTTCCCCCACGCCAAATATGGCCGCCCCGTCAAGCTCTTCAAATCCTACCGCGACGATTACAAGGATGGCGGCCAACTGCGCGACTTCGTCTACGTGAAAGATTGCGTGCGCGTCATCATCTGGCTTCTGGGCAACCCTGCCGTGAATGGCCTCTATAACCTCGGCACCGGCAAGGCACGCAGCTTTGCGGATTTGGCCAACGCCACGTTTGCGGCAGTCGGCAAACCCCCCGCCATTCACTATATCGACATGCCCGAGGAAATTCGCGACAAATATCAATACTTCACCGAAGCCAGCATGGATCGCCTCCGCGCCGCAGGCTATAAGGAAGCGTTTTTCAGCCTCGAGGATGGTGTGAAGGATTATGTCGTGAACTACCTCAATAAGGACGACCAGTATTTTTAATTGCGCCCAGAGTTTTCTGCTGAAAACTCTATGGCGCGCCGCTTCGCGGGCTGATGGCTCACTCGGCCTACTGGCCTCGTCCCTTAATAACTACGGCTTGTGATGATATGACCTTCCCCGACATTTCCCCCATCGCCCTGCAAATCGGCCCCGTTGCCATTCATTGGTATGCGCTGGCCTATGTGGCGGGCATCCTGCTTGCCCAGCGTATTGTGCGCTGGGCGGATGCACGCTCTGGCCAACCCATCCTCACGCCCAAGGCCTATGAAGACATGGTGCTCTATGGTGTGCTGGGTGTCATTCTGGGCGGGCGCTTGGGCTACGTGCTGTTCTACAATTTCGAATACTACCTCGAGCATCTCGATAAAATCATGCATATCTGGCAAGGCGGCATGAGCTTTCATGGTGGCCTTGCGGGGGTGCTGATTGCCTTTTGGTTATTCGCGCGACGTTATAAACTGAAGTGGTTGCAGCTGATGGATCGCATCGCGGTGGCTACCCCTATCGGCTTGCTGCTTGGTCGCCTCGCCAACTTCGTCAATGGTGAACTTTATGGCCGCACCACGGATGTGCCATGGGGCATCATTTTCCCCAGCGGTGGCCCACTGCCCCGCCACCCCAGCCAGCTCTATGAAGCCGTGCTCGAAGGGTTGGTGCTCGGCCTCGTCCTGCTGTTCCTTGTCACCCGCACCAAAGCGCTGAGCCATATCGGCACCTTGAGCGGCGTATTTGCCATCGGCTATGCCCTGTCGCGCTTTACGGTCGAGTTCGTGCGCGAGCCGGATGTGCAACTGGGCTATCTCACCCTTGGCCTCACCATGGGTCAATGGCTCTGCCTCCCCATGGCCGCCGCAGGGTTGTGGGCAGTGCTAACGGCGAAGAAACGTAGTGCGTGACGCATCGCTCGTAACGCGCTAAAATAGGGCGATGTCCCAACTCACTGCCATCATCCGCGACCGCATCGCTGCCTCTGGCCCCATCAGCATTGCCGATTACATGGCGCTGGCACTTTCCCACCCCGAGCATGGCTACTACATTAAACGCGATCCGCTCGGTGCGCGGGGGGACTTCATCACCGCGCCAGAAATCTCCCAAATCTTTGGCGAGATGATTGGCCTGTGGTGCGCGCAGATGTGGATGCAACTCGGCGGCGGGCCCATCAGCATTGTGGAGCTTGGGCCGGGGCGTGGGTCACTGATGGCGGATGTGCTGCGTGCCACAAAAACCATGGTCGGCTTTCATGATTCCATTTCCATCCATATGGTGGAAACGTCGCCCACGCTCGCCCACACGCAATATATGCGCCTGCGCGATGACCACCCGCGCATCGAGTGGGTCGACAGCATCGACGAATTGCCCGCCACCAAAACGCTGCTCATCGCCAATGAGTTTTTCGATGCCCTGCCCATCAAGCAATATGTGATGACGCCTGAAGGTATGCGCGAGCGCAAAGTGACATGGGACAACGAAAAACAATCCTTCGAATTTGTGCTGGGGGATGCAGGGTTGATGCTCGCCAAATCGGGTAACGCCATTCCTGCGGACACCATCATGGAGCATTCGCCTGCCTCGCGCAGCATCATGCGCACACTCGCCACCCGCATCCGCGAGCAAGGGGGCGCTGGCCTCATCATCGATTATGGCTATCTGGGCGAGGCGCACCACGACACGCTGCAAGCCTTGAAGGCGCATTTGTTCCACCCCGTGTTGTCCGATCCGGGCGAGGCCGACATCACCGCCCATGTCGATTTCACGAGCCTGATGAACATCACACGTGATGCAGGCAACAGCGTCGGGCCGCTTATCAACCAAGGCGCGTTCCTCACCCGCATGGGCGCACAATTGCGGCTCGAAATGCTGCTGCGCCAAGCCACGCCCGAACAAAAAGCCAACCTCATCAGTGGGCTGGAGCGTCTGGTTTCGCCGCAAGCCATGGGCGAGCTTTTCAAGGTCATGGGCTTTGTCAGCGATGCACGGCTTGAGTTGCCAGGCTTTGTGGTTTAGCTGCTTGTGGTTGTGCGCCTATAAATGCTAGCCTTGAGTACCAGACCATTTGTCACGAGGATTTTATATGGCTATTCCAGAATTTAACGAAATCAAGGCACCTGCATTACAGTTTTTTGCCGCAGATCCGAAGCCGCATAAAATCTCAGAAATTTTTTCAATTCTGGGTGATCATTTCCAATTAACAGAAGAAGAAAGAAATGAACTTTTGCCAAGCGGCACTCAACGCCGCTGGCATAATCGCGCAAATTGGGCGTGCTATGATTTATACCGCGCAAGCCTTTTAGATAGACCCAAGAAAGGCCTCTACATTATAACCGAAACGGGTAAAAAGCTGGCCTCAGAGAATCCAAAGTCTATTGACCGTGATTTTTTAATGAGATTTCCTCAATTTGTACAATTTACGCAATCTTCTGGTTCAAAAAAAGACGTTCAAAATGACAAGCTTGAACTCAGCACTACTGAGTCAGCCATTTCTAAAACAGAAACACCAGAAGAAAGGATTGATGCCGCTTATCAAGTGCTCAACTCGACCTTAAAAAGAGAGGTTCTTGATCAAGTAAAGAAGATGGATCCATTTAGATTTGAACACCTCGTTGTAGATTTATTGGTGGCTATGGGTTACGGGGGCTCGCGAGAAGAGGCTGCGCAAGTAACTAAGGCGTCCGGCGATGAAGGAATAGACGGCATTATTAATGAAGACCGGTTGGGTTTGGATGTAATTTATCTACAAGCAAAACGCTGGCAACAACCTGTGGGACGAAAAGAAATTCAGAGCTTTGTAGGCGCTCTGGCTGGTCAACAGGCTCATAAAGGCGTATTTATCACAACCAGCGGATTTATAGATACGGCTATAGCATATGCAAAAAAAGTCCCTCAAAAAGTAATACTGATCGATGGCGAAAAACTGGCTGACCTGATGGTAAAACATAATATTGGTGTGGCGCTTTCTCATTCGTATGAAGTAAAGCACATCGATAGCGATTACTTTGAGCAAGAATAGGTATGCACCCCACCTTCCTCACGCACCCACTGCTCGATTCCCCCGCCATCGCCCATGGTTTTTTCGGGCGCGAGGGGGGCGTCAGCGAGGGGCTCTATGCCGGCCTCAATTGCGGCCCAGGCAGCGCGGATAACAAAGCCCATGTCGCTGAAAACCGCGCCCGCGTCGCCCATGCACTGGGCATGATGCCCGAGCGGCTTTGCACCCTCTATCAAATCCATTCCCCCAACGTGGTCATCGTCCACGAGCCCTATGTCGGCACCCCACCGCAAGCGGATGCGCATGTGACCAATGTCCGTGGCATCACACTCGGCATCCTCACCGCCGATTGCGCACCCGTATTGTTTGCGGATGTGGCCGCAGGCGTCATCGGCGCCGCACACGCAGGGTGGAAAGGCGCGCATGGCGGGGTGGTGGAAAGCACCGTGATTGCCATGGAAAAACTCGGCGCGAAACGCGAACATATTGCCGCTGTTATTGGCCCCTGCATCCAACAAAATAGCTACGAAGTCGGCGCCGAATTCATTGCCCGCTTCACGGCGGATGAGCAGGCGCAGTTCTTCATCCCCAGCGACCGCGCGGGCCACCACCGCTTCGACCTGCCTGCCTATGTCACCCAAACAGCGCGCGCGGCAGGCTTGCAACGCGTCGCTGTCATTGCTATGGATACGTGCAGCAACGCAGCGCAATTCTTCAGCTATCGCCGCACGACACTCAGGGGCGAACCCGATTACGGGCGGCAGATAAGTGCGATTGCCCTGAAATAGACACGGAGCATATATGAGTTTAATTCCCTTCGACGACCGCGACGGATTCATCTGGATGGATGGCAAACTGGTGCCATGGCGCGACGCGAAAGTGCATGTGCTTTCGCACGGCCTGCATTACGGCTCTTGCGTGTTCGAGGGCGAACGCGCCTATGGCGGCAAAATCTTCAAAAGTCGCGAGCATTCCGAGCGCCTTCATAAATCAGGCGAGCTGCTGGGTTTCGAAATTCCCTACTCCGTCGACCAGCTCGAAGCTGCCAAGGCTGAGGTGCTCAAAGCGAACAACATCGTCGATGGGTATGTGCGCCCTGTCGCGTGGCGCGGCAGCGAGATGATGGCCATTTCGGCGCAAGCCACCACCATCCATGTCGCCATTGCCACATGGGCGTGGCCAACCATGTATAAGGCCGACATCAAAGAAAACGGCATCCGCCTCGCGATGGCAGATTTCAAACGCCCCAGCCCCGAAATGGCACCCGTGGCCAGCAAAGCGGCAGGGCTCTACATGATCTGCACCATCAGCAAACACAAGGCCGAGAAAGCCGGCTTTCAGGATGCCTTAATGCTCGATTATCGCGGCTACCTTGCCGAAGCCACCGGTGCGAATTTGTTCCTCGTCATCGATGGCGAAGTGCACACACCGAAAGCCGATTGCTTCCTCGACGGCATCACCCGCCGCACCGTCATTCAACTTGCGAAAGATAATGGCATCACCGTCCACGAGCGCCACATCAAGCCCGAAGAACTCGCGCGCGTGCAGGAAGTGTTCCTCACCGGCACCGCCGCCGAAATCACCCCCGTGGGTGAAATTGCTGGCCAAAAATTTGTGGTGGGCGATGTAACGAAAAAACTCATGGCCGCTTATAGCGCGTTGGTGCGGGCGTAAATTCCCACTCACCTAATTATTGGCCTCGCGTAGCCTGCATGGCGAGCCGCTTGCGGCAGGGGTCAGCGGCGAAGCCGCGTAGGGGACAAGGTCCCCTTCAATAAACAACTACTCCTTCGCCGAAGGATGCGCCGCATTATAGGCACTCATCAGCCGCGCGGTGTCGACATGCGTATAGCGCTGCGTGGTGCTCATGCTCTCATGGCCAAGGAGTTCCTGAATATCGCGCAAATCCGCCCCGTTGCTGAGCAAATGGGTGGCGAAGGCGTGGCGCAGTGCGTGCGGTGTCAGGCTGTCGGGCAGCCCATAGGCGCGCCGCAAATCCTGTAAGGCGCGCTGGAACACCGCAGGCTGTAACTGCTTGCCACGTGCACCCACAAAGAGCGGAAAGCTCGGCGGGCGTTTGAACGCTTCCTCATGATAGGGCGATTGCTCGAGGTAATCGTCAATCGCTTTACGCACCACAGGCAGCAGCGGTGCTTGGCGTTCCTTCTTACCTTTACCCAAAATACGAATGCTTTCGTTCGTCGCGGCCACATCGCCAATGGTCAAATTCAGCGTTTCGCTGATGCGTAGGCCACAGCCATACAGCAGCATAGCAATCGCATGGTTGCGCGCACCAATCCACGGCTCGGCATTTTCCTCCAGCCCGCTCATGGTCGCGCGGGCTTGCGCCATATCAGGCGCTTTGGGCAGGGGTTTATCCAGCTTCGGCGTGGGCACTTGCAGCGCCGCAAGGTTGCGGATGCCCGCATGGTTGTTGAGGTATTTAAAGAACGTCCGAACCGCCGAAAGCGCCCGCGCGTTGGAGGATTTCGCATAGCCCCGCTCGACCCGATACGCCAGCCAGCTACGCACATCGCGCTCTTCGGTCGCAGCCAAACTTGCCACATCCAACGACTTGCCATGGTGTTGCAACAAGAACGCCAGAAAGCCTGACACATCATGCATATAGGCCTGCACCGAGTGGCTACTCGCGCGGCGCACGCCTGCCATTTCCTTCAGCCAGCCGCGCAAATGTTGCTGCACATCAGCAGCAATCGGGGAGGTCGGTTTTGGATTAGTCGTGGTCATCAGGATAATCCTCGTAATCGCGATACCCTACTTCAAACGCTTCACCTGCACCACCGAAACCGTGTCTTTCGGCAACGCGTTGCGAATCTTATCATGCGCAGCGGATGGTTTGCCACGCGTTGACGCATAAGGCGGCAAGGTGAGTGTCCGCTCGCCGCCCACCTTGATACCAAGCAGCCCAAAATCCAACCCCGATGCGATGTGACGCGAACCTAGCGCCAGCGGCACCTCACCCGTAAAGACTTGTGCACCCTTGCTGTCCCACGCAGTGAGTGCAACGGTTATTGTCTCCCCGCATGCTGCACCTGCACCCTCACCCGCGGCCTGTTCCACCGCACTAAATTTGAGGTCATTTTTTGTTTTGGGTTTATCCAGTGTGCAATTCATCACCGCCGCATAATCGGGGTTCAGCTTACGCTTCCAACCTTCCACATCGGTCATTTCAATGAGGACAGGATATTTCTCGGCATCTAGTTTGGCGGTAATGGGTTTATGCCCCACCACCGGCGCGGGCGCTGGAATTTGGCTCGCGCTGTAGGCGATATACGCCACCATTGCCAAAAATGCGAACGAGAGCCAGCGTGGAAACATGATGCCTCACAAAATTTTTGGTGGAGCGTCAGGGTAGATGGGATACGAGGAGTTGCGAGGCGCAAGAAGGGCGGCGTAGCAGCGCTACGTAACCGACTGAGCACTCGCAATGACAACGTAGCCCGCTACCATCACGCTCCGCGAACTAAACATTAAAGCGGAAGTGGAACACGTCCCCATCTTGCACTAAATATTCTTTCCCCTCAAGGCGCAACTTGCCGGCTTCCTTGCAGGCAACTTCACCGCCGAGCGCAATATAATCCGCCGCAGCAATGGTCTCGGCACGGATAAACCCTTTTTCGAAATCGGTATGAATCACCCCTGCTGCCTCGGGTGCTGTCGCACCACGCCGCACCGTCCATGCCCGCGCTTCTTTGGGGCCGATGGTGAAGAAGGTGAGAATATCGAGCAGCTTGAATCCTGTGCGCACAATACTGGTCAGGCCGGTTTCCTTGAGACCCAAATCCGCGAGGAATTCTTTCTTTTCTTCCTCGGTCAGCCCCGCCATTTCCGATTCAATTTTGGCCGAGATAATGACCGCGTCCGCGCCTTGCGCTTTGGCCATCGCCGTTGCTTTTTCGGAAAGCGCATTGCCCGTCGCGGCGCTGCCCTCATCCACATTCAAAATATACATCACAGGCTTGCTGGTCAGCAGCTGCAATGCGCGCACGCGCTTGGCTTCCTCGCGGTCGGCTGGCTTATAATTGCGCGCGGGTTTGCCCTCGCGCAGCAGTGCCAAAATTGGCTCGGCAAGGCTCACCAGCGCTTGCGCATCCTTGTCGCCACCCTTGGCTTTCTTGGCATTATTTTCAACACGTTTTTCGAGGCTTTCCAAATCCGCAATCGCAAGTTCGAGCTCAATAATTTCGGCATCGCGCAGCGGGTCAACCGATCCCTCCACGTGCGTAATATCATCATCAATAAAGCAGCGCAGCACATACATCACCGCATCCACCTCGCGGATATGGGCGAGGAATTTATTGCCCAAACCCTCACCCTTGGATGCACCGCGCACAAGGCCCGCAATGTCCACAAACTCCAGTTGGTTGGGGATGATGGTGGCGGATTTCGCAATCTCAGCGAGCTTCGTTTGGCGGTCATCGGGCACGGCAATGCGCCCCACATTCGGCTCAATGGTGCAGAACGGATAGTTCGCCGCCTCCGCCGCCTGCTGGCTGAGCAGCGCGTTAAACAAGGTCGATTTACCCACGTTCGGCAGGCCTACAATGCCACAATTAAATCCCATCGCTTGGTTCTTTCTTTTCAGGTTTATTCGGTCGCGGCGGATTTAGCGCCTGCGCCACCTTGGATGCAAGCACTTCAGGGGATGTTGTCCAAAATAGCGCCATTTTGGTGCTGATTTCTTTCAGCACCTTTTCCACTTCCACCATCTCATCCGCACTAAAACGGCTCAGTACATGGCCATGTACTTGCTCTTTCATCCCTGGGTGGCCAATACCAAGGCGGATGCGCCAGTAATTCGGCCCCACCATCTGGTCGATATCCTTCAGGCCATTATGCCCATTCGCACCACCGCCTTGTTTGATACGGATTTTGCCCAGCGGCAAATCCAGCTCGTCATGAAACACGATGACCTTCTCAGGCGGGATCTTATAGAACGCCATGGCCGCCTGCACGGATTTACCCGAGAGGTTCATGAAGGTCTGTGGTTTTAAAAGAACCACTTTCTGCCCATCAATGGAGGACGACGCGCTCAACCCGTGAAATTTTGAGGTAAAACTGCCGGCAGCCTCCAAGGCGTCGATGGCCATGAAACCTATATTGTGGCGCGTGAGGGCATACTCGGGCCCCGGATTGCCAAGGCCTACGAGTAGGAACATAGCGCCCCTCTAAAAGCGTGTTTATTTTTTAGCCGCTGGTTTAGCGTCTTTGCCACCTGCAGCTGGGGCAGCCTTAGCTGCCGCATCCGCTGCTGCCGACTTGGTCGATGGAACCGCCGCTGCCGCTGGTGCGCCTGCTGCTGGTTCAGCCTCTTCCTTCTGACGGCCAGCGATCGACGCGATGGTCAAATCACGCTTGCTCGCAGCTTTCACGCCCTTAGGCAATTCAAGACCGCTCAGTTGAACCGAGGTACCGATGTTCATTTGCGATACATCCACATCCACCGAAGCAGGAATGCTGGCGATGGGGCAGAGCAATTCTACGCGGTGCGCCACCACGTTCAATACGCCGCCACGCTTCAGACCCGAGGATTTTTCAACGCCCGTCATGTGCACAGGAACCCATACTTTAACAACGGATTTTTCATCCACCGCAAGGAAGTCAGCGTGTTCGATTTTGTCGGTCACTGGGTTCAGTTGGATTTCGCGTGGAATCGCGTAAATGTCTTTGCCGCCGCTTTTCAGGGCAACAATTTTGTTCATGAAGCCGCCACGGAAATATTCGTTGCTGATGGCGCGGGCTTCCACGTTCAGGCTCACATTGGCCTTGCCATTGGCATAGACGTTCACGGGTACAAACCCAGCGCGGCGCGCAGCACGTGCAGCACCTTTTCCAATTTCGTTACGGGCTTCCGCTTTAAATTCTACTGCCGCTTTCATGGCACTCTCCTTGGTAGTGGCATCCTAGCACTCGCTAGGCTCCAAAATTTCTCAGATTCTTACGCAGACCGCCTGCGAAAGAGCGGGGCTTATAGCGGGGTCGGCCTAGGCTGTCAATGAAGGTTTGCCTTCGTATGCGTCACAAGGGCGAATTTGTCACGAAATCTTAACATTCATAGCCTTAGGCTCATGATATTATTAGCAAAATTATCATTCAAGATCGGGAGAGTGCCCATGCCCCCACGAAAGCCCACTGCGTTTAATTGGCGCGATTATATTCAGCTTCACGACTCATTAGGCAAAGACAAAGCTGCCGTGGAGCGCACGCTCGATAGCATCGCCGCCACAGGAGAAGATGGCCAAAACCTGATTAAAACGGCGCACTGCACCCTCACCGAAAGAACACTCGAGGCACGCAACAGGATGTATGCTGCAAGCAAACAAGCGTCACAAGCATTAGGCATACCGCATCACGACAGCGGCACAATAGATAGTAAAAAAATAGAAATCCGAGGCGATGCGAAAGCACAATCCGAGGCGCTGGGCATTCAAAACAGGGGTTCACATGTTCATGGCTTCCTGCCGGGCTTAATTAACCTCGATATGGAGCAGGCAAGCAAACTAACGGTAACTACTCCAAATGGCCCCGCCCGTTTGTCGTTAACGGGCATTGTGGTGCATGAGTTGTTTCATGTCGCCGATGTTCATTTGCGGCTCGATGTTAAAACAAGCCCAGAGAGAAAAAAGGAAATACTCGATACACTGGTGCCGTCTAGCACACTTTCGCTCGAACAAAAAAAGTCCGTATTACAAGCCTATTTCTCCAAAATAAACCAAGAGATAGAAGCACAACTGAAATCAACTCCCGCAACAAATGCGGCCGCGGTTTCCGCAGCAATGGACGCCGCCCAAAAAAAGCTTGCTGCCGATGAGCCTGCTACCATTGCCGATATTGCCAAGCGCGCAGGCGTTTCCCCAAAAAATCTTCATCTACCTTTTTTAAAAAATCCTGAAGCGATCGCACAACAGCAAGAGGCGCTTCTCGCACGCGCAGAGGAACACGCGACACGCTATACAGACGTATTCATGGCCAAGCATTTTGCGGGCGAGCCATGGCGCGACGTGTATAAAAACGGAAAGCTTGCAGCAAACGCGGGTGAAATCATTCTTCGCAAACCCCATTGTGGCACCATAGAAGCGGGCGTTTATTCACCAGAGAGCATCACGCTTGAAAGCCTTGGCACCTTGCAACAGCCACCCATTAGCGCCAAGCCAAGCCCTTCATGCAGCAAAGGCCAAACACCTCAAAAACCAAACCGCCCCGCACGCTTGAATTAAACGCGCCTACCCATGAAAATAATCGTAGATTGCCTGCGCGGTGGCTTTGTTGATGCCCTTGACCTTGCCCAAT
>JAMHWA010000030.1:0-1628 GCA_035911175.1 Alphaproteobacteria bacterium
TGACTGTCGGCCAACAGTTCGGCCAAATCGTTTTCCACGCCACGACCGAGGCTGACGAAGGCTACACGGGGCAATACTCACAGTTCGACTGGCCAGCGTGCATGGTGCCGAAAAAGTACCGTGATAAGGTACAGCCGTGGAACGATTTGACCATGCATATTATCGAGAGGTAATCATGACCGTATCAGCACACGACGCGCGGCACGTCTATCATGGCGCCACACGCAACGGCTTTGCGTCTACCGGCGATTCGCCCCCGGCAAACCCCTACGTTGAACTCTACCCGCATATGCGCACTGTCCAGGCCCGTGCCGAGAGCATGGAAGAGACGATGCACGGCTACATGATGCGCCGTGGCCCTCGGTCGCTGAAGCAGCTTTGCACGAAGGTCGGTAGAGACAAACTGACGGTCAGGAAACGGTTAGAGAAGCGCAGCGATATGTTCAAGAAGGTGGGTCGGCTTTGGGACGCAATCCCGCAGGAGAAGCTGCCGCTGATTGACAAGCGCCAGGCGATGGGCCACACACTAGCCGCCTTGATTGACGCTTACCTGCTAGAGCATGGCCCGTCTACCGTGCGAGAAATCACAGACGGGATCGGCCATCCTGACATCAGGTACGTGTCAGCTATCATCGCCAAGCCGCCGTGCAAGGCAAAGCGCGCTGGGTGGGAGAAAAGAGGTTGTCAAGTATGGGAGGTGGTACAGCATGTATCGTAATCCAGACTGGATTTTATCATCAGTTGACGATTTCGTGATGCAGATCCTGGGGATGAGCCAAGCCATGTACGGGGATGGCTGGATTGTTGGCAAAGCCGCCTATGAGCGATTGCGTCCAGACGGTTGGCCCAAGCTGTACACAGTCCTTGCCTATTACGGCTTTGAACAGAGCCGGGGTGGTTGGGAACGATTTGTTGACCACAATATCGGCTTGCCAGTGATTGAGGTCGATGCTTTCAACGGATACACCGACAAGCGCCAGTGGTGCAAAAATTGCGGAAGGATGGAGAATTGGCGCTCTGGGCTTTGCGAAGCTTGCTATCACTACTGGCTACGCCATCGGATGAAGCGGCCGCGCCATCTCTGGGATGACGAGATGGGGTGCAAGAACTGTGGCGTACCTCTGAAATCACAGGGGCTTTTCAAAGGTGGCGAACGGCGGCAGCGCAAAGGCTATTGTATCCCATGTGCAGCCTATAAGCTTCGCACGGGGAAGCATAGACCAAAGCATCTATGGGGTGATGGGCCACATGGGTGGTGTGAGTGTGGCTATCCTGCTGTGGCGCTAGTCGAAGATATGCCGGTGTGTGTGAGACATAGAGAATGAAAAATAAGTTCATGGCATGACCATGAACTTATTTCGAGCGGCGTTGGCTAAGCCATAAACAACGCCTGATGGAGATGTAGAATTAAATCTCGTCCATCTAACCCTACAATCATTGAGTTCCTGACAGCATTATACCACCAAGGAGGTGATCATGGCAAGCAAACGACACATACGCCGCAAGGCGTGCGAGAATAAGCGCAGCTATCCAACGCTAGCCGATGCCATCAACGCCAGCATCGGCCTACGCAAGCGGACTGGCTCAAAGACAAGCGCTTACCGTTGCCCGTTCTGTGGGCAATTCCA
>JAMHWA010000031.1:0-1579 GCA_035911175.1 Alphaproteobacteria bacterium
CGTCGGTGTTGGCACCAGCTCATAGGCGCGCTGCAGCTTCTCAAGGGCCGGGGCGAGGGCACCTTGCTGCTGGAGTTCGGACGCTTCTTTGACCAGAGCTCTGGCGCTGTCCGTATCACTGTGGTGGTTTCCTGCTGACGACGCGGCCAGCGACGGCGAAACCGGCACGAGTGACCCGGAAAGCACCAGCGCTGCACACACAACAACAAGATTACGCACAACAGGTACCATGGGCCGAGGCCTTGGGCCGAAGCGGTGAATGCCGCTAAGCTGCGGGATACCATCCATGATACAGGACCTTTGGCCTTTTCATCAGATGGAATCCGCGACGGATTGCAGAGGACGCGCCGACCGGTAGAGCGCCTCTGGTTATTCATCAGGCCATCTGTGGGCAACGTCGGCTGGTGCCGCGTCGTGGTGAGCTTGGCCAGCGCGAGCGGGCGGAGCGCGAACTGCGAGTCGGGGCGATAGGGACGGCGGCGGGCGTTACAGCGCGGAGTTTAAGAGCACACTGATTTGATTGTTATTTCGTAATACCAAATCAGGTTTGCCATCGCCGCTGATATCTCCGGCAGACAGGCATCCATCGCAAATATCAAGCCCAGATGAATACGAGTAGGATAGAAAAGATGGGGCTTCTACGGTGCCAGATTCGCCTTGGCTAATAATGGACTTAATTTCGCTTGGATTGGAAAATAGCATCAATAGATCGGTGCGGCCATCATTTGAGATATCGGCACTAACTAGATTATATGTCGGTGAACGGCCAGGAGTCGCAAGGTTTTTGTAAATAGAGTGTTTGTTATAGGATCCAAATCCTTCATACGAGATTACTTGCACCGCCTGGCCGTCGACGATGGCTGAGACGTCTATGCCACGATCTCCCGTGATATCACCCGTAGATAGCGCCGAAATTCGACCGACCACGGGCACGCTAATAACATAATCATTACTGCTGCTCTGATTGGGTTTTGGACTGTTAATAATACGAAGTCCGATGTCGGTGCCGATGGCAATGTCTGGTTGGTTATCACTGTCTAAATTGCCAATACTCATGGCGCGGATTACCGGGATCTGGCCTTGGTCGGCGGTAATGGAATATGAATGAGTATAAGGCGCGGAAAATAGTGCGCTTGTGCTAGAGCCTTGATTGCGTAAAACGCGTATTTCATTTGGGTTTTGACAGGCGATAATGAGGTCGATGCGGCCATCTTCATTGATATCAAAAAGCTGCATGCGAATGGGCTGGCAGCCGACGTTAATGGATGGAGAATTGGCCATTAGGCGGCCTCCGTCGGCGTTTAGAAATAGCGATATAGTGCTCTGCTCGGTGTTACCCACGACGACGTCAGCTAGGCCGTCTCCGGTCAGGTCGCCAACGGCGATGGTTCGGGCGTTCTGGTTGCCGATGGTGTCGAGTGGATAAGAGACCCCAGTGGCAAAGCTACCGTCGCCTTTGCTGATGAGCGCGATCAGCTCGTTTTGATTGCTGGTGATAAGGATGTCCTGATCGTGGTCACCGTCGAGATCTCCAAGACCCAGTGCGGTGGCTACGCGACCATTGTTCAGCGGGATATCG
>JAMHWA010000032.1:0-682 GCA_035911175.1 Alphaproteobacteria bacterium
GGAAATTCATGATGGTGGTGCGGTCCGGCAAGGCGCTATCCAGGGATAACCGGGCAAACAGACGCATGGAGGCGATTTCGTACAGAGCATCTTCCATCGCGCCATCGCTCAGGTTGTACCAATGCTGCATGCAGTGAATGCGCAGCATGGTTTCCAGCGGATAGGGCCGACGACCATTACCGGCTTTGGGATAAAACGGCTCGATGACGGCGGTCATATCCTGCCATGGCAGGATATGCTCCATGCGGGAGAGGAAAATCTCTTTTCGGGTCTGACGGCGCTTACTGCTGAATTCACTGTCGGCGAAGGTAAGTTGATGACTCATGATGAACCCTGTTCCATGGCTCCAGATGACAAACATGATCTCATATCAGGAACTTGTTCGCACCTTCCTTAAGTTTATTTCTGACAGTTACCAATGCCATTTTGGTTCATTGTTGCATCTAGAGCAACTAACTCATTCGTGTCAAGATTTAATCGAAGTGTGGTAATGGCGCGACTATAATAGTTTTCATCAACATCACGGTAGTCATTGGTAAGTATTAAATACGGTTTTGAACGTTTGGAATCAAAGCTATCAATTGCTGATGTCAAATCATCAGTTGTTGCTTTTCCTCTATTTATAGATATTTTAAAGTTAAAGTTTTCAGTTGAGGCAGTTTTTTTATCTGTGTTTTTGATG
>JAMHWA010000033.1:0-29149 GCA_035911175.1 Alphaproteobacteria bacterium
TAGCATCTTTGAGCACTTTTTGATTCTTAAAAGCTTCTTTTATGTCATCAGAGATAGGCTTCACCGTAACGGTAATGCCATGCATTCGGTCTTGATAATAGCCCTCTTGCGCTGCCGACATTTAGCTTAGAGGCCCAGCAACAATCTCCGCGGATCTTCAATCGCCTGCTTCACCTTGACCAAGAACGTCACGGATTCCGAGCCATCGATGATGCGGTGGTCATAGGAAAGGGCGACATACATCATGGGGCGGATGACCACTTGGCCGTTGACCGCAATCGGGCGCTCTTCGGTTTTGTGCATGCCCATAATGCCCACTTGCGGCGGGTTGATGATGGGGGTCGACATCAGCGAGCCATAGACACCACCGTTGCTCACAGTGAACGTGCCGCCGGTCATGTCCGCCATGCTCAGCGTGCCGTTGCGGGCTTTCACGGCCGCAGCCGCGATATCCGCCTCGATTTGCGCGAGGGATTTTTTGTCGCAATCACGAATCACCGGTACCACGAGGCCGTTCGGGCCGCCGACAGCCACGCCGATATCGTAGTAGTTTTTGTAGATGATTTCATCGCCTGAAATTTCGGCGTTCACAGCCGGAATTTGCTTCAGCGCATTCACCGCCGCTTTCACGAAGAAGCCCATGAAACCAAGCTTGATGCCGTGTTTCTTCTCGAACTCGTCTTTGTATTCATTGCGCAACGCAATCACGTTGCTCATGTCGATTTCGTTGAAGGTGGTCAAAATCGCCGCGGTGTTTTGCGACTCTTTCAAACGGCGCGCAATCGTGGCGCGCAGCTTGGTCATCTTCACGCGCTCTTCGCGCGGGCCAACGGCTGGGCTTGCCGCAAAACCGTCGCCTTCGAGTGCCGCGAGCATATCCCCTTTGGTCACGCGGCCATCTTTGCCGCTACCTTGAATTGCTGCCACGTTCACTTGTGGGTTTTCCGCCGCGAGTTTCGCCACCGCTGGGCCGTTATTGCTCGCCGCTGCGGTTGCTGCAGGTGCTGCAACAGGCGCAGCCTTGGGTGCTTCCGCTTTTGCAGCAGGGGCTGGTGCTGCCGCTGCTTTACCGCCGCTTGCGCCCACTTCAATTTTGCCAAGCAATGCGCCCACTTCCACCGTCGCGCCCGTTTTCGCAGTCTGCTCTTTCAGCACGCCGCTTGCTGGTGCATTCACCTCTACGGTCACTTTGTCCGTCTCGAGTTCCACCAGTGGCTCATCAGCTTTTACCGCGTCACCAGGTTGTTTGAACCATTTAGCAATGGTCGCTTCCGTAACGGATTCACCGAGGGTTGGGACTGTGATTTCTCCGGCCATATTCTTCTCCTATGCTTTCTTTTTTTGTTTGGTTGCAGCGGCAGTTTCAAACGCGAACGCGCTCTCGATAACCGCCGTTTGTGCTTTGGTGTGCAGCTTCATGTAACCTTCGGCAGGGCTTGCCATCGGTGGGCGACCCACATAGCGGATGCGGTTGGTTTCGCGGCCCACCGCGTCCATCACATCGCCAATCAGCGGCCCAATGAAGCTCCATGCGCCCATGTTCTTGGGCTCTTCTTGCGCCCACGTCACTTCGGCATTCGGGTATTTCTTCAGCTGCGCTTCAATCTCTGCCGCAGGGAAGGGGTAATATTGCTCCACCCGCACCAGCGCAATATCATCGGCTTTACGCTCACGACGCTGCTCGAGTAGTTCGTAATACAACTTGCCGCTGGTGAAAATCACGCGCTTCACATCCGCATCTTTGGCAATCGTGTCGATCTCAGGAATCACGCGCTTGAAGCTGGTGCCGGGTGCGAAATCCTTCAAATCCGATACTGCGAGCTTGTGACGCAGCAACGATTTTGGCGTCATCACCACCAGCGGTTTACGGAAATTGCGGCGCACTTGGCGGCGCAACGCGTGGAACATGTTCGCCGGCGTGGTGATGTTCACCACTTGCATGTTGTCCTCACCGCACAGCTGCAAGAAGCGCTCAAGGCGCGCGCTCGAGTGCTCGGGCCCTTGGCCTTCATACCCATGCGGCAGCAACATCACGAGGCCACTCATGCGCAGCCATTTAATTTCGCCCGAGCAAATAAACTGGTCGATGACCATTTGCGCGCCGTTGGCGAAATCGCCGAACTGGCCTTCCCACAAAGTCAGCGCCGCAGGCTCGGCCAGCGAATAGCCATATTCGAAGCCCAGAACAGCGAGCTCGGAGAGGAACGAATCCACCACCTCATAGCGTGCTTGGGCGCTCGCAATATGGTTCAGCGGCACATAGCGCTCTTCGGTTTCTTGGTCGACAAACACGCTATGGCGGTGGCTGAATGTGCCACGACCCGAATCCTGACCGGTGAGGCGCACGGGCGTGCCTTCAAGCAGCAACGAGCCAAAGCCAAGCGCCTCACCCATCGCCCAATCAAGGCCTGCGCCAGTTTCCATCATCTCGAGCTTCGTCTTCAATTGGCGCTCCACCTTGCGGTTGATGTTGAATCCTTCGGGGAATTTCGCCAGCTCACGGCCGATGGATTTGAGGGTTGCCACATCCACACCGGTGTCTGGCTCTTTGCCAAGGCCACCTGCTGCTTTGGTAAAGCCGCTCCACTTGCCCTCGAGCCAGTTCGCCTTGTTCGGCTTGAAGAGCTTACCCGCTTCGTATTCCTTGTTGAAATGCTCCAGTAGCGTTTCGGCTTCTTTCGCAATATCCGCTTCGGTCATCACGCCTTCAGCAATCAAACGCTGGCCATAGACATGCGCAGGCAGTGGCTTCTGGGCAATGGTTTTATACATAATCGGTTGCGTGAACATCGGCTCATCGCCTTCGTTATGGCCATATTTGCGGAAGCAAATAATATCCACCACGGTGTCGCGTTGGAATTCCTGACGGAACTCAACCGCGAGTTTGCAGCAGAATGCCACCGCTTCTGGGTCATCCCCATTCGCGTGGAAAATCGGCGCTTGAATCATTTTCGCGACGTCCGATGGATATGGCGTAAAGCGCGAATATTTGGGCGCGGTGGTAAAGCCAATTTGGTTGTTCACGATCACGTTCACCGTGCCGCCCGTGCGATAGCCACGCAGATCCGCCATCGCGAGCGTTTCCGCGACCGAGCCTTGGCCAGCAAATGCGGCGTCACCGTGCAGTGTCAACGCCATCACTTTTTTGCGGTCGACATCATTGTGCTGGTCTTGTTTCGCGCGCACTTTACCCACCACCACAGGGTTCACAATTTCAAGGTGGCTGGGGTTCGCGGTCAGCGACAAATGCATGCTGCGGCCGGTGCCCATCACGCGGTCATGGCTCGCGCCGAGGTGATACTTCACATCGCCCGAGCTATCAATATTCTCGGGGAAATCGAGGTTGCCGTTGAAAATCGAAAGCAGCTCGGAATAGGGCTTGCCCATGATGCTGGTCAGCACGTTCATGCGCCCACGGTGCGGCATACCGATGACGATTTCATCGACACCCACGTTGCTCGCCGTTTCCAAAATCGTAATCAACCCTGGTACCATCGCGTCGCCACCTTGGATGGAGAAGCGCTTCATACCGGTATATTTCACCTGCACAAATTCCTCGAAGCCTTCGACCTCAAGCAGGGTGCGCAAGAATGCTTTTTTCTCATCTGCTGAGAATTGCGGTTTGCCACGCGCCGCCTCGATGCGGCTTTGCACCCATTCGCGCTGCACAGGGTCTTGGATGTGCATGAACTCCACGCCATAGGTGCCCGAATAGGTCGCCTTCAACGTGTCGATAATTTCGCGCAGCGTCGCACGCTCGCGCCCAAGATTGCCGCCCAAATAAATGCTGCGATCATAGTCCGCTGCGGTGAAGCCATAGGTCGCAGGATCAAGGTCGGCATGCACTTGCGGCTGCTCAATCCCCAGCGGGTCGAGCGTTGCCGCCAAATGCCCGCGCACGCGGTAGGCGCGAATCAGCTGTTGCGCTTGCAGCGCCGCCATCGCTTCTTTTTGGATAGCCGCCGCATCCATCGCTGGCGCGGCTGCTTTCGCGCCACCTTTGGCATCGGCCTTGGGTGCAGCAGGCGCGTCTGGGTCGGGCTGGCCAATCACGGCCGTGGGCGCTTGGTCCCACGCGCGCTTGGCTACAGGCACATCACCAAGATTCGCAAAAAAGCGCTGCCAGCTTGCGTCCACGCTGGTGGGGCTTGCAAGGTAACGCTGATAAAGTTCTTCGATGAAGACGGCATTCGCGCCGTAGAGGAAGGAATTTTCGAGAGCATCCTGAGTCATAAACATCCGAGCCATTGCTACTGGTTACTTTGCCTCGGTTTCTAGGCGCGAAGCTGCCCTAACGCAAGCGGATTCTGCGGATTTTTCGATTAAGAAAAAGTAACGGTCGCCCATCATGCGCGGCACTCAAAACGGACAGGCGCTAGGGGCTGGCAAGAGCGTTACATCATTCTCAGAGTGTGCCAGATGTTAGGAGCACTCGCCAGTTTTGAAAACCGCAGCGTAGCAGCGCTACGTAAGGATTTGCAAAACTGGATGCGACGCCACAGATGGCGCGCTATGGGAATGATAACTATTTACCCAGCAATTCCTTCATCGTGCGACCCATATGCCCTGGATTATCGCACACGCGGATGCCAGCGGATTTCATCGCTTCGATCTTGTCTTCCGCGCCGCCTTTGCCGCCCGAGACAATCGCGCCTGCGTGGCCCATACGACGCCCTGGAGGAGCCGTACGACCTGCGATGAAGCCAACAACCGGCTTCTTCACTTTCGATTTTTTGAGGAATTCCGACGCCATTTCTTCTGCGTCGCCGCCGATTTCACCAATCATGATGATGGCATCCGTGTCGTCATCAGCAAGGAACATCTCAAGCACATCGGTGTGGTTGGTGCCGTTCACGGGGTCGCCGCCAATGCCCACGCAGCTGCTTTGCCCAAGGCCCACAGCCGTAGTTTGGCCAACGGCTTCATAGGTCAAGGTGCCCGAACGGCTGAGAATGCCGATGCGGCCTTTTTTGTGAATGTGGCCGGGCATAATGCCGATTTTGCATTCTTCAGGCGTGATCACACCGGGGCAGTTTGGCCCAATCAGGCGGGTTTTGCTGCCGCACAGGGCGCGCTTCACCTTCACCATGTCGAGCACGGGAATGCCTTCGGTGATACAAATCGCGAGTTCGATTTTTGCGTCAATTGCTTCCAAAATCGCATCCGCCGCAAAACGTGGCGGCACATAAATCACGCTCGCATTCGCGCCGGTTTTGGCCACTGCTTCGTGCACGGTGTTGAACACGGGCAATTCGAGGTGCTTGCTGCCGCCTTTACCGGGTGTCACGCCACCGACCATTTTGGTGCCGTAAGCAATCGCCTGCTCGGAGTGATAGGTGCCCTCGCGCCCCGTGAAGCCTTGGCAAATAACTTTGGTATTTTTATTGATGAGAATCGACATGTGCTTCGCTCCTTACGCGGCTTGTTTTTTAACAGCGGAGGTAATCTTATCCGCCGCATCGGCAAGGTCATCGGCTGCCAAAATCGGCAGGCCGCTGGTTGCCAGCATTTTCTTGCCCAGCTCCACGTTGGTACCCGCAAGGCGCACCACGAGAGGCACGGAAAGCGATACTTCGCGCGCCGCAGCAATGATGCCTTCGGCAATAATATCGCAGCGCATGATGCCGCCGAAAATATTGACGAGGATGCCTTCCACGTTCGGATCGGAGAGAATCAGCTTGAATGCTTCCGTCACTTTTTCTTTGTTCGCGCCACCACCCACATCGAGGAAGTTCGCCGGCTCGCCGCCATAGAGCTTGATGATGTCCATGGTCGCCATCGCAAGGCCAGCGCCGTTCACCATGCAGCCAATATTGCCGTCCATTTTGACGTAGCTCAGGCCGAATTTCGCAGCTTGCAGCTCCAGCGGATCTTCTTCGCTCTCGTCGCGCATTTCGGCCACTTCAGGCTGGCGGAACAGTGCGTTATCATCGAAGTTAAACTTCGCATCGAGCGCGATGAGTTTGTTTTGCTTGGTGATCACAAGCGGGTTAATTTCCACTTGGCTTGCATCCGTTTTCAAGAATGCATCATAGAAGCCGAACACCATTTTCTGGAAGTCACCATGCAGTTCCGCAGGGATTTCCATGCCGAAAGCAAGGGTGCGTGCGTGGTGTGCCTGAATGCCCGCGGCTGGGTCAACCGGAACGGTGATGATTTTCTCAGGTGTTTTGTGCGCCACTTCTTCAATATCCACGCCGCCATCTTTACAGCCAATGAACGTAATCGCGCTGAAGGCACGATCCAGCACCACCGAGAGATAGAGCTCCGAACCAATGTCCGAACCTTCCTCGATATAGACGCGCTTCACTTCTTTCCCCTCAGGGCCCGTTTGGTGCGTCACAAGAATCATGCCCAGCATTTCTTGCGTCAGGCGCTTCACTTCATCGAGGCTTTTGGCCAGCTTCACGCCGCCCGCTTTACCACGTCCGCCCGCATGAATTTGTGCCTTCACCACCCACAGGCTACCGCCGAGTGATTGCGCTACTTGCTCGGCCTCGGCCGGTGTGTAAGCAACGCCGCCGCGTGGCACGCTGACGCCAAATTTTGCCAACACAGATTTGGCCTGATACTCATGGATATTCATTGGATACTCCTAGGTTTAATGGGCGCGCAAACTATGCGGCTTGTTTATCGAGTTTCGTGCTTGCCACCAGCTCGCGCACAGCAGCCACCGAATGGTCGAATTGTTTTTGTTGCTCGGCTGGCAGGGCAATCTCAACAATTTTCTCTACACCGTTCGCGCCAATGATGCAGGGCACGCCGACATAGATATCCTTCTGGCCATATTCGCCATTGAGATACGCCGCGCATGGCAGCAATTGTTTTTCATCACGCAGATAGCTTTGCGCCATTTTAATGGCCGAAGCCGCAGGCGCGTAGAACGCCGAACCGGTTTTGAGCAGACCAACGATCTCGGCGCCACCATCACGCGTACGCTGCACCATTTTGTCGAGCGCATCTTGCTTGATCCAGTTCATTTTCACCAGATCAGGTAGCGGAATACCCGCTACGGTGGAGTAGGAAACCATCGGCACCATGGTGTCGCCATGGCCACCAAGCACGAACGTCGTGATGTCTTTTTGGCTGGTTTTGAACGCTTCCGCGAGGAAGTAGCTGAAGCGTGCCGAATCCAGAACGCCTGCCATGCCCACCACCTTCTCAGGCTTGAAGCCGGTTTTTTGCTGCATCACCCACACCATCGCATCCAGCGGGTTGGTGATGACAATCACGAAGGCATTCGGGCAGAATTTTTTGAGGTTCTCAGCAACGGTTGAAACAATGCCCGTGTTGGTGGCCACCAAATCATCGCGGCTCATGCCAGGTTTGCGGGCAATGCCTGCGGTCACAATCACCACATCCGCACCTTCGAGGTCTTTATAATCGTTGGTGCCTTTGATGTTCACATCCACACCCTCAACCGCGCAGGCTTGCGCAATGTCGAGCGCTTTGCCTTGTGGCAAGCCTTCCACCACATCGAACAATACCACATCGCCCAGTTGCTTGTTTGCAGCGAGGTGCGCCAAGGTGCCGCCAATGTTACCAGCGCCAACCAAACCAATTTTTTTCCGTGTTGCCATGTGAGTCTCCTGATGAAAAATCGAAGAATGAAAAACAGCCTGCGCGGGTTTAAGCACGAAGTGATGTTGCGTGCAACCCCTTCGACCAGCCCATGCACTATGACCGCATTTTCACCCGCGGCTGTATCATTACCGCATAAAGGTTAGGAAAGGGTTAAGGCGCCAGCGCCGACAACAAAAGCAACGCTATTTGTTCATCTTGCTGAAGAACTCGTCGTTGCTCTTGGTGTCTTTGAGCTTATCGAGCAGGAATTCCATCGCGTCCATCGGCCCCATGGGGTTGAGGATTTTGCGTAGCATCCATACCTTCGCAAGGTCGCCTTTTTCGTAGAGCAGATCTTCCTTACGCGTACCCGACTTGGTGATGTCCATCGCAGGGAAAATGCGCTTGTCGGAGAGTTTGCGGTCGAGCACCAGCTCGGAGTTACCCGTCCCTTTGAATTCCTCGAAGATCACTTCGTCCATGCGGCTGCCGGTTTCAATCAGCGCGGTGGCGATAATGGTCAGCGACCCACCGAACTCGATGTTACGCGCCGCACCAAAGAAGCGTTTCGGGCGCTGCAATGCGTTGGCATCCACACCACCGGTGAGTACTTTACCGGATGATGGCACGACCGTGTTGTAGGCACGGCCAAGGCGGGTGATGGAGTCGAGCAGAATCACCACATCCTTTTTGTGCTCCACAAGGCGCTTGGCTTTTTCGATGACCATTTCAGCCAGTTTCACGTGGCGGTCAGCGGGCTCATCGAACGTGCTCGATACCACTTCGCCCTTCACGCTACGCGCCATATCGGTCACTTCCTCGGGGCGCTCATCCACCAGCAACACAATGAGATAACATTCAGGGTGGTTGGTCGTAATCGCGTGGGCGATATTTTGCATCACCACGGTTTTACCGGTGCGTGGCGGTGCCACAATCAGCGTGCGCTGACCCTTACCCTGCGGCGCAATCAGGTCGATCACGCGCTTGGTCATTTCGTCTTTTTTCGTCGGGTCGAGATATTCCATTTTGAGCCGCTCTTCGGGGTAGAGCGGCGTGAGGTTTTCAAACGAAAGGCGATGACGCAACGCCTCTGGATCCTCAAAGTTCACGGTCTTCACTTCGGAAATGGCGAAGTAGCGCTCACCCTCTTTGGGCGCGCGCAGCACGCCTTCCACGGTGTCGCCTGTGCGCAGGCCGAGTTTTTTCACAATCGCAGGCGGCACATAAATATCGTCAGGGCCCGCCAGATAGTTCGCTTCCGCATAGCGCAAAAAGCCAAAGCCATCTTGCAGCACTTCAATCACGCCTTCGCCCGTAATCTCGGTGCCCTCTTCGGCCACGCGCTTGAGCAGCGTGAACACCATTTCCTGCTTCAGCATCGAGCTGGCATTTTCAATGCCTGCTTCCTCGACCATCGCCAGCAATTCGTTGGGTTTTTTGCGTTTAATTTCTTGTAGTTTCATGGGAATTCGTCTCGTCGAGTTAATCCGTCAGCGCGTTTCGTCAGAAAATCATGCTTATTCGGGGAAGTTGAAAAGAGCGCTTATGTCGTAAAGGCCCAAGAGGCGAGCCGCGCTTTACCGCAGGGGATGCGATGCCCCAGTTTTAACCGTTGCGGCAAGGATGGTCAAGTTATTTTCATGGTGCGCCCGCTAGCGGCCCGCGCACGACTCAGCTGCAGAGGCGCCGTAGCTCGGCGTAACCGGAGCCGAAACCTCGTTGGCGCTCGCCAATGTGGCACCATTCGAGGCTCCGCTTGCCCACGAGCAATCAACGTTACGCGCCGCCTCCATGGCCATTTCCATGGGTGATTTGCTAGATGTGGGCGCCACCATCTCCGTATTGCGCCACGGAATATCTGCGTCAGATTTTCCCATTGCGCTTACTAGGTTGTTGGTTCCTGGCGCCCGATAGGACAAAAGATCGCCTGTTTCTGCCGAGATGATTACATCTGGCTTATCTGCCACCAATGCCCGATTTTGCATATTTGGCGAAAAGGTGTTGGGGGAATTAATTTCTGCGGTGGTTGTTTGGTGGCCGAGTGCGCGCAGCATTTC
This sequence comes from Alphaproteobacteria bacterium, assembly GCA_035911175.1. Lineage (GTDB taxonomy): Bacteria > Pseudomonadota > Alphaproteobacteria > Rickettsiales > UBA3002 > QFOX01. The sequence goes on from JAMHWA010000033.1 coordinate 9,621, forward strand.
ATCAAGGTCGTTTCGAGTGTCGGCATGCGCCGCACCTGCCATCACCAATGCTTTTTCGTTGGGGTATTTTCCGAGCACGCTATCAATATTTTCTGCCATGCGTTGGTTGCGATAGGCTAAATCAGCGCCAGTCGCATTGTCGATATCCGCCAAATATTCGGCCATTCGCCGAGGATTTTCAGCGCCCGCAACTAATCCCAGCGGGTCGGAGATGTATGGATCGTTTTGTTGTAAAAAAGCGGCCTCATTGGGGTAGCGCGCATCGCGCTCACGCTGGCGCGAACGGTCGTCATACAGATGTACATTCACACCGCTATCTAGCGCGTTGCGCACCATGCGGCCATATTCGGAATCTTGCGCCGCGATGCTAGATACCGAGATATCTTGTGGATCGTGCTCCAGAAACAAGTGCTTCACGCCATTATGGACCATTGCTTGCGTTTGGCTGTTCACTGCAGCAGAAATCGCGTCATCCGCGTGGTCGGGCTCCGCCACAATGACAACCTTGTTCTCTCTGGTGAGCGATCCTAATGCCGACACTTGCTCTGATTCGTTGGTCACACCGCCTCCACGGGATTATAGGAAGTTCGCGCTATTATTTTAACTAGGGTGGCTAGCGCCCTTGGGATGCTTGCTGGTTCTGGGTAGATGGACTCGATGCATTCATCTGTCCCAAATCGGCTTGCGACACATGCTGCGGTGGTGCGCAGGACAAAAGCGTCGAAAGATCAAGCCCTGCCTGCTGAAGCATTGCCCCATAAGCGGCCGCAAGCGTCATGCCCGCCGAAACATCCGCGTTTACCTTTTCGCACAGCGCTTTTTCTGTTTCTGCAAATTCGGTTGCGCGTGTCCGCGCAATCGCTTGTCCAATCGTTTCTCCCTCGCGGACACCAAACTGTGCATTCAAACCATTGATGGTTTCCTGCCCGCCCGCCAATGCCGCTCCCGTGTAATCGTTCGTCGCGACCGAAGAGGTAGAGGTGGTGGCGCCCGTTTCAGAGGCTGACGTTCCTTCGCCTGCACCAGAGGTGCCTTCGCCCGATACCCCGCCTACGCCAGTGGAAGAGGCTGACATTCCCGCCCCAGACGATGATCCTACGCCGTTGCCGGCGTCAGAGGATGAGGCTGATGCGCCTCTTTCGCCCGACGAGCTGGATTCGCCCGACGAACCGGACGAAGAACCAGAATCACCCGAGCCCGAGGAGCCCGAACCGGACGAACCTGAACCGGATGAACCGTCGCCAGATGAATCTGCCATAAACGCGCCCCTGTTAGTTTTCTGTCATACTACACTAACAAGGCAATATTAATAAAAAGTTAACTTTAAAAGGATTTCAGCACCACCAGCAGTACGATGCCCACGAAAATAATGGTCACCAACTCGTTGATTATCTTATAAAATCGGCTGCTGCGCGTGTTTTCGTCGCGCTCGAATTTCTTGCGGCATACGCCAAAAAACCCGTGCAGGCCCGAAAGCGCCAACACCAGCGCCAGCTTCATGTGCAGCCATATGCCTGTTCCGGGCGCACCATAGCCGGTAATCACCACCAGCCAAATGCCAAACCCCCACGTCGCAATCATCGCGGGGTTCATAATGGCTTTCAGCAAGCGTCGCTCCATCACCTTAAACAGCAAGTTTTCGCTGCTGTGGGTGGACACGCCCGCATGGTAAGCAAACAGGCGCGGCAGGTAGAACATCCCCGCCATCCACGCGGTAAAACTCATGATGTGCAGGGCTTTGGCCAGTAGGTAATATTCCATCACGCGCTCGCTTTCATCGCACAGGGGCATTGGTTCCACTCGCGCCCGCAAATGCGTTCACCCGTATCCGGCGCAAGGCCGCCCTCGGGGTTTTGTTTCAGGCAGATATCGGTTAGCGCCGCAATAAAATGCGCGTTGGTGGAAAGTGTCGGCACACGGAAATAATGTTCCACGCCGTGTTCGTGCGCCAGTTCGGCATATTCAATATCCAGCTCAACCAACGTTTCCGAGTGCTCACTCACAAACGCAATCGGCACCAGCACCACGGGCTTTTTCTCGAAGCCTGCGCGCAGTAATTCATCCTCGGTCGACGGGCCAATCCATTTCAGTGGCCCGACACGGGATTGATAGCAATTCACATAATCGGCATCCGCGATACCGAGCATGTTCAACACCGCCTGTGTGCCTAATTCCACTTGCATTTGGTAAGGGTCGCCGCGTTTGACGATTTTCTCGGGCAGACCATGCGCGGAGAACAAAATCCTGGGTTTGCCGTGCTGCGATGCCTCATCATAGTAGGTACGAATCAGCTGCGCATGTGCCTTCACAAACGATTCATGCGCAGGGTAGCAACACACCTTCGAAGTGGGCACATTCAAACCCGCGCCGACCGCCGCACGGTCCCATTCCTTGAAGCTCGACGCCGTCGTTGTCGTCGAAAATTGGGGGTAAAGCGGCAGCAAAATAATATGGTCAGGTGCATAGTTTTTTACATCCGCTACCACCTGCTCGGTCATCGGATGCCAATAGCGCATGCAAATAAATGTTTTCACCTGTCCGTGTCCGGAAAGGCTTGCTTCAAGGGCGTTTGCTTGCGCTTGGGTGTTTTCTAAAATCGGTGATTTTCCGCCAATTTCGTTGTAAATTCCTTGTGCCTTTGGCGCCCGTTTTTTGGAAATAAAGGCCGCGAGCATTTTGCGAAAGGGGTTGGGCAAGCCAATAATCGCGGGGTCGTTAAACAGGTTAAACAAAAATGGCTGCACCGCTGCGGCACCATCGGGGCCACCGAGATTAAACAGTACAATCGCCGTTTTTTTATTGCGCGAAATCACGCTCACCTGCGCCACGCTTTCACGGTTTCCGCCACCGCAGCTACATTCTCAATCGGGGTGGATGGAATAAACCCATGTCCCAAATTAAAGACGCTAGGCGTCGTTTTCATTTTTTCGAGAATGTTTTTCGTTTCACGCACCGCTTCGTTCTTGTTGCTCGCAATCAGCAACGGGTCGAGGTTGCCTTGCACCGCTTGTTTTGCATTCGCACGTGATGCAATGGCAAATTCCATCGGGGTGTGTTGATCGACTCCAATGCAGTTCACCTCGGTGCGTTTTGCATAATCCGCGAGTGATAACCCTGCGCCCTTTGCAAAACCAATGATTGGCACAGTGGGGTGTTTTTTGCGCATTGCTTGAACTATTTTTATAGTGGGTGCTGTCACCCATTTTTCAAATTCTGCGGGGGTGAGAAGCCCTGCCCAACTATCAAAAATTTGGATGGCCTGCGCCCCCGCTTCAATCTGCATGGATAAGTATTCCACCGTCGACGCTACAAGCGTATCCATTAATTTTTGCGTTAATTCTGGCTGTGCCAAGGCAAACAGGCGTGCATCTTGAAACTCTTTACCAGACTTGCCTTGCAGCATATAGCACGCCACCGTCCACGGTGCGCCGGCAAAGCCAATCAAGGCAGCGCCTTGAGGCAAATTTGATCTCACTAGTTTCACGGTTTCAGCTACTGGCTCAAGCTTCTTGCGAACCGTCGAAAGGTCAAGCGCTTCAATCGTCGCTTGGGTATTAGTTAAACCCACTCGCGGCCCCTCACCTTCGACAAAGCGCACATCCACACCCAAGCCGTACGGAATCACCAGAATGTCAGAAAACAAAATCGCGGCATCCATCCCAAAGCGGCGCAAGGGCTGGAGCGTCACCTCCGCCGCCTTTTCAGGGGTGAAGCATAAATCCAAAAAGCCCGATGTCGTGGCGCGCACTGCGCGGTATTCGGGTAGAAATCTTCCTGCTTGGCGCATAAACCAAAAAGGTACGCGCTCTGTCACGGTGCCGTTTAATGCCTGAATGAGTAAGGGTTCGTTTGTCATGAAAACTGTGTTATCCTTTTTCCTTCTAATACTAAATAAGAATAATAGATTTTATTAGTAGTAGATAGATGGTGAGCCTCGTTGTGGGGATTCATGGCTCATACAGAAACACACCCACCTTATCCAATGATAAAACACCCTGAAGTAATTCGGGGTAACAATGTGGATGAATTGCTATCATTGAGGAAATAGCTATCGGTAATGAAGTGTGAGTGATGATGATAAATCATTCATCCACATCACCCCCAATCACCCCATCGTTTTTACTCAAGGGTGGATAAGCGGGTGTGAAAGATAGAAGAGGATACTAGCAACTTCGGCACTTCACCGATATAGGGTGGATAACAGACGATTCATCCACGGTTTATCCCCATGAAAAAATTTCATCTCCATCTTGTTTCCGATTCGACAGGTGAAACCGTATCCAGTGTTGCGCGGGCTTCGCTGGTGCAGTTCGACCATGTCGAGGCGATCGAGCATGTCTGGTCATTGGTGCGCACGCAAGGCCAGCTTGAAAAAATTATTGCGAATCTCGATACCTATCCGGGCTTGGTAATGTTCACGCTTGTTGACCCTACGTTACGTGAAACCTTACGGCAAGCTTGCGGCAAGCGCGGCCTTCCTTGCATTCCGGTGCTTGGTCATGTCATCCGCGAAATGGCGAGTTACCTTGATCAAGAAGCCACTGGCCACACGGGTGCACAATATGAATTGGGCGAGGATTATTTCGCGCGGATCGATGCGATTAATTACGCACTCGAGCACGATGACGGCCAAGCCACATGGGAACTTGAAAACGCCGATATCGTGATTGTTGGTCCCTCGCGCACCAGCAAATCACCCACCTGTGTTTATCTTGCTTATCGTGGCTATAAGGCAGCGAACGTGCCGTTTGTTCCGGGTGTGCCCCTGCCCGAAAATATCGTGACACTCAAACAACCGCTCATGGTTGGCCTCACCATCAGCGGCGAGCGGTTGATCGATATTCGCACCACACGCCTTGCTGCCATGAATCAGGATATGCGCACCGATTACGTCGATGAAGAAAAAGTACGCGACGAAATTGACAGCGCCAAAAAACTCTTCCGCAGCCAAGGCTGGCCGGTGATCGATGTCACCCGCCGCTCGGTCGAGGAAACCGCAACCCTGATGATTCAGTACCGCCAACGCCAGCTAGAAAAGCGCCGTGCAACGCCTGTGGGTGAAACAAAGGAAGTATAAGTTATGACCACCCTTACTGGCCTCATCGGCTACCCTGTATCGCACAGCAAAAGCCCACGAATCCATTCCTATTGGATTGCGCAGCATCAACGTGATGCAGACTATAAACTCTTTACCACCGCCCCTGCGCGCCTGCGCCAAACTATGTTACACATGCGAAAAAAAAACGTGGGCGGGGTGAATATAACCGTCCCACATAAACAGAATGTTATCGAATATCTCGATGGGCTCGACGACACCGCCAAACGAATCGGCGCAGTGAATACGGTCATCAATCAAAACGGCAAATTCATCGGCAGCAATACGGATGCCTATGGCTTCATCACCAACCTAAAAGAGGGGCTTGGTGATTTAACACCTTACCTTAAAAACGTGGTTATCCTCGGTGCAGGTGGTGCCACCCGTGCTGCCATTGTGGCGCTGAAGGATGCGGGTGCGCAAACCATCACCCTCACCAACCGCAGCCCTGAAAAGGCCGAGGCGCTTGCCGATGAATTTCATGTCGAGCATTTACCATGGTCGGTGCGCAATAATTTGCTGGCCGAGGCGACGCTTCTCATCAACACCACCAGTTTGGGCATGGAAGGCCAGCCTGAACTTTCCGTCGATGTATCGTTGTTACCGTCGGGTGCCGCCGTGCACGATATTGTCTATGCACCGCTGGAAACGGAACTGCTCAAAAACGCCCGCGCGCGCGGTTTAAAAACCGTCGATGGCTTGGGCATGCTGCTCTATCAGGCGCAAAAAGCGTTTGAAATGTGGCACGGCATTTTGCCTGAGGTGAGCCCCGAACTGCGCGCCCATGTGCTGGAGGATACCCTATGATGGTGATAGGGGTGACCGGTGGCATCGCTAGCGGCAAGTCCAGCATCGCCGCCATGTTTTCCGGACGCGGAATTATACACGTGGATGCCGATAAACTGGTGCACCAGCTGATGCGAAATGACCGCGATATGATTGCCGAAATTATCGATCACTTTCCCCATGTGAAAGAAGGTGCTGCCATCAGCCGAACAGCCCTTGCAGCCGAAATCGCAAAAAATCCACAAACGCTCAGCATTCTTGAACACATCATCCACCCCCGCGTGCGCCGCGCGGAACTGGCAGCTATTCAGATGGCCACTCGCAACCGCTTGCGCGCCGTAGTGCTCGATATTCCGCTCATGTATGAAACAGGTGCCGATGAATTATGCGACGTCGTCATCGCCGCCCATGCCCCCACCCATCACCGCAAGCGCCGCGCCCTCGGCCGTGCGGGCATGACGCATGAAAAATTCCAGCGCCTCATCGCCCGCCAATGGGCGGATGCCGACCGTAACGCATTGGCCGACATTGTCATTCCAACCACCATCGGCAAAGCAGCCACCCGCCGCTTCGTTCATCGCTTGATGGTTGAGTGGGGGCTGTTATAACTTCTTACAGCACACTCAACAGGTCGTTAAGTTTATGAGAGAAATTGCCCTCGATACCGAAACCACCGGCCTCGACCCCGCTTCGGGTCACCGCATTGTCGAAATTGGTTGTGTCGAAATGCACGGCCATATCCGCACCGGCAACCATTTTCATACCTATCTCAACCCTGAGCGCGACATGCCGCGCGAGGCCGAGAATGTACATGGTCTTTCGGCAGAATTCCTGAAAGATAAGCCGCTGTTTCGCACCGTGGCGCGCGCGTTTTTGGAGTTCATTGGTGATGACCCGCTCGTCATCCATAACGCCAGCTTCGATTTGAAATTCCTGAATGCCGAGCTGAATGCGCTCGATTTACCGCTGATTGATTTTGCCCGCGCGACGGACACGGTCCTCATTGCTCGCAAAATGTTCCCAGGTTCGCCCGCCAACCTCGATGCCTTGTGCAAGCGCTTCTCTATCGATACCTCCGCCCGCACCAAACACGGAGCATTGCTCGATGCCGAGCTGTTGGCGGATGTGTATCTGGAACTCAAAGGTGGGCGCCAAAGCAGTTTGCTGGGCGCCAAAGCAACGGCGGAGGATGCGGCCAACTCGCAGACCTCATCGCCCAATCCCGACCTTGCTTTCAGTGGCCACACCGCCTTGCCTGCCCGCCAATTTCCGCCATCGTCTGAAGAACGCGCCGCGCATAAGGCCATGGTCGAGAAGATTAAAAACTCGATTTGGGCGAGCGCTGCAAGCTAACCGCGGCCGTGCGCTTGTTGGGGTTGTAGTGCCTTCAACAAATCTTTAGCCAAGTTTTGGGCATGCATTGCTCCCGCGCGCTTGGTGCACCCTAGGGCATCAAACAGTCCTTTTGCAGCCTCTTCGACGGGAACGTTCTCGAAAAATGGCACCAGCGCCGCGGTATTAAGCAAACTATCCCGTGCGTATTTCGTAACATCAACGCGGCTGCTCGCGGTGGTGTCTTGGTACAATTGATAAAAAGCACTCAAGCAATTATCAAGCCTGTCGGGCTGTTTGGTCGCGGGGTTGGCGAATGTGAACCCGTTCAATACATTTTGAGCCGCCCGCCGCGCATTAACGTATGCTTCAAAATCTGGCTTTTTCGAGTTTTGAGTGGGCTGCTTTTGACGTTCGGTAAAGGGTTGTGGCATAGCGCGGCTCCTAAAAGGGATGAAACATAGCTACGCCTTAGCGTACTATTGTGACGCTTTTATGACGCCAGTGCATTTTTTACAGAATGGGCTGGCTCCTTGTGGTGGTGTGGGCTTGTGTTGCGGCAAGCGGGGCGAGATGGCTTCCGCGGGCATGGCAAAAAAGCGCTTGCATCCCCCGCCCCGCCCATTATAGATACGCGCGCGAAAAAGCCCTATTTATAATCAAAGGTAATTCACGGTGAGCATCAATCGTACCGACGCATTGCAGATTTCCCGCCGCTACAGCGCGGCTATCTTTGCCCTTGCTACTGAGGCAAAGAGCGAAGCCCTCGTAGTAGGTGAATTTGGTACACTGGCTGCCGCCATTGAAAGCAGCACCGACTTGGCGGACGCACTTTCTAGCCCACTCGTTAGCCCTGCGCAAAAATCTGCTACGCTTGCTGCGCTGGCTGCAAAAGCTAACCCGCTCACCCAGCGTGCCGTGGCTACCATCGCCGCTGGCGGCCGCGCGGAAGTGATCCCCGCCATTGCCGAGACCCTCAAATCCATGCTCGCCACGCATCAGGGTGAAGTGGAGGCGCTGGTGACCAGCGCCCGCGCGCTCAATGCCGCAACCCAAAAACAACTGGTTGCCTCGCTCACCAAAGCAACGGGCAAAAAAGTGACCTTGAAATTGAAAGAAGACGCGAACGTGCTGGGCGGCCTGATGGTCGAGCTCGGCTCGCTTCGTTTGGATGCCACCTTGAGTGGCGCCCTCAACCACATGCGCGAGCAACTGCTCGCCCCCACCCATTAAGATTAACTAGGAGCCTCACATGGAAATTCGCCCATCAGAAATTTCGGACATCTTGAAAGCCCAAATCGCGGGACTTAGCGATAGCGCATCGCTCGCGGAAGTGGGTCGCGTGGTCAGCGTGGGCGATGGCATTGCCACCGTCTATGGCCTTGAAAACGTGCAAGCGGGCGAGATGGTCGAGTTCGATGGCGGCCTCAAAGGCATGGCGCTGAACCTCGAGCAAGACTCGGTGGGCGTGGTAATTTTCGGTACCGATACGGGCGTGAAAGAAGGCTCCTCCGTTAAGCGCACCGGCGCGATTGTGGATGTTCCTGTGGGCCCCGAACTGCTCGGCCGCGTGGTCGATGCGCTGGGTAATCCTATCGATGGTAAAGGCCCCATCAACGCCAAACAGCGCAGCCGCGTGGAAGTAAAAGCGCCTGGCATCGTTTACCGTAAATCGGTGCACGAGCCTGTGCAAACCGGCATCAAATCCATCGACGCCCTCATCCCCATCGGTCGTGGCCAGCGCGAGCTGATCATCGGTGACCGCCAAACCGGCAAAACCGCAATCGCGATTGATACCATCTTGAACCAAAAAGCCGCGCACGATGCGGGCGACAAAACCCGCCAACTCTTCTGCGTGTATGTCGCGATTGGCCAAAAGCGCTCGACCGTAGCGCAAGTGGTCAAAAAGCTCGAAGAAACGGGCGCACTTAAATACACCATCGTGGTTTCGGCCTCGGCTTCGGAAGCAGCGCCACTGCAATATCTCGCGCCATACGCAGGCGCGGCGATGGGCGAATATTTCCGCGACAACGCACAACACGCCCTCATCATTTATGATGATTTGTCCAAGCAGGCCGTGGCTTACCGCCAGATGTCGCTTCTGCTTCGTCGCCCACCAGGACGCGAAGCCTACCCTGGTGACGTATTCTACGTGCACAGCCGCTTGCTCGAACGCGCCGCTAAAATGAGCGACGATAAAGGTGCGGGCTCCATGACCGCATTGCCTGTGATCGAAACCCAAGCGGGTGACGTTTCGGCCTATATCCCAACGAACGTGATTTCGATCACCGATGGCCAAATCTTCCTCGAGACCGAGCTCTTCTACAAAGGCGTACGCCCAGCGGTGAACGTTGGTCTGTCGGTGAGCCGCGTAGGTTCGTCGGCACAGGTGAAAGCCATGAAACAAGTAGCGGGCACCATTAAGCTCGACCTCGCGCAGTTCCGCGAGATGGAGGCCTTCGCTCAGTTCGGTTCCGACCTCGATGTGGCAACCCAGCGCTTGCTCGCACGTGGCGCGCGCTTGACGGAACTGCTCAAGCAGCCGCAATATTCGCCGCTGCAAATGGAAGAGCAAGTCTGTGTGATTTACGCAGGCGTGAAAGGCTACCTCGATGAAATCGCGCTGAACAAAATCGGCGCGTTCGAAGCCGATTTGCTGCGCGAATTGCGTGGGCCAAAAAACGCGCTTCTTGCCACCATCAAAAAAGAAGAAAAACTGACCGACGCAAGCGAAGGCGAGCTGAAGGACGTGATTCAAACGGTTAAAAACCGCTTCATCTAAGGGTTAGCCATGCCATCGTTAAAGGACCTCAAAGTCCGCATCAAGTCGGTGAAATCGACGCAGAAGATTACCAAAGCCATGAAAATGGTGGCGGCTGCAAAACTGCGCCGTGCGCGTGAGGCGGCAGAAGCGGCGCGCCCATACGCGGTGGCCATGGAAGGCATGGTGACGCGCCTTGCGGCGGCAGCATCGGGTCAGGCCAACTTACCGAAACTCTTGGTCGGCACAGGTCAGGATAAAGTGGAGCTGCTCATTGTGGTGACGGCAGATCGCGGTCTTTCGGGCGCCTTCAACTCCTCCATCGTTCGCGCCGCGCGCAAGCATATCCGCGAGCAATTGGTGGCGGGCAAGTCGATCAAAGTGTATTGCATTGGCCGCAAAGGGCGCGATTGGTTGAACGAGTACAAACACCTCATCATCGGCAGCCGCACGGATTTGGCAAAAACCACCACCTATCGCACCGCTGAGGGTATTGCTGACGAAGTGTTCGAAGCGATGCAGACGGAGGGGTTTGACCGCATCACCTTGCTCTACAACCAGTTCAAATCGGTTATCTCGCAAGTGCCCACCTTCCAAACGCTGATGCCGTTGGATCGCCGTGTGGCAAAAAATGTCGTTGCTCCCGCGAACGATCGTCGCAAACCCGTGCCCCCGTATGAGTACGAGCCGAGCGAAGAGCAAATTCTTGCCGATTTGTTGCCGCGCAACTTTGCCATGCAGCTGTTCACCGCCATGCTCGATAACAACGCAGGTTTCTATGGCGCACAAATGAACGCCATGGAAAACGCGACCAAAAATGCGGGCGAAATGATCAAGAAGCTGACGCTGAAATATAACCGCACCCGTCAGGCCAACATCACCAAAGAGCTCATCGAGATCATCTCGGGCGCTGAAGCTATTTAATAAGGAGACCACCATGTCAGCACTACGTAAAACCCAAGCTACCGCCGCCACTGGCTCGGTCACGCAAATCATCGGCCCTGTGGTCGATGTGCGTTTCCCCGAGGGGCAACTGCCAGCCATTCTGAACGCGCTCGAAGCGACGCTCGATGGCCGCCGCATCGTCTTCGAAGTGGCGCAGCATTTGGGTGAAAACTCCGTGCGTGCGATTGCGATGGACTCGACGGATGGTATCGCTCGCGGCCAGCAATTGGTTGATACGGGCGCGCCGATTTCCGTTCCCGTTGGCCCCGAAGTGCTCGGCCGCATCATGAACGTGATTGGGGAACCAATCGACGAGCGTGGCCCCGTGAACGTGAAACACTACGCGCCTATCCATGCGGAAGCGCCAGCCTTCACCGAGCAATCGACGGACGATGAAATTCTCGAGACGGGCATCAAGGTGATCGACCTTCTCGCGCCATACGCTAAAGGTGGTAAAATTGGTCTGTTCGGTGGTGCGGGTGTGGGTAAAACCGTACTCATCATGGAGCTCATCAACAACATCGCCAAAGGCCATGGTGGTTACTCCGTATTCGCCGGCGTGGGCGAGCGTACCCGTGAAGGTAACGACCTCTACCACGAGATGATGGAATCGGGCGTGATTAACCTCGAAGATCCAAGCAAGTCGAAAGTAGCCCTTGTTTATGGCCAGATGAACGAACCTCCAGGAGCACGTGCACGCGTGGCGCTGACGGGTCTCACCCAAGCGGAATATTTCCGTGACGTAGCTGGCCAAGACGTTCTGTTCTTCGTTGATAACATCTTCCGCTTCACCCAAGCCGGTTCGGAAGTATCCGCACTGCTCGGCCGTATTCCATCGGCCGTGGGTTACCAACCAACGCTGGCTACCGAAATGGGTAACCTGCAAGAGCGCATCACCAGTACGAAGAAGGGCTCGATTACTTCGGTACAAGCCGTCTACGTACCTGCGGATGACTTGACCGACCCAGCGCCTGCAACCTCGTTTGCTCACTTGGATGCAACGACCGTACTTAGCCGCCAAATCGCCGAGCTCGGCATTTACCCTGCGGTGGATCCACTGGATTCGACTTCGCGTATGTTGTCGCCAGCCGTGGTGGGTGAGGAGCACTACAAAGTCGCGCGTGATGTGCAGCGCGTGCTGCAAACCTACAAATCGTTGCAGGATATTATTGCGATCCTCGGCATGGACGAATTGTCCGAAGAAGACAAACTCATCGTTGCCCGCGCCCGCAAAATCCAGCGCTTCCTGTCGCAACCGTTCCACGTGGCAGAAATCTTTACCGGCAAACCAGGTAAGTATGTGAAGCTCAAAGACACCATCGCATCCTTCAAGGCGATTGTAGCGGGTGAATACGACCACCTTCCAGAAGCTGCCTTCTACCTTGTTGGCGGCATCGAAGAAGCCATCGAAAAAGCGAAAGAGCTGAGCAACTAAGATGAGCGCATTTCACCTACAAATCATCAGTCCTGCTAAAGTCGTGGTCGATGCCCATGTGCCTGCGTGCGAAATTCCGGGTGCCGAGGGTGACTTTGGTGTGCTTCCGGGTCACGCGGCATTTTTCTCGATGCTGCGTCCTGGTGTGATCGAGGTGATGATGAGCGATGGTATCCGTCGCCGCTTTTTCGCGGCTACTGGTTATGCAGACGTGACGCCCGAGAAATGCACGGTCATCTCGGACCACATCCAAGATCTTGCAGAAATTTCGCCAAGCGAAGTGCATGACGCGTTGATTGAGGCCAAAACCGCACTGGCTGCTGCCAGCACGCAGGAAGAGCGTGAACAAGCCGCCAAGCTTGTGCAATCGACCGAGGCGTTAGCCGCCGCTGTAGGCGCATAAGCCCATTCTATCCACAGACTGGCATGGGGCTTGCATTGCTTTGCCCATGGCTGTTTCTGATCGCATTGCTCAATCCCGCGCCGACTACTTCACCCGTGAAGCGCCGACCCGCATCGATATTCGCCCCGAATCAAGCTCGGGCGGTGAAGGGTTTTTCGGACGCGATGGCCTAACCTTTCGCGATGTGCTCGATGCGGTAAACCCGCTTAACCACATCCCTATTGTCTCCGATCTTTTCGCCAGCGCAACAGAGCATAAAGCTTCTACGGCCTCGCGGCTTGCGGGTGGCACGTTGCTCGGCGGGCCCATTGGTTTCGTGGCCAGCTTGGCGACCGTGATTTTTGAACATGCAACGGGCCAAAGCCCTGCCATGGCGGCCTATGCTGCGGCAACAGGGAAGCGCTCCACCACCCAAATAGCAAGCGCAACCCCATCCCCCGAAACTGAGCCGATGGAACTAGCGTCACTCGCGCCTGCCGCCGCCGCCACAAGCGCGGCGCCTACCATGAACCAAAGCTCGACGGCGCCTATCAGCACGAAGGATAAAGCGGTGCTCGACCTGTTTGGTCATGGCGAAAGTGCGCATGATTCCTACCGCAAAGCGCAAATGCTGCCTTATTTACGGGATGTAAGCCGCAGTCAGGTGCTCTAGGCGCGCTCGCCAAACAAGGCCGTGCCCACGCGCACCATCGTGGAGCCAAGCCGAATCGCGGTTTCAAAATCCCCGCTCATGCCCATGCTTAATTCGCGCAAGCCATACGCATCTGCCATTTTTTTGAGTAAGGCAAAATGTGGCGCGGGGTTTTTACCTTCGGGTGGCACACACATCAACCCACCAATGGGCAAGCCAATCGTGCGGCAGTGGGCGAGCAATGCGGCCACTTCATGCGGCGCAACGCCTGCCTTTTGTGGCTCCTCACCCGTATTCACCTGAATGAGGAATGCTGGGTGTTTATTTAGTTTTTTGCATGCTGCCGCCAGTGCATCGGCGATTTTGATGCGGTCGACGGTATGAATCACATCGAACAGCGCCACGGCATCTTCAGCTTTGTTGCTTTGTAGGGGGCCAATCAAATGCAGGCGCACGCTTGGGTATTTTTCCTTGAGTGGCGGCCATTTGCTTTGCGCCTCTTGCACTTTATTTTCCCCAAAATCCACCAGCCCTGCCACAATTGCCTCTTTCAGCACGTGGGCGGGTTGGGTTTTGGATGCGCCAATGAGAATAGCGTCTTTGTGGGCGTTTGAATGGCGCGATGTCCCCATCAGGCGCGAAGCGCTCACTAACACAGAGGGTCGCTCAGAAATCCGCTGTTGCAGTGCTGCAAGGCGTGTGGCAAGGCTGCCATGTTTGGGGGGTTTTTCCATAGTTTTACAGAAATACAATAACTTAATAGTGAAGTCTAGCCCCAAAGACCCCCATTTGGCACTTGTGTCTAATTTGCAACAGGGGGTGCTAAAGGGGGGGGTGATGGCAACAAAAAGCTTGGGCGCTCTTGCTTCCACCCCCCGATTGGCTAATGAATGGCCTCGTGGAGTGCAGGGTGCATAGTGTGCCTTGTGCTCATCATAGGGTGATGGTGGGATACACTCACTGTCACATTTGTTTTCATTAAAGAAGGAACTGATCATGAAAAAAATTCTTCTTGGTACAACTGGCCTCGTCGCTGTGGCAATGCTGGCAACGGCTGCTAACGCGGCTGAGACACCAAAAGTAACCTTGGGTGGCTTCTCGGACTTCCAATCGGGTTGGACGAGCGATGACCGTGACGCTGGTGAGCGTAGCAACGGTTTCCGTAACGACAACGAGATCACCGTTAAAGTTGATGGCAAAACCGGTAGCCTTGGCTACGGTGCTGAAATCAACCTTGAGGCTGACGTTACGGCTGATGCTGACAACCAGGGCACCAACGCTTCGCGCACCTTCACCTACCTCGAAGGTGGTTTCGGTCGCGTAGAACTCGGTAGCAACAAGTCGGTTGCTGCAACGATGCGTTTGGATGCTTCGTCGGTTGCTGCTGCTACCGGTGGTATCAACGGTTCGTGGACCTACTTCGTACAGCCAGGCGCTGCTGCTGCTAACTTCATCACCACTTCGAAACTTGTTACGGAGCATGGTAACGTTAGCAACGCAACCTTGGGCGACGAGTCGACCTACAACGCAACCAAAGTTTCGTACTACACGCCTAAATTCTCGGGCTTCCAAGCTGGTGCGAGCTACACGCCTAAACACCAAGATCGTGGTCAAACCTTAGGCCGCAGCGACACCGCTGGTCTGAGCGATGTGATCGATTTGGGTCTGGGCTACGAAGGCACCTTGGGTGGCGTTAAACTCGCTGCTGCTGGTACCTACGAAATGGCCGACGGTGAAGGCGCTCTCGCGGGTGCATTCGGTACGGACGATGTTAAAGCATGGAACCTCGGTGCCGTTGTTGGCTTCATGGGCTTCGATGTTGCCGGTTCGTACGGTGACTGGTCTGATTCGGGTATCGCCGGCGTTGACGGTGACTACT
The DNA here is from genome assembly GCA_035911175.1 of Alphaproteobacteria bacterium. Classification (GTDB taxonomy): domain Bacteria; phylum Pseudomonadota; class Alphaproteobacteria; order Rickettsiales; family UBA3002; genus QFOX01. Next base: position 24,888 of record JAMHWA010000033.1, read on the forward strand.
GGACCGCTGGTCTGGGCTACGATATGGGCCCAATCGGTGCGTCGGTTACCTACCTGACCTCCGACCTCGGAACCAGCGAATTCGAGAACATCGTTCTCGGCGCTGACTACAAACTGGCTGCTGGCCTGACCCCATACGCTGAAGTTTCGTTCTACGACTTCGACGCTGCGGGCACCGCATCCGACAACGAAGGCACCACGTTCATTCTTGGTACCCAAGTTGCGTTCTAAGCTAAACGCTTAAAACAAACAGATAAGGGCGGAGAGAAATCTCCGCCCTTTTTTGTTGTGCGGCGTATTTATTTAGCCGTGCATAGCGCTTTACGGCGCGAGCGGGGCCGTAAAGGCGAACGAGGTGGGCTGGTGTAGGCGGAGGCGACTTCGCCCCCACGCGAGCAACGCTCGCTAGCGAAGCTCTTGCAAAACCTGTGGCGCTCGCTAGTGTGCAGTACGTGAACCACCCAAGGGAATAACCATGAACGCCACTCGCTCCATTGCGCGCACCTTTGTTGCTCTCAGCGCGCTCCTTTTTGTTTTGCCATCATGCAGCTTCCTCAAGCCCGATGCCGAACAGCAATACCCCAAAACCGAGGAAGACCGCCGCAAAGACGAGCGCGGAAAGATCACTGGCGATGCGGGCATCACCCTTGGCGGCCCCAAGGAAAATGATAGCGATGCAGGCAAGAACCCCCTCGGCGTAAACAGCTTCCTCTGGCGTGCCACGCTCGATACGCTCTCTTTCTTGCCCATCACCACGGCGGATCCGTTTGGTGGCACGGTGCTTACCGATTGGTACGAAGACCCCGAAGTAAAAGGCGAGCGCCACAAGCTGAACGTTCTCATCCTCGACCGCCAATTGCGCGCCGATAGCCTTAAAATCACCGCCTTCCGCCAAACTAAGGATAAGGCAGGCAATTGGGTGGATGCCCCAAGCGATGCCAAGCTTGGCCGCAAGCTGGAAGATACCGTCCTCACCCGCGCGCGCGAACTGCGCGTGAAGCAACTCGGATACTAGGGTTTCTATGACTGCAGTGAACGAAACGCCCTCGCGCTATAACGCGCGCGAAGCCGAGGCCAAATGGCAAGCGGCATGGGCAACATCGGGCGTATTTACCACGCCTGAAAAGAGCGAAAAGCCCGACTATTTTGTCCTCGAAATGTTCCCGTATCCTTCGGGCAACATCCATATGGGGCATGTACGCAACTACACGCTGGGCGATGTGACGGCCCGCTTCCGCCGCGCGCTGGGCTATAATGTGCTCTACCCCATGGGGTGGGATGCCTTCGGCCTGCCTGCCGAAAATGCGGCGATTGCCCGCAACGTGCACCCCAAAGCGTGGACGCTGCAAAACATCGCTACCATGCGCGAGCAGCTTAAATCCATCGGCCTAAGCTATGATTGGAGCCGCGAGGTCACCACCTGCTTGCCCGAATATTACCAACACGAGCAACGCTTCTTCCTTGAATTCCTGAAGAAGGGGATTGCCTATCGCAAAGAAGCTGTCGTGAACTGGGATCCCGTCGACAATACCGTGCTCGCTAACGAGCAGGTGATCGATGGGCGCGGCTGGCGTAGTGGCGCGCTGGTCGAGCGTCGCACACTCAACCAGTGGTTCCTCAAAATCACCGATTACGCCGAAGACCTTTTAAAAGGCCTCGACACCCTCACCGCGTGGCCGGATAAAGTGCGCATCATGCAAGACCGCTGGATTGGTAAATCAAGCGGCGCGCTCGTCACCTTGAAAGTGCTGTGCCGCAAGCCCAACCAAGACGCCATCGAGAGCAGCATCGAGGTTTACACCACGCGCCCTGATACGTTCTACGGCATGAGCTTTGTGGCCATTGCGCCCGAGCACCCACTCGCCCAAAGCATGATAGAACACAACCCCGAAGCGGCTGCCTTCATCAAGGAATGTAGCGCGCTGGGCACATCGGAAGAAGCTATCGAAAAAGCCGAGAAGCAGGGCTTCGACACAGGCCTCAAAGTGGTGAACCCATTCACGGGTTCCGAGCATCCGCTCTACATCGCCAATTTCGTGTTGATGGGTTATGGCACCGGCGCCGTGTTCGGCTGCCCCGCGCATGATGAGCGCGATTTCGAGTTCGCGACCAAATACAAACTCCCCATCGTACCCGTTGTTAGTGGTGGAAAAGAGCCACTCACCGAGGCTTACACGGATGATGGTGTGATGATTAACTCGCCGCTGTTTAACGGTATGAGCGTCGCGGATGCGAAAGAAGCGGCCATCGCCGAAATCGAAAAACGCGGAATCGGCCAACGCAAAACCAACTACCGTTTGCGCGATTGGGGCATCAGCCGCCAGCGTTACTGGGGCTGCCCCATCCCCATCATTTATTGTAATGATTGCGGTACCGTTCCCGTTCCCGAAAATCAATTACCAGTGACGCTGCCGGATGATGTGACGTTCGACAAGCCGGGCAACCCGCTTTCGCACCACCCCACCTGGAAGCATGTCGCGTGCCCACAATGCGGCAAGCCCGCAACGCGCGAGACGGATACGTTCGACACCTTCTTCGAGTCGAGCTGGTATCCGGCATGCTATGCCAGTGGCGGCGGTGCCAATGGCATCACCAAAGACGCGGCACGCTGGTTGCCCGTGAACCAATATATCGGCGGCATCGAGCATGCGGTGCTGCACCTTCTCTACTCGCGCTTCTTCACCCGCGCGCTGAAGGATTGTGGTATCCTGAATATCGAGGAACCCTTCACGGGGCTGATGACGCAAGGCATGGTCGGCCACGCTACATTCAAAAACAGCAAGGGCGAATGGGTTTATCCTGCCGATGTCATCAAGGATGAATCGGGCAACTGGAAACTGATTGATTCGGGCGAAGCCGTGACGATGGGCCGCTCTGAGAAGATGAGCAAATCGAAGAACAACGTCGTCGATCCGCGCGGCATTATCGATGCGTATGGCGCCGACACCGCTCGCCTGTTCATGATGAGCGATTCCCCACCCGACCGTGGGTTGGAGTGGACGGATTCAGGGATTGATGGCGCATGGCGTTATGTGCAGCGCCTCTACCGTTTGGTGGGTGATTATAAGGCGGCCAATGGTGCAGCAAACGACAGCGCCGAGATTCGTAAACTGACCCACAAAACCATCCACGCGGTGACGAGCGATTTTGAAAACTTCCATTTCAACAAAGCCGTCGCGCGTATTCGTGAATTGACCAATGCGATTGAAAAAGAAAAAGCGGGCAGTTGTGGCGAGGCCATCGAAGCCACCATCCACCTCATCGCTCCACTTCTTCCCCATTTGGCGGAGGAGCTGTGGAGCATGCTCGGCAAGGCTGACCTCATCGCCAGCCGCGCGTGGCCAAAGGCGGATGCCGCACTGCTTGAGGATGAAACCGTGACCGTTGCGGTGCAAGTGAACGGCAAGCTACGCGCCACCCTCACACTGGCCAAAAATTTGCCCGAGGACGAGGCGCGCGCTGCCGCCCTTGCCCACCCCAGCGTGGTGAGCGCAATGGAGGGCAAATCGCTCAAAAAAGCTATCGTAGTGCCCAACCGTATCGTGAACTTGGTGGCGGCGTGATGAAGCTTCTTTCCAATGTGCGCGTGTATCCGAGGGAGGTCAAAGGACATTCATCGGGCGCGCTAGCGCTTATAACAAGCATGATGCTACTTGCATCATGCGGTTTTCAGCCCCTGCATGGCGAGGCATACCGCGCGCAGCAATCGGTGGATCTTTCGTCCATCCGCGTCTTGGCGGCAGGCAGCACCACCGAGAACGAAATTGCCGTGGCCAACAACATGGATCGCCGCTACAGCGAGCTGCTGACGGCTGAAATTGAAAGCCTCGTCAACCCCACCAGCTTGGTAAACGAGAAACTCTACACCCTTGCCATCACCTTCACCGAGCTGGATGTGGCAAGCTTCGTGAAGCCCGATGGTACGGCCAGCCGTGGCGATTTGCGCTATACCAGCACCTACACCATCACCCGCTTGGGCGATGCGAAAGTGGTGGCCAATGGCACGATTCAACGGGTGAGCACCTACAACACCTCGCCAAGTGCCGACTATGCGTCCTATGTATCCATCGAGGATGCGCGCAAGCGCGGGATTTTGGAGTTAGCGCAGGATTACAAATTGCGTTTGGCCGCGCTGTTGCCCACACTGAATGACCCAGATGCCCATGCGGTGAAATCTCAGGAACCTGAAGCTACGCCGATCCTCCAGCCGATGCATGGTTATGAAACTCTCCGCTCGCGATAGTGACCAGTTCATTCGCTCGC
>JAMHWA010000034.1:0-123268 GCA_035911175.1 Alphaproteobacteria bacterium
TAACCCCGAAAAAGCCCAAGCTCCACGCGAAAAACAGCCCATGAAGCTGACGTTGGAACTGGCCGAAGAAGCGCAGAGTTTTGTGCTCTATAAGGACAAAGATATTCTGGTCATCAACAAACCTGCGGGCTTGGCAGTGCAAGGCGGCAGCAAGGTGAGCAAGCATCTTGATGGCATGCTGCCAGCGTTGCAGTTCGATGCGAAACAAATTCCGCGACTGGTGCATCGGCTTGATAAAGATACGAGTGGCGTGATGTTGCTCGCTCGTCACCAAGCGGCAGCGGCGGAATTGCAGCGTGGGTTTGTGCAAAAAACCATCCGTAAAACCTACCTTGCACTGGTGGTGAATGTGCCCAACCCCTACACGGGGGAAATTGAATCGAACCTCGACAAAGTGGCGCGCGGCGAGGATTCCCGCGAGATGGTGCGCAGTGTGGAAGAAGATGGTAAGCGGGCAATTACGCATTACCGTACGCTCGAGCACCTCGCCAAAAAAATGGCGCTGGTGGAGCTCGAGCCGATCACGGGCCGCACACACCAATTGCGCGTGCACATGGCCGAGATGAAATGCCCCATGGTGGGCGACGGCAAATATGGCGGCGGTGCCGCGCATGTGAAGGGTGGGGTGGAACTTTCAGGGCGCCTGCATTTGCAAGCGTGGAAGATTTATCTGCCGCCGATGTTTGGCAAGCCTGAGCGCGAATTTACTGCACCGCTCGCGCCGCATATTGCAGCGAGCATCGAGGCGCTGGGCCTTAGCCTACCAGAATAATCATGGTCGAGATGAGCAAAGCAAAAATGGAGAACAAGGCGTTAGCAAAACGCTTCTACCAAAGCGTGGCCTTGGATGCAGTGAACGAGGGCTATGCGATTACCCTTGATGGCAAACCGATTCGCACGCCGCAGCAAAAAATGCTGCACACAAAACATGAAAATATTGCGCAGCAAATTGCAGCGGAATGGGATGCCCAAACCGAGATAATCATCACCGATAGCATGCCGCTAACGCGCCTACTGAATATTGCACTCGACCGCGCAACGCTTGACCGCGATGCTTGGCTTGCGGATATCGTGAATTATCTGGAAACCGACTTATTATGCTATCGTGCGCCGATAGCAGATGCAGGCCTTCCTATCGATTCTCACAGCGAAGAATTGCGTGCATTACAGGTGCAGCATTTTGATCCAATCCTCGCGTGGGCTGAGCAACATTATGGCGCAGCATTTATTGTCACGGAAGGATTAATGCCAGTGCCACAAGCTGTCTCGAGTGTGCAAAAAATTGCTGCACAATTTGCTGCAGCAAATGATTATGAATGTGCAGCATTGGCGCTCATGGTTCCCATTCTTGGTTCGGCGCTTTTAGCATTCGCGGTATGGCAACAGCACATCACGGTGGAGGAGGCGCTCATCGCCTGCCGACTAGATGAAAGCGTTCAAGCTTCGCACTGGGGCGAGGATGCAGAAACGACTGCTGCATGGGCTGCAAAAGTACGCGATGTGAAAGCGGCGGCGTTTTTCTTGCTGGCGCATCGCGCAAACGCACAATTTGCATAAAAATTCTTGACAGATAACCACCTAAAAAACCTTGCAAAAAAGCATCGGCGACGCCTTGTGCACACGTGCTCAAAATGGCGCTTTGCGTGGGGCTTTAACCTATGCTAGGTCACGTGTTTCGATACGTGATTCACTAAACAATAGAGGCACCATGAACGCGACAGCGATTGTGAAAGAACTGGAACATAAACGCGAGCAAGCACGCTTTGGTGGCGGGCAGGCGCGCATTAATGTGCAGCACGATAAAGGCAAGCTGACCGCACGTGAGCGTCTTGAGGTGTTGCTCGATCCCGATTCGTTCGAGGAATACGACATGTTCATGGAGCATCGCTGCGTGCATTTCGGCATGGACAAAAACAAGGTTCCGGGTGATGGCGTGGTGACAGGGCAGGGGACGATCAATGGTCGTCTGGTGTTCGTCTACAGCCAAGACTTCACGGTGCTGGGCGGGAGCCTTTCTGAAAACAATGCCAAGAAAATCTGCAAGGTGCAGGACATGGCAATGAAAATGGGTGCGCCCATCATTGGCCTAAACGATTCGGGCGGTGCGCGGATTCAAGAGGGCGTGGATTCACTGGCAGGGTTTGCCGAAATTTTCCAACGCAACGTTCTTGCTTCGGGCGTGATTCCACAAATTTCTGTTATCATGGGGCCATGCGCAGGTGGCGCGGTGTATTCCCCTGCGCTGACTGATTTCACCATCATGGTGCGTGGCAGCAGCTATATGTTCGTGACAGGGCCCGATGTGGTGAAAACCGTAACGCACGAAGAAATCACGCAAGAAGATTTGGGTGGCGCGGATGTGCATGGCACCCACACCGGCGTAGCGGATATGGTCTATGACAACGATATCGAAGCGCTGCTGCAAGTGCGTCGTTTGGTAAATTTCTTGCCACTTTCCAACCGTGAAAAGCCGCCGGTACGCCCAACAGAAGATCCTGCTGACCGCGTGGAAATGAGCCTCAACAACGTTATCCCTGATAATGCGAACAAGCCGTACGACATGTTCGACGTGCTCAAACGCGTGGTGGATGAGGAGGATTTCTTCGAGATTTCGCCAAGCTATGCCAAAAACATCATCGTTGGCTTTGGCCGCATGGAAGGCCACACGGTGGGCTTTGTGGCAAACCAGCCGATGGAGCTTGCGGGTTGCTTGGATATTGATGCCAGCCGCAAAGCCGCGCGCTTTGTACGTTTCTGCGATGCGTATCAGATCCCACTCGTCACGCTGGTGGATGTACCAGGCTTTTTGCCAGGGAGCTCGCAGGAGCATAATGGTATCATTCGTCATGGCGCGAAACTGCTCTATGCCTATGCCGAGGCGACCGTGCCAAAAATTACCGTTATCACCCGCAAAGCCTATGGCGGCGCCTATATTGTGATGGGCAGCAAGCATTTGCGTAACGATATTAACTACGCTTGGCCGAGCGCGGAAATTGCGGTGATGGGGCCTGCAGGCGCGGTGGAGATCATTTTCAAAGGTAAGCTGAAAGACCAAACCGAGATTGACGCAGCAGTGGAAAGCTACCGCGATAATTTCGCGTCACCCTTTGCGGCGGCTGGTCGCGGATACCTCGACGATGTGATTCGTCCGCAGAACACGCGCTGGCGCATCTGTCGTTCGCTGGCCACACTGCGCAACAAAGAACTCGAAAACCCCAAAAAACGGCACGATAATTTGCCGTTGTAGAGGGTGAGGTGGCGTTCCTACGCTAACTATCGTTCCCGTTGTTCGGTTATAGGTGCTTGTAAGTTTGGCACGGTTGTTCCGGTTCCAACGTTTCGCTGAGTTCGTACTGAGTTCAATGTTGCTTGAGCTTGCTGACGTTGTTCTCCGTTCATGACTCCAGCGTTGACCAGTTTGTCTAACCACTCTTCAGATTTTCTGCTGTTGTCTACATATGAGACAGATAAGTAGAACTTCCCTTCGTTGTTAGTCGTAAGGTTTTGAGAGATTCGTCCTGTCCTAAATGTAGCCGATGGATCGCCTATGTCGGCGACAGGTGCCCCTAATGCTTCAGAGAGACGTGTTATTGCCAAGGAGGTATTGGAGAAATTCTCTATCCCTTGGGTGCTCGGATTTAATCCGAAATCATCGCGTGAAAAAGTAAGTTTATCCGATTTGAGTGAGATGATAGTAATATCACCACCATGGATAGTATTGGTGAAAGCCACTCTTACAGGAACTCCTATTTTTTCGGATTCAAAAACATAGGATGCATTTGGTGTTCTGTTTTCTTCAGCCATTAACATAACTCCCTAATACTGAACTAATTCTCAAGTTTAGCCCAGAATGCCTAAGAAGCGATTAATTTTATATGAAGGTTTGATGACAATTACCCCTATCTCCCGCAACCAAAACGCCACAATTGGCGAGAAAATAGACAAATCTCTGCATAAAGCCCTGTTCTCCTTGCATCCTCCCTCCCGTTTTGGCTTTATGTGCGGTGCAATATGATTCATCGTCGCCTTGCCACATGGCGGGGTTATGATTCTGTGTCATCCTGAGCAAAGCGAAGGATCTTGGCGGGTGTGAGAAGATCCTTCGCTTTGCTCAGGATGGCATGGAATTAGACATACAACTGGAGTAACCGCATGACCTTCCTTACCGCTGAACAGCTAGAAAACGACTGGAAAACCAACCCACGTTGGAAGGGTGTGGTGCGGCCTTACAGCGGCGCGGATGTGGTGAAGCTGCGCGGTAGCTTGCCGATTGAGTATTCGATTGCGAAGCACACGAGCGAAAAACTGTGGAATTATTTTGCGAGCGAGCCGTATGTGAATGCGCTCGGTGCGCTGACGGGCAACCAAGCCATGCAGCAGGTGCGCGCTGGCCTCAAGGCGATTTACCTCAGCGGTTGGCAAGTGGCGGCGGATGCGAACTTGGCGGGCATGATGTATCCTGACCAATCGCTCTACCCAGCGGATTCGGTGCCATCCGTGGTGCGCCGCATTAATGCAACCTTAAAGCGTGCGGATGAGATTGAAGTAAGCGAGAGCGGCAAGGCAGCACGTGATTGGTTCCAACCAATTGTGGCGGATGCCGAGGCGGGCTTTGGCGGCAACCTCAACGCGTTTGAACTACAAAAAATGATGATTGATGCGGGCGCAGCGGGCGTACACTGGGAAGACCAGCTCAGCAGCGCCAAAAAATGCGGCCACATGGGCGGTAAGGTGCTGGTGCCGATTCGTGAGCATATCGAGAAGCTGGTCGCGGCGCGTTTGGCGGCGGATACGTGCGGTGTGCCAAGCATCATCATCGCGCGCACCGATGCGAACGGTAGCTATTTGCTGACGAGCGATGTGGATGACCGCGACAAGCCTTTCGTGAAGGAAGGCCGCACGGTGGAAGGCTTCTTCAACTATGACGGCGGCATTGATGCAGCCATTGCCCGTGGCCTTGCCTTTGCCCCGCACGCCGATTTGGTGTGGTGCGAAACCAGCACACCTGACCTTGCGGAAGCGAAGAAATTCGCCGAGGCGATGCATGCGAAATTCCCTGGCAAATATTTGGCCTATAACTGCTCGCCTTCCTTCAACTGGCGCAAAAACCTTGACGACGCGACAATTGCGAAATTCCAGAAGGAGTTGGGCGCGATGGGCTATAAGTTCCAGTTCATCACACTCGCGGGTTTCCACGCCCTCAACCACGGCATGTTTGACCTTGCGACCAAATATAAGGAAGCGGGTATGGCGGGTTATGTGACCCTGCAGGACAAAGAATTCGCCGATGCCGCCAAAGGCTTCACCGCCGTGAAGCACCAGCGCGAGGTGGGTGTGGGCTATTTCGATGCCGTGGCCGAGGCCATTTCAGGCGGCAAGGCCAGCACCACCGCGTTTAAGGGGTCAACGGAAGAAGAACAATTCCACTAAGCCTCTGAATTGTAGTGGTGGGAAGTGAATTGTAGGTTGTCGGTGCGCTTCTTTTGCACTATTCACCACTCTCACTTCACAAACGACTGAGACGCTAATGTTCCATTCTATCCTGATTGCCAACCGCGGCGAGATTGCTTCGCGGATTATGACCACCGCACGCAAGCTCGGCATGCGCACGATTGCTGTCTATTCCGAGGCGGATACGAACGCGCTGCATGTGAAAAATGCGGACGAGGCGGTGTATATCGGCGCGAGCCCCAGCGTGAAGTCGTACCTCAATATCGACAACCTGATTTCGGCGATTGACCAAACAGGCGCGGAATGTGTGCACCCTGGCTATGGCTTTTTGAGTGAGAAAGAGAATTTCGCCCGCGCGGTGGTAGAGCGCACCAGCGCCGCATGGGTGGGGCCAACGCCCGAGGCGATTCGCCTGATGGGTGATAAAATTGAATCGAAAAAAATTGCCCATGCAGCGGGGGTGAACGGCGTTCCTGGCTTGCTCGAGGCCATTTCGGACCCCAAAGAAGCCCTGAAAATTGCCCGCGAGATTGGCTACCCTGTCATCATTAAAGCCGCTGCAGGCGGTGGTGGTAAGGGGATGCGCGTGGTGCGTTCGGATGAAGAGCTGGCCGATGGCATGAAAATGGCGACGAGCGAAGCGCGCAGCAGCTTTAACGATGCGCGGGTGTTCATCGAGAAATATTTCGATAATCCACGCCATATCGAGATTCAGGTGATTGCCGATAAATACGGCAATGTGGTGAGCTTAGGCGAGCGTGAATGCTCCATCCAGCGCCGCCACCAGAAGGTAATCGAAGAAGCGCCAAGCATGTTTGTCACCCCCGAAATGCGCGCCCAAATGAGCGCGCAGGCCATTTCGCTGGCTAAGCAAGTGGGCTATGTGAGCGCGGGTACCGTGGAGTTTATTGTCGATACCGAGGGCAAGTTCTACTTCCTTGAAATGAACACGCGTTTGCAGGTGGAGCACCGTGTGACCGAGCTCGTTACGGGGATTGACCTTGTCGAGCAGATGATTCGTATCGCCGCAGGTGAGAAACTGCCGTTCACGCAGGATGATATTAAAATCAACGGCTGGGCGTTTGAAAGCCGGATTTATGCGGAAGACCCGACGCGCGGGTTTTTGCCCTCGACAGGCCGCGTGATAAAATACCAAGAGCCCGAGGCCAAGCCTGGCACGCTGATTGATACGAGCATCTATGAAGGCGGCGAAGTGAGTATGTTCTATGACCCGATGATCGGGAAATATTGCACCCACGCGCCGACGCGTGAGCAGGCGATTGACCTCATGGTCGATCAGCTCGGCGATTTCGTGATTCAGGGCATCGCCCATAACACCAGCTTTTTGCAAGCAGTGCTTAGCCACGAGCGCTTCCGCAAAGGGGATATTAGCACCAACTTTATCGAGCAGGAATGGCCCGCGGGCTTTACGGGTGCCGAGCTTTCTACCGAGGCGCAAAAAGTGTGCATGGCTGTGGCGGTGTTCTGTAGCTTGCGCGATATTGAGCGTGCAGCACAAATCACGGGGCAATTGCCAAACCGTTCGCCAGCGATTGGCGCACGCTGGGTGGTGACGCTGGGTGGCAATGCGGTCTCGGTCTACAGCCGCAAAAAGGACTATGGCTACGATATCAGTTATGATGATGGCATGATTGTCATTCGCTCGGCATGGAAGCTGGGACGACGCTTGTTCCAAGGTACGGTGAACGGCAAGCCTGTCAGCGTGCGTGTGCAGCCATTAGCCGAGGGCTATCAGCTCAATTACGCAGGCGCCGAGGTGAAAGCCACGCTGCGCACCTTGCGTGTTGCGGAGCTAGGTCAGTACATGCCAGTGCGTGAAACTACCGTCTCGCAATTTGAAATCACCGCTCCCATCGCAGGCCTTATTTCCGCGGTGCAGGTAGCCAAGGGCGATAAAATTCGCGCTGGCCAACAGCTATTCGTAATCGAGGCAATGAAGATGGAAAACATCATCTATGCTGATGCGGATGCTGTGGTGAAAGATGTCCACGTGAAAGCGCCTGCAAGTGTCACTGCAGGACAGCTCGTGATTGAGTTCGAAGAACCCGCGAAGGAAGAAGCGAAAGCGGCCTAGTTATTGTCATTCAACTGTCATTCAAACGTCATCAAATCGTCATAAAAGTCAGCTAAGCATGTCTTTATAACGAAGGAGATGAACCATGGTTGAGTCGGTAACCACCAATGAGGCGCGCATCCGCGATTCTCTTGCCAAGCGCAGAGGTGCGCTAGACCCTAGTGAAATTGTTTTCAACGCACAACAGGCGGCGCTGAAAACAAATTTTCCAAACACTAATGTTACGCTAGAATATCTTATTGGGCAGCAAGCCACTGAGTCCTTAGTTCAAAATAAAGTAGCTAGGCGCGTTGCAATCGCGAACGACATACATAGAGCCACCAAAGAAACGGCACTCTATATGATGGTCGATAAGCTGGCGCCGAGTGCGATATCGCAGCAATTGGGCTACATACGACATGATACGCTTGTACCAGCGTTACAGGCTCTGCGTGAAGACGATACAAGTCTGAGCGGAATCAGTGACGCATCCCTCGAGAAAATGGCTGTTGATGTGCAAACAGCAATAGAGAAAAGCGTGAATGCTGCATTGGCAAGCCGAACTACTGCTTCACACGCGGCGCGTTTGAGCGGCGATAGAGCCGGTAACGGCAGATAGTGCGCCGGATGCCGCGCTTAGAAAAAGGCTCAGCCCTTCGGCGCCATTTTCACTTTCATTGGCTCGGGCACAATGGCCAGAATGGCGGCTTCGTCGACCTCGTCGATCTGCTCGGGCGGTAGGAACATTTCGGCAAAGCGGCGATAGGTTTTGCTGGTAACAAAGAAATCAACAATGTTGGGGTCGAGATGGTTGTTCTTCTTGAACTGGCCAATAATGGCCATCGCCTCGGATAAGGTTTTGGCCTTTTTGTAGGGGCGGTCATTCGCAGTCAGCGCCTCAAAAATATCCGCGATGCACATCATCCGTGCGGGTACGCTCATGGTGCCTCCAAGCACCCCACGCGGGTAGCCGCTGCCATCCATTTTCTCATGGTGGCCGGTGGCATATTCGGGCACGCGCTGGAGGTGTTTCGGCCATGGCATGGATTCGAGCATGTTCACGGTGTGCACCATGTGGTCGTTCATGATCTGGCGCTCTTCGGCGGTGATGGTGCCGCGACGGGTGGAGAGGTTATAGACTTCATCCGTCGTGAGGAGTGGGTGCGACTGGCCTTCAATATCGAGGGTGATCTGGGCAAGCCGCTTCAGTCGCTCGATTTTTTCATCTTCCATAAACTCGCCGCCGATATTGGCGGTTTTGAGAAAAGCAATGTCTGCATTGAGGTTAGCGACATCTTCATCATAACGTGCATGGAGGGCCTTTTTGTTGGCGCCTTCGATGGCTATCTCCTCAAGGTAGCGGATGCGTGCTTCGCGCTTCAAAATCTCGAGACGCGCAATCACCAAGTGGATGCGGTCATAGATAGTTTCAAGTTTGGTGGCCTTGTCCATGATATGGGTCGGGGTCACCATTTTGCCGGCATCATGCAACCAGCCTGCAATATGCAGCTCGTATTTTTCTTCGTCGCTCATGTTGAAATTGCGGAAGAAGCCTTGCGTATCATTACAGGCGGCCTCGGCCAGCATTTCGGTGAGCACAGGTACGCGCACACAGTGCGAGCCAGTATAGGGCGATTTGGCGTCGATCGCCTGTGCCATCATTTTAATAAAGGATTCGAGGAGAATCTTTTGCTCGCTGATGAGCATTTCTTTGTCGACAATTACCGCCGCTTGGCTTGCAAGCGAAGCAATGATTTCGACCATTTCATCGGTAAAAGCAATGGTGGCGCCCGTGGCGGGGTCTTTGGCGTTGATGAGTTGTAAGCAGCCAATAGGCTCCGCGCGGTGGTTGATCATTGGGATCGTAATCACAGAGCGGGTGCGAAACCCGTATTTCATGTCGAATTTTTTGGTGCCAGCGAAATCGAACTCGGTCGAGCTGTAGGCATCCACCACGTTGATGGATTCTTTTTTAACGACAGCGCGGACCACTTGGGTGCGCAGATCCGGTTCGTCGGTGATGGGGTCGTAAACGCGCACAATTTTGAAGGGCGGTTTTTTGCCTGTGGTGCCGCCGTAAGCAATGCCAAGCGAATCGGTGCGCACAATGACATATTCCAGCACGTCGCCCTCGGCCGAAAGCAGGTAGAGGGTGCCACCATCCGCATGCGCGATTTCTTTGGCGGCAAGAAGAATATGCTCGAGTAATGTGTCGCGGTCGCGCTCGCTGCTGAGGGCTTTACCGATATTCGTCAGTCGCTTGGCGAGCGCTACGGCATCATATGAGGGTGCTACTTGCATCCAAGAACTCTAGCGGATTATTCGCACGAGCACTAGGTATAGGCTGCACCTACGCACAATAGTCTTACTTTTTATTAAGGCTGTGTTCTAAAAGCCTAACCCAGACGAATTGCGCTAAGCGCATGCAATTGTGCAAGCAGTGGCACGAGTGCCAAGCCTTGCACCACATCGTGGTCGCCGGTCACGCGGGCAAATAGATGGCGACCCAGCCCCTCGAATTTATAAGAACCACAGGAGGAAAGGGGGGCATCCGCTGCAACGTAAGCATGGATTTCCGAGGGGGAAAGGGAGCGCATGGTGAGTTCGGCCATGGCGTGAAATTCCCAAACAATTTCTGCGCCGCGTGCCAGCGTCATGGCGCAATGTTGCTGGTGGGTTTGGCCGCTTAGGCGGGCAAGCTGTGCTTCGGCATTGGGGTAGGTATTCGGCTTCGAGAGCGCTTCACCCCCAAGCACACATATCTGGTCGGCGCCGATGGTGTAAGCATCAGGGTGCTGCGTGCTGACGGCCAGTGTTTTTGCGCGGGCAAGTGCTGCGGCCAACTCGGGGATGGGTGCGCCTTTCATGGCGGTTTTAATGGCGTCCTCCTCGACCCCGCTAGGCACCACACTAAAAGTGAGACCCACTGCCTTTAACATCTGCTGGCGAATGGAGGAGCCAGAAGCAAGAATCAGCGGCGCGGTTTGGGTGAGCGTCATTTAGCCAATATCGCTTGCGGCGACCATGCGCATGACTTCAGCACGTGCATCGCGGTCCGTTTTAAACTCGCCGCGCATTTGGGTGGTGACGGTGGTGGACCCCGTTTTGTGCACGCCACGGGTGCTCATGCATTCGTGGTTAGCATCGATAATGACCGCCACGCCACGTGGGGCGAGTACTTTCTCGATGACATCGGCGATTTGTTGGGTCATCAGTTCCTGCGTTTGTAGGCGCTTGGCGAACACATCGAGCAGGCGGGCAATTTTGCTTAAGCCTACGACTTTTTTATCTGGCAGGTAGGCAATGTGGGCGCGGCCAATGATGGGCACCATATGGTGTTCGCAATGCGATTCGAAATGCATGTTTTTGAGGAGGACGATCTCATCGTATCCCGCCACTTCCTCGAAGGTTTTGGCAAGCACTGCCTCGGGGTCTTCGTCATAGCCCGAATAAAACTCGCGGTAGGCCTCGATGACGCGTTTAGGGGTCTCGACCAGCCCTTCGCGGCTGGGGTTGTCGCCTGCCCAACGGATGAGGGTGCGCACGGCTTCCATCGCCTCGTCGGCACTGGGGCGCGCGGTTTTTTGTTGGTTCTGGTTAGCCGCTGTCAGCGTGCTTGCTTTGGCCGTGGTGGGGGGCGTCATAGTGCCTCTCGTTAAAAAATGAGGCTGGAATATACGGATTTTGGTGAGGAATGCAAGGAAGTAAGCGAATGCGGCGCATTAGCGGCGCGGAGCTAGGCTTAATGAATTGTCAGGGTGTCCGCGGGCTTCCTCGATTGCCTTCAGATTTAGCCGCTCCTGCTCTGTCAGCGGATTACCAATCGTTTGAAGTTGCCCCTGCATGGTGGCGCGGATGGCGGCAAGGGGGTCATTGCTTGCTGCTGCTGCAATTTCTTGTGGAGCTGGGGTGCTTGGGCTTGGAGCGCTCGCTTGGCGCATGTCTGGATTCCAGCTAAAGTCTTTTACGCCCGCGCCAAGAGCTTCCTTGGCATGCATCTGCATTATAAATTCTTGGCTGGCGCTGGCAGTAGTGCGCGCGTCATAGGCCACACCCTCGGGTAGTTGCGAGAGGCTCGTGATGGCTTTGCCATCAATCGCCACGTTACGCAGATGGACGCCGCTGAGATCTAGCCCATTCACGTTGCCGCTAAGCGTGACATTTTGTAGCGAAGATCCTGGCTCGAAATGGCTGGTCATCGAGATGGTGGACTTGCTTAAATCGGCATTCGATATGACGGCGCCTGTGCCGACGTCGAGATGGATGATACTAAAGCCATCGGAGGTTTTGATGTCACTGATTCGCGCGTGATCGCCAACCGCAATGCTCGCGCTCTTGCCAGAAATAGTGATGCCATCGACCGTGCCGTTAAAGGTTACGTTTCCGCCCTGGACATTTTCCAAACGAACATTCTGATAGTGTGCGCCCGCCCCGAAGGTAAAGCGATCACCTTCCGCCATGCCGCTGAAGGTTAGCCCTTGGAGGTCTTTGGCTTTGGCTACTTCCTCGTTGAACGAGGTTGCGGGCTCAACAAACGCTTCGCGCAGTGATGCGCCATTCAATCGAATCTCGTCATAAAACTGGCCAATGGCAGGGTTATTAATCTTACCATCGCCATCGCGATCAAAACTGTCATAGTCTGCTTGGGTAGCAGGAGTCAGTTCGTATTCTGGTTTATTGGTTGAGCCAAGCTTCACAGCCTTGGGGTTGCTTAGTCGGATACCATCAAGATTCTGGCCAGAAAGGTCAGCATAGATTTTGGGGTTCCAACGACCGTTGGGGTATTCTTCCGATGCGGCGGCGAGCTTCTGCCCTTTTTCGCTGGCTGCAAAGAGTTCGCATTCTTTGCGGTAATGCTCGAGCGAAAACTGCTCGCCACGTTCCTTTGCCTTCACGCGCGCTTGAGTAATCAATTGAGCCTTGAGATCGAACATGGCTTGTTCTTCGGGGCTGCGCAATGGGCTCGATTTCGCGGTGGAAGGCAGGGACGGCTTATCCGTCGCGTAGTTTCCTAAGCCCCTCGCGAAAGCGGCAGGGTCTAGGCTATATTTATCGCGCGCCTGACGAAGAATGTTGCTGATCGATAAGTCCATAACTACGAACATACCATGCTATCCATTAAGTTTTGGTTAACGCCAATCGCGAAAATCCAAGTAATATCAAGCACTCGCGATGATATGACCCAAATTGCTGAAATTTTTAGGGAATTCTCAGTTTTTGGGCAGTGGCTTGTTCGCGTGGGGCTTGTATCTCGTGGCTAGTTAACGCTATAGTGGTGGCATGAAACAGGAAATCCCGCATTTAGATGAACTCACGCACGAAGCCGCCATGTCGGATTCGGTGCGCACGGATAGTGGCGAGCTTTACGCCGCACTCGACCTTGGCACGAATAATTGCCGTTTGCTGATCGCGAAACCCAGCTTCCAGCAGCACACGCAGCACAAAACCCTGAAGGTGGTGGATAGCTACTCGCGCATAGTGCGTTTGGGCGAGGGGGTGAGCGATACGGGCCGTTTGAGCGAGGAAGCCATGCGCCGCACGATGCGCGCGCTGTCGACCTGCAAGCAAAAGCTGGATCGCTACAACATCGCCAAGCTGCGCTTTGTGGCGACGGAGGCGTGTCGCCGCGCCAGTAATGCTGAGCATTTCCTCGCGCGAGTGAAGGACGAGCTCGGCCTGCCGATTGATATTATTTCAAACGAAGAAGAGGCACGGCTCGCGTTTCTGGGCTGTTCGTCGCTGTTGATGAAAGACACCAGCCACGCCTTAGCGTTCGATATTGGCGGCGGTAGCACCGAGTTCATGTGGGTGAAGATCGACCCCGAGCAGCCACTCAACAGCCATAAGCGCCATTTGATTCAAGATTGGGTGAGCTTGCCTTACGGCGTCATGAACATGAGCGAGCAATTCGGCGGGCCTGCCTTCACCGAGATGTATTTCGAGGAGATTGTTGCCAAAATTAGTAGCCTGCTGACGCCGATGGAGCGCGACAACCAAATCGCCGCGCGCATGTGGAAGGAAGATGTGCAAATGCTCTCCACCAGCGGCACGGTGACGACACTTGCCGCCATCCACCTCGATTTGCCGCATTACGACCGTTCAAAGATTGACGGGATAAAGTTGAGTATCTCCGATATTCGCGGTGCCACGCAGACGTTGATGCGTATGAGCCCCGCCGCCCGCGCCGCCCACCCCTGCATTGGTTCGAGCCGTACCGATTTTATCCTATCGGGCTGTGCGATTTTCGAGGCCATTGCCCGAACCTTCCCGATCGATAAGATTACGATTGCGGATAGAGGTGTGCGCGAGGGAATAATCGTCAGCCTGATGCGGGAAGTGATACCCGTCTAATGGCCAAAGCACCCACCAAGAAAATCAATAAGAAATCCGGCTCTCGCGGGCTGCATGTGAATGTGAAAACCGCGAAGAAGCGCAGCAACAGCAGTGCGCGCTGGCTGGCGCGGCAATTGAACGACCCCTATGTGGCCAAAGCCAAGGCCGAAGGCTATCGCAGCCGCGCGGCGTTCAAGCTGATTGATCTGGATGAGAAATATAAGCTGCTCAAGCCCGGCATGCGCATTGTAGATTTGGGCTGCGCACCCGGCGGGTGGAGCCAAGTGGCGGTGGCCAAGCTGGGCGGGCATGGCAAAATTGTCGGCTGCGATTTGCTGGAGGTGCCAAAGATTGTCGGCGCCGAGCTGATTGTGCAGGATTTTTTGGCCGAGGACGCACCCGACATCATGAAAAATCTGCTGGGTGGCAAGGCCGACCTTGTCATGAGCGACATGGCCGCCAACACCACTGGCCATACGCCGACAGACCATTTGCGCATCATTCATTTGTGTGAACTGGCCTATCTCTTCGCCACCGAAGTGCTAGAGCAGGGCGGTGCTTTCATCTGTAAAGTGCTCAAAGGCGGCACCGAGAGCGAACTGCTTAAGCAAATGCAGCGCGATTTTGCCACTGTGAAGCACGCCAAACCCAAATCCTCCCGCGCTGATTCGGCCGAGAGCTACGTGGTTGCAACAGGGTTTCGGGGTTAGCGTCCGCGCGTATCGGTATCTGGGGTGGAGTTGCTGTTGCGCGCGCGCGTGAGTCGCCCGCCTGCGTTCGCGTGCTTTTCAATCAGTGCACTAATATCGACCGTGGGGTCGATGACCACATTTTGCGCATCGGATGCGTGGAAGTGGCGGCGCTTCCAGAACAGGTCGCTTTGGCCAGTGAGCGCACCGAGCTTTTCGCGCATGGGGCGGGGCAGTGGCATGGTTCCATCGTTATAGCCCGTATTAAACACATCGGAGCGGAAATAATCGGAATCTTTGGCGTGGCCAAGCAAGCCGTCGAACTCAGCGGGGCTAATGGATTGTTTGTCTAAAAGAAACTGCACAAACTCGGCAGGAAACAAGAGTGGGTTCTCGCCCCTTACGATGGCGTCGCATTTTTGATTGTAGGTACGCCTACGGCATATAAGGCCGCTACCTTCGGATAGTCGTGTTGTATGGCTGGTGGGGCGATTTGTCATCGTATAATCAGTTTATACCATATGAGGCTAAAGGTCTGTGACAGTTTCTTGACATTTGCGCCCCCGCATGCGACATGACCCTGCAACCCCAAGAAAACTTGCGAGGATTGCATGACTGATTCCCCATTCCCCCTAGCCTTAACGTTCGACGATGTGCTGCTGAAACCCGGCGCGTCCGAGGTGCTGCCACGCGATGCGGATACAAAGACCAAGCTAACTCAGGGTATTGAGCTGGGCATCCCCCTCATGTCGGCGGCGATGGATACGGTGACCGAGTCCTCCCTCGCGATTGCCATGGCGCAGCATGGCGGCATTGGCACCATCCACAAAAACATGGAGCTCGAGGCACAGGCGCGCGAAGTGACGCGAGTGAAGAAGTTTGAATCGGGCATGGTGGTGAACCCCGTCACCATCACCCCTGAAAAGACCTTGGCCGATGCCTATGCGCTGATGGACGCGAACAACATTTCTGGCATTCCCGTTACGGAGAAGGATGGCACGCTGGTGGGCATCCTGACCAACCGCGACGTTCGTTTCGCTACCGATATAAAGCAGCCTGTGGCTGAGTTAATGACCAAAAAACTGATCACGACCAAAGAGGGCATCAGCAAAGAAGAAGCGAAGAAATTACTGCACCAACACCGCATCGAGAAGCTGCTGGTGGTGGATGTGAACTACCGTTGCGTGGGGCTGATTACGGTTAAAGACATTGAAAAATCAGTGAAATACCCGCAGGCGGCCAAGGATGAGCGCGGCCGTTTGCGCGTCGCAGCAGCGGTCGGTACGGGGGCGGAAGGAATTGCCCGCGCCGAAGCCTTGATTGCGGCCGATGCAGATGTGATTATTGTTGACACCGCCCATGGCCACAGCGCGGGTGTTATCAAAACTGTACAAGAGATCAAGCGCTTACACCCCCATGTCGCGGTGATTGCCGGCAACATTGCCACCGCCGAAGCAGCCGAGGCGCTGATTGCCGCAGGGGTGGATGCGGTGAAGGTGGGCATTGGCCCCGGTTCCATTTGCACCACCCGCATGGTGGCGGGGGTGGGGGTACCACAACTGAGCGCCATCATGGATGTGCGTAAAGTAGCGGATAAGAAGAATATCCCCTTGATTGCCGACGGCGGAATCAAATTCAGTGGTGACTTTGCCAAAGCCATTGCCGCAGGTGCCAGTGTGGCCATGATTGGCTCGTTGCTCGCAGGCACCGAGGAATCCCCTGGGGAGGTGATCTTGTTCCAAGGCCGCAGCTACAAAACCTATCGCGGCATGGGCAGCGTGGGTGCCATGGCCAAAGGCTCGGCCGACCGCTACTTCCAAGCCGAGGTGACAGAGGCGTTGAAGCTTGTTCCGGAGGGTGTTGAAGGCCGCGTGCCGTTCAAGGGCTCGGTGGCGGGTGTCATCCACCAATTGGTCGGAGGACTGAGGGCTTCCATGGGCTATACCGGTAACGGAACGATTGAAAGAATGCGAAATAACTGCCAGTTCGTTCGTATGACAGGGGCGGGCCTACGCGAATCCCACGTGCATGATATTACGATCACGAAAGAGTCGCCGAATTATCGCTTGGAGAGTTAGGGTGCTTTGAAAGAAAAAGTGGATTCCAGCTTTCGCTGGAATGACGATACTGCTATAAGCCCCAGCCCTAACAATTTGGAACACGCATGAAACCCGCTGCCCGCATTCAAGCTGCTATTGAGATCATGGAGCATGTCCAGTCTATCTGGCTGGCGGATAAGCGCGCGCCGGTGGATGGATTGCTGGCGGATTATTTTCGCGCGCGGCGCTATATTGGCAGCAAAGACAGGGGCGCGATTGCCGAACTGGTCTATTTCTGTCTGCGCTTTGGTGGTGCGCTGCAATGGCATGTTGAGGCATGTGATCGCTCGGTGACGCCGCGTCGGGTGGTGATGGTGGCACTGCTGTTCCACGAGCCAAGCATGAGCGTGGACGAGATTGCGGATAGTTTCGATGGCACACAATATTGCCCCGCCGCACTGACCGACCAAGAACGCACCATGCTGACGCGTTGCGCGAAGCACGAATTTTTGGGTGATGAAATGCCCGAAGATGCACGGCTGAATTACCCCGAGTGGATGGAAGGCCGCCTGAAGGATGCATTTGGAGACGATTTGCCCAAAGCCATGGAAGCCTTGAACGCCCAAGCGCCGATTGATCTGCGCGCGAACACACTGAAATGTAAAGATGCGGGCGATTTGATTCTGGCGCTTGATAAAGATGGCTATTTTGGGGTCCCAACGCCGCATTCGCCTGTGGGGGTGCGCCTCAAGAAGCGCATTGCTGCGTTTAACACACAAGCTTTCAAAGATGGCAAATTCGAGATGCAGGACGAAGGTAGCCAGATTGCTTCGTTGCTGGTGCGGGCCAAGCCAGGCCAAAAAGTCATCGATTTTTGTGCGGGGGCGGGGGGCAAAACCTTGGCCATTGCCGCCACCATGCAAAACAAAGGGCGCATTTTAGCGTGGGATACCTCGGCCAATCGACTGGCGCAGATGGGCAAGCGCTTAGCACGCGCAGGAGTGAGCAATGTGCAAACCCATGTGCTGCGCGATGAAACAGACCCGTTCTTGAAGCGGCATCTGGCGAGTGCCGATTGGGTGCTGGTGGACGCGCCATGCTCGGGTTCGGGCACATGGCGGCGTAACCCCGACCTTAAATGGCGATTCACGCTCGAGGATTTGCAGGAAATTAAAGCAATTCAAGGTCGTATCCTGCAAAGTGCAGCACGGCTCGTTAAGCCAGGCGGACGGCTGATTTATGTTACCTGTTCCATCTTCCCAGATGAGAATTTTTGGCAGGTAAAGCAATTCCTTGGGGGTAATCCAACATTTCGAGTTGAAGCCCCCGACAAAATGTGGAATAAGCACCTACTTGCACGCGATGGCGTAGGTGCCAGCCTCGTGCTCAGCCCGCACAAAGACGGGACGGATGGTTTCTTCGCAGCTATCCTACTGAAAGATGTGGCCGCCCCGAAAGGGACACAGTAACCTTTTGATTTCTATGGTTCTGTGGGTCGCAAAACCAGGGATTAACCAAAGGATTACCGATGGCAAAACAGGCAAATCAGCGTTTCTTACGCAAAGGCAATAAGGCAAAAACAGCGGTTCGCGGGGGGCTCCTCGGGTTTATTGACCGTGTATTCAGTAAGCGTAGTATCATTGTTGTATCAGGGCACACCACGACCCACGTACCGTTTTCGGCGCGCGCACAACTGTTGATGAGCGTTGCAGTTCTGGGCTTTGTTGGTTTGGGAAGCTACTCAAGCGGCTCCTACATGGCGGCACAGCAGGTGATTGATGAAAAAGAGCAAAAACTAGCCAGCTTCGAGCAGGAAAACGCTAAAGTTGAGGCAGAGTTTACACTACTCAAACAGGATTTAATGAAGCTTGCCGAAGGTGGCAAAGGCGCAAAGGCGGCTGAAGCCGCCAAGGAAATCGTTGAGCAATATGCGGCGGATGCGGCGGCACCAGCAACGTCGCTGACGGGCAACACCGAAACGGAAGCGCAATATAATGTGGTGTTTAACCGCATTCAGTTTTTGGAAGCCAAGGTGAAAGCGCTGCAATCGGATCATGATGCGATGATTGCCGGCATCCGCGCGACAACTGGCGGAAAAATTAAGGAAATTGAAAGCGTCATTGCGCGCACGGGCATCAACGTCGAACCGCTACGCCGCGCGGCGGAAGCGAAGCAAATTCAGGAAGAGCAGCGTCGCGAGAAATATGGCCGCACACAAGCAGCCAATACCGAGGGCAAAGGCGGCCCTTACACGCCATTACCCACGGCCGTGCTGAAGGAGAAAGAGACCGAGCTCTACTTCAATTTGCGTAAGCTGATGTCGCTTGATGACGTGGTTTCGGCGATGCCACTGGCTTCGCCCATGGCAAGCAGCACCTATAAAAAAACCAGCGGTTTTGGTACGCGTGTTGACCCCTTTCGTGGAACGCTAAGCACGCATTCCGGTGTCGACTTGGCAGGCCCTAGTGGCACCAAAGTTGTTGCAAGCAATAATGGCCGAATAGATTTTGCTGGCTGGAAAACGGCCTATGGCAACACGGTGGATGTGAAGCATGATTATGGCTTCACGACGCGCTATGGCCACTTGCGCCAGATTCTTGTCAAGCCGGGCCAGTTTGTGCGCAAGGGGCAAGTGATTGCAATTCAGGGCTCCACGGGTCGTTCTACGGGCGATCATTTGCACTATGAAGTGCGCTATAACGATAAGCCTATTAATCCTTCGAATTTCTTGAAAGCAGGCAGTGATGTTCAAGCGCTTAATTAAAGGAAATAAACTAAGCGCATCAAGCAACGCCAGCCACAAGTCGATGGAGCTGTCGGTGGTGGCGAGCAACATGAACGTGCTCGGTAACATCGTGAGTGATGGTATTTTGGATATTGATGGCCAAGTGGATGGCAATGTGCGTGGCCACTCGGTAACGGTGCGTCCTGATGGGCGTATCCGCGGTGATTTGATCGCGACCGAAGTGTTCGTGCATGGCACTGTGGATGGACTTATTAAGTCCGAGAATGTTACCTTGTTTTCTAGTGCCCATGTGCGCGGCACTATTATGCACGAATCGATTACCATCGAGGATGGTGCGAAGGTGGATGGCAAGCTGAAGCGTACCGAGCGTTTGGCGATTGAAGACATGCGTGCTGAATCGGTGCGTCGTAATGTGGTACCGGTGATGGATTCGACTTTTGAAAGCCAGAACGATAACGACGAGCCGCAAAGCGAGCGCGAGATCAAGATTCTCGAGAATCTTCGCTTAATCAGCTAGTTTTTTGATTGCTCCGCGTTGGTCTGCTGACCAACGCTGCGCGAGCCGTGCCGGCACAGCGACGCTTGCCCAGCTCGCGATGGTTACATAATTACTTCTTCCCCCACACCTTTTCGATGTAGCCCGCGCGGCCTGAGCCTTTTTTGTAGGCATTATAGTGGGCGGCATTTTTGAGGTAGTATTTTTGGTGGTATTCCTCCGCCGCATAAAACGGCGTGGCAGGAAGAATTTTTACCACTATCGGCTTGGGGGCAAATTTGGGGGCAATGGCGGCAAGGGCTTTTTCAGCAGCCAGTTTCTGCGCATCATCGGTATAATAAATAGCGGTTTGGTAGTGCTTGCCTTTATCCGCAAACTGGCCTTCGGCATCCGTCGGGTCGATATTTTCGAGGTAGGTTTCGAGCAGTTTTTCGTAGGCGATTTTGCTCGCGTCATAGGTCACCTGAATCGCCTCGACATGGCTAGTGGTGGCGCTTGATACATGCTCATAGGTCGCGGTTTTCACATCGCCGCCCGTGTAGCCCACACTGGTGGCAGTCACGCCTGAAGCATTATCAAACGCTGGTTGCATGCACCAGAAACAGCCGCCCGCGAACATCGCGGTTTGGATGGCAGGCGTGGGGGTGGCGGCCATGGCAGAGCTCCCGATGACTAGGGTGGCAAGCAGGGTGATAAACTTTTTCATAGGCTATCTCCTACCAGATAATTCGCTCGGTGGACAGCTATGGTTACACCGCTAGCAAAATCAGGGTCGCAAGGCCGAGGAAGCTGAAGAAGCCGACGCAGTCCGTCACCGTGGTGAGGAACACCGTCGAGGAAATCGCGGGGTCGAATCCGCGGCGATGCAGGAAAATGGGGATGAGTGCGCCCCACAAGCCCGCCATAGCCATGGTGACGGTGGCGGCCAACCACATCACCAGTGCAAGTTTCATATCGGCAAACCACGCATAGACGCCCAGTGCCATTAACAATCCCAGCCCAGCCCCGTTGATGAACCCAATCCAGAGTTCCTTGAACACATAGGACCGAGCGTTGGTGTCGGTCAGTTGGCGGGTGGCAATGGCGCGCACAGCGACGGTGACGGTTTGCGTGCCCGAATTGCCGCCCATGCTGGCCACCATCGGCATCATGAGGGCGAGGGCGACAATTTGTTCGATGGTGCCTTCGAACAGGCCAATCACCAACGAGGCAAGCAGCGCTGTCAGCAGGTTGATGAAGAGCCAGCCGAAGCGCGAACGCACGGTTTCACGCACGCCGGATTGGAAATCGGATTCCGCAACGCCCCCTGCACGCAGGTAATCTTCTTCATCTTCCTCGACGAGTACATCCACCACGTCATCCACTGTGATGGTGCCCACCAGCACGCCTTCGTGGTTGATGACGGGCGCCTCGACCAGTGCGTATTTGCGGAAGAGGTAAGCGACTTCTTCTTGGTCGGTGTCGGTGGTGACGGCATAGAGATTGGTCTGGCGGATTTGCTCAAGCGGCACATCGCGCTTATGCCCCAAAATGGTGCCCAGCATGATGCGGCCTGTAGGGACAAACCCAGCATTGACGGTATAAATAACATAGAAATATTCAGGCAATTCATCCGCCGCGCGCATGAAATCGATCGTGTCGCCCACCGTCCAGAATTCGGGCACAGCAACCAGCGCCTTACGCATGAGGCGACCTGCCGAGGCAGTTTCATAGGTGAGGCTTTCCTCGATATCCTCGCGCATGTCGATGGGCATGCCCTCGAGCAGCTCCATCTGCTCGGCGGGGGCGAGGTCTTGCAGGATGTTCACCGCGTCATCGGTTTCCATGTCCGCCAGCACCTCGGCGGATTTTTCGGTGCCTAGCGCCTCAATCACATCCTCAGCGGCTTCGGGCGACAGTTCAGCCAGTGTCTCGGAATCAAAATCGCCAGCCAATGCACGGGTAAGGAACAGGCGTTCATCGTGGCTCAGTTGCTCGAACAGCTCGGCCTGGTCGGGTGCGGGCAGGGGGGCAACCAAATCATGCGCGGCGGCAATATCCTCGCGCGTGATGGCCTCGAAAATGGCGGCGGTCAGCTCTGGGTTCAGGGAAAAGCCGTGTTCGCTATCATGAAGGGGACTTTGCGTGGTGTCGGCGTTCTCGCTCATACACAGCCCCTCCTGAAAAATCGGTGTTGATACACCCTAGCAGGCTGGTGCGACCAAGAAGACTCGAACTTCCACGGGTCGCCCCGCTACCACCTCAAGGTAGTGCGTCTACCAATTCCGCCATGGTCGCACATCAGCCAGCTAGGAGGTGCGGGTTAGCAAATGTTTGCGGCAGGAGCAAGTGATTAGTGAGTGGTGATGGCGAATAGTGGCAGGCAGAGGGATTGCACTCGTGTATTCTCAAAGCTATAGCTGCCCTATGGAATGGAAACTATCGCAGGGATTGACCGCCTACCCCGAGGCGCTTGCCACCATGGCGGCACGGGTGGAAGCGATTCAGCACGGCAAAGCCGACGAGCTGGTCTGGCTGGTGGAGCACCCGCCTCTTTACACCCTTGGCACCAGTGCCAAGGGCGGGGATGTGTTGGGCAAGGGCTTCCCAACCTATGAAACAGGGCGAGGCGGGCAGGTGACCTATCATGGCCCCAGCCAGCGCGTGGCCTATGTGATGCGCGATTTAAAAAAGCATGCGGGTGCAGCGGGGCCTGATTTACGTGCCTATGTGCAGCAATTAGAGCAGTGGATCATCCTGACCCTCGCCCAGTTCGGGATCGAGGGGTTTTTGCGCGATGGCCGTGTGGGGGTGTGGGTCAACACACCGACGGGCGAGGCCAAAATTGCTGCACTCGGTGTGCGGGTACAAAAATGGGTGACCAGCCATGGCATTGCGCTGAACGTGAACCCCGACCTATCCCATTATGCGGGCATTGTGCCTTGCGGTATCCGCGAGTTTGGCGTCACCAGCATGCACCAGCTTGGGGTGACGGCAACGATGGACGAGGTGGATGCAACGCTGAAAGCGCAGTGGGGCAGGGTGTTTGCCTAAGCCGTTGGCCGTGATGTGAAGCCTTGCGCAATCTCTTCGGTCCAATCGGCCACCTCCACCTGTGTCACGCGTGCGGCAAGTGGGCCCTCGTGGCAGGTAGCAATCATTGCTTCAATAGTGGCGGTATCGCCCGCAATGACGGCCTCGACGGTGCCTTCGGTGCGGTTGCGCACCCAACCGTTCAGGCCAAGCTGGCGGGCGTTAGCGCTCATCCATGCGCGATAGCCCACGCCTTGCACGCGGCCATGGATGAGGAGATGTTTTGCGGTCACAGCCATCGATTTTTTGCTGCATTGCATGGAGGTTATTTGCCTTACGCCAAGAATATGCGTAAATAGAGGGAAAGCAAAATGAAAGTGATTCCTATGTCGAGCCTTCCTCCCACCACCCAAACCATCGGCGCGCTGAGCCAAGAATTGATTGCCAAGGGCAAGCAATTCTATACCCCCAACTACAAGCCGCGCGAGATGATCCTCGACCGTGGGAAGGGCAGCACCGTATGGGATCTCGATGGGCGCGATTACATTGATTTAGGCTCAGGCATTGCGGTGTGCAGCCTTGGCCACCAAGACCCCGATTTGCTGGCGGCACTGGATGTTCAAAGCCGCAAGCTTTGGCACACCAGCAATATTTTCTACACCGAGCCGCCTATTCACTTAGCGGAAAAATTGGTGGAGCTGGCCTGCTTTGCCAAGAAAGTGTTTTTCTGTAATTCGGGCGCCGAGGCCAATGAAGCCGCCATCAAGCTGGTGCGTAAATACGCGGCGGACGCGGGACGCCCGCCTGAGAAACGCAACATCATCAGCTTTAACGGTTCGTTCCATGGCCGCACCTTGGCCACCGTTACCCTCACCGCGCAGCCCAAATACCATATTGGGTTTGAGCCAATGCCAACAGGCTTCATCTATTGCGATGTGTTCAACGACGAAGCGGCGATTGAAAAATTGGTCGATGATTCTGTCTGTGCGATTTTTGTTGAGCCGGTGCAGGGCGAAGGCGGCGTGATGCCTGCTAAACCAGGATTTTTGCAGCATTTGCGCATGTTATGCGATAAGGTCGGCGCGCTGTTGGTGGTCGATGAAATTCAGGCCGGTATGGGCCGTACGGGTAGTTTGTTCGCCCATTGCCAAGATGGCGTCATTCCCGATGTGGTGACGCTGGCTAAGGCGCTGGGTGGCGGCTTGCCTATTGGAGCGATGCTGGTAGGGGGCAAGGCGGCGGATGTGCTGCAATTCGGCACCCACGGCACTACCTTTGGCGGTAACCCCGTCATGGCGGCGGTGGCACTTGCATCGGTCACCAAACTCGCGCGGCAGGATATTCTGGAAAACGTGGCCGATCGCGGCGAGCAGTTGCGTGCGGGGCTGGCGGATATCAATGCCGAGCTTGGGTTATTTAAGGAAATCCGCGGCCGCGGACTGATGATTGGGGCGGAATTGCTGCCTGAGCATGCCGGTAAATCGGGCGATATTTCGGAAGCCGCGCGCAAAGCCGGCACATTGGTTCTGGTCGCAGGACCGAACGTCATGCGCTTTTTGCCGCCGCTGGTGATTACGCAGGCAGAAATGGCCGAAGGGCTGAAGCGGTTCAAAGCAGCGCTGGTGAACTATAAGGCGAGTATCGCCTGATGGATAGGGCCACACGCGAGGTGCTCGATTGGGTTGCCACGCAAGAAGCGGCGATGGTTGCTCTCACCGAACAATGGTCGGCGATGAATTCGGGCAGCTACAACCTTGCAGGGTTGCGCGCTATGCGCGAAGCATTGGCCGGCGCATTTGCACCGCTAGGTGGGGTGGCCGATATAATTCCGCTTGCACCCATCACCCAAATCAACGCGAAGGGCGAGGCGGTGGAAGTGCCGATGGCTGAGGCACTGCGCATTAGTAAAAGGCCAAATGCCGCACTGCAAGTGCTGCTCGTTGGTCATATGGATACGGTGTATGGCATTGACCATCCCTTTCAAAAAACGACCAAAATTTCTGAGAATATACTGAACGGCCCGGGCGTGGCCGACCTGAAGGGCGGCCTTGCGATTATGCTGCATGCGCTGATGGCGCTGGAGCGCAGCCCATGGGCAGAGAATATCGGCTGGCAGGTGTTGCTGAATCCCGACGAAGAAATCGGCAGCGTGGCGAGTGACCCGCTGCTGAAAGAGGCTGCGAAAGGCAAAATGCTGGGGCTGGTGTATGAGCCCGCACTGGCCGATGGCACACTGGCAGGCGCGCGCAAAGGCAGCGGCAACTTCACGCTGGTAGTGCGTGGCCGCGCGGCACATGCGGGCCGTAACCCTGAGGATGGAAGAAATGCCATCGTTGCCTTGGCCGATATCACACAACGCGTGTTTACACTCAATGGCAAGCGCGAGGGACTGACCTTGAACCCTGCGAAAATTGACGGTGGTGGGGCGCTGAATGTAGTGCCTGATTTGGCCATTTTGCGCTTCAACATCCGCACCCGCGAAGTGGCGGATGAGGCATGGGTGCTGGCCGAGTTGCATAAGCTTGTGGATGAGTGGTGCAATAAGGATGGCTACCACGCTGAACTACATGGCCATTTCACCAGAAAGCCCAAACCCATGTCGCCTGAAGTTCAAAAAGTGTTCGACCTTGTGCAGCAATGCGGGGCGGAACTTGGCCTCACGATTGGCATAAAACCCTCGGGCGGGTGCTGCGATGGCAATAATTTATGGCACCATGGCTTGCCTAATGTCGACACACTCGGCGTGCGCGGCGCGAACATCCATTCGGCGGATGAGGTGGCCTACCTCGATAGTTTTGTTGAGCGCGCGCAGCTTTCCGCACTCATTCTCATGAAACTGGCGCAGACGAACGCTTAGCTGGCGGCGCTATTTCCAGTAATCGACGAATTTCTCGGCGAAAATATACTGGTACATGGGGTCACGGGTTTGCGCATTGGCCTGCTCGATAATGGGGCGGATGACTGAGGCAGGTTGCTTGAACCACACCCACAAGCGCGAGGCGACATTATAGACCGAGCAGGAATAGCCATGCTGCGTGAATAGCGCCTGCATGGATGCATTGGTGAAGAACGAGCAGTGCACCGACAACAAATAGAACCAATCCGGATTTTGTGGCACATGCTCGGCCACCAAGGTGTGCAGAATCATCACCCCATCATCACTCACCAAATCAAAGATAGCATCGCATTGCTTCTTGAAGCGCAGATGTTCCATCACCGCTGTGTGCATGACGACGTTGAACGCGCGCGGGGTTAACTCATCCGCCCGCAAATAACCTTTGGCAGGGTTGCTGCTATGTTCATATTTCTCGACATGCAGTTGATGATCCTTTGCCAATGCAGCGCACAGTTTGCCATCACCTGCGCCATAATCCAACCAGCGGCCTTTGGGCAATAACCCGAGCGCGGCCACATCACCAATGATGGCAGATTGGGCAACAAAACGCTCCATCCAGCGGGGGTCTTCGGGGTTTTCATCCGTCCCTTGGTAGAGCGATACCCATTGATTGTTGAGTGTTTCCCACTGTGCGTCGGTCATTTCGTAATGCGTGCGCGAGAACACAAAGCCGCAATCCTTGCAGCGGTCATACTCCACCCAACCAAGGTTGAACTGCTCGAAATGCTTGCGCATGAACGGGGCCGTGTCACCACCACATACACTACACGCTATTGACATAGATGGCTCCGCTTCCTAGTTTCAACATGCGCTGCAACGCTACCATGGCACCCCCATAAAGGCCAGTATCATATGAAATTTTATCCACTCGCATTGCTCGAAAATTATACTCTGGAAACGCTCACGCACACGTGCGTACTTTCCGATTATGTGGCGGGGGTGCACGCCACGCCCGATGCATTTTTTAAAAAAGAAGCGGATGGGTCGGTGGCATGGGTGATCGACCGCCATTGCGACCATGCAGGCGGCCAACTGCGCTTAAGCGATGGTGATAGCTGCAAGGCAGTGTGCCCACTGCATCTGTGGGAGTTTGATTTTAACTCGCTCAGCTATTCCAAAATTCCCAATCAAACCTTCGAGCACATTACCAAAAAATCCATCCCATTCTCGGTGAACGATGGCGTGCTGAGCTACCAGATTAACAAGCAGGCATTACGCATTCCTGAAACGGTGACTCACACTAAAACCACGCCCACGCAGGCGGAATTGCGGTATATCACCCATGCCTCGGTGATGCTAACCATTGGCGGCGTGAAGCTGCTCACCGATCCGTGGTTTGTGGGCGAATGCCTTGCGAGTGGCTGGTGGCTAAAATATCCGCCGAAGGCCGATGCATGGGAGCTGCTTGCAAGCGCCGACATACTCTATATTTCGCATAACCATCCGGATCACCTGCACGAGGAAACACTGGCGCGGCTGCGGCGTGATATCCCGATTATTGTTCCCCAGTTCGACACCGATTCCGTCGCTGCCCCGCTGCGCGCCATGGGGTTCACCAATGTTATCGAGCTTGAGAAAAAGCGCCTCTACCGCCTGAACGATAGCGAGTTGCTGATCAGCATTCTGCCCACGGGCGACCATCGCGATGATAGTGGGTTATTCATTACTCAGGGTGATTTCTCGGCCATTCTGACGGTCGATTGCGTCGGCACAAACCAATATGTGTTGCCCCATAACCCAACATTCCTGCTCACCAACTTCTCCTCGGGCGCATCGGGTTGGCCGCTATGCTACGATGTGCTTGGCTCGTTCGATGAGCGCTCCAAGATTGTCACCAAAAACCGTGGCAATGCGTTGGTTGAGGTGATGAAATATATCGGAGTTACGAAGCCCAAGGCCTACATGCCGTATGCAGGGTTTTTCCATGAGCGCGCCCCACGGGATGCGGTGATTCAGCAATATAACGTGAAGAACGGGCCCGAGAGCATCACCGATAAAGTGAAGGCCAAATTCCCTGATGTTGTTGCCGCAAACCCGCTGGAGCACGATGTGATGACGTGGCAGGGTGGGCAGGTATCTCTCAGCACCGTTAATCAGCCACCGCTGTTCACCTATGATGCGGCGATGATTAACCAATACCTCGCGGCTCAGCGGGCGTTGCTAAAGCATTTCGATATCCATAAAATCGCCGATTATTTCTGCCAATCCGAGTTTCAGGACGCGCTGATTGTCTATCTGGTGCTGACCGATGACGATTACACCCCCGAAGGGCAAAGCCTGCGGATTGATTTTTCGACGACGCCCATCAGTTATCGCATTGTCGATAGCGCAGCGCTCACCGCAGAATTTGAGGCGCTTACGGAGTTGAATGGCTTCCACCATTTGCTGATTAAGGTGCGCACTGATAGCATGTGGCAGATTGTGTTCTATGGCCGCCCGATTGAGGAGCTCACGCTTGGCTTCCAATGCCGTATCGACCGCAAGCCCGATCAATACAACGCCGCATTCTGGAAGCACTACACCACCTATGGCGCACCCATGCTGCGCTCTGGCGAAGACCGTCTGCTCTATAAGCTGCTCGAGGGGGCGTAGGTGGCTTCAAAGAAAATGCGCATCGCCCTTGGTTTCTTTCTAGCCGTCATTTTGATTGGTATCGCGTTTTTTTACACTGCTTATCAGTATTTGTATCGGTTAAAAACTGCCTGCTCTCAGGAACGGGTAATGCTTGCTACTGGGCATAAATTCAACAACGCGCCATCTAAAGAGGCATGCGAAGGCAAGAAAATCGTCGATCTTGAAACGGGTACCTATCAACTTGGTGAGCTAACCTTCAAAATCCCTCGGGCTTACTTATGGCAAGAAAAATATACCGAAGGACAAGTTAAGAATATCTACCTTAGCATGTATTATCCTTCGTTTGAACCTGAACGCGCAGATTCAAACGGTTTGGACCCGAGCTTAATTCATGCCACTATTCACCAGTGTTTTTTAAAGGAATGTAACCAGAAAAAGACCCCAGATTATGATCTAAAAATTACTATTCCTCGATACAAGTCAACTTATAGCCAATCCGATTATGTCCCAGAATTAGATTTATGGCGTTATGTCATAATTGATCAAATGACTACAGTAAGAAAAAGTGAAGTTTATTTCCGAGGAACTCAGGAAAATCCAACTTACTGGTTCATCTGCACCGTCTCTGACCGCAACCCTCATTGTGAAGGGGATGCTTGGTTCAAAAATGGAAGCAGCATCAGTTATAGATTCCATTATAGCCAACTGAATGATCATGAAAAGATTGTAGGTGGCATTCACAGTAAGATTGATAATTTTCTAATTAAGGGAGCCCCTCATGCCAATTAGCCTTTCGAGGCTTAGCTAGAGCTGTCGCTCATCAGAGCATTTGGTGGAGGGGGAAGGATTTGAACCTTCGAACTCCTAAGAGGGCGGATTTACAGTCCGCTGCCATTGACCACTCGACCACCCCTCCACGTCACTGAAAGCCATTGCTTCAGCCTAGGTTGTTGCGGTGCGCACGTGGTGCGCGCGGCAAAACCGAGACGGGGTTATGCCGCGAAAATGGTGGTCTGTAAACCCTTAATTTTAAGGTTAGGGATTGCCGCCGATGATGGCCTAATGTTCGCGCACCGAACTGGTGACCACACCCCAAATGGTGACGCCTGTTTCTGGGTTCACGGGGATGGGGGAATATTCGGGGTTAGCGGGCATCAGGTAGGTGCGGCCTTGTTTGATGATGAGGAATTTCACCGTCAGCGCCCCATCCACCGCAGCGATGACAATTTTGCCGTGCTTGGGTGGCGCGGTGCGGTCGACCACCAGCAGGTCACCATCGCGGATATTGGCGTCGATCATGGAGTCCCCCGCCGCGCGCACCAAAAAGGTCTCCTCTGGCTTGCGCACGAGATGGGCGTTCAAATCCATGCGGCTTTCCACATGGTCATCCGCAAAGGCGGGTGAGCCAGCCTGCACGGTGGCACTGTAGAGCGGAATTTTGAAGGCTTTGGATTCCACGAACCGAATCACATCCCCCACCAAACTGGCTGGCACGCGCACGCGTTCAGTAATTTCGCCAAAGCGTCCGCTGCCTTTGGGGCGCCCAGCCCCTTGGCGTTTGCCACCATGGATGGGGGTGACATTACTTGCCGCGCTTGCGGCTTTATTTTTACTGGCTTGTTTCATTCGAGCCTCCATTCTTGTCCCAAAAATCAAGATGCACAAAACCAGCCAGCAGGTCAAGCGGCGATTTTACAATGGGCGGTATCATGGCCAATGAACCGGGATGTATGAGAATGTGGTGCCAAGCTGCCACTTGAGTCTACCTTGTGGGAGGGGTATGCTGAAGAGGACAGCAAAACAAATGAGGTGAAGCGTGTTTCTGCGCCCTGCGACGATGAATGACCAAGAAGCTGTGCTGGAGCTGGCCCGCCAAGCAGGATTTGGCATGACCAGCCTGCCGCCCGATGCGGCGGTGCTGCGCGAAAAGATCGAGGCATCGGTGGCGAGTTTTGCGGGGGTCTACCCGAAAAAGGGGCAGGAGAGCTTCTTTTTTGTGCTCGAAGATAGCGAAAATGGTGGGCACATCGCGGGCACGTGCGGCATCAAGGCGCATATTGGCCTAAGCCAGCCCTTTTATTCCTATAAACTCACCACCATCACCCAAGTTTCGACCCAGCTCGATATTTTCAGCAAACAGACCATGCTGCAGGTGACGAACGACCTGACGGGGGCAACGGAAGTGGGTTCACTGTTCTTGGAGCCATCCTATCGGCGCGACCGCTTGGGGAAAATGATGTCGCTGGCGCGCTTTATGTTCATGGCCGCGTTTCCGCAGCATT
The DNA here is from genome assembly GCA_035911175.1 of Alphaproteobacteria bacterium. Taxonomy (GTDB): domain Bacteria; phylum Pseudomonadota; class Alphaproteobacteria; order Rickettsiales; family UBA3002; genus QFOX01. Next base: position 30,593 of record JAMHWA010000034.1, read on the forward strand.
TTGCCGACCAAGTGATTGCTGAAATGCGTGGGGTGCATGATGTTGAGGGTAATGCACCGTTTTATAATGCGTTGCCGAAGAAGTTCTTCCAGATGGGTTTTGCCAAGGCGGATTATATCAATGCCACGCAGGGCAACCAATTCATCAATGACCTCATGCCGAAATATCCGATTTACCTGAGCCTCATGCCCAAATCGGCACAGGCGGCAGTGGGGATGGTTAATTCGGCCTCGGAACCCGCGAAGGCGATGCTCGAACGTCAGGGGTTTAAGTATACAGGCTATGTCGATATTTTCGATGGTGGGCCAACCCTGATTGCTGAGCGTACTGCGATTGATGTGGTGGCCAAAAGCAAACGCGGCCAAGTCGTTTCGATAGCGGAATTGCCTGAGGAAACAAGTAAATTTATGGCTAGTAACGATCAGTTTGAAGGGTTTCGCTGCGCTGTCGGGCGGTTGGTAGAAGCGGCGGATGGCGGCGTAAGTATCACCCCTCGCTTGGCGCGCAGGGCAGGGGTCGCACTTGGCGATGTGGTGCGTTACTATCCCGTCTAAGCGCAACGGGTTTGAATAGGAGTCCTTATGCAATATATCAATGGCTTATGGGTTGATTCTGGCAGCCATAGTTTCACCTCGACGAACCCAGCGACGGGGGCGACCCTCTGGCAGGGTAAGGCGGCGGATGCCGCTCAGGTGGGGAAGGCGGTTGCCGCGGCGCGGGCTGCGTTTCCGGCATGGGCAGCGCTTGGCTATGAGGCGCGCTATGCACTGGTTGATAGGTTTAAGTCGTTGATTTCGGGCAGCCAAGAGGAATTGTCGCTGGCGATTGCCAAGGAAACAGGCAAGGCGATGTGGGATGCAAAATCCGAAGTCGCCGCCGTCATCGCGAAGCTTACCTATGCCAGTGAGGCCTATGTCGAAAGAACAGGCACAAAATCAAGGACTTCGCCTGTTGGCAATGCGGTGGTGCGGCACCGCCCGCACGGGGTCATGGCGGTGTATGGCCCCTATAACTTCCCCGCCCATTTGCCCAATGGGCATATCATGCCAGCGCTTTTGGCTGGGAATACCATCGTATTCAAACCCAGCGAACAAACACCGATGGTGGCGGAATGGATGGTGAAGAAGTGGGAAGAAGCTGGCTTGCCCAAGGGTGTGCTGAACCTGATTCAAGGGGAACGCGACACTGGGATTGCCCTCGCGCAAGCGGCGGTGGATGGCATTTTGTTCACCGGTTCCTCGGCGACGGGGAAGGCCATTCATGCGCAGCTGGCAGGGCGGCCTGAGGTTATCCTTGCGCTGGAGATGGGAGGTAATAACCCATTGATTGTCGGCCAGGTTAGCGACATCAAGGCTGCGGTACTGGAGACCATTCTCTCGGCGTTTACGGGAACGGGGCAGCGCTGCACTTGCGCGCGGCGACTGATCTTGCCCAAATGGGCGGGGCGTGAAACATTTATTGCAAAATTACTTCAGGTTAGCGCATCGCTTGCCATTGGTGCTTACGATGAAACACCAGCCCCCTTCATGGGCCCAGTAATCTCGATGCGGGAGGCAACGCGGCTACTGGAGGCGCAGAGCGATCTTGAGAAGTTAGGTGGCAACGTGCTGCTTCGCATGCGCCAGTTGCGCGACGGATTGCCGTTCCTAACGCCTGCCATCATTGATATGACAGGGGCAAAAAATATTCCGGACGTGGAATATTTTGGCCCATTACTACAGCTCTATTGCGTGGATACAATCGACCAAGCAATCGAATCTGCCAATACTACGTGCTACGGGCTAAGTGCCGCGGTTCTGTGCGATGATTCGGCACTGTTTCAACAGGTTAGCAGCCAATTGCGCGCAGGGCTTATCAACTGGAATCGGCAAACAACGGGGGCTTCGGGGGCGGGGCCCTTTGGTGGGGTGGGGCTTAGTGGCAACCACCGGCCAGCGGGCTATTACTCGGCGGATTATTGTGCCTATCCTGTGGCCTCTGTCGAGTCGGGGGCGCTCGCCCTTCCAGCCCAACTCCCTGCGGGAATAACAATAGGATAGCAGATGTATACACAGGAATGGCAGTTCGATGGTTTAGTGGGGCCGACGCATAATTACGCAGGGTTAGCGACAGGCAACCTAGCGGCGGCGCATAATGCGGGCATGGTCTCGAACCCGCGCATGGCAGCGCTGCAGGGATTGGAGAAAATGCTGTTCGTGCGCAACTTGGGGATGAAACAAGCGTTCCTGCCACCCCATTATCGGCCACTCGTTGGTGAGCTAAAACGTCTTGGCTTTCGTGGCACGTTGGGCGAGATTCTAGATAAAGCCTATACGCAAGCGCCAGGCCTTCTTTCGGCGCTGTATTCTTCCTCGTTTATGTGGGCTGCTAATGCAGCCACTGTAACCCCTGCGGGTGATGCATCCGATGGGAAAACCCACTTTACTCCCGCTAATTTAATGAGCCATTTCCACCGTAGCGTGGAAGCGCCGTTCTCGCAACGACTGCTTCATAGAATTTTCCATAATAAAAAATTATTTGTAGTGCATGCAGCCCTACCTTCGGTCGATATCATGGCCGATGAGGGAGCTGCTAATCATATGATTACAATTGGTAATAATGATAGAGTTGGATTAAATATATTTGTCTACGGAAAAAGTCACGGAATGCTCCATAAGACGCAAAAGCATCCTGCTCGGCAGCAGCGCGAAGCGAGCGAGGCAATAGCACGCCTTCATGGCTTGGATGCGACTAAAATTATGTATCTACAGCAATCACCTGAGGCCATCGACAAGGGGGTATTCCATAACGATGTGATTGCGATGAACACGACTAGCCTTATGGTCGTGCATGAGCATGCGTTTATACCTGAACATAGGGATCATCTGCGTGCATACTTTGAAACAAGGCCCGAACTGCAGTTTGTGGAGGTGCTCGCCAATGAGTTGAGCATCGAGGACGCCGTATCGACCTACTTATTCAACTCCCAACTGCTCGAATTGCCGAACAAAAATTTTGCTCTCGTATCGCCTTCCGAGTGCTCGAATCATGCGGGTGTCAGGGGGGTTGTGGATCGGCTCATGGGGCAGGGGGCGCTACAGCAGGTGCACTACCTAGACGTGCGTGAAAGTATGCGTAATGGTGGTGGCCCCGCCTGTTTGCGACTTCGAATCGTTTTGGATACGGAACGAGAGCAATCCATGCATCAGGGCATCGTGTTAACTGATGAGAAATATTTGCTGCTACGCCGATGGGTCGAAACCCATTACCGTGACCGACTTCAGTTTTCGGATTTGCGTGACCCTGCATTCGTAGCTGAGTTGGATGTCGCGTATGAAGCCCTAGCTCAGATCATAGGGATGGATGATTTATACACCCCTTGGCGTGAGTACTAAGCAGCGTCACGCGCGTGACGCACTTGCAACAGACGCACTAAACCTGCGCGACAATTGTGTACAACAGCGATTGAACTGGAAAGCTTGGGGGAAATAGCTAGATTGTTCACTCATGCTTTTGCTGGGTGAGTGACCATGCTTGGAATTATCGGTATTGTTGTTGTATTTGCGATGGTTTTCGGCAGCTATGTGATGGCTGGCGGTAAGTTCGGGATTATCTTACATGCGGCACCGCACGAGTTTATGGCCATTGGTGGCGCCGCAGTTGGCGCTTTCCTGATTGCCAACAAGGGCAATGTGATTAAGGCCGCGTTGAAGGATTTTGGTAAATCGTTCAAAGGGCCAAAATGGAAAAAGCAAGATTACCAGGATATCCTCGCCCTGTTGTTTGCGATCCTGAAGCTGGTGCGCACCAAAGGCATGGTGGCGCTGGAGCAGCATATCGAAAATCCTGAGCAATCATCGATTTTTAGCCAATACCCTAACATTTTGCATGACCATTTTGCCGTCGATTTTATCTGCGACACGCTGCGCATGATTACCATGAACTTCGAGGATCCACACCAGCTTGAAGACATGATGGAAAAGCAGCTCGAGAAACACCACCATGAATTGCTGGCGCCCGCCCATTCCATTCAAACCATGGCCGATGGTATTCCTGCACTTGGCATTGTGGCGGCAGTACTGGGCGTGATTAAAACCATGGCCAGCATCAGTGAACCAGTCGAAATCCTCGGCGGCATGATTGGTGGTGCGCTGGTGGGTACATTCCTTGGTGTATTTTTGGCCTATGGCTTGGTGGGCCCAATTGCCTCGAAGCTCAACCAAATGTACGATCAGGATCACATGTTCTACATGATCATTAAAGCGGTGCTGGTTTCGCATTTGCAAGGCAATGCGCCGCAGGTTTCGGTCGAGATTGGTCGTGGCAATATCCCGACCATTTACCAGCCGAAATTCTCGGAAATGGAGCAAGTGCTGAACAACCTTCCTGCCGCGGGGTAAGCCATGGCTGCCAAAGGCAAGGATGACGGCAAACGCCCGATTATCATCAAGAAAGTGAAGAAAGTCGCGGGTGGGCACCATGGTGGGGCATGGAAAGTGGCCTATGCCGACTTTGTAACGGCGATGATGGCGTTCTTCTTGCTTTTGTGGCTTCTTTCTTCTGCCTCGAAGGAGACGCTGCAAGGCTTGTCGGAGTATTTTACGCCGACGCAAGGTATCAAGGACAGCCAAGGGATTGGCTTTGATGGGGGGCTTTCGCCCAATGTGGACGGCACTGCGAAGGGACAAATGTCAGACCCTGCGATTGTTACCGGCTATACGCCAAGCGGCACGGTGGCCGGCAACCCCGAAAGCAAAGCCAAGGATGAATCCGACAAGGATGATAATCTCTTTAAGCAAAGCGAAAGTGCCATTGAGCAGGCTATCGCGCAGGAAGCCTCGATGCAAAAATATGCGGATAATATAAGCGTTACCCAAACGCCTGAGGGGTTGCGTATCGATGTCATGGATAACGATAAATACGCGATGTTTGAAAAGTCTACCGCCACGCTGACGGAGCATGGCCGCACGATTCTAACGCGCATGGGCGAGATGATCAAAAAAATGCCCAATTACATGTCGATTGCTGGGCATACCGATGCTTCGCCTGCGGAGACAGGCCGCGCCGATTATACGAATTGGGAGCTTTCGGCCGATCGTGCACAGGCGGCGCGCCGCTTCCTCACCAAAGTGGGGCTCGAGGGTGAGCGACCCAAAAAAGTAATGGGTATGGCGGATAAAGAGCTTTTTACGCCTGCTGAACCACGCGGCCCCAAAAATCGTCGTATTTCATTGGTGATGCTGCGCGGATCGCATATCCTAATTCCTGATATGGCCTTGCCGAAAGAAGCCTCCCCTGAGGCTCCTGCGCCTGCTGCTCCTGCACCCGTGGAAGCCCCAGCCCCCGCTGCGCACTAGCGCTGTTGAACGTCTTGAATACAGCGCACAGGGACGATGAAATTGCGTGCATTATCGCGCAGCACGCCATCGCCATAGGCAATGGCGCCACTCGTGGATTCATAAAAGCTGACTGCGTGTTGACGCAGGAAATCCTGCAGGGCGCTGAGCGTAATCGCCACATCGGATTTGCCAACGGCATCGCCGACTGGGTTGCCGTCTGCCCCAACACGGTAGGTGATAGCCATGCCGGAAATAACTGCAATCACGTTGCCTGAGCCATCAAGTACTGGCCCGCCCGAATTGCCCTTGGAGGCAACGCTTTTAAGCTGAATCCACTGATCCTCGCCCGTTGGGCCTTTAAGCGAGGTGACGCTGGTTTTTTTGTATTGGTATTGCCCCGTGGAACCCTCTTGCCCAGGGTAACCCATTACGACTACCCCATCACCCACCCGCAAATCGCTGATGTTCCAGCGCAGGGGGGCAGTGGTTTTGCTCACATAGGCCGTTTTTAGAAGCGCGAGGTCGTATCCATCGGCCACAGCAACCAAACTGGCTTGTTCCTCGCCCTTGGGCGTTAAAATGGAAATGGACTTGCAGTTGCGCACCACATGCTCGTTCGTCACCACATGCCCATCGTTATTCACCACAAAGCCGGTGCCAGAGGATATTTTATAATACACCATCTGCTGCGCAAAGGCAGGCGCGGCGAGCAGGGTAAGAAAAGCGAGAAGGCGCATGAGCATGTTTTATAACGAATAATAAATGGTGCAAGCTATTAACGGCTTGGTGAAGGCTGAGCTGGGGTGGTGCTATTGGGGGTTTGTGCAGGTGCGGAGGCTTCTGCAGGCGCACTGACAGGCAACGAGGGTAACTCTTTTGCAGAGCTAGAGATAAATTGTTCCGCTAAATCCTTGGTCGAGAGGGATGTTTTATATTTATCGACAACCATTTTCTTTGTATCCCCAAGGCATTTGATATCTAGATGATCCTGCGTTTGTAACCAACCCGTCGAAGTAAATACGGGTGTGCCAGTTCCAGATTCAATCAGTATGGGCTTGGTGCAGTACTTGGCGCTTGCCGTTTCAATGGCGGGCACAAGCTCCCCCAGCAGTTTGTTGGAGCGATCAGACAGCGTAACCCATCCGGCTGTTTCGGGCTGCGTAAGCCTGCCTAGCGCGGCAACGTCTAGCGGGGTGGATTTAAGAACGCGCATACGTCGTTCTGCTACTACTTGATGCGTGTCATCCATCGCGGCGGGGTAGAGATAGTCAGCAGTTATTGCTGGGTATCCTGCAACTATCTCGCTAAAATCGAGATTGGTCTTTTTGTAGCCATGAGAGTTATCAATCGCCTCGATTATGTTGCCGGTATTGGCGCTTACAATGAATTGATGGCCTCCCAAAAACTCAGGAATTGCGGTGTTGGAGCCCATGATTCCTCCGGCCGCGGCATAGAACTGCGTCGCTTCCTTACGAGTCCCTTGGGTAACAAGGGTCTGGTCGGCCTCGTGCATCAGCAGGCCGCGTATGAATGTTAACTGCTCGCAATCATACTCGTCTTTTGGGGTAAGATGATTGAGTGAGCGCGTATCATTGCCGTCGTCACGTGCCTGTCGATAGTTGGCGGCGTCGAAGGTTGTGCCCTTAATCGCATCGTACACATGCTGAGCTAAGGCTTGCTCGTAGTCTGCCTGCTGCTGAGGTGAGCTTAACTGGTGCAATGCCTTGTCGGACGCCACATTTTCGCGCAGAATCGCTAGAATCTCATTGTATTCTTTCGCAACGGCATCCGTTCCGTTCTTATCAAACGTTATCACGAGGCTGGGAATGGATTCCATTCGGCCGGTTTGCGCAATATGCGCGAACGACGTATAATATTCACCCTTTTGGATGCTGGGAATGAGCAGAGGATAGGCCAGCGCCTGAGGCTTTTCGGGTGTCGATGGCGTTGCCGCCTGCGTTGGCTCGGTGCTCATCTCGTTCTCCGCAGCACGATGGTAACCAGTAAAATAGGGGTGTTAGCCTACCAGCTCGCCATCATCCCCAGCGTTCGCCTTGGCTTTGCCTTTGGGCTTGGTGGTGGAGTATTTGAAGGTGAGGGTGTCCTCGCCGTCGTTGGTTTCGACGCCAATCGTCACCGAACCGCCCTTGCTAAGTTTACCAAACAGCACTTCTTCGGCCAGCGGCTTCTTGATCTTATCAGCAATCAAGCGGGCGAGGGGGCGGGCGCCCATGGCTTTGTCGTAGCCTTTTTCGGCCAGCCAATCTTGTGCGCTATCCGTGAGGTTGATGGTGACATTGCGCTCGGAAAGCTGGCTTTCGAGGCGGTAGATAAATTTGTGCACCACCGATTTGACCACCTCGCGATTGAGGTGATCGAAGCCAATGATGGCATCGAGACGGTTACGGAATTCGGGCGTGAAGAGCTTGTTTGTCGCCGCTTTTGATTCATCCGCGCCGCGCTCCTCGCGGCCGAAGCCGATGGAACGTTTCGCTGCATCTGCCGCGCCGACATTGCTGGTCATAATGACAATGGCGTTGCGGAAGCTGACCGATTTGCCGTTCTGGTCGGTCAGTTTGCCGTAATCCATCACCTGCAGCAGGATGTTGAACACATCGGGGTGCGCCTTCTCGATTTCGTCGAGCAGGATGACCGCATAGGGTGTTTTATCCACGGCGTCGGTCAGTTGGCCACCTTGGTCGAAGCCTACATAGCCCGGAGGGGCGCCGATGAGGCCAGAAACGCTGTGCTTCTCCATATATTCCGACATATCGAAGCGTACCAGCTCCATGCCGAGCGTTTTGGCGAGTGCCAGTGCCACCTCGGTTTTGCCGACGCCTGTGGGTCCCGTGAACAGATAGCTGCCCATAGGTTTGCCATCATCACGCAAGCCAGCGCGCGCCATTTTAACAGCGGCGGCGAGTTCCTCGATGGCTTTATCCTGCCCAAACACGGTGAGTTTGAGGTTCTTCTCAAGGTTCTTGAGTTGCTCGGCATCATCAAGCGACACGGTTTTGCTCGGCATACGCGCCATTTTGGCGACGACATCTTCGATCTCACGAACCGTGATGGTTTTCTTGCGCTTCGCCTCGGGCAGCAGCATTTGCGCAGCACCTGCCTCATCGATCACATCAATCGCTTTATCCGGCAATTTGCGGTCGTGGATGTAGCGGCTGGATAGTTCTACCGCTGCCTCAATCGCCGCAGGCAGGAAGCGCACTTTGTGGTGCTCTTCATAATACGGTTTCAAGCCGCGTAGGATTTTGATGCTGTCTTCGACACTTGGCTCCATGACGTCGATTTTTTGGAAACGACGGGCGAGGGCGCGGTCTTTCTCAATGGTGTTGTTATATTCCTTGAAGGTGGTGGAACCCATGCAACGAAGCGAGCCGCGGGCGAGGGCGGGCTTGAGCAAATTCGCTGCATCCAGCGCGCCGCCGCTGGTGGAGCCAGCGCCGATGATGGTGTGGATTTCATCGATAAAGAGCACGGCACCGGGGAGTTTCTCGATGGATTTAATCACGGCTTTCATGCGCTCTTCGAAGTCACCGCGGTAGCGCGTGCCAGCCAGCAGGCTGCCCATATCGAGCGAGAAGATGACAGCATTCTTGAGTACATTGGGTACTTCACCACGGGTGATACGTAGTGCTAACCCTTCCGCAATCGCGGTTTTGCCTACGCCTGCCTCACCCACAAAGAGTGGATTGTTTTTGGTGCGGCGGCATAAAATCTGTACGGTGCGCTCGATTTCATTCTCGCGGCCGATAAGGATATCCGTTTTGCCATTCTGGGCTTTTTTGTTGAGGTTGATGCAGTAAAGGTGGAGTGGATCTTTGCTTTCCTTCTCCTCGTTAACCGATTGTTTCTCTGCCTTATCGGCGGTGTAGCGGATGGAACCATCATCCATCTCTTGCTCGCTATGGTCGCGCGGCAGGGCAATGCGGGTCATGTCGCTATATTTCACAATGCCGTGGCTGATATAGTTCACCACATCAAGGCGGCTTACATCCTGCTCCTGCAGGAAGAATACCGCGTGCGATTCACGCTCACTGAACATCGCAACCAGCACGTTCGCGCCGTTCACTTCATGCTTGCCCGCAGACTGCACATGAATCGCTGCACGATGGATAACCCGTTGAAACCCTGCGGTAGGACGTGCTTCTTCTACATGATCGACCACGAGGGTGGAGAGCTCCGTTTCCATGAAATCGGCAAGGGTGCGTTTCAGCTCGGCGAGGTTAACGCCCACGCCACGCAGCACACTCGATGCATCCGCATCCTCGGTCAGCGCGAGCAGTAAATGCTCTAGCGTCGCATATTCGTGGCGCTGCTTACGTGCCAGCTCAAGCGCGGTGCGAAGGGTGTTCTCGAGGTTGTGCGAAATCATAATGTTCTCTTGTTTTAAGACTCTTGCTCCAGAGTGCATTGTAGCGGGTAGTCGTTGATCCGTGCGTATTCGATGACTTGATCCACCTTGGTTTCGGCCACATCGCGGGTGTAAATCCCTGCGAGGCCAGCGCCTTTCTGATGCACTTCAAGCATCACACTCAGCGCCTCTTGGTGGGGTTTGCGGAAAATTTGCTCCAACACCATCACCACGAAATCCATGGGCGTAAAATCATCGTTTAGCAGGATCACCTTGTACATCGGCGGGCGTTTGGTCTTCACCTTGGGCTCGGCAAGCATCAGCCCGCCTTCGCTTTCGGTGTTGCCATCCGCGCCACCGCGCCTAATGTCACCCATACAGCGGGGAGTTGCGTTTGGTGGAAGGAACTGATCAAGGAACATCCCAGACATGCGTTTCTCCACCGCTGTACAACTCCAATTTCGCATAAAATCCCTAATCTTCCGTTAACGCCGCTGATAAAAATAGAGCGGATTTCCTGTGTTTTGTATTTTTCTTATGAATAATATAGGGCAGCGAAGGGTTGCTGACTAGGTGGAAGGTGCAGATATAAAGAGGGAAATTTCATGGAATTGTCACACAAAGGTTGGGCGGGTGTGATACAATGAGGCCTTAAATGTAGGAAAATTAGCTATGCCAGAATACGGTCAAGGAGGCCTAGGGCCAACAGCGAGCGAGCTTGATGCTATGGCTACAAGCGCTGTCGCCAAGCCCGATGCGCGCGTTAAGATGGTACAGCTAAACCCCGAACAGGCACATAATCAGCTCGACTATCGCTGCATAGGGGCTGAAAAGGTAAGGCCAAGTAGTGTGCTTAAAAGCAAGGATAGAGCGCTGCTGCATCTTGAGAACGAGCTGATTGTGGCGCTAGCGACTGGAGAAAAAGCTTCGGCACGCAATGCTGCGAGCGAACTAAAAGCGTATGTGAGCGGAATGATTAAGCCCAAGGAAGATTCTTCAGCTAAAGATACGGCCAGCACAATCAGTGCTTATATGGTAGCAAGAAAGATGGTTGACGATTGGCTTGACTCACAACGTCTCGATAAAATGCGTGGGTACAGCCCCAAAGCATCTGTGGGTGCCAGCCCGCGACGCTAGATAGAATCTAAGGGGGCGGCTGATTATGTATCGGATTTTGCTTTCAGCTACCGCCACCAAGGCTTGCCCAAATTAATCGTATCGATATCGGTCATCGCGCCTACGCCTGCGCCAACGCCTGCGCCGATGAGCGCGCCTTCACCCGCAGCGCCTACCGTTGCGCCAATGAGCGCGCCTGCGCCTGCGCCCACCACGGCGCCGCCCACGGTGCGGTCGGTTTTATCGGATCCGCAGGCGCTCAAGGTAAGCAAGGCTGCTATAATCAGGATGTGGCGACGGTTCATGTGGTGCTCCATACGTGCGGTTATTGATGAAAAAATTACAGCTATGCGTAAATGACGGCTATCAATGACTGCCCTCAGATGCCTCCGCGCGGATAGAAAACATGAAAATGTGGCGGATTTGTCCCATTTATTTTCCCTGTGAATTATTTTTATTTTCTTGGTTGACATCCTGCACGCCATGCTATTATAACGCCCATCCCTTCGACGGGGTTCCGAAACAAAAAACAGTCATTGACTGGATGATGTGAAGGAAGATAAAACGTCGAATGCGAAAACGACTGATGCCCTGACGGGCGCTAGAAACGAATCGCTGCTAAGTGAATAGTGAATAGGTATCTACAACGCGCTCTAGTAGCGTTGTTCTTAGCCAACATCGTGTCATTGTCTAACCGACAGCGATGTAAGAACAACACGCGGCCTAGCTCTTCCCGAGCAAAGCCAATAGCAGCTCTAGAGACGTTGATGCTGATTGTTAAAATTAGTTCGTACCAACACCACGAATAAGCGATTTGCGTTTCTTTGTTTAATCATGAAGTTCGAAGGCAGGAGCCGGGTCAAACCGCAGCCTTAAACTCAAGATAGTTAAATATAGGGAAATAAAAGTCTGTTTTGTTCTGTGCGTGGGGTGCATCATAAAAATCAATCAAGCGCTAAAAAATACTTCATTTTCCTGCATTTTTACAAATGCAGGTGATAATTAAGTAGATCATAGATCTAGATAATTAGAGAAGGGCATATGGTGAATGCCTTGGTGGTAAGAGGCGATGAAGGACGTGTTACACTGCGATAAGCTTCGGGGAGTTGTGAAAAAACTTTGATCCGGAGATTTCCGAATGGGGAAACCCAACTCTGAATTCAGTTTACAGTGTTTTCCGCAAGGAAAATGCTGATATCTGAATTCAACAAGAGTTATAATGCACTGAATACATAGGTGTATTAAGCAAACCCGGTGAATTGAAATATCTCAGTAGCCGGAGGAAAGGACATCAATTGAGACTCCCCTAGTAGTGACGAGCGAACGGGGACCAGGCCAGTAGCAAAAGTGAAATAAGCGGAACTCTCTGGAAAGTGAGGCCATAGAAGGGTGATAGCCCCGTACGCGTAATATAGCTTTTGTTCTTGAGTAGGGCGGGACACGTGAAATCCTGTCTGAACATGGGTCGACCACGATCCAAGCCTAAGTACTCCTTACCGACCGATAGTGAACCAGTACAGTGATGGAAAGGTGAAAAGCACCCCGACGAGGGGAGTGAAATAGTTCCTGAAACCGTATGCCTACAAGCAGTCGAAGGGGATTTAGTCCCTGACGGCGTACCTCTTGTATAATGGGTCAGCGACTTAGTGTGTGCAGCAAGCTTAAGCCGATAGGTGTAGGCGTAGCGAAAGCAAGTCTGAATAGGGCGACAAGTTGCACGTATTAGACCCGAAACGAGGTGATCTAGCCATGGCCAGGTTGAAGGTTGGGTAACACCAGCTGGAGGACCGAACACACTCCCGTTGAAAAGGTAGGTGATGAGCTGTGGTTAGGGGTGAAAGGCCAATCAAACTTCGTAATAGCTGGTTCTCCGCGAAATATATTTAGGTATAGCCTCGAGCGAATACCGTGGGGGGTAGAGCACTGGATGGACTAGGGGGGCCCAAAGCCTTACCAAATCCAACCAAACTCCGAATACCCATGAGTACTACTCGGGAGACAGACTGCGACAGCTAACTGCCGTAGTCGAGAGGGAAACAACCCAGATCTACAGCTAAGGTCCCCAAATCAAGATTAAGTTGGGAAGCATGTGAGACGGCCATAACAACCAGGAGGTTGGCTTAGAAGCAGCCATCCTTTAAAGAAAGCGTAATAGCTCACTGGTCTAAATAAGCTATCTTGCGGCGAAAATGTACCGGGGATTAAATCTTGTACCGAAGCTTAGGACTTGCGTAAGCAAGTGGTAGCGGAGCGTTCCGTAGGCCTGCGAAGCGGTTTTGTCAAAAACCGTGGAGGTATCGGAAGTGCGAATGCTGACATGAGTAGCGACAAACAGAGTGAGAAACTCTGTCGCCGAAATCCCAAGGGTTCCTGCGTTATGTTAATCAGAGCAGGGTTAGTCGGCACCTAAGGCGAGGCCGAAAGGCGTAGTCGATGGAAATCAGGTTAATATTCCTGAACCGGGGGAGTGTGACGCATTGCGTGTATTGTTCGTCCTTATTGGATTGGATGGGCAGTGAAGCAGTGCCAGGAAATAGCACCCCATAAGACCGTACCCTAAACCGACACAGGTGGGATGGTAGAGTATACCAAGGCGCTTGAGAGAATGATGTTGAAGGAACTAGGCAAATTGCACGCGTAACTTCGGGATAAGCGTGGCCCATCTGTACGCAAGTATGAATGGGCGTCACAAGCCAGGGGGTAGCGACTGTTTATTTAAAACACAGGGCTCTGCGAAGGCTCCCAAGCCGACGTATAGGGTCTGACGCCTGCCCGGTGCTGGAAGGTTAAGATGAGAGGTGAGAGCTTTGAATCGAAGCCCCAGTAAACGGCGGCCGTAACTATAACGGTCCTAAGGTAGCGAAATTCCTTGTCGGGTAAGTTCCGACCCGCATGAATGGCGTAACGACTTCCCCACTGTCTCCAGCATCAACTCAGCGAAATTGAATTCTCCGTGAAGATGCGGAGTACCCGTGGTTAGACGGAAAGACCCCGTGCACCTTTACTGCAATTTTACATTGGTATTAGGCATAGATTATGTAGGATAGGTGGGAGACGTTGAAGCTTGGTCGCCAGATCGAGTGGAGTCACCCTTGAAATACCACCTTATCGTTGCTTGATATCTAACCAACTCCAGTTATCCTGGAGTGGGACCATGTATGATGGGCAGTTTGACTGGGGCGGTCGCCTCCCAAAGCGTAACGGAGGCGCGCGAAGGTAAGCTCAGGACGGTCGGAAATCGTCCATTAGAGTGTAAGGGCATAAGCTTGCCTGACTGCGACACTGACAGGTGAAGCAGATACGAAAGTAGGTCCTAGTGATCCGGTGGTTCCAAGTGGAAGGGCCATCGCTCAACGGATAAAAGGTACGCCGGGGATAACAGGCTGATGGTGTCCAAGAGTCCATATCGACGACACCGTTTGGCACCTCGATGTCGGCTCATCACATCCCGGGGCTGGAGAAGGTCCCAAGGGTACGGCTGTTCGCCGTTTAAAGTGGTACGTGAGCTGGGTTTAGAACGTCGTGAGACAGTTCGGTCCCTATCTGCCATGGGTGTAGGAAACTTGAGAAGATCTGACCTTAGTACGAGAGGACCGGGTTGGACGCACCACTGGTGCACCAGTCGTCATGCCAATGGCGCAGCTGGGTAGCTATGTGCGGAATGGATAAACGCTGAAAGCATCTAAGCGTGAAACCAGCTTTAAAACAAGGTTTCCCTATGAGAGCCGTGATAGACCATCACGTTGATAGGCCAGATGTGGAAGCTCCGTAAGGAGTGCAGCTAACTGGTACTAATTGCTCCATTGTTTTATCTAGCATTTCGATTCGTCGAAATCGGCTTGATTGCAAATTTATGATACCCTCACGTACAGTGCAAAGCAGTGCTTTGTTCTGTAGTTAGTGAGTGTCTGAGTTGAACTAATAGAACACAGCTTGTAGATACCTATAAAATATGGGCGGGAATGAAAGTTCCCGCCCGCTCAAAAGGCCGTTTCGACGGTCTGGTGATTATAGCGAAGGATGATCCACACGTACCCATTCCGAACACGACCGTGAAACCCTTCAGCGCTGATGGTACTAAGTCTCAAGGCTTGGGAGAGTAGGACGTCGCCAGACCTTCGAAGCGGCCTTTTGTTATTGAATTCATTATGAAAAGCCCCCTGGAAACAGGGGGCTTTTTCGTTTTACGAATAAATGCTGAACCAGAGGGATTTTAAAGCTATTCCTAGTCATCTCAAGCAGAACGCCGACTTCTCTTCTGGTGTCAAATAAATGTGTATTGTGCGCTGCTGATGGTTTCCCATCTGTATTAAAAAAATCAGAGCTCTCTTAGGTGAATCTTCATCAAATTGTCACGCTTGCTGGCAATGCGTTCAGTTAATCTGTGGACATGAAATCGATCACACTTAAACCCGCAAAGCTGTTCATCTGGGATTTGGATAACTGCATCTATCCGTATGATGACGCGTTCCATCGTGCTTGCGAGGAGGCTGCTGCACGCGCTGCAGTCTCTCTTGGGTTTAAAGATTCGGGGGAAGGCGCAATAGACCTCGCCAGCCAATCCTATAGAAAATATGGTACTAGTTTTGATATTTTTATCCGCGAGTATGGTCTGCCAGAAGCGGAAATGCACCGCCGTTACCATGAAGAAGTCTCAACGGATTTCTTAAAACCTGGTCAGCGTCTACTCGCAAGTTTCCGCCAAATTGCCGCCGCGACGCCTGAGGTTACCCATGTTATCCTAACCCACGGCAGCACCGAATGGGCAAAGCGTGTGTTGGCTGCGCGGGGCTTGAGTCAGTTCTTTAAACCAGAACATATTATCGGCACGGAGCAACTCAACTTTAGCCGGAAATGCGATGGCATTCATTCCTTTGCTCGTGTGTTGGCGCTGACTGGCCATCAGGCCGAGGATGCGATCATGGTTGAGGATACGGCCAAAAACCTGAAGCACCCCAAAGCCATGGGTATGCAGACAGTATTTATCTCTTATGGCAAGGGCGATGGTGATGGGCACGCGGACCATGTTTTTCCTACAGTACAGGATTTTCTGAGGGCATACCAAAAGCAAATTCCTGTACCAGCACGAAATCGCAACTAATTACGTACATAAAAAAGGCCACCGAATTGCTTCGGGGGCCTTTTTCTTTGTAACTTCCAGATGGCTTAGTGGCCAGCAGCGGGTGCTGGTGCTGCAGCCGGTGCCAAAGGTGGTACAGCATCTGCAGGAGCAGGTGCGGTAACAGGCAATGCGGCAGCAGGTGCGCTAGGTGTAGGCACGGGTGCAGCAGGCGCAGCGGCAGCAGGTGCCGTGCTGGTCGCAGCAGGTGCAGGAACAGCAACAGGTTCCGCAGCCATAGGCATAGGTTCTGGCTGGGCTTCAACCACAGGCTCTGCGGGTGCTTCCATGCTGTGTGAGGCAGCCTCTTGTTCAGCTTTGGCGGCAGCGGCAGCTTCACGCTTCTTGCGTGCGCGCTCAGCAGCTGCGGCGCGGGCTTTGCGAATCTGTGCAGCTTCCTCTTTAATGGCCGCTTTTTCTTCGGCGGTCAGTGGTGCGCTTGCGGCACCAAAGGGGGTGCTGCCAGCAGCAGCAGGCGACGCCATGAAAGCAGCGCTGGAAAGCGCGGTGGCAGCCAATAAAGCAAAAACGAACGAACGCATAGTCACTCCTAATGATAAGAAATTCGCCACAATGGCGTAGATTGTCCACGCAAACCCTAGTATTTTCCGCTTCGCAAGCCAAGAGGATTGTGTGATTTGCGCATGGTGCGCGCAGATTTTTTTGCAGTGTGGTTTTATGGCGGCAGCCAAGAGCCCCCATGCATTTGTCATCAAACCTTCACACTTCTTGGGGCAATAATCACCTA
This sequence comes from Alphaproteobacteria bacterium, assembly GCA_035911175.1. Taxonomy (GTDB): domain Bacteria; phylum Pseudomonadota; class Alphaproteobacteria; order Rickettsiales; family UBA3002; genus QFOX01. The sequence goes on from JAMHWA010000034.1 coordinate 47,260, forward strand.
TTATTGAGGGTGAAGGAGTCTGCCCAACTTGAAGCAAGAAAATACAGAGAAAACAATGCCAGAGCCCGCTGTGGAGCTGGCCAAAGGTAAATCGAAAGGTGAAAAGCTGTTCGATCGCGCAGTCTATGGCGGTTTGGCGGGCGTAGGTACTTTTTTTGCGACATTGTTTCTAGCAGATAAGTTGAAGCATGGCGGTTGGGCTGGGCCACGCTATCAGCGCGCTGTGGAGTGGACGCAGCGCCACTTGTCGCGCGTACTTCCTAAGGAAACTAGCAAGCAAATCGCAGAAGAGGCGGTGATGACCACTTCGCTGATGATGGGCGGCAACGCCATGATTCTGCCGATTGGTGCGGCGGAGCACTACAAGGTGCCTATAGTCAGTGGCCTCAACGTGATGATGGGAGATAAAACCCCGCCCGAGGCAGTTGAAAGCGCTCCCAAGCAAACATGGGGCAGCCTGATTGAAGGAAGGCTTCTTGCGTGGGGCGCAGTATTTACCGCGCTGATGGGCGCGCGCTTCGCGGTTCCTAAAACATTCGAGTTATTCCCCCAAGAGGCAGGCCAGCGTACGCACCAATTTATACAAAAGTTGCGTAAGGAGCCAATGTTAGCTGAAGAGGCCATGAAGAAGACTAAGGCGTATCGCTATGGCGAGATTGGGGCGTTTGATGTGTTCGCAACAGCTGCGGCCGCAACGCTGCTTTATGTCGGCGGGCATTTCTTTGCGCGCAAGCAGGCCGAGAAGAAGGCGGATCGCTCAGAGCGCTATGCAGGGCGTGAGAAGGCAACCGCGTTGGTGGAGAATGCGCCTACGAAAGCCGTCACTCAGGTTATGGAAGCAACGCATGAAGGGCGTGTAAGCACACCAAGCCGCGAGGCGCAGTTAAGCTAGCGCGAGGCCATTACAGGGCGGTTGCAGCGGCGCACGTTGGGGCTTGGGTGGCTGGCATGCGCAAGGTGCTTCGCCGTAATCGGGCCAACAATACCATCCACCGCAATGCCACGATCACGCTGGAATGCTTTCACAGCCCGCTTGTCGCGTTTGCCATAATGGCCATCGACAGTGGATTTATAGCCCAGTGCCGCGAGCTTATGCTCCACAACGCCGACCGTGACCGAGGAACTGGTGTAAAGCTTCGATGAGCTCTTTAAGTACCCGCAATGGTGGATGGTCTGGGTGTTGCTGTCGGCGCCGCCAATATAATCAAGCGACTCCGCGAACGAAGCAAGCGGGGCAAGCATGATAAGGGCGCACACGGGAAGAATTTTTTTCATAGGTCAGCTCCATTCACTGTATTGTACGATTAGCCAATATAGCTGTGAATGAATAAGAAAGTGTTAACGCCAATAAGAGGGGTGTTTGTTGCCCCATGTGGCGTAGATGTCGCAGAGGATATGAGGAAAATGATTTAGGCGCGGCCTTGGGTAGGTTCGACACTCGCTGCCTCACGCGCGGCGAGGATGGCTTGAGCGCGGTCTTTATCGGCCATGCCTTGATCAAGGATTTGCTGGATGCGGTTTTGGCTCTCGACCCCGTGACCCGTAGCGGCTACCCAGCTTTTTGCTGGAGCTTGGGGGCTATCGAGCGAAGGCTCTTGGCTTTGGTAGATGACAGGGGCGGTGGTGCCAGCAACAGGGACTGGAACAATGTTTGTCGTTGATGGTTTGCTCGAGAAGCTATTTTTTGCCCCCATGAGACCAGAAAAAAGCGCGGTTGCGGGAATCATCACAGCCGCAGTCGACATAAGCGGAGTCAGGAAGGCTGCCATGCCAAATGCGGCGAAGCCACCCGTGAATAACGTGCCTGCTGCAAGCACGCCAGCGACGATGACACTCATCAAGGCGCCCGTGCCAGCACCCGACAATGCGCCACGCACGAAGCTGCCAGTAGCAGAGGGGCGTTCTTGATGCGTGTTGAAGCTATTTTCCATAGTCCAAGTATAGCAAATAGACCGCCCAATAATGTGACAGTTTTGTGAAGATTCCGAGGGCATGGCATAGGTTTGAGTTGTCATTTCAAGGCGGCTATGCGCATGATTAAGCGATGAAAAAACCAAGCAAAAAGCTCTCCAAAGCTAGTGCCGATGCTATGTTCAGCACCTTCGCCGCGGCCAATGCGCAGCCAAAAACCGAGCTGGAGGCCCCCAACACATTTTGCCTATTGGTGGCGATTGTGCTTTCCGCACAGGCGACCGATGTGAGCGTGAACAAAGCCACCAAAGCGCTCTTCGCTGTGGCGGATAGCCCTCAGAAATTCCTGAAACTCGGTGAGGTGGGGCTGAAAAAATACATCAAAACGATTGGGCTATTTAATACGAAAGCCAAGAACGTGATGGCGCTGTGCGCGCGGCTAATAGAGGCGTATGATGGAAATGTCCCCACCACGCGTGAGGCGCTCGAGACCTTGCCCGGTGTGGGACGAAAAACCGCGAATGTTTGGCTCAACTGCGCACTGGGCTTGCCCACCATAGGGGTGGATACGCATGTGTTTCGCGTCGCCAATCGCCTCGGCCTGTGCGCCACCACCAACCCGCTAGCAACTGAGTTGGCATTGGAGAAAGCTATTCCCGCGCATTGGAAGCAGCATGCCCACCATTGGCTCATTCTGCATGGGCGGTATGTATGTAAGGCGCGCGCGCCTGAATGCGGGCGCTGCACGGTAGCCACATGGTGCGCGTTTCCTGAAAAAACGGCATAAAAAAGGGCTGCCTTTTGCAAGGCAGCCCCGTATCATTTATTGAATCTGCGCTACGCCGCTTTTTTGGCGGTGTTTGCACCAGCTTTTGCATCTGCCGCATTGCGGATATTGCCAGAGATTTGGCCACCGCGCTGGATTTCGATTTCACCATAGGTGATGTTGCCGCGTACGCGACCCGAGGTGTAAACCGTCAGTTTGCCGCGCACCACAAGGTCGCCTTCGAAGCTGCCAGAGATCTCTGCATCTTCAACTTCGGCAGTGCCTTTCAGCGAACCAGTTTCAGCGAGTTCAACCGTGTGCACATCGCGCATGGTGGCGTCTACAACACCTTCGATGACCACGCGGTCACAGGTGGTGATTTCACCTTTCATTTGAATGTCTGGGCCTACCGTAAGCACGCGCTTGTTAGACGTGCGCGAAGCAGGGTTTGCTGCGGCAGGGCGCGCTGCTTCACTCGAGGCGAGCGAAGACGGTTGAGAGATCGATGGCATGGCTGGGCGCTGCGCGGAGGCAACGGCAGCTTGTGGCGGTACGGGACGGAAGCTTGGAGCCGCAGCCTGTGCCGCGGGAGCAACGGGCATAGAAGGCACAGCCGAGGATGCCGCGCTAGCCGGTATTACGGTCGCGCCTTCGTTATCGTTGATCAATTCTTCGGTCCCATCTTCCCTACGGCGAAACATGCGCACTCTCCTTCGTATTTTGGTGGTTGGTTATGTGGGCAGTCGCACCGACTACCGAGCACAGCAATCCTAACTAGATTGCCACTGCGCGGCTAGTAAAAAATGCGCGCTCACGCAAAAAAGTGACAGGCCCTATTGAGGCTGCTAGAAGCAACGCTATGGCTGTTTATACTACCCTTACCAATGAACAAATTGCGAACCATCTGGAGCAATCCTATGCAGTGGGGGCGCTCGATTTTGCTGTGGGCATTGCGCAAGGGGTGGAGAATACAAACTATCTGGTGGCGGTGAAGTCGCCAACAGGAGCGGAAGAGAAATATATCCTTACGCTCTATGAAAAGCGCGTAAATGCTGCAGATTTGCCGTTCTTTCTTGGGTTGCTTGAGCATGTGGCAACGCAAGGCGTGGCATGCCCTAAACCGATTGTGCGGCGTGATGGCGCATTGGTGGGTGAACTTGCCGGCAAGCAAGCCTCGCTGGTGAGTTTTTTGCATGGCAAAAGTCGCAGCATTATCCGTAATCCACACGCTGCATCCGTCGGCGATGTACTGGGCGCTTTGCACCGTGCCACCGCTGGTTTTGCTGCACACCGTGCGAATGCGCTTTCCCTCGTAGGGTGGCAGAAAATCTACGAAAAAATTAAGGGAAGGCTCGATGAAATTCAAGGCGGCCTCGAGGATTTGTTGCGCTTAGAAATGGAATATGCGGCGCAGCATTTTTCGGAAATCAAAGGACTGCCGCAGGGGGTCATTCATGCGGATTTGTTCCCCGACAATGTCTTCTTCGAGGGCGATGACGTAAGCGGTGTCATTGATTTTTATTTCGCCTGTAACGATGCGCTGGCCTACGATGTGGCGATTACCCTCAACGCATGGTGCTTCGAGCAAAGTGGTGAATTTAGCCCAACGAAATCGAAGTTATTGCTCGCGGCATATCAAAAACAGCGCCCGTTCACGGTGGCAGAAATTGCGGCATTCCCGACCTTGCTGCGTGGTGCAGCGTTGCGCTTCTTGCTTACGCGCGCGCATGACTGGTTGCATCGTGACCCGAACGCACTGGTGCGTCCGCACGACCCTTTGGAGTATGCCAGCAAGTTGCGCTTCCATCAACGGGTGAAGGATGTAGGCGAATATGGCCTCTAGCCGTAAAAAAGTAACCATCTATACCGATGGTGCATGCAGCGGCAACCCAGGCCCTGGCGGCTGGGCGGCGTTGCTGATGTTTGGTGAAAAGCAAAAAGAAATCAGCGGAGGTGAGAAAGAAACCACCAATAACCGTATGGAATTGATGGCGACGATTGCAGCCCTGAAACAACTGAAAGAGCCATGCGATGTGGCGCTCTATACGGACAGTAAATATGTGCTGCAAGGCTACACCGAATGGCTCGATGGCTGGATTAAAAAGGGCTGGAAAACAGCCGACAAGAAGCCAGTAAAGAACGTTGATTTATGGCAAGCGCTTGAGCAAATTGCTGCGCAGCATAAAATTGCTTGGCACTGGGTGAAGGGACATAGTGGCGACACCCATAACGACCGCGTGGATGCGCTAGCGGTGGAGCAGGCACAAAAATTTAAGGCAATGTAACAACCCATTCATGGAGAATTTATGAAACGTATTTCCTATGCAGCATTGTCGCTAGCGCTACTAGCATCTCCCGCCTTTGCACTAAAGGTAACCAATCTCGATACGGTGGCTCACCGTGTGGAGCTATCGGGTCGCGGTTCGCCCGAAGTACGCATAATCGAGCCCAATGAGACTGAGCAATTCTTTGGCGCAGCGCAGGGCTTTTTGTCACTCTTACCGCTCGAGGAAGTGGCAACTGAGGCGCCCCAATCGAAAAAGAAAGCCAAGAAAAAACCTAGCAAGAAAGCTACGTCTGCAAAGGCTGGCAGCATCGTCCATGCGGATGGCCTTTTATCGGGCATCATTGGCAACGAGCGCACCAGCGGCATCCCCGCTGATCCTGACCATAGCTATACCATCTGGCGGGGTGGCAAGTTAACCGTGCAGGGGCGCATGAAGCGCCACGGCTACCGCTAAGCCTGTTTGCTGCGAATTGCTGCTTGCGCTGCGGCTAGGCGTGCAATCGGCACGCGGTACGGCGAGCAGCTGACGTAATTCAAGCCCGTTTTTTGACAGAAGGCGATGGAGGCTGGGTCGCCGCCATGCTCACCGCAGATGCCGAGCTTGATGTTGGGGCGCGTGGCTTTGCCGCGCTCCGCCGCGAGGCGAATTAATTCGCCCACGCCATCTTGGTCGATGGTCACGAACGGATCTTGCTCAATGACGCCTTGCTTTTTGTAATGCTCGATGAAGTTTGCAGCGTCATCGCGGCTGATGCCAAGGGTGGTTTGCGTCAGGTCGTTCGTGCCGAAGCTGAAGAATTCAGCGTATTCTGCAATGTCACCCGCACGTAATGCCGCGCGTGGAAGCTCGATCATGGTGCCGACTTGATAGACGATATCGACGCCCGTGGCGGCTTTCACTTCGCCAGCCACTTGGTCGATGATCTCTTTCATCAGCTGCAATTCACGCTTGGTCATCACCAGCGGAATCATGATTTCGGGCAGCACTTTCTTGCCTGATTTTTGCACTTCAGCAGCTGCTTCAAACAGGGCGCGGCTTTGCATGGCGTAAATTTCAGGGTAGGTGATGCCCAAGCGGCAACCACGGTGGCCGAGCATGGGGTTCGCCTCGTGCAATTGGCTGGCGCGGTATTTAACCGCCTCCAGCGTCAGGTGCGAGGCATCGGCCACTTCTTGCATTTCGGCATCGGTGTGCGGCAAAAACTCGTGCAGCGGTGGGTCAAGCAAGCGAATCGTCACCGGCAAGCCATCCATGATGCTGAAGATTTCGACGAAATCTTTGCGCTGGTAAGGCAGCAGTTTTGCGAGCGCTACTTCACGCGCTTTTTTGGTTTCGGCCACAATCATTTCGCGCATGGCGATGATGCGCTCGGCATCGAAGAACATGTGCTCGGTGCGGCACAGGCCGATACCCTCAGCACCGAAGCCACGGGCGGTTTTTGCATCCAGCGGGGTTTCCGCATTGGTACGAATGTTCAGCGTGCGTGCTGCATCCGCCCATGCCATCACGGTGTTGAAATCGCCCGAGAGGTTGGGTTCCACGGTCGCTACTTCACCTAGAATCACTTCACCCGTTGAGCCATTCAGGGTGATGATGTCGCCCTCGCGAATGGTGTTCTGGCCTGCGGTAAATTCCTTCTTCGCATAGTTGATGCGCACATCGCCAGCGCCTGAGACGCAGCATTTGCCCATGCCACGTGCGACCACGGCCGCGTGGCTGGTCATGCCGCCGCGGGCGGTGAGGATGCCTTGTGCGGCATGCATGCCGTGGATGTCCTCTGGCGAAGTTTCAATGCGCACGAGGATGACTTTTTCTTTCAGGTTTGCGGCGTGCTCGGCATCTTCCGCCGTGAACACCACTTTGCCCGAAGCCGCACCTGGGGATGCAGGCAGCCCGCGCGCAATGACGGTTTTCTTAGCGTTAGGGTCAAGCGTTGGGTGCAGCAATTGGTCGAGTGACAGTGGGTCAATCCGCAGCAATGCTTCTTCTTTCGTGATGAGTTTTTCGTTCACCATATCCACCGCGATTTTGAGCGATGCTTTGGCAGTGCGCTTGCCGTTGCGGGTTTGCAGCATCCAGAGTTTGCGGTTCTCGACCGTGAACTCGATGTCTTGCATGTCACGGTAATGCGATTCCAGCTTTTGGTAAATGCGCACCAAATCGGCGAACACGTCGGGCATCACTTCTTCCATGCTTGGCAGATCGCCACCTTCGGCCTTGCCTTGAACGGTGAGCGGCTGCGGTGTGCGGATGCCCGCGACCACGTCTTCCCCTTGGGCGTTCACAAGGAACTCGCCGTAGAAGGCTTTGTCGCCCGTGGATGGGTTGCGGGTGAAGGCCACGCCTGTGGCGCAATCGTCACCCATGTTGCCGAATACCATGGATTGGATGTTGACTGCGGTGCCCCACGAAGCGGGAATATCGTGCAGGTTGCGATAGGTAATTGCGCGTGGGTTCATCCAGCTATCGAACACAGCTTTGGTGGCGCCCCACAGCTGCTCGTTCACATCCTGCGGGAAGGGGCGCTTGATGTGCTCGGCCACTTTTTGTTTGAACTGGGCAACGAGTTCTTTGAGGTCATCGGCGCTCAAATCGGTATCCTGCGCGAAGTCGCGCTCGTTTTTCATGAGGTCGAGCAGGTCTTCGAAATGGTCATGGTCCACACCCAGCACCACATCGGAATACATCTGGATGAAGCGGCGGTAGGAATCATACGCAAAACGCGGGTTGCCGGTTTTGGCAGCGAGGCCTTCCACCGTAACATCGTTCAGGCCGAGGTTCAGAATCGTATCCATCATCCCGGGCATGGATGCGCGCGCGCCGGAGCGAACGGAAACCAGCAGCGGGTTTTTGGCATCGCCAAACTGGCGACCCACAATTTTTTCGATATGGGCGATACCGGCTTTCACCTGCTCTTCAAGCGCGGTTGGGAAGTTTTTGTCAGCCGCGTAATAAGCGACGCACACATCCGTCGGGATGGTGAACCCAGGAGGCACCGGCAAGCCCAGCGCGCACATGTCAGCAAGGTTGGCACCTTTGCCGCCGAGCGCATTTTTCATGGACACATTACCCTCGGCTTTGCCATCGCCAAAATTATAGACGAGTTTTTCAGGGGCAGTGGTCTTGAGTGCTGCGGATGATTTCATGGTGGTTATCCTTCAATTTTAGAAAAATCGGCGATGTGTAGTGTAGCCTCTCGCACGGCGGCAAGCAAGCCCAAGCGCGCATCGCGCTTGCCTTCCTCGGTGACCATGAGGTCGGTAAAAAACTGTTGAATGGGCGCGGCGAGGCGCTCCAAGCAGGCAGGGCCTGCAGCCGTATTTTTTTGTGCCTCTGCAAGTGCGGCCACCAAGGCTTTTTCCGATGGTTCCACCGCGCCGCTAGTGCTGGGCGCAAAGGTGGTTTTCGATTTTTTCTCCTCGGCAGCGAGAATGTTCATTGCGCGCTTGATTGCGGCGAGGGTTTCGGTGCCAGCGGGGGCGGAGAGCCATTCATCGAGCAGCCTTGCCTTGGCAAAAATCAATTCACTCACAAAGGTTTCATTCGTTTCTGGCATAACAGCCTCAATAACATCGTGCCGATAGCTTTGTTCTTTGAGGAGTTGCTTAAGACGATCTTTGAAGAACTCGATAACTTCCTTGCGGACTTTTGTATCGATGAGAGGGGCGATATCCAGATTGCGTTTATGACGATTCAATATCCGTAGTACACCTAACGCCGCACGGCGGAGTGCCAGCGGGTCTTTGCTGCCCGTTGGTTTTTCACCTGCCTTGAATAGTTCTCCAATAGAATCGAGCTTGTCGGCAATCGCGATAATTCCAGAAAGCTCGGACTGCGCGGTCAATTCCTTTGCATCTGCGGCAGAAGCTCCCCGAGGCACGTAGTGGTCACGAATCGCATCGGCGACAGCGTCATTTTTGCCCTGAGCCTTAGCATAGTAGCGACCCATGATGCCTTGCAGCTCGGGGAATTCGCCGACCATGCCTGAGGTTAGGTCGGCCTTGCAAAGCTGTGCAGCGCGTCGAACGGCAATCTTATCTTCAAAGCTAATGGCGTCTGCGATATCTGAGGCCAAAGCCTCAATCCGCTCTACCTTTTTATTCATCATGCCCACTTTGGCGTGGAAGACGACATCCGATAATTTCTTGCCCCACTCTTCGAGGCTGGTTTTGCGGTCTTGTTCCCAATAAAACTCACCATCGGCGAGGCGGGCGCGGACGACGCGGGCGTTGCCTGCCTTCACTTGTGCGCCACCATCCGCATTCACCATGTTGGCGACGGTGATGAATTGGTTGGTGAGCTTGCCGTTCGCGTCCACGAGGGCGAAATAGCGCTGGTGGTTTTTCATTTCGGAAATCAGCACTTCTGGCGGCAAATCGAGGAATTTTTTGTCGAATTCGCACAGCAGCGGCACAGGCCATTCCACCAGCCCTGTCACCTCGTTCAGCAAATCTTCATCCTCCACCATGCCGAGTTTGGCGCCAGCGGCGACTGCAGCAATTTCAGCCGCAATTTTCGCGCGGCGTGCGGCGAAATCGACGATGACTTTTGCATCGCTCATCAGCGCTTCGTATTTCTCGGCGTGTGCAACAGTGATTGGTTGAGGCGCAAGGAAGCGGTGGCCTTCCGTGACATTGCTGGCGGTGAGGTGCGCGAACTGCAGCGGTACGACCGCTTCGTCGAGTAGGCACGTGATACGATGTAATGGGCGCACCCAAGCCAGCGGGCGCTTGTCGCGGCTGCCCCAATGCATGGATTTTGGCCATGAGAACGCAGTGAGTGCGCTTTCGCAAATTTCTTTCACCACATCGGCGACGGCGCGGCCTTTGCGTTCGATGGTGGCGTAATAATAGCCATCGCGCTGTTCGCACTGGTCGAGGGTGAGGCCGCTCGCGGTCAGGAAGCCTTTCAAGGCTTGCTCCGGCGCGCCGATTTTGGGGCCGCGTTTTTCTTCCTTCACATCCGGCTGGATGGTGGGAAGGCCGAAACATTGAATGGCCAAGTGGCGCGGGCTGACGAATGTCTTCACGTCGCTGGGTTTCAGCATATTTTTTTCAAAGCCAGCAGCGATGAGACGCTGCAATTGCTCCGCCGCGGCGCGCTGCATGCGGCTGGGGATTTCTTCCGAGAAAAGTTCGAGGAGAAGGGTGGCCATTATTTCGTTACCGTCTTTTTCTTCGCGGGCGTTTTGGCCGCGCGTTTAGGGTCGATCATCGCTTTGGTGCGCATGGGTTTTACCTTATTGCCCGCGCCCAGAATGATGACAGTGGGTTGGTGCTTTTTGGCTTTCTTAGGCTCCATGCTGGCATAGGCGCAGACAATCACGCGGTCGCCTTTTTTGATGAGGTGGGCGGCGGGGCCGTTCATGACGATGTGGCCGCTACCTGCGGGGTATTCCAGCACATAGGTGGTGAGGCGTGCACCATTGGCGAAGTTGAGGACATCCACCCGCTCGTGCGGCAACAGGCCCGCTGCATCCATCAAATCGCGCGGGATGCCGATGGAGCCTTCATAGTTCAGGTTCGCGTCCGTCACCGTCGCGCCGTGGAGTTTGCATTTGAGGAGGGAGAGGTACATTAGGCGCCCTGTTGTTTTATTAGCACGCATTCACCAGCTTTTTGATCCTGCGATTCAACCTGCATTCTCATTGCAGCAATTATTTGCGCTGACTCGGAATTTATATCTTGCTTAACTTTAGCTATGACGTCGCTTAAATCAGCAGATTTTTTCTTATTGAACTCATAGATATCTCGGCTTGTTAGAGCCTCAAGTTGTTCTATTTCGCTCTCAGAGAACTGGCCTGAGGCAACAAGGTCTCGATTCATTTCTTCAAGCGATGAAGGCTTGGTTTTTAAGTCTGCACGGTTCAATCGAAGTACTAAAGGGCTGGTAAAATAGCTGTCTATACTATTCATCTGTGTTGCTGTGTAGCGGTCTGCCCATGTGGAGGCTAGCTTGCCACGTATATTCTCAAGCGCATAATGCTTATTATAAAGTTGGGTTATTAATGTCACTGTAGAAGCATAACAAGGATGGCTAGGATTATTGCCAGATGCTTGATTGGCAGCTTGCGCTACAGTTTCCTGAATTGTGCCCTGAACTTTGCGTGCGAATTCAGGTGAAGAAAATATATTAGGATAAATGGTGGGGACTAACGAATAAGCACGATTGTACGCGCCACCCTTTTCTTCTGCAAACGCAGGAGCTGCTGAGGTGCAGATAAAAAGCAAACTTATTGATATAATGATAACGAGTGTTCGCATCACGCAGCCTCCTGCGTTTTTACCCATGCTTCGCAGCAGGCTTTGGCGAGGGCGCGCACGCGGCCGATGTAGCTCGCGCGTTCGGTGACGCCGATGACGCCGCGCGCGTCCAGCAAATTGAAGCGGTGGCTGGCTTTGATGCACTGGTCATAGGCAGGCAGCACCAGCCCTTGCGAGCGTTCGTTGGTGTGGGCGAGGAGGGATTTGCACTCGGCCTCGGCTTCCTCGAACTGTTTGAACAGTTGCTCGGTGTTCGCGGCTTCGAGGTTGTAGGCGGAAAATTCCACCTCGTTTTGCTTGAACACATCGCCGTAGGTGAATTGCACTTCGCCTTCTTTGGCGTCGTTCCATTTTAGGTCATAGACGTTCTCGACGCCTTGGATATACATGGCAAGGCGCTCGAGGCCGTAGGTCAGCTCGCCTGCAATCGGGTTGCACTCGATGCCGCCGACTTGTTGGAAATAGGTGAATTGGGTGACTTCCATGCCGTCGCACCAGACTTCCCAACCCAAGCCCCATGCGCCGAGGGTGGGGGATTCCCAGTCATCCTCCACAAAGCGGATATCGTGTTCTTCCGCCTTAATGCCCAGCTCGCGCAGCGAATCAAGGTAGAGCTGCTGGAGGTTATCGGGCGAGGGTTTTAGGATGACCTGAAACTGGTAGTAATGCTGCAAGCGGTTGGGGTTCTCGCCGTAGCGGCCATCCTTCGGGCGGCGGCTGGGCTGCACATAGGCGCAATTCCACGGTTTTGGCCCCAGCGCGCGCAAGGTGGTGGCGGGGTGGAAGGTGCCTGCGCCCACTTCCATGTCATAGGGCTGCAAAATGACGCAGCCTTGGCGCGCCCAATAGTTTTGCAAGGTCAGGATGATATCTTGAAAGCTTTTCATGCGCGCGTATGTAGCGCGCGGGGGGCGCTAAATCAAGGATAATATTAAGAAAAGCGCGGCTTACGCATGCCCAACGGTGGTGCTGAAAAACGCCATGTCGATGCCCAGCGACTTGCTGGCGGTCGCCCATTTCAGGTCATTCTCGGTGCCAAAGACGAGTTCGGGCGTGGCAGGGACGGAAATCCAGCTATTTTGCTCGATTTCGGCCTCCAGTTGACCTGCGCTCCAGCCCGCATAGCCGACAATGAGGACGGCGTCTTTCGGGCCTTCGCCACGGGCAATATCCGCCAATATGTTGCTGCTGGCGGTGATGGCCAGCTCGCCAGATTTCATGAGCGAAAACTCGCGGAAATAATCCGTGCTGTGGAGCACAAAGCCGCGCGCCCGCTCCACCGGCCCGCCGAAATAGACAGGAATGTTTTTGGTGGCCGCTTCGGCCGGTAGGTTCATGCCCTCGATCAGGGTGCCGTAATTCACCAGTTCAATCGGCTGGTTGATGATGAGTCCCATCGCCCCATCTGCCGAATGGTTGAACACATAAATCACCGATTTTTGGAAGCAGCCCGAATCGATCACAGGGGTGGCGACCAGCAGTTGCCCAGCCAGATAGCCCTTTTGCGCGCTGGCGTCGATAATGTTGGGGGTGCCGATAGCGGCGTGCGATACGGTAATATCGGTAGGCGACGATTCGGGCGTGATCATGGTTTTTACCTTACGAAAGAATTTCATAATGTCGCGTCGCTCGTTGGTTTTATTTTCTACAGATTAGCATTTAGGGATCGCTTTTACCAAATACAATACTGCATGCATCCACGAATAATTTTATTGATTCTCGCGGTTGTTTTGGAACTGCTCCAGTTTTGGCGCCATCCATGCTGGCAAGCTGGCGCGGTAGGTGATGCCATCCAGCGTCACAGGTGATGGATGGCAGGTCGCGGGGGATGGATTGTTCGCAAAGACATCCTCGAATTTAAGTAAGCCAAGGCGCGGGGGCATGGTGTCGTGTTCGAGAATAAAGAATCCGCGCCGAGCAATGTTTTTATAGTGCATGCGTGCCACAATTTCCTGCCCGACATAGCAGCCCTTGGTGAAGCAGATGGCGCTCAACAAATCATAACCAGCATCCAGCGGAACCACCTCATCGGGCATAAAATCGCGGCCGAGTTCGGGGATGCCGAGGGAAAGTGAAGAGGGCTGCTCGGCGAGTGGCGAGTAGGCAGGAAGCTCGGGATGCCGAGGGTCAGCCAAGGGCGTGGGGATAAGGGCTAGAGCCGCCTCGGGGGATAGTTCCGCAATCGTCACTTTCGCACGCAGTTTATACATCATCAGGCGCTTGACGAGAGTGTCTTTATACTGCGTGGCGGTATCAATAAGGATGGAGTCATCCGCTGCGATGAGAAACATATCATGCAGGATTTTTCCTTGCGGCGAGAGCAATGCCGCGAATTGGATTTTATCCTCGTTCAGCTTCGTCACATCTTGCGTGACAATGCCTTGCAGGAAGCTGATGCGGTCGTTGCCGCTGATGCGGATAAAGCTGCGGTTAGTTATCATGGATTAGGTCTTATCCCAATTATCGAGACCGTGGTGAATCTTTTAGTGTAGCAAGATTGTGTTGTTGCCAAATTTCTTCAATAGGGGGCAAATTTTTTATGAGTCTAGCATGAATTAATTCAAAATAGCTTTTTGCCGCATCTGCAGATTCCCCCGCATATTCACTAATGCAGCCCTCAAGCATCCTTCTGTGAACTTTCATGCCAATGCAGTCGAAATCTATTCGGTGGCCGTACTGAACTCGGCTGGTTAGGTCATAACCATATCGTAGTATAGTATTATATAGGTCTCTAACGGCGGTCTCTTGGCTTCTAATGCGTGTCAGTAGCCAACTAAATTCATCGCTCTGGAATAGCTCGGCGACCGTTTTATCCATTGCCTTTTCTACGGAAGTAACAACTTCTTCTGGAATGTTCGGCTTCCTGCGCCGATACGGTAGTCCCATCAAAGACGCGACAATCATGGCTAGCTCCCAATGTGCTAGAGTTTCTGGAAGATTATCACACTAAGCGTTAAAGTCCAATCCGCGGTATCCGCGCAGGCAAGCAGTCAATTATAGCTTATACTTCTATGGGTTGCTGGCAGGGGTGCCAGTAATTATTCCTTGGAGGCGTTGAGCGACAATGGCTGCCGCATAGCGGTCTTCGGCTCGGGTGCGGGCATTGGCCCCCATCATAATGGTTTGGCTGGGGTTGCCCAGTGCCCGTGTGAGGCCAGCGGCGATACCCTCGGCGGTGATGGGGCTGAGGATGCCGCATCCATCCGACAACATTTCAGCGGGGCCACCGCCACATTCGGTGCTTACGGCGGGGCAGCCATGCGCCATGGCCTCAAGCAGGGTGATGGGGAAATTTTCCGTGCGCGAGGGCAGGCAATACACATCAAGGTTTGCAAAGAAGGTAGATTTATCGGCAATCCACCCTGCCCAAGTAATGGCATCGGCAATGCCAAGGCGTACAGCTTGGGTTTTGAGCGCTTCGCCTTCTTTTCCCTCACCGCCGATGATAGCGCGAAAAGGAATGTTTTTTGCGCGTAAAATCGCAAGCGCATCGAGGAGTACGTCGAAGCCTTTCTCCTGCGATAGGCGCCCCATGCTACCGATGATCGGCGGGTTGCGCCATGGCGCGCGCGGCGTGTCGGGGGGCAGGTCAATCATATTGGGGACGATATAAACGGGGCCAGAAAACTGTGCTTTTATCTCCGCCGCGCGTTGTTCACTCAGTGCGATCACAACATCGAAATGTGGCGCTGGCGTGAAGAAGCGGCTATGCGCGATAGCGATGTTCTTGCAGCGCCGGTGTGTGCCCACCATATCGCCTGCGCGGTTACCGTGGAGGATGGCGACGTCGCAATCACGCAGTAGTTGTGCGATGCGCCAACGGGCAAGCAAGTTCCACCGTTGCGGGGTGCGGATGCTAACAAAAGGAAGGTTGGCGTTCGCAAGGGCAGGAATGATCGCCGCGTTGTGGCGGGTGATGGTGAGCACGTTGTGCCCCAAGCCATGCAGGGCGCGAGCATAATCGACCGCTGCTTGCTCCACCCCGCCACGGCTGCCGCCAAGCATAATGTTCGCAATGTTCATGCTGCGCTTCCTTTGCATAACAGGCGACGAACACGACGCTCCATATCGACAAGGCGGCGCATGGGTGAGTGCTCGATATGCTTAACATCGAGCATTGTGAAATCACCGCAGGAGGATAGCGTGTGCATGCCATCGGCGTAATTTTTGTGCAGTCCTTGGCCGCTGAATGCGGCAACGGGTTCTGCAGCAAAATCATCACGAGTGAGGCGGGTCACTTTCAAGATGGTCATGCCGCATCCATAGCCGTGCGTAGAGTCCTGCATTGGCAGATGTAATGCGCCTTCGTGCACAAACGGGGTGCCACCCATGCGGCTACCGTTAAGCCCAGTGCGGATAGGGTTTTGGGGGTGCAGAGTCCATGGCCCCAGCAAATCATCGGCAGTGGCGAGGTGCAGTTCGCGCAGCGCGCGGGTGTCATCGCCGGGCAGGGAAAAAAACATCCACCATTGTCCATTATGTTGCACGGGGCTCGCATCAATCGCGGGTAGGTCGAGCAGGGTGGCTACAGGCTCCCAATCTTTCGGAAATGCGCGCGCACGATAAAGGGCAAGGGTGCCACTGCGGAAGGCTTCCGGCAGCATGTAGGTTTCGCCGTGGTGCGCAATCAGATAGGGGTAGGAAAGATGCGCGTTCGTGCGCAGCGCAGTGCCGTGGGCAATCAATTCGAGTGTGGGTGAATAGGTGTAATAATCAATCTCACCATGCTTGGTGCGGTAGTCGAATGCTTCGACAAGCACGCTGAGATTTCCGTCCGCTCCACGCATGGCAAATGGGTCGGCAATAAAGCTAAAGGGGCGCGGGCGTGGCAGCCATGCAATGCTAGGGGCAGGGTTGCTAAGAAAGCTCGCAATGGGTGCACGAGCAATGCCGACATGCCACATGTCAGTTGCTTTGTAGGGCCAGTAGCGACGGTGCTGCATGCGATAGACCAACTATGCCGTGAAATTTGCTCTGGTTTACAGCGCAATAGGCGGTTGGTAAATGATTTAATGAACCACGATGGGGGCGTTCACCAGCTTGAACTCGGCGGGGGTAATGAGCTCGGCGTGCATGACTTTGACGGAATGAATTTTGCCGTCCAGCTCGCGATCCCAGAAGGCGAGGAATTTTTTTAAGGTTGGGAATTTAGGGGCAAGGTCGAATTCTTGCCAGACATAGGATTGCAGCAATACTGGATGGTCGGGTAGGCGGTAAATGATTTCGGCTGTCGTCAGCCGATAATCGCGCAGCATTAGCTCCAACTCATTCCCTCTTGGCGTCATAGGCGCATCACTCCTACATGGACCAACTTCACGCATCTACGACGCGTGCAACAAAACTCAAGCTTTAATCTAGCAGAATTTTCTGAAAAAAAACACAAAGAAATGGCGTTTATTTATTGTATGCGCACGAATAAATAACAGGTTTTGGCATCCGTGGTGGTGGTGTAGGTGGTGGCATCCGTCGTGCAGGCGGTAAGTGCGCTCGTTTTGGGGGTTACGATCATACCGGTGCTGGGAATCCCGTCATCGTATTTTTCGTCGAGATTAAGTGCTTGTTTGCCAGTCAAAAATGGCTGGTCGGGGATAGTGGTGGCGTTATCGAATAACCCCGCAATGCGCAGAATGTTCCCGTATTGCCCATCGAAATAAAGGGCGTTCGGGGTCGTGGCGTGGATAACAAATCCATCGCGCTCATCGGGGTGGTCGAACATGAATGCCACTTTATCCATCGAAGATCCTGGGACGTTTTCGCCAATCGTGGCGCCACCTGTACCATTCGCCGCACCCGTGTAGCGCCCCTGAATGAATCCCGCGAGGGATAGATGCTGGAAGGCATAATAACGCTCGTTTTCAAATGCGGTCGAGGCCGCGCGAATGAGGCCATTGCCATCGCCATTAAAGGCCGTTGGCCAGATGGTGCTAGCAGTGGGTGTGGCGCTGGTTCCGCACGTTGTGGCGGTGGCACAATGATCCCCCGGAGGGTTGTTATAGCGGCTTTGGAATTGGTGGTAGGCATCGACGAGGAGCTTGCTCTCGTTCATCATAGAGGTGATCGCAGCATTGCGCACATAGGAGCGTAAGCTAGCAACGCCACCGACCAATAGGCCAATAATCGCGAGCGCAATAGATAGCTCGAGTAGGCTGAATCCTCCGAGGGATTTTTGGGCTTGGGTGCTGTTGGCCACGGGCAACTCCTGAATCATTTATTCACATTTTAGAGCAACTTTAAGTAATTGTCATACTGATTTCTTTTGTATCTCGGCACGATGCTTGCTACACTGCCGCTGATGATAAAACGACCCTCATTCCAGTTCGCTATGGCATCCGCATTAGGGGCGCTTGGTGCGCTTGCATTGTATCCCGTGGCGGCGAATGCCAAAACGGATCCCCTGATTGAGGGTGCACGCCAGTGCACGCAATATTTCCCCGTCGAGGAAAAGAAAAACAGCATTCCCACCCATTTGTTGGCTGCAATCGCTACAACAGAATCGGGACGCTACAGCAAAAGTCTGGGCATGAGTGTGCCGTGGCCTTGGACCATTAACGTAGAAGGTAAGGGTTACCATTTTGATAGCAAAGCGGAAGCGATTGCGATTACGCAAAGCTTCCTTGCTCAAGGCTACCGCAGTATCGATGTCGGGTGCATGCAGGTGAATCTGAAACACCACCCCAAAGCGTTCGCCAACTTGAACCAAGCGTTCGATCCGGCCACCAATGTGGCCTATTCGGCTAAATTCCTGAGCACCAATTACCGCACGTTGGGCGATTGGATTAAGGCTACGGCAGCTTACCATTCTCGCACACCAGCGCATGGGCAGCGTTATCTAGGAAATATTGAGCGCAACTGGAACAAGATTGTGGGCAAAGTAGCTGCCGCACGCACCAGCAAAGCGGATGAGGGCACAACGAATGTGGCTGTAACCACTGCGCCAACGCAGAACCGTTCGGCGGCTGAGGCCAAGCCACGGGTGATTGCAAGCAACACGCGTGTAGCCATGCAGCAGCCTCGTCGCGTGCGGGTGATTCAGGTGAGCGACACCACACGGCGTGAGAATGATGTGCTGGTGGTGCGCGCCAGCAGTGCGCCCGTGGAACCAATTACCGTTGCCGATGTTCCTGCTCAATTTTCGCCGACACAAGGCAACTCGATTCGTCAGGTTAGCCTTGACAACCAAGCCACGAGCCGCCTACCTGTAGCTCGGCCGAATGGCCCGCAATTTGTTTTTGCTAACTAGAGTTACGCTATGTTTGAAACCATCGAAGTAAGTACGCTAGAAGTCGCCTGTGATGGCGGCGGCGGTGCTCTTGGTCACCCAAAAGTCTATCTGCATATCGACCATGGGCATGGCGATAGCGTAACGTGCCCTTATTGCAGCCGCACCTATGTATTGCGCCATGAAAAGGCAGGAAAGGTTGCTTAAATGATGTTCGGGGTAATCCTTCTGGGCGCATTAATGTTGGCAACGGTGGTGGTGCTGGTCACAGGCATTGTGCTCATGGCGCGTGGCGGCGAAGCCAATGCCAAATACGGCAACAAGTTGATGGTCGCGCGTGTAGCCTTCCAAGGTGCTGCGCTGGTGGTGGTTTGCGCATTACTGATGATGAAAAGCTAGCATTCTATCTATATTGCAGCGCACTGTAACCTCTTGCAAATCTCTAAAAAAACACGCACACTGACCCGATAAGGGAGAGTTACATGCGCATACTGGTTCCCGTCAAACGGGTGGTTGATTACAACGTTAAAATCCGTGTGAAGGGGGATGGTTCGGGGGTCGAGCTAGCCAACGTGAAAATGAGCATGAATCCGTTCGACGAAATCGCCGTCGAAGAGGCGATTCGTCTTAAGGAAAAAGGAATTGCCACCGAGGTGGTGGTTGTTTCCATCGGCGCAAAACCTGTCGAAGAAACCTTGCGCACGGCGCTCGCGGTTGGCGCAGATCGGGCTATTATCGTGACTGTGGACACACGGATTGAACCGCTGGTCGCCGCCAAACTGCTGGCAGCAGTCGCCAAGAAAGAGGCTGCCGACCTTGTTATCACTGGCAAGCAAGCGATCGATGACGATGCTAGCCAAACAGGGCAAATGCTGGCCACGCTGCTGGGCTGGCCACAGGCGACGTTTGCAAGCAAGGTCGAAATTGCAAGCAGCGAGGCCATCGTCACCCGCGAGGTAGATGGCGGGTTGATGACCATTGCGGTGAAGCTGCCTGCGGTCATCACCACCGACTTGCGCCTGAACGAACCGCGCTATGCCAAACTACCCGACATTATGAAAGCGCGCGCCAAGCCGCTTGCTGTGCTCACGCCTGCGGAGCTCGGGGTTGAAATTACCGAGCGCACCAAAGTGCTGAACGTCGCCGAGCCCGTCAAACGCAAGGGCGGCGGCAAAGTGAAGGATGTGGCCGAGCTAGTCGATAAACTGCGTAACGAAGCGAAGGTGATATAATATGACCATACTCGTAATCGCTGAACATGACGGAAACTCTATCACCCCAGCAACGCGCGCTACCATTGGTGCAGCACAAAAGATAGGTGGTGAAATTCACCTGCTGCTGGCGGGACACAATATTGCTGGCGTAACGGCAGCAGCAAAAACCATTGCTGGCATTACACAAGTGTTGGTCGAAGACGACGCGCTCTATGCGCATCCGCTTGCTGAAAATCTTGCGCCGTTCATTGCCCAGTTCGGCAGTGGCTACACGCATATTCTTGCGGCGGCAACGAGTGTTGGTAAGGACGTCATGCCCCGCGTGGCGGCGCTGCTCGATGTGCAGCAAATTTCCGAGATTACGCAGGTGGTGTTGAGCGATACATTCGTGCGCCCCATCTATGCAGGCAATGCGCTCGAGACTGTGCAATCGACCGATAGTATTAAGGTGATTACGGTGCGCGCCACCGCGTTCGATAAGGTGGCCGAAACGGGTAGCAATGCGGAAGCGGTCGATGTTCCCGCTGTGGCGGTGCCCACCCAATCGCGCTTTGTGAGCATGGAAGGTGCAAAGAGCGAGCGGCCCGAACTGACCGCCGCGCGGGTGGTGATTTCGGGAGGGCGTGGGCTAGGAAGCAAAGAAAATTTTGCTATCCTGAACGGCCTAGCCGATAAGCTAAACGCGGCGCTGGGTGCAAGCCGTGCGGCGGTGGATGCAGGCTATGTGCCGAACGATTGGCAGGTGGGGCAAACGGGTAAAGTGGTCGCGCCCGAGCTTTATATTGCAGTGGGCATCAGCGGCGCCATCCAACATCTCGCGGGTATGAAGGAAAGCAAAGTCATCGTCGCCATCAACAAGGATGAAACCGCCCCGATTTTCGAAGTGGCCGATTATGGTTTGGTGGGGGATTTGTTTACTATCGTCCCTGAGCTGGAGCGTTTGCTGTAGAACGATAATCTTTCCTTCTAAACTCAGCACTATTAACGATTGTCTTGGCCTGCGATTCGCTAAGGCAAATCATTCTATAGCCATTGGCATCTTGTTGCGTTGCCTTGATTTCGTTTTGAAGCGATGGCGCGATTTCTTTCAGGCGAAGTACGCTATGCCCAAGATGTAGTTGATCTACAGGGCTGGAATAAAAAAGGCTTTTACTCTCGTTGTATTGCCACGTGATGCCCGTCGCACCCTTCAGCTCTCTGCTGATGTAATCTGTCATCTGTGACATGTCGCCCCCATTATTTGCACTTCCAGTATGTCATACTGTGCTTAAAAGAAGGTTAATCTCTTAAGTAATGGTGGGATTGTCAAGATTGCCATTTCCGGCGGTGTGGCTTCACTTTTGCCCCTGTTTTTTGCACAGCTTTCAAAATCGCGGGCATTTGGTCGATGCCGACGGTGGCGATGTAGCGGCCACTACGCGCCGCACTCACTTCACCGCTGGCGATGATGTTATGGTCGGCCAGCATGAGCTGGATACCCTCGAGATGCGTATGGTTAATGCGCGCCTCGAAACGGCCATCGCGTTTGCGCCACTCCACATCGGTCAGGGAGCGTAATAGGGCCTCGGCGGGGTCTTCGTAGGGCATGGGGCCTCGTTAAACGGGTGAAGTATGGCTCATAGCATGGCTATGCGGCCTTGCCTAGCTACTCTTTGCCGATAAATCGTTGCCAATAAGGCCGCTTTGCGGCAGCATACGGCGATGATCGACCAGTTTACCCTTGCCCTCTCGCAATTCAACCCCACGGTGGGCGACCTTGCGGGCAATGCCGCGCGGATGGAGGCCATTGCACGCCAAGCCGCTGCGCAAGGTGCCGATTTGGTGCTTTTCCCCGAAATGTGCCTGACGGGCTATCCGCCCGAGGATTTGGTGCTCATTCCCGCCTTTCGTGAACGCGCCATGGCCGCCGCACAGGAGTTGGCCGTGGCCACCGCGCCCCTTGGCTGCGACCTGATGTTCGGCAGCGTGTGGGTGCGCGATGGGCTCATCTATAATGCTAGCTTGCTCGCCTCGCGCGGGGAAATCACGGTCATCCGCGAGAAGCATGATTTGCCCAATTACGGCGTGTTCGACGAAAAGCGTGTCTTTGCCGAAGGGGCGTCGCCGCGTGTGCTTTCGTGGCGCGGCGTCAAGCTTGGCGTGCTGATTTGCGAAGAAGTATGGGATGTGGAATCGGCCAAATTGCTTGCGACACAAGGGGCAGAAATACTGCTGGTGCAAAATGCCAGCCCCTACCATATCGGCAAAGCGAACCAGCGCAAAAAAGTGGTCGATGCGGCGGTAGCGGCAACAGGCTTGCCCGTGGTCTACCTCAACCTTGTGGGTGGGCAGGACGAATTGGTGTTCGATGGCCGCTCCTATGTGCGCGGGGTCGAGGGGCGCGATGTTGCGCGGCTGGCTGCCTTCAAGGAAGATTTAGGGATAACCGTTTGGAAGAAAAGCGCGGCGCATTGGCAGTGCACCACTGCCCCCATGCTGGATGTACGCAGCAACGAGGAAACGATCTATCGCGCGTTGGTGCTCGGTCTTCGCGATTATGTAACCAAAAATAAATTTCCCGGCGTCGTGCTCGGCCTTTCAGGCGGTATCGATTCCGGCGTGACAGCGGCGATTGCGGTGGATGCATTAGGCGCCGAGAAAGTTCACACGATTCGCCTGCCAAGCCCCTTCACCAGCGACGATAGCTTGGAGGATGCCGAGCAGCTTGCACAGGCGCTAGGCATTCGCATGGATACGGTACCGATCACCCCGCTGATTGATACGTCTCGCCACACGTTGGCGCCACTGTTTGCTGGGCGGCATACCGATACGACCGAGGAAAATATTCAGGCGCGCTTGCGCGGCATGTTGCTCATGGCGGTGAGTAATAAGTTCGGTGGCATGGTGCTGACCACGGGCAATAAATCCGAAATGTCGGTGGGCTACGCCACGCTTTATGGCGATATGTGCGGCGGCTATTCGGTGCTCAAGGATGTCTACAAGACCACCGTGTTCGAGCTTGCCAAGTGGCGAGCAGCAGCGTCGGAAGCTGTTTTAGAAGAGCTGGGGCTTTTGGGTGCAGCATCAACATCCATACAGCCAGTGATTCCTGAGCGGATGATAACCAAGCCACCCACCGCCGAGTTGCGCCCAAACCAGAAAGACGAAGATAGTTTGCCGCCCTACCCAATGCTGGATGCCATTTTACGCGGGTTGATTGAACGTCAAAAATCCGTTCCCGAACTGGTGGCCGAAGGCATGGATAAAGCGATCGTGGATCGTGTGGCACGCATGGTGGCGGGCGCGGAATATAAGCGTCGCCAGAGTGCCCCAGGGGTTAAAATCACGCCGATGGCATTTGGCCGTGACCGCCGTTGGCCAATTACGAATGCATGGAAATTTGTATAGCGTCGCCACCCACCAAAGGTGACGCCATAAAAAAAGCCCACTCTCGCGAGTGGGCTTTTTTGTATTATGGTCGCCAGACTTACTTAGCGGCGTCCGCACCAAATACGAAGCGGTTCGATTTGTGGTGGTTGCTTGGTGGCAAGCTGGATGCATCCGTTGTTGAGGTGGTTGCAGGCTTAGAAGCTTTGCGCACGCGCTTTTTGCTCGTGGTGGTTTTCGCTTTGCGCGAAACAGCTTTCTTAGCAACAGCCTTGCTTGGGGTCGCTGCTTTTTCAGCTTTATCTGCTACCACTTCCTTGGCGCTGCTGGTTTCTTTTTTTGCTTCTGCGGCAACTTCTTTACCAGCATCGGCAGTGGTTTTGTTTTGGTCGCACGAGCGCATGCCAAGGATAACAAGAACGGCAACTGCGCCAAGCAGTAGAACATTTTTCATAGAACTCTCCTGAATGAATATGGGGTGTTGTAGTCATAAAAAAAGGGCAGCCAAAGCTGCCCTTTTTCGAGTATTAAAATTAGCGGCTGTAGAATTCCACCACTAGGTTTGGTTCCATTTTCACTGGGTAAGGAACATCCGCCAGTTTTGGTTTGCGGGTGAAGGTAGCCTTCATCGCTTTGCTATCCATGTCGATATATTCAGGAACATCACGCTCAGGCGATGCAACAGATTCGAGCACGAGGGCGAGCTGCTTCGATTTCTCTTTCAGCTCCACCACGTCGCCTTCCTTCACTTGATAGCTAGGGATGTTAACGCGTTTGCCGTTCACGCGCACATGGCCGTGGTTCACGAATTGGCGGGCAGCAAACACCGTTGGCACCACGCACATGCGGTAGAGAATTGCATCAAGGCGCGACTCGAGCAGTGCCACCAAGTTCTCCGAGTTGTCGCCTTTCATGCGGCGCGCTTCTTCGTACAGTTTGAAGAATTGTTTCTCGGTGATGTTGCCGTAGTAGGCTTTCAGTTTTTGCTTGGCGCGCAACTGGGTGCCGTAATCCGACAATTTCTTTTTGCCTTTGCTGGCAACGCCATGTTGGCCAGGGGCATAGTTGCGGCGGTGGACGGGATCCTTCGCGCGGCCCCAGAGGGCTTCGCCGAGGCGACGGGAAATTTTATACTTAACGGCATGGCGCTTGCTCATGACGAACTCCTTTCAACGTAGTTAGCGCTGCTTGGCAGCCTTCGCTGTGGCGTCGCTAACAGATTCCTATCCCCAAATGAGCATGAAGCTCGCGAACCTTTCGGGAGAGGGGGATATGCGCTCCGACCCAAAAGGAGGAGGGAACATAGCGATGGATGAGGCGTAGTCAAGGAAAACATTGGCTTTTTGAAGGGGCATCGGCTCCGATGCTGCGCTTCGCGGCCTGTCTAAGGCTATGTGCAGCGAATAACTGCTTGCAATACAATAAAAAAGCCAGCGGTGAGCTGGCTTTTTCACGGTATTTTACGTGGTTTGCAACCGTTTGAGTGTGTAGTGACTTAGCGTTGTGCCGTTTCAGGCGCTTGCACCTGCTCGCGCGCGGCGTTGACTGCGGCGGTTTGGCTCTCGGGCGCAATGCCTGCCGCGCGGTCGGCTGCAATGCGTGCATCCACATCGGCCTGCGAGGCGGAGTTCATGTAGGTGGGTTGGGGAGCAGACATGGCGCCCTCTTGAATGTCTTGTTGCGTACGCTTCTCGGCGCGACCGCGCAGTGCTGAAGTGGCGAGGCCAACACCTGCAACAATGGTTGTCAGGGCAGAGAGTTTGGGTGCATATTTAAACGCGCCACTGGCCATGGCAACGGGCCAACGCGCCACGGTTACAACCGCGCGCACAGGCCAAAGCAGAGCGCGTGCTATGCCATTGCCCGAGCCCTTGCCCACATCACCCAGCGCCTCAAATGCTTTTGCAGCATTGGAGCCAAGGTCTTTCGCCGTGCCGGCAAAGCGCTTGACATCATTATTTAGGGGGTCCAGTGCACTCATTGTCGTCTCCTACTTATCGTGCTGCGGCGAGCTGTGCGCCAGCGACACGGCCATCATATTGTACGTTATCATTCCCTGCTTGAATGAGCGAAGGAGCTTCATTCAAAGCGTCGGGGGCGGCAAACTTCGTAACGGGTACGCTCGTTGCCATTGCTTGCGCCTTGTAAGCTTGCACCTGTGCATTCACCATTTCGGCGGCACTGCGTTCTTGCGACACGCGCTCCATGCCTTTGCTGGTGCCTTTCACTAAACCAATTGCTGTGCCGAGGCCAACAAGAGCCATGCCGACAGGCGGGATGAACATCGCGACGGTACCAACTGCCGCGCCAATCACGCCTGCACCCAACACGCTAGCGCCAATCGCGCCAAGCCCTGCCAATGTGACAACTGATCCAGTCATGAGGCCGAAGCCAAGTGCACCCACGGCGCCTAATGTCGCACCAATCACTGTGCCTGAAAACAAGCCCGTTACCATACCCTTAAGGCCACTTTTGGTTGCCTCGAAAGCGGTTGTGGCGCTTGCACTCAACACCCCGTGGTTCACTGGCGTTACATATTCATTGTTGCTCATGGTCTTCCCCTTTGTTGGGCTTTATCTCTAGTGTATAGAATAACACAGGCTTTTGGCCAGTAGTGTGAAGGTTTTATGACAATTGCGCAGGCGGCCGATAGGTCGGGCAAGCCATTGAAGTGCATTATTATAGCTCGTGCCCGCGGGTAGGGTTTTCGTGGCTATTGGTGATGCGCTCCACCCACGAGGCATTGCTGGAGTGGGTTGGCACCGTGCCATAGGTTCTGGCGTCACGCTCGATTTCGTTGATCCGCTCCATGAACTGGCGCTGATCTTCGAATTTTTGCCGTCTGTCCTCTGCGCGCGCCGCGATGGCATTGTGTCGGTAATCCGCGCGGTTGGGGCGGGCATTGCGTTGTATTTCACTGCGAACAATCAAATCTTCGGCATATTTTTCGGCGCGCTGCAAGCGGCCAACGGCGCGGGTGCCACCGGTGGCAAGACCGTGCGCGCCCCCACCAAGTGCGCCGACCAAAAATCCGCCGATGGCGCCGCCAAAAAGGGCTGTGCCAGCAATCCACGGCGCGCCAATGGCCACCACCGCACCTGTGGCAAGGCCGACAATAAGGCCCTTGCGGCCCCATTTAGCGAAGCCGTTAAATCCTTCGCCAACCATGCCGCGGGTGAAGGCTATGCCGTAGCGAAATGGTTTGAGCGGGCTGAATCCTGTTTTTGTGGCTGCAAGCTCGGCATTTGCCCGTTCAGTGATCGAGATTTTTGGTGCAGCTTTGGGCGCAGGGGCGGCCTTTACCTCCTCGCTAGCTGGAGGGGGTGCAGACGCAGGTGCAGCAGGTGTTTCTTTGTCATCCATAGTTTTTCCTGCCCTACACTATAGACCAAGCGCCCCCTTCTGAATGTGAAGATTGTGTGACAGTTTTGGTGCGGGGGTTAGGAAAAGCTAGGCCGCTGCCCGCTTGAGGCGTGCGAGGCTTTCGGCCTTGCCTAAAATCGCCATGGCATCGGGGATGTCGGGGCCACTCATCGCGCCCACAATGGCGGCGCGCAAGGGCGGCATCAGCTCGCCAATTTTTTTGCCCGATTGTTCGGCGACTGTATGAATGGCGGCTTTGACGCTTTCCACGCTCCATGGCTCGGCCAAGGCTTCAAGCGCGGGTAGGAGGAGGGGAATATTCGCACCATTTTTAGCAAGCATAGCAGCAGCCTTTTCGTCATACGCCGTGGGGGCGTTGAGGTAGAAACCTATGGCTTCTTTTAACTCTAGCAACGTGCTGACTTTCACTTTTACGCTCTCAATCGCGGCGGCTAAGCTGACAGGAACACCGAGAATTTCGGCAAGTTCCGCACCCGTTTTTAGCCGCAGATGATGCGCGTTCACATGGTTCAGTTTTGCAAAATCGAGCCGCGAGGGCGCTTTGCCAATATGCTCCAGCGTGAACCATTCGATTGCTTGCTCGTCTGAGAAAATTTCATCATCGCCATGACCCCAGCCAAGGCGGGCGAGGTAGTTACGCATTGCCTCGGGCAGATAGCCCATGTTCGCATATTCGGTGGTGCTGGTGGCGCCGTGGCGTTTGCTCAGCTTCGCGCCATCTGCCCCGTGGATGAGGGGGATATGGGCGAACACGGGCACATCCCAGCCCATGGCGTTATAAATCACCGTCTGGCGACCTGCGTTGTTGAGGTGGTCATCGCCACGAATCACGTGCGTCACGCCCATGTCATGGTCATCGACCACCACGGCGAGGTTATAGGTCGGTGTGCCATCGGAGCGCAAAATCACGAGGTCATCCAAGGCATCCGCACCGAACACCACATCACCCTGCACAGCATCATGCACCACCACGTCACCCGTGAGAGGGGCTTTGATGCGCACGCTGGGCTTCACGCCAGCGGGGGGTGTTTCGCCGCTATCGCGCCAGTGGCGGTCATATTTAAACACTTCGCCTTTGGCTTCGGCCGCGGCGCGCTGCTCAGCCAGTTCTTCTTGGGTGGTGTAGCAGTAATAAGCACCGCCACTTTTCACCAATTCCAATGCCACTTCGCGGTGGCGGTCGGCGTTTTTGCTTTGGTAGACAATAGCGCCATCATGTTGCAAGCCGAGCCATTTAAGGCCGTCGACAATAGCGGCATAGGCCGCATCGGAATTGCGCGCCTCATCGGTATCCTCGATCCGCAGTTTGAATTCGCCGCCCATGTGCCGCGCGAATAAATAATTGAATAACGCCGTGCGAGCGCCGCCAATATGCAGCATGCCAGTGGGCGAGGGGGCGAAGCGAGTGATGACTTTCATGGTATTTCCTATAGGCTGTGCTAATTTCGCCCGTGTTATAGCAGTGCGAGGGGCGATGTCACGCATGTTTGAGTGGGTGCAGGAATGGTGGGTGGGCGAACGCACGCGGCATTTCCTGTGGGTGCCTGCGTGTTTTGCGGCGGGCATTGGGCTGTATTATGCGTGGGGTAACGAGCCAGCGCCCTATGTGTTTCCGCTGCTATTGCTGTTCGCTATCCTCGGCGTGATAGCGTTTCGGCGCGAGGGAGTGGCGCTGTGGCTGGCCTTGGCGTTGGTGTTTGGCGGGGCAAGCTGGGCGAACCTGCGCACCGTGAACCACCAGCCCACGATGCTGAACGAGGCGCTGAGCCCACGCCCTGTAATGGGGGTCGTGCGCGATATCGAGCGCACCGAGCGCGGGGTGCGCTTGCTGCTGCACCACGTGACGGTGGATGGCTTGCCTGCACAAAAAACGCCTGAGCAAATTCGCCTCAGCGTGAAGTTTAAAAAAGGAACCGAGTTCGAGTTACCGCGCATTGGCGATGCGATTTCCATCCGCGCGGGGCTGATGCCAGCGATGGGGCCAGCACTGCCCAATGGGTTCGATTTTGCGCGCTATTTCTATTTCCGCGATATCGGCGCGATTGGCTATGGCTTGCCGCCATGGAACATCCTCGCGCACGATAGCTCCGATAGTTTTGCCAACCGCTTCTGGACATGGCGCGCCAACCTCACCAACCGCATCATCCGTACGCTCGGGGTGGAAACGGGAGGTATCGCCGCAGGGCTGATCACGGGCGATGGCCGCGCGATTAGTGAGGCGGATTTCGAGGCGCTGCGGGCGAGCAATCTCTATCACATCATCGCCATTTCGGGCGAGCATATGGTGATTATTGCGGGGGTAATTTTTGTTAGCTTGCGCTTGCTTTTGCTGGCGTTGCCCAAACGCTTTTCGTTGCGTCCGCAGGGTAAATCCATCGCCGCATGCTTCAGCCTAATATTGGTAACGATTTATATTTTTGTGACTGGCTTACCCATTTCCGCTGTGCGCGCCTATGTGATGATTGTGCTGGTGTTGCTCGCCGTCATGTTTCGTCGCCATGTCGACCCTATGCGCTCGCTTGCCATCGCTGCCTTGCTTATTCTAATCTATGATCCAGCGAGCTTGCTTGAACCGGGATTCCAACTTTCCTTCGCGGCGACCATGGCGATTATTGCGCTGGTCGAATCGCGTATGTTGCGCCAACCACCCGCCATCGAGCGGGGCCGCGTGCGCCGCGCATTGCATTTCATTGGCACGCTGCTGCTGGTGAGTGTGGTGGCGGAAGCGGCGACAACACCGCTCGCCATCAGCATGTTCAATAATGCGTCGTTCTACGGTGTGTTCGCGAACGCGCTCGCCACGCCGCTGGTCAGCCTGTTCCTCATGCCCATGGTGGCGTTGTTTTTTATTCTGTTGCCCTTTGGTGCGCAGGGGTTGGCGCTGACGCTTTTGCATTATGGTATTACGGCGTTGCTGGCATTGGCGCATTGGGTGGCGAGTTTTCCGCAGGCTCAAATCTTTCTACCCTCGCTACCAAGCTGGGGGCTTGGGCTGTTTGCGATTGGCTTGCTGTGGGTGTGTTTGTGGCGCACGCGTGCGCGCTGGGCGGGGTTGCTGCTGGCGCTGCTCGGCGTGGCGTCGATAGCGACCGTCCACTCACCCGATATGCTGGTTGGCGGCACCTTGAAGCAAATCGCCCTGCGTAGCGAAACGGGCTATGTGCTGGCACGTGGTCGGCCTACCTCGATGCTGCCCGAGATGTGGGCGCATGGGTTGGGCTATAAAGAACTGCCCAAAGCACAAGCGCCCGCGTGGGTGTGCGATGAGGATAAGAATTGTATCGCCGCCATTGGCGCAAAGCGGATTGCTTTTCCCAAAACACCGAGCGCGTTTGCTGCGCAGTGTGGTGTTGCGGATGTTCTGTTCACGCGTACTGAAAACGGTGCATGTACGCCGACCGAGATCATTGCTGCTAAGCAATTATCGGGCAATAGCGTAACCGCGTTATGGCTGGATGAGGGCGCCATACGCCGTGAAACCAGTGCCGATTGGCAAGGTCAACGGCCATGGAGCGTACGCACGCTGGGTGATGATGGGAATGAAGAGTAACGCTTAGGCGGCGAATTTTTTGAGCAGCGACTGGAACATCACTGCGCCATCCGCACCACCGAGTGCGCTATCGGCAAAACGCTCAGGGTGAGGCATGAGGCCGAGCACATTTTTCGCCTTGTTGGTGATGCCTGCAATATTTTCGCGCGCGCCGTTGATGCTGCCACGCGAGCTTGGCTTGCCTTCATCATCCACATAACGCAGCGCCACTTGGCCGTTGGCGTTCAGTTCTTTTAGCGTTTCATCATCCGCGAAATAATTCCCCTCGGCATGCGCCACGGGCAGGGTGATAATTTGCGCTTTTTCGTAACCCGCGGTGAAAGGAGAATCGTTCGCCTCAACGCGCAGTGTGGTGGGCTTGCAGTTGAATTTCAAATGGTCGTTGCGCATCAGCGTGCCAGGCAGCAGGCCGCTCTCGCAGAGGATTTGAAAGCCATTGCAAATGCCCAGCACATGGCCGCCTTTATTGGCGAATGCAATCACGCTTTGCATGATGGGTGAGCGCGCCGCCATTGCCCCGCAACGCAAATAATCACCATACGAAAACCCACCGGGTAGCACCACAAGGTCAAGCCCATCAGGCAGGCTTGCATCATCGTGCCAGACATAGGTTGGGTTCAGGCCAGCATTATCTAGCACCGTGAACACGTCGCGGTCGCAGTTGGAACCTGGGAATTGGATGACGGCAGAGCGCATAGTTACGCCACCAGTTCGATTTGGTATTTCTCAATCACCGTATTCGCCAGCAGCTTCTCGCACATTTGCTCGATGGCCTTTTTGGCTTTCGCCGCATCAGTTTCCTTTACCTCAAGCTCGATGAATTTGCCCACGCGTGCATTCACGCCCGCAAAGCCCATATGGTCGAGGGTGGATTCAATCGCACTGCCTTGCGGGTCGAGCACGCCGTTTTTCAGGGTGATGATGACTTTGGCTTTCATGTTATTTCTTCTTTTTCGGAGTTGGCTTGGCCTTGGCCTTCGGCGCGGGCTTGGCAGCGGCTTTGGCTGCTTTCACAGGCTTCGCGGCAGCTTTGCCTTTAGCGGCTTTGGCTTGGGCAAAATCGGCGGGTTCCACCACGTTGATGTTGGGCAGCACACCCAAGCGGCGCGCTACTTCGCGGTAGGCTTCCTCGGTGCCGCCAAGGTCGCGGCGGAAGCGGTCTTTGTCCATTTTGTCGTTGGTGTTGATATCCCACAAACGGCAGGTATCGGGCGAAATTTCATCCGCCAGTACAATGATTTCGTTCTCGCCTTCGTAGAAGCGGCCAAACTCGAGCTTGAGGTCGATCAGGCGGATGCCGTGACCATAGAACAGGCCGCTCAGGAAATCGTTAATGCGCAGGGCATAGTGGCGGATTTCATCGAGCTCCTCGGGCATGGCGATGCCGAATGCATAGATGTGGTCTTCGGCAATAAAGGGGTCGCCTAAGCGGTCATCCTTCAAGCAGAATTCAATGAGTGGGCTGCCCAGTGCTTCGCCCTCAAACGCGCCGAAACGCTCGGCAAAGCTGCCAGCGGCATAATTGCGGATGATAACTTCAAGCGGCACAATATCCACTGCGCGCACCAGTTGCTCGCGCATGTTGAGGCCGCGGATGAAATGGGTGGGGATGCCCATATCGTTTAGGCGCGTCATCAAGAATTCGGAGATTTTGTTATTGATGATGCCTTTGCCGACAATGGTGCCCTTTTTCTTGGCGTTGAACGCCGTTGCATCATCCTTAAAGTGCTGGATCAGGGTGCCAGGTTCTGGCCCCTCGAACAGTTTTTTGGCTTTGCCTTCATAGATGGGGGTTTTCGAGGACATTCTGACCTACTTTAGTTTTGAGGAAACAAGGGATGTGCCTTACATAAAGCCAGCAGGCATAAACGTCCATCGCTAGTTACATGCTGGGCATGATTTATGATTTGTTTGTGATTTTTTTGCCAGAGGGAGCAAAAATCGAACACATGAGGGCGTGAAATTTTTATCCACTTGTGGGTAACGTTTGTGGACAGATTCATGCCGCAAAGCATGGGCGCCGACGGGAGCGAATCAACAGGTTAACCACAAAATGTTGTTGTCAGTGCCCCGTCCAATCTATATATAGTGGGTAGAACGAAACATTAACGAGACATCGGTTCCAGATGGTCGGCATGGTGGTTTTGGTGCTTTTAAGTAGCGTGATGCAAATTGCATCGGCTCGACGCACATCCTCCGTTGTCCTCATCGCGAGCCATACCAAACACAAAAGGCGCCAACACCGTTAGTGCGACGCCTTTCGTATTCAAATTCTGGCTTTGAGCCAGTGATCAGTTGCTTGCCGAGCGACTTGGGGCTTTGGGATTTATCTCAAAGCCCTCTTTTTTTCTCCTGCCTTACCGTGGTAGCGAAGCAGAGGAGAGGTTCGCTTCAGGGCGCAGACTATCGCACAAATAGGGAGAAGAATCCAGCGCTCTGTGGATGAAGTTTTGGCGCCTTTGCTTGGTTATATAATAGAATGGGATAGAAGCAGTTTTCTGGCTATTTGTTCAAAATTTCTGTGGGTAGCTTTGCTGGTGAGGGTGGTTCACGGTGAAGCCCCTTGCGCTGGGCGCGGCCATCTACTACTCACCAACCAGCATTCACCATTCACCATTCACTAGGCTTCCCCCATGCCCATTCGCGCGATATTGGCAGCTATTTTGGCCGTTAGCTGCTTTGGTTTTAATTACACGGCGACTAAGCTGGCGTTGGTGGATTTGCCGCCGCTGGTGATTCTGAGTCTGCGTTTTTTGGCGATTACCCTGATTCTTGCGCCGTTCGCCTTAAGACAGCCGCGCCCGAATATTCGGCAAATGGCCATGTTTGGCCTGTTGGCGCTGGTGGTACAGTTCGCGCTTAGCTTTATTGCGCTCGATATGGGGCTTTCCATTACGGCAGGCGTCATCGCGGCACAGCTGAGTGTGCCCTTCGCCTGTATTATGAGTGCGATTCTGTTCAAGGATTATCTCGGCCCTTGGCGCAGTTTGGGAATGATGCTGGCTTTCCTCGGCGTGGTGATGGTGGCGGGCACCCCCAACGCGAGTGAGCATTGGGTGGCGTTTGCGCTCTCGGTGCTGGCCTCGTTTGCTTATGCGGGGGGCAACCTTTACCTTAAAACCATTCGCCCCGCGCCGAGCCCTGCGGCACTGTTGTTTTGGCCCGCACTGTTTGTAACCCCTGCATTTGCCGTGCTTTCAGCGATATTCGAGCATGACCAGTGGGCGGCCATTTCGCATGCGAGTACGACCAGTTGGCTTGGGGTATGCTATAGCATTTTTATCGCCTCGCTTGTTGGCCACACCATTTGGAACACACTGGTAACGCGTTACCCACTCACCCATGTGGTGCCCTATTCGTTGCTCATCCCCGTTGCGGGCATTATCGGCGGTGTGCTGGTGTTCGATGACCCGCTGACCGCCCAAGTTCTTATCGGCGCGGCACTCACCATTGCCGGCGTTGGCGTCATCACCCTCCGTCGCCCGCAATTGGCGGAGATGGAGGGGTAGGAGCACCCGCCCCTTGACGGTAGCCCACCAAAACCTCTACACCCACGGGCGTAGAGGTTTTTTATGTCTGAGAATGTTTTAGTTCGTTTCGCACCAAGCCCCACCGGTTGGCTGCATGTGGGCAATGTGCGCACCGCAATGGTGAATTATCTGTTCGCCAAATCCATGGGCGGCAAGTTCATGCTGCGGATTGACGACACCGACCGCACGCGTAGCGAAGCGCAATACGAAGCGGGCATCCACGAGGATTTGGAATGGCTGCTCGCGGCGAAGCCCGATGTGGTGAAAAAGCAATCCGACTATTTCGCGCGCTATGAGGAAGTGAAACAGCAGCTCATTGCGAGCGGGCGTCTCTACCCGTGCTATGAAACGGCGGAAGAGCTCGACATTAAACGCAAGATGCTGATTGGCCGTGGCTTGCCACCGATTTATGATCGCGCAGGGCTGACGGATACTGCCGAAAAACGCGCGGCGTACGAGGCCGAAGGCCGCACACCCCACTGGCGCTTCAAGCTCAACCCCGAGCCAATTGTGTGGGACGATATGATTCGTGGCCGTGTCGAATTCGACGGCAGCAAGCTGAGTGACCCTGTGATGTTCCGCGCCGATGGCGTGGTGCTGTTCACCTTCGCAACTTCGGTCGATGACGGCGAAATGGGCATCACCCATATTTTGCGTGGTGAGGATCATGTGAGCAACACCGCGATGCAGGTGCAGATCATGGAAGCGATGGGGCACAAGGTGCCGACCTTTGGCCACATGGCGCTACTGAAAATGAAAGAAGGCAAAATCAGCAAACGCGTGGGTGGCGGTGATATCCGCAGCCTACGCGAGGGCGGTGCGTTCCCGCTAGTGCTCGCCAGTTACCTTGCTAAAATCGGTACGTCCGATTCGATTGAATTGGCCGAGAGCATGGATGTGCTCATCAAGAACTTCGATATCAAAAAATTTGGCCGTTCGATGGCGAATTACGACTCCGAGGAGTTGGAGCGCTTGAACCAGAAATACCTGCACCACCTCGATTTTGCTGAGGTGCAGCCGCAACTCGCGGCACGTGGCATGGGCAGTATTGACGCGACCTTCTGGGATGCCATTAAAGCGAACCTCACCACCATCGACGATGCGAAGGATTGGTGGGAGGTGCTGCATCAGCCCATCACCCCCGTCATTGCGGATGCGGACTTCGCCGCCACTGCTGCCGCCAACTTGCCTGCGGGTGAGTGGAGCGAAGCGAGCTGGGATGTGCTGGTGAACGCGGTGAAAGAAAAAACTGGCCGCAAAGGCAAGGAACTCTTCATGCCCCTGCGCCTTGCTCTCACAGGCCGCGAACATGGCCCAGAAATGAAAGTGGTGCTGGCACTGCTTGGCCGCGAACGGGCGGAGAAACGGTTACTGGGGCAGGTTGCGTGATGGCTAAAGTAAAGCCTACAACTCCGACGAGGCATCGTGTTGGCAAGCAAAAACCTCTAAAGAAAAAGGTGAAAGCGCCTTCGCCTGCTCAGCGTGTTCGTAAAGAGCGCAGTGATGCCGAGTATGCTTTGCACTGTGCAACGCCCTCAATGCGCTCTAGCATACAGATGATAAAAGATAATGACGCCAAGCCCATCAATCGTGCCGCTAGAAATATAGTCAAGAAATCGAAACATATTCAACAACATGATTAAACTCTCCAACAGTCTTACCCGCACCATCGTGCCATTCGCACCGCATGACCCTCAGCACATCAAAATGTATGTGTGCGGCCCCACGGTGTATGCGCGGCCGCATATTGGTAATGCGCGCAGTGTGGTGGTGTATGACGTGCTGTATCGCCTGTTGAGCCATGATTTCCCGAAGGTCACCTTCGTGCGCAATATCACGGATGTGGACGATAAAATTAACGCCGCAGCGGTGGAGCGTGGGATTACGATTCAAGCCCTCACGAGTGAAGTGACGCAGCAATTCCACGATGACATGGGCGCGCTCAATTGCTTGAAGCCCACCGTGGAACCACGCGCGACGGAGCACATCGCGCAAATGATTGCACTCATCGAGCGCCTCATCGCGGGCGGGTTTGCCTATGCGGCGGAAGGCCATGTGCTTTTCCGTGTGCAGAAGGACCCGAACTACGGCCAGCTCAGCCGCCGCAGCGTGAAGGACATGATTGCAGGTGCGCGGGTGGAAGTGGCCCCTTACAAAGAATATGCGGGTGATTTTGTACTGTGGAAACCTGCGAGCGAGAAAGATGATGCGAGCAGCAAGTTCGATTCGCCATGGGGCATCGGTCGCCCAGGTTGGCATATTGAATGTTCGGCGATGAGCGAGGCACATCTGGGCACCGATTTCGACATCCATGGCGGCGGGGCTGACCTCATGTTCCCGCATCATGAGAATGAAATCGCCCAATCCACTTGTGGCAACCATGGCAGCACTTACGCCAAATACTGGGTGCATAATGGCTTCCTCACCGTCGAGGGTGAGAAGATGAGTAAGTCGCTTGGCAACTTCATCACCGTGTATGATTTGCTGAGCAAAGGCGTGAAGGGCGAGGTGATTCGCTTAGCCCTCATGAGTGCGCGTTATAACGAGCCGTTCGATTGGTCGCAGAAATTGCTCGAAGATTCGGAGAAAATGCTGAATCGTATGTACCGCAACGCTGCGCCCAACGCAGGCGGCACGGTGCACCCCGAGGTGCTGGATGCCCTGCGCGATAATTTGAACACGCCCAAGGCGCTCGCGATTTTGCAAACGCTGAACGATGATTATTTGCTGCCCACCGCGCGCTTCCTAGGCCTGCTGGAGCAGGATACAGATAGCTGGTTCAAGGGTGATTCTGCGGGCGAGGATACGCTGTGGATCGACGTGCAAATCGAAGCGCGCAACGCCGCCAAAAAAGCGCGTGACTTTGGTCAAGCCGATGCCATCCGCGATATGCTAAAAGCGAAAGGTATTGTTCTGGAAGATAGTGCAACTGGAACTACGTGGCGCAGGGGCTAGATATCGCAAATTTCTTCATCGCATCCCTCATCAGCCTTGGCCTGATAGTGTTTTGTGTCGCGGTGTTTTATGAAATCATGGCGCATGTGTGGGTGCGACTGCCGCAGCTAGAGGGGCGCCCGCGCGCACAAATTCTACTCACCGTTGTCGCCTCGTTTGTCGGCCACACCATTGCGGTATGGGCGTTCGCGCTTACCTATTTTGTGCTGAACTATCTGGATTTTGGAACGCTGACCGGCCATACGGATCACCATATTCTAGATTACATGTATTTCTCGGTGGTCAGTTATTCATCGCTGGGGTTGGGGGATGTGGCTCCCACGGGCGGCCTGCGCCTGCTAGTCGGGGTGGAGGCGATTTTGGGACTCATCTTGATTGGCTGGACGATTACCTTTACCTACATCGTCACCGAGCGCTACCTTGCGCATCGTAAGGAAAAGCACATTGGTGGGCGCAAGGATTAGTTGCTAAGCCGCCTAAATCCTTGTATAACCACACAATGAGCGAACGTATCTACCTCTATGACTCCACCTTGCGCGACGGTGCGCAGGCACGCGGGATTGATTTTTCCGTGGCCGATAAACTTGCCATTGCACAAGCGCTCGATAGTTTCGGGATTGATTATATCGAAGGTGGCTGGCCAGGGGCGAACCCGACGGATGATGGATTTTTTGCCGCCATGCCCACCGCCAAAAAAGCCAAAATTGTCGCCTTCGGCATGACCCGCCGCGCTGGCCGCAGCGCAAGCAACGACACGGGGCTTGCAGATTTGCTGAATGTAAAAACACCGAGCGTCTGTTTGGTCGGCAAGGCGTGGGATTGGCAGGTGGAAACCGCGCTGAAGGTCAGCAAAAAAGAGAACCTCAAAATGATTGAGGAGAGCTTCGCGCACATGATTTCCAAAAAGCGCGAGGGCGTGTTCGATGCCGAGCATTTCTTCGATGGCTATAAGGCAAACCCTGATTACGCGCTCGACACCTTGCGTGCTGCGCATGCGGGTGGTGCAAGCTGGTTGGTGCTGTGCGACACCAATGGCGGCTCGCTGCCTAGCGAGATTTTCAAGATGGTGAGTGCCGTGAAAAAGGCGCTGCCTAAAGCGAATTTAGGCATCCATTGCCATAATGATACAGAGCAGGCCGTGGCCAATTCCTTAGCGGGGGTGGAGGCAGGTGTGCGCCAAGTGCAAGGCACCATCAACGGTATTGGCGAGCGCTGCGGCAACGCGAACCTGATTGCGATTATCCCGACCTTGATGCTGAAGATGGGCTATAAAACAGGCATCAGCGAGAAGCAGCTCACACGCATCGGCGCCTTAAGCCGCTTGGTGGATGAGCGCCTGAACCGCGCTAGCAATAAACACGCGGCCTATGTGGGCGAGAGTGCGTTTGCGCACAAAGGCGGGCTGCACGTGAGCGCGATGAATAAGGACACTAAATCCTACGAACATATCGACCCCGCATTAGTCGGCAACTCGCGAGTGATTCTGGTTTCGGATAAAGCGGGTAGGGCGAATATTTTGAATCGCCTCGCGCAGATGGGCATCGAAATTGCCGAGGGCGACGAGCGCGTGGGCGAGCTGGTGAA
Source organism: Alphaproteobacteria bacterium (assembly GCA_035911175.1). Classification (GTDB taxonomy): domain Bacteria; phylum Pseudomonadota; class Alphaproteobacteria; order Rickettsiales; family UBA3002; genus QFOX01. The sequence continues at coordinate 85,290 of JAMHWA010000034.1, forward strand.
AGCCGTGAAGGACCGCGAGGCGCTGGGTTATGCCTACGAAGATGCAGGCGCGAGCTTCGAGCTGATGGCGCGGCAGATGCTGGGCAGCGTGCCGAGCTATTTCGATTTACATAGCTTCCGCGTGCTCGATGAGCGCCGCGTGGATGCCAAAGGCAAACGCATCACCATGAGCGAAGCCACGGTGAAACTGACCGTGCAGGGTAAATTGAAAATGACGGTGGCCGAGGGCAACGGCCCCGTGAATGCGCTGGATGCCGCGCTGCGCAAAGCGCTGATATTGCGCTACCCGCAGCTAAAATCCATGCATCTGGCGGATTATAAAGTGCGCATCCTCACCCCTGCGGATGCCACGGCGGCGCTAACGCGCGTGATGATCGAAAGCCGCGATGATACGGGCTTTAGCTGGACAACGATTGGTGTTTCGCACAACGTGATTGATGCATCCTACAACGCGTTGGTGGATGCGATTTCGTATCATTTGATGAAGCGTAAAGCCAAAGCGGCATGACTCCCTCGGTGATTTTAGTTCGCCCGCAAATGGGCGAGAATATCGGTGCGGCGGCGCGGGCGATGGCGAATTTTGGCCTTGGCGATTTGCGCCTTGTCGCCCCGCGCGATGGCTGGCCAAACCCCAAGGCGAGTGACACTGCAGGCAAAGCGCTCAACATTATCGACGATGCGGTAGTGTATGAAACAACGGATGCCTCGGTCGCAGACCGTCAGTTCGTGCTGGCCACCACCGCGCGTGAACGGGCGATGAGCCTACCAGTGATGGAAGTGCGCGAGGCAATGGCCGAGCTGCACACCCGCGCTGGCCGCGGTGAAAAATGCGCCATCATGTTTGGGCCCGAACGCACAGGGCTTGAGAACGAAGACATGGCGCTCGCGGATGCGGTGGTGACGATTCCAGTAAGTGCCGAGTATGCCTCGCTCAACATTGGGCAGGCGGTGGTGGTGTGCGCGCATGAATGGTTCAGCCATGTGCATGCACAGGGTGCAGCGCCAGCCTTTGCCCGCAGTGTTGCGCAACCCAACGCCGTGCAAGCCGCACCCGAAATCGCAACGCGCGAACAATTGCAAGGGTTGCTTGGTCAGCTAGAGGCGGGGCTGGATGATGTAAATTTTTGGCGCGTGCCCGAGAAGAAAGAAATCATGTGGCGCAACATTCGCGCGACACTGGTGCGCGCGGGGCTTAGCGAGCAAGAGATTGCCACATGGCGCGGCGTGGTGAAGGCGCTGCGCGGCAAGTAGAAACGCAAAAAAAGAGGGCGGCTCTTTTTTAAGGAACCGCCCACAGTTGGCAAACCACGTAAAACTTGTCTCTAGGCGAGGGAATGACCGCCTGTAACCCCTGTTGCGCCGTTAGGCGTTAAGCTTTCGTCTCGGCTAGCGCTGGCAAAGGGAAGCGCCGCCATCAAGTTATCAGCACCCGGAATACCTTGCCCACCGAGTTGCTCCATCACCTCACGCATGAACTCACGCGTGTCAAAACCAAGCTTCTCAACAGCAGGTGCTGCATACTTCATGGCGCTGCCAAGCGAGGCACCTACAATTGCTGCATTGATCATCTCTAACCACCCTGTTTTCGGCTGTTTACCGCCTTATTTAGCCAATATACCGCAGCGAGGTTAACAGAAGGTTAAGTGATGCTAAAATTTTTGCAAAAAAGTGAAAAATAATATATTTTCCATTTGAAACAGTGGGTTGTGCTGCCCCATTTTAATGGGCCAACGCGGTGGTTAGGCCGTAACCACGGTCGAAACGGCCAATGCGTGCAGCACGGTGCCCAAATCCGTGCCAAAAGCGGCGTTGACCATGCGGTGTTGTTCCACACGGCTTTTGCCAGCAAAGCTTGCGCTTTTCACGGTCACTTTCCAGTGGTCGTTATCGCCTGCCAAATCTTCGAGGGTGATATCCGCATCGGGGATGGCGGTGGTGATGCGGTGGGTGATTTCTTCGGCAGTCATGGGCATATGTCTATCCTTTATTTTCCTTGATACGATTGTACGCGCGCGATGATGTCTCGTCCAGATTTGTAGGGCGGGATGGATTCGTGACGCAGAAACACAATCTGGCGCGTACGGTATTCATGGTAGAGAAGCTCGAGGTCGTGGCGGATGGCGGCGGGGCTGTCGCCACTTATTTTTGCAATATCCGCAACAATGCTGCCAATGCTGCGTTTGCCATCAATAGCACCCATGAGCGCAATCACATGACGCGTTTTGGTAAGAATCAGCGGTGGGCTGAGTTCGAATGGGTGGCATTTACCACTCATACGTTCACCCAGTTGCATGCTTTCCAACGTAGGGATGAATCCGGCCAGCAAATGCGTAAACAGCCATTGCATGGGGCCGTAGGTAATCACCATGTCATCGGCGAATGCTGCGGCAGATTTAGGTTCCTTAGTGGCGTAAAAATGATGTTTCGCGATGTTGCCATTCATCAGTTCCGCAATCTCGTGCCGTTCGCGTGGCGACTTCGTAGAAAAAATGGCGCGCATGGTCTCATCGTTGTTATAGCTCTCCGGATGATAGAGCGATTCGTCGGTGATGCTGGAATAGAATTGGTGCAGGGTAAGACCCGCGCCCTCCACCCAATCGTAAATCTGGGGGACGGTATATGCACGATCCGTCGAGTGCAGGAATAGATCATACAGTCCGCTGCCATCGGGAAAGCGCATATCCTCGAGGAATAAACTGTTGTTGACCGTGATCCAGTGGCCTTGTGGCACATTGTTGAGGAAGGCACGAGCAAGGGCGATTTTTTCTTGCCGTGTCATGGTTGGGTGCATCAGCTTTTTCATCAGCTCCTGCACGAGGTACACAGAATAGCGGCCATAGTGGCCATACACCATGATTGACATCATGCCATCGGCCTTCAGCATTTTTGTGAGCGCTACAAGGCCAGCATCGGGGTCGGGAAGATGGTGCAGCACCCCGGAACAATCGATGAGATCGAACTCACCTAAGCCTGCATCGGGTGCATCGAGGATAGAAAGGTGGTGGAACGTGACATTGCTAAGACCACGTTTTTTTAGGCGCGCTTTTGCAACCGCGATGGAGGCACTGGAAAGGTCGAGGGCAATAATCTCGCTGTTGGTGTCGAGCAACTCTTCGGCATAAAGGACAACGGCATCGCCTGTGCCGCAGCCTGCGACAAGCAGCCGCACGCCCTCGCGCAGATCACGCTTGCCGCCCCAACCCGCATGGCAAAGGCCAGTGAGCGAGACGGGGTCGCAGCACATGAAGTAGTCGCCCTCCGTTTCGGGGTCGCGGTACGGATAGGGAAGATCCTCGTACTGTTCGCGCACGTCGGTTTTATACTGCGAAGGGGCAGTCTGATCCATCCCGACTCCTTAGGCCTTACGCGGCCATGTAACCTGGTAGCCATGTTTCGTTTACATCGCGAAGATGCTGCACTGGCACGCGCATGATATCTTCCACGATCAACAGGTCAGGCACGGTTTTACCCAAATCGGTGAAGGGCACGCTAGCTTGGTTCAGTTGCAGCATCACCGCATCTTTTTGCTCTTCGGATACGGCAAGCAGGTAGCGTGCTTGGTCTTCGCCAAAGGCATAGGCATGGTGCGGCAAATCGGTTTCGAAACGCACTTGCGCGCCGATACCAAGGGGTAGGCACATTTCGGCCAGCGCAACGAGCAGGCCGCCATCGCTGATATCGTGGCATGCGGCGACCATGTTGTTCTCAATCAGGCTGCGTACCATGGAACCATGACGGCGCTCGAGCGCAAGGTCGACGCTTGGTGGGGTGCCATCTTCGCGTTGCACCACATCACGCAGATAGAGCGAACTGCCCAGATGTCCCTTCGTTTCGCCGATGAGCAGAATGCTCTGGCCAACGTCAGTAAATGCCGCGCCAACGCGTTTTGTAGCATCTTTTAACAAGCCGACACCGCCGACCGCTGGGGTTGGCTGCACGCCCACGCCATGTGTTTCGTTGTAGAGCGACACATTGCCCGAGACGACAGGGTAATCGAGCGCGCGGCACGCCTCGGCCATGCCCTTAATCGCGCCGATAATTTGACCCATGATTTCAGGTTTCTGTGGGTTGCCGAAATTGAGGCAATCGGTGATGGCAAGCGGCGTTGCACCCACTGCACACAAATTACGGAAGCTTTCAGCCACGGCCTGCTTGCCGCCTTCATAGGGGTCGGCGAACACGTAGCGCGGGGTGCAATCGGTGGTGATGGCAAGTGCTTTGCCTGTGCCATGAATGCGCACCACGGCGGAATCGCCACCTGGGCGGCCAATCGTGTCGTTCATCACCATGTGGTCATATTGCTCCCAAATCCAGCGCTTGGATGCAATGTCGGGGCTAGCCATGAGTGCGGCAAGCGCTTGGCCGATATCGGCGACGGGCACTTCCTCGGCCTTCAGCGCGTCACGCTTGGGCGTTTCGGTATAAGGTCGGTCATAAATCGGTGCTGCGTCGGACAAGGGGGCAACGGGAATATCGCACACCACAACGCCATGATGTTTGAGCACCATGCGGCCTGTATCGGTGAGGGTGCCAATCGTCGCACACGCTAAGCCCCATTTTTTCATGATGGCAAACGCCACATCCTCGCGCCCAGGTTTTACCACCATCAGCATGCGCTCTTGCGATTCACTCAGCATCACTTCATAAGCGGTCATCCCATCCTCGCGCATCGGAATGTCTTCGATGATCATCTCAATCCCAAGGCCGCCTTTGCTGGCCATTTCAAGCGAGCTACAGGTCAGCCCCGCCGCACCCATATCCTGAATGCTCACAATCACATCCGTCGCCATCAACTCAAGGCAGGCTTCGATGAGCAGCTTCTCAGTAAAGGGGTCGCCCACTTGCACGGTGGGGCGTTTTTCCTCGGTGGTTTCGTCGAACTCGGCGGAAGCCATCGTCGCGCCATGAATGCCATCGCGCCCTGTTTTGGCACCGAAATAGATGACCTTGTTGCCGATGCCCGAGGCTTTGGAGTAGAAAATCTTGTCCGCATCCGCCAAGCCCACGGCCATCGCGTTCACCAGCGGGTTGCCGTTATAGGATTTGTGGAAAATCGTTTCGCCGCCGACGGTGGGCACGCCCACGCAGTTACCGTAATGCGAAATGCCCGCCACCACACCATTCACAATGTGGCGGGTTTTGGGGTTGCTTGGCTCGCCAAAGCGCAGTGCGTTCATCAGCGCAATCGGGCGCGCACCCATGGTGAACACATCGCGCAGAATACCGCCCACGCCTGTCGCCGCGCCTTGGAAAGGTTCAATAAAGCTGGGGTGGTTGTGGCTTTCCATTTTGAAAATAATGGCTTGGCCATCACCAATATCGACCACGCCGGCATTCTCGCCTGGGCCACAAATAACCTGCGGGCCCGTAACAGGGAAGTTGCGCAAATGTTTGCGGGTGGTTTTGTAGCTGCAATGCTCGCTCCACATGACCGAGAAAATGCCCAGCTCAACAAGGTTAGGCGTGCGCCCAACATGCTTTTCTACCTGCGCGTATTCCTCCATCGTCAGCCCATGGGCGGCGATGATTTCTGGGGTGATTTCGGTGTGGGGGGCGGGTGCGGTCATGGGTTCTCTCCTGATGTCACTTATAGTCGGAATCATGGGCAGTGCAAGCGTGTGTGCTTGCATTTATATGCGTTGCCGCTATAACGCGCCCATAGGAGATGTTATGACCGAGAACCCAGCCTTTGCCCGCATCCAAGCGGATATTCAATCCAACGATGTTGTCCTCTACATGAAGGGTAGTAAAAAATTACCGCAATGCGGATTTTCCGCGACCGTTGCCGCCGTGCTCGAGCGCCTAGGCATCACCGAGTACAAGGACATCAACGTGCTGGCCGATGCCGAGATCCGTGAGGGCATCAAGGCCTTCACCAACTGGCCAACCATTCCGCAGCTATACATCAAAGGCGAGTTCGTCGGCGGTTGCGATATCGTGCGCGATATGTACCAATCGGGCGAGTTGCAGCAAGTGCTCCGTGAAAAAGGCGTGGCATTCAAGGACGAGGCAGCGGCTTAATTACGCCCCTTGTCCTTATCCCGACCCTTCGCGCGTGCATCGGGCAGGTTTTGGCTTAAGCTGCCAAGTTCGCGTTTATCGGCCATTTGAATGGTGTGCATGCCCTTGTTAGCCATGTCGCGCCCGACACCGCGCACGGCGCGCTCCAGCATCGGCACGGCCAAAAAGGCTTGGCGCATTTTTTCCAGCGTTTCTTCCGACATCATCCATTGTAGCCATTGCATGAACATGCCGCGCTGGCGCTCCACCTTAATGCGCTGCTCGGTGGCGAGGTGCTTATCGAGTTCTTTTTCTTTTTCCGCGGCGCGTTGCTTCAGCATCTCGCGCAGTTTTTCGATAATGGCCTTGCGTACGGCTTCAACCTCACCGTCGAGCAGCTCGGCGAGTTTCAGGTCGCAGTCGGGTTCCTCATTCGCAATCGCCTCAATCAGCGCCTCAATTTCGCCCATACGGTCGCGCAGAATGGCGTCGAGGTCAGCATCACTCGGGCGGTGGGGTAGTTTTTTCATCGCGCCAGCATAGCATGGTTTTTACTATTCACCCAACCCAAAACCCGTTAAAGTGGGGTGAATGATACTCTCCCGCCCATCCCCCAATTTCGACGACCGCAAAGGCGAGCCCATCGACATGCTCGTGCTGCACTATACGGATATGCTGAGTGCCGAGGCGGCCATTGCCCATTTGTGTAAGGAGGAATCGAAAGTCTCGGCGCATTATGTGGTGGCCGAAGATGGCGAGATTACCCAGTTGGTGGATGAAGAAATGCGCGCGTGGCATGCGGGTGAATCGCACTGGCGCGGGCACAATAACATCAATGCGCGCTCGATTGGAATCGAGATTGCCAACCTTGGGCACAGCAACGGATATAAAGCGTTTCCCGAAATTCAGATGCAAAGTGTGATTACGCTGTGCCATGAAATTCTGGCGCGCCACGCCATTCCGGCGCGTAATGTAATCGGACATTCGGATGTCGCGTTTTTGCGCAAAATGGACCCCGGTGAATTATTCGATTGGCCACGCCTAGCGCGCGCGGCGATTGGTGTCTTTCCGTTTGCAGCACGGCCGATGATGGGAAGCGAACTCAAGCGTGGCGATAACGGCAAAAAGGTCATCCGCCTGCAAACGGCGCTCAGCAATTGGGGGTATGGCCTCAAGCTGGATGGTGATTACGGCGCAAAAACGGAAAGCTGCGTCATCGCGTTTCAACGCCATTATCGGCCCGATAATTTGGATGGGGTGTGGGACGATGAATGCGCTGGCCTGCTTGCTGCGCTACATGGGATGGTTTAGCTGTCGTTTGATGGTGGCTTGGGTTTTTTGGTGAATGTCTCGTTAATGGGTGTGTTCAGTGCGTTCTTAATCATCTGATACACGGCTTTAGGGCGAAACTTTTCCTGCGCAATGACGGTATCATAGAAGGGTGCTTCCTTCAGCATCTCCATCGCTTGTTTGATGTGCATGTCTTTCTCTTTTTCAAGCTCTGCCCAGCTATCATTCAAGGCTTCCCGTGCTTGCATCAGGCGTTTTTGCAACCGAGCCTTCAATATTTCGATCGAAGGGGGGAGCAGAAAAATACCCTGCACTTGGTCAGGGTAGGCTTTCTTGAGCGCCCATAATCCCTCGATATTGACGTCGGCAATCATCTGTTTGCCTGCGGCAATGCCTTCCTCAAGCTGCTTACGTGGCGTGCCGTAGTAGTTGCCATACAAGCGTGTATGCTCAAACAACTCGCCATTTTCTACTAGGCGCATGAACTCTACCTCGGCTTCTGACTCGGTACGTCCCGTGCGCAGGAAGTGGTAATCGATGCCGTCAACCTCCCCGGGACGGGGCAGGCGCGTGGTGTAGGAAACAATGAACTCACGATTGGGATCGTCGTTCATCAGGAGCTTGCGCTGGGTGGTTTTCCCGCCGCTATAGACAGAGGATATGACAAGAATTTTCTTGTCCTCGAAGCATGATGCATCGGGCGCCGCTGCGCTACTTAGCATATCATCTTCACCATGCTGCGTCACCGCGTACTCCATTATTGTTCAACAGCATGGGTAGCTGAAAAATGGGGGCCGTGTGAGCTAGTTTAATGAAGATTGTTTAATATTTCTAGCTAAATCGTTTGGCTGTTTCCGCCACGCGTTTACCAAAGCGGCGCGCTGTCTCTAGGTCTCCAGCGGGTGGGGCAATATCGGCGGGGGCCTTGCTATTGGCTTGGGTCATCAGGCCCACCCAACTGCCGATACGGTTAATATCCTCGTGCGTCGGGATCTGTGTGTCGGCAAGTACGGGCGCGCCTTCGGCTTGGCCTACCCAAATCATGCCATGCTGCATGGCTAGTACTTGTAGATATTGTAGGCTCGAAAGTTTATCGCCCGAATAGCTGCCTGAGTTAGTGAACCCCGCCGCAATTTTATCCTTCCATGCCTGCGTGAACCAGCGTTTCGAGCTAGCATCGGCAAAGGCTTTAAACTGTGCTGAAACACCGCCCATATAGGTTGGTGCCCCCATGATAATAGCATGGCTGGCATCAAGCGCTAACCAATCAGCTTCCGAGAGTGCGTCCGCTTTGAGTAGGTTGACGCTGACACCATCAATTTTTGCGCCAGCGGCTATTGCCTCGGCAACTTTGGCAGTGTGGCCATAGCCAGAATGGTAAACAACAGAAACAATCTTGCTCATTGGTCGGCTCCTCAAACGTTGTGTGGGGTAGATTACTATGATATAGATATAAACCTGCGGTCTGTATAGTAGGGATTATAAACATACATAGTATATAATTATATACTAAAGGATTCTTATGAGAAAATCACTGAAATCAAAAGGTGGCGCCGACCATAAAAGCACTGCGCCGCATGGGCTAAAAGAGTGCCCTATATTTTTAACCTTGGAGTTAATCGCCAACAAATGGTCGGTGCGGATTCTTTATTCTATCCTACATGCGCCAAAGCAGACAATGCGGTTTGGTGAGTTGCAGCGCGCGCTCTCTGGCATCACCCAGCGTGAGTTAAGCAAGCATTTGCGTGCGTTCGAGGCATCAGGGTTAGTCACGCGCAAGGTGTTCCCACAAGTGCCGCCACGCGTAGAATATACGCTGACTGCACTGGGAGCATCGCTGTGGAAGCCAATTGATGGGCTTTCCGATTGGGCGGAAAAGAACGGCGCCGCTATTCAGCAACATCGTAAGAAGTTCGAAGCGAAATCGTCGCTCTCGTAATTAGCTATTCCATCACTATATGGTGGTGGGAGAACCACTATGACACGATTAAAAAAACGCACGATCTATGGGCTTGGTATTCTTGCTGTGGCCTTTCCGCTTATCATATTATCGGGGTGCAATGTGGGACAATATAGCGAACCAGCCTACACGGCGTCGCAGACGCAGAACGATATCGAAGTACGCGATTATGCACCAATGATTGCCGCCGAAGTGGAAGTAACTGGCGAGCGCAAGGAAGCGATAGGCAAGGGGTTTCGGCTGATCGCTGATTATATTTTCGGCAACAACGAGCCGAAAGCAAAAATTGCGATGACAACGCCGGTGATTCAACAGGCGGGCGAGAAAATTGCCATGACGACACCAGTGATTCAGCAAGGTGATGGCCAAACATGGAAAGTGCAATTCATCATGCCGCCTGAATACACGCTCGACACGTTGCCAAAACCAGTAAACCCAGCCGTGAAACTTAAAAAGATTGCAGGCAAAAAAATGGCAGTGATTCGTTTTTCGGGCATCACTAGTGATGACGAGAAAATGGCTGCCAAACGCGCGGAGCTGGATGCTTATGTGAAGGCCAATAACCTAAAAACCACGGGCGAACCCGTGATGGCGTTTTATGACCCACCATGGACACCTTGGTTCATGAAGCGCAACGAGATCATGCTCGAACTAAAATAGTGCCTCGCACAAATTACTAGATTTTTTGTTGCAGGCTCCTAGGGTGGGTGCGTAATTAACCCGTGGGTTTTAAATATGCTTGCTGCCGCACGTAAACACTATCCCGATTCCGCAAGCCCCCATGCAGCACTAAAACGCTGGCTGAAAGCATGGATGCCACAGCCGCTGTGGCGGGTTGCTAAATATATTCAGGCAGGCTGCCCAAAACATTACGGCCGCGAGATTGTAAGCCAAAAACTTGATGCGTATCTCAATTATGACTATGGCTATTTTGTCGAGCTTGGAGCGAATGATGGGGTTACCTATTCCAATACACGCCACTTGGAAACCAGGCGTGGTTGGACAGGTGTGCTGATTGAGCCAACCCCGAATAATTTTCTGCTGTGCCGCCAGAATCGCTCGGATGATGTGCAGGTGTTTTGCAATGCATGTGTTTCCTTTGACTACCCCGAGAAATATGTCGAGATGATCTATGCGGGGCTGATGTCCGTGTCTGTCGGTCTTGAATCGGATGTGCAGGATGCAACGGCTCATGCGGACAGTGCGCAGCCATTTTTGTCGGGTCAGCACCCTATGTATCGCTTTGGCGCATTAGCGCGCCCGCTGAACGATATTCTGGTTGAGGCTAAATCACCGGCACTGATGGACTTTTTATCGCTCGATGTTGAAGGCGCCGAAATTGAAGTGCTTAAAGGCATCAATCACGAACAATTCCGCTTCAAATATCTGTGTGTTGAGTGCCGCGATGAGGCGGTGATGACGGCTTACCTAGCTTCGGTTGGCTATCGGTTGGTGGAGCAATTGACGCATCTTGATTACCTCTACGAAAACGCGCGCTAAATCAAATTTCTGGCCAAATACCTGTTGATTCTGTATAACCACAATACCAGATGGCTGGATGACTGCGTGATGAACCTTATGTTGCGGGCGAGGGGAATGCCTCCGAAGCGGCTTGATACTCATCCCGAGGAAAGTCCGGGCTCCACAGGAAGCAGTGGTGGGTAATGCCCACCCAGCGTAAGCTGAGAGAAAGTGCCACAGAGAACAAACCGCCCGATTTATCGGGTAAGGGTGAAACGGTGGGGTAAGAGCCCACCGCGTTGCTGGTGACAGCAATGGCAGGGCAAACCTCACTGGGAGCAAGACCGAATAGGCGTGGCGCGTGGGGCAACCCACTAGGGGTTTTCCGCCCTCAGAATCACGCGGGTAGGTTGCTTGAGCGGCTTGGCAACAAGTCGCCTAGATGAATAGTCATCCAGCCCGTAAGGGCGGACAGAACCCGGCTTATAGGCCATCTGGTATTATCGCTCGGCGGCTTTTCCATTGAGGGGTGAGCTATCCAGCAATACGCTATATGTCTTCGAACAATATTTGGCAAACTGGCGAATATTCTCAGCCACCTGCGGTTTGAGCTCGGCACCATTGGGATTTCGATTTAAAAGAAAATCATGGCTCATGCCAGCCTGAGGCTTGAATCGCGGTTTATCGGTTTCGATTGCAACGCGTAGCACCGATTCAAGCAATGCCTCGGTGAATGTTTGCGTGCGATCATGCGTTGGGGTGGTGAGAGCGAGAGCAAGCGTTTTGCTTTCCAAGGCATTCTCCATGATGCCATCCGCTATCATTTGCCACGCGTGGTGAAAGCCACTGAAGGATTGCCTATTATTTTCCTGAATGCACGCTTTGATAAACGCGGCTGCGCCTTGGGTGGATGGGCTGACGGCAGGAGCTTCATGGTTCACTGCCGCGGGAGTTGCGCTCTGCGGATTCGCACCATTTGTCCGAGGAGTACCTGCCTGACGACTTAGCCGCTCTTCGCGCAGAGCGCTCCATATATGAGAAGAGGGTTCTCTCCAACACGGGTTAATGCCACCGTGGTTTTCTTGTTTTACCTTAAAACTACTGCCCTTGTGTCCCATGACTACCTCTTAAGTTTGATTAAGGGTTTAGCGGCCTGCGCGCGCAACGTGTGTGACAGTTTTATGAAGATGGTATGGCGCGAAGTTGGCGACGCATTGGTGATGGCGCCACCCAAAATGCTTCACGTGAAACAATCTAGGGTTGAGCGATGGTGGCAAGCTCGCGCGGGTGCGTCTACCCCTTGTGGGTACTTATCCCCACTATTCACACCCCTTGTTTTGCCCAAGTTCGCCCTTGACGAGCCCAAGTTTTGCCCATATTCTCCCAACTGTTCCCAGTGCTGCCCAAAAAAATCCAATATTGAATTTCTGCTGTTTAAAAAGCTTTCCTCGCACAGAGTTTTTAATCCGCAGAAATTTCATGAAAAAATAGCATAAACAAAACGAATGTTTGGAAAATTTGGCCAATTATCTGGAGAACATGAAATTAAACTTTTGTTTGTTGCAGCTTTAGCTGTGGATAAGCAAGCAGGTGAATGGGATTAAAGGGCAATGGCGTTGTTTCTCTCAACCTTCGAGAAGCAGATCGACAAAAAGGGGCGCGTCAGCGTGCCGCCGACCTTCCGTGCCGTGCTCGCCGCGCAAAACTTTAACGGGATGATTGCCTACGCCTCGTTCACCAATCCCTGCATCGAGGCGTGTGGTATGGAGCGTATCGAAAAGCTCTATGCGCGCATGGAATCGCTCGATCCCTTCTCGCAGGAATATGATGCCTTCACCACCTCCATCCTCGGTGGGTCGACGCAGCTTGGCTTCGATGGCGAAGGGCGTGTGGTGATTCCCGAGGGGCTGCTCAAAAAAGCGGGCATCACGGACACTGGAATTTTTGTGGGGAAGGGCGCGACGTTTGAAATCTGGTCGCCCGAGCAATTTGCTGGGCAAGAAGCGCGCATGCGCGAGCTGGCACTCGCCAAGCGCCTCAGCCTGAAGGCGGATGGGGGTGCGGCGTGAACGAGCATTTGCACATCCCCGTATTGAAAGAAGAAATGCTGAAGGCTGTCGCTGCAAAGGCAGGCGACGTGGTGGTGGATGGAACCTTTGGTGCTGGTGGTTACAGCCGTGCGATTTTGTCGCAGCAGCCCCAAGCCCGTGTGATCGCGTTCGACCGCGATCCGAATGTCAAGTTACTTGCCGATGCTCTTGCCCGGGAGTTTCCCGGGCATTTTTTATTCTTGGCCGCGCGCTTTTCCGCGATGGTCGAACAGTTGGCCGCCGCGGGCATCCATGCGGTCGACGCGATTGTCCTCGATATCGGGGTTTCCTCCATGCAGTTCGATGAGGATGTGCGTGGCTTCAGCTTCCAGCGCGAGGCACCGCTCGATATGCGCATGAGTGGCGAAGGCCTGAGTGCGGCGGATGTGGTGAATGGTTACTCGGAAGCCGAGCTGGTGCGCATCCTGCGTGACTATGGCGAAGAGCGTGACGCAAAACGCATTACCCGCGCCATTATCGCGGCGCGTAACGAGCAAAAAATTACGACGACATTGCAGCTTGCCAGCATCATTCGTGGTGCGGTGCGTGGTGCGGGCAAAATGAAAATTCACCCCGCGACCAAGAGCTTTCAGGCATTGCGGATTGAGGTGAATCAGGAATTGGCCGAGCTGGAAGCGGCGCTGAAAGCGGCCGAGCAACTGCTTAAGCCCAATGGGCGCTTGGTGGTGGTGACGTTCCACTCGCTCGAGGATCGTATTGTCAAAGAATTCATGCGCACGCGTAGCCAAGCGGCTGCGGTCACGTCGCGCCATTCGCCAGCTGCCTTGCTCGCGAACGAAACAAACGCAAACCACACGTTCGATTTAACCCCCACCAAGGCTATCGCCCCATCTGAAAAAGAGGTGAGCCTGAACCCTAGAGCGCGCTCGGCAAAGCTGCGCTGTGCAACACGCACCGCGAGTCCTTTCAATGCTGTTGCATAGGAGTTCGTATGTTGAATGTTCGTATTCTCGTCCACATGGTGCTGTTCATTGTACTGGCCGTTGGGGTGTACCTCGTTAAATACGGTGTGCAGGATGTGCAGCGCGAACTGGCTGCGCGCAAGACCGAGCTTGCGATCGAAAAAGAATCCATCCACCTGCTGAATGCCGAGTGGGCGTACCTCAACCGCCCTGATCGTCTGCGCAGATTGGCTGATCGCCATCTCGATCTGGTGCCGCTGGATAGCCGCCAAATCAACCAAGTAAGTGTACTACCTGCGGCAATTCCCGCCAGCGAGTCGCTCGAGGCCTCGGGCATGATTCAGCAAATTTCTAGCGTGGGTGAGGGCCGATAATTGCGTCAGTTCCGCCGCATTCCTTCGAAGCGTCCGCCTGCGCGTATTGTGCGGGTGGAAAGCCGTGCGGCGCGCGGCATGGGCGAATCACGCGCGCGCAGCGTGTTGGTGGCGGCGTTCTTCGTTTTGTGCTTCCTCATGCTTGGTTTGCGTCTGTTCGAGGTGAGCACGGTCGGCGGTGGTGATTTGCCTTTTGCGCGGTTGGTGAATAACCCGCAATTGCTGCTCAGCCGCGAAGACGATGTCGATGTGTCGAAGGTGGGTGCTGCGCAGCAAACCGTGCGCCGCGAGATTGTCGACCGCAACGGGATGGTGCTTGCCACCTCGATCAAAACGGCGTCGCTTGTTGCCAATCCAACTATCATTCGTCATGAGGCCGAGCTAGCGAAGCAGTTGAATAAAATTTTTCCGCGTGTATCGGCAGCGGAATTTAAGGACAAGCTGACGCGTAAACATTCCACGTTCATTTATCTGCAGCGCCACCTAACGCCTTCGCAGCAGGAAGCGGTAAACAACCTAGGCGTTCCTGGGCTTTTCTTCGAGCCGGATATGCGCCGTGTCTATCCGTATGGCGGCATCTTTGCGCATAGCATTGGCTATGTTGGGGTCGATAATCAAGGCCTCGCGGGGATTGAAAAATCGTTCGATAGAAAGCTGCAAGATCCGCAGAGCGACAAGCCTCTCCAGCTCTCACTCGATTTGCGCATTCAGTCCATGCTGCGCGATGAATTGAATAAAGCCATTGGTGAATTTCAGGCCATTGGCGGCGTGGGTGTGGTGCTCGATATTCAATCGGGCGAAGTGCTGGCGATGACCAGCCTGCCCGAGTTTGACCCGCACCAGCCAGCGCGCGCCAGCGACGATGCGCGCTTCAACCGTGCCACGCTTGGCGTGTATGAAATGGGCTCCACCTTCAAAACCTTCACCATGGCGGCGGCGCTCGAGAATAAAGTGGTGAACATGAAGGGGGGCTATGATGCCAGCCGCCCGATTCATATGGGGGGCTACACCATCAGCGATGCGCACCCCGAGGGGCGCTGGCTTTCGGTGCCCGAAATTTTCGCTTATTCCAGCAACATTGGCACCGCAAAAATGGCGCTCGACTTGGGCGGTAAGCGCCAGAAGCAATTCCTGACCTCGCTTGGATTTTTTGAGCCGGTGAAACTTGAAATGCCAGAGCTTGGCAAGCCTATCACGCCGCGTAGCTGGTCGGAATTGACGACAATGACGGTGTCGTATGGCCACGGGATATCGGTCTCGCCGTTACACCTTGTGAATGCGATTGCTGCCATTGCGGGCGATGGCGCGCTGCACCCGATGACGCTGGTGAAAGGCGGCAATGAGGGCAAAGAAGCCGTGCGGCAGGTGGTGGCAAAAAACACGGTTGAGGATGTACGTGATTTGCTGCGTTTAGTGGTGCTCCATGGCACCGGCAAATCTGCCAACGCGATGGGCTACGAAGTGGGCGGCAAAACAGGCACCGCCGAAAAAATCACCAATGGTGCGTATAAGAAAGATGCCAAGGTCGCATCGTTCGTGGGAGTCTTCCCAACGAGCGATCCGCAATATGCGATTCTGGTAATGGTGGATGAGCCCAAGGGAAATAAATCCACCTATGGCTTTGCTACAGGCGGCTGGATCTCGGCGCCTGTGGCGGGGCGAGTGGTGCAGCGCATGGCGCCCCTGCTTGCCATGAAGCCTAACTTCAGCCCTGCTGATGCCAAAGTGGAAGCCTATTGGGGCGGTGCGCAGGCGCGCGAAAAAGCGGCGCAATTGGCGCGCGAAAACGCAATGACGAAGGAGGCCATCAGTGCAGCTTCTTTCTAATATTATCGCTCATCTAAAAGACGCATCCCTTGAAGGTGATGCAAGCGTGATGGTGCAAGCAATCGCCGCTGATTCGCGCGCGGTGAAGGCTGGCAGCTTGTTTGTGGCCATGCCTGGGGTGAAGGCGGATGGTGCAGCATACATCCCCGATGCGGTGAAGGCAGGTGCGGTGGCGGTCTTGGTGGCAAGCGATGCCATGGTGCCTGTAGATGTAAACATTCCGCTGGTGCGTGTGGCTGATGTGCGCGAGGCAGTGAGTGCTATGGCTGCAGCATTTTATGTAGGACAGCCCGAGTTTTGTTTTGCCATTACGGGCACGGATGGCAAAACCAGCACGGCTGATTTTGTGCGCCAACTGGCACAGTTTTCGGGCATGGATGCTGCATCCATCGGCACGCTGGGGCTGCGCAGCGAGCACGCAGCATTGAACGATGCGTTCCCTGCCAACAACACCTCGCCAGAACCAATTTTGCTGCACACTACCTTGCGCGATTTGGCAACTGCGGGGGTGAAGGTTTGTGCGATTGAAACCAGCAGCCACGGACTCGACCAAAAACGCGCGGACGGCGTAAATTTTATTGCAGGGGCTTTCACGAATTTAACGCGCGACCATCTGGATTATCACCACACGGTGGAAGCCTATTTTGCAGCAAAAGCGCGGCTGTTTAGTGAGGTGCTTGGTGCAGGAAAATTAGCTGTTCTTAATCGCGATGATGCACATTTTGCTGCGCTGAAATCTATCTGCGATGCGCGCAGCATTTCGGTGCTTAGTTTTGGTGCGCATGCCGAAGCGGACTACCGCGTGCTGAGCGTAACGCCACACGCAGGCGGGCTGGATGCAGTGCTGCGCTTGCATGGCAGTGAATATACGCTCAGCCTGCCACTATATGGCGCATTTCAGCTGAGCAATATGTTGACCGCAATGGGCTTGCTGACAACTGCGGGACTCGGTGAGGAAGCGCTGGTGAAATTACTGCCGAACTTGCGTGGCGTGCCTGGCAGATTGGAAAAAATTGCTGCACAGAATGCTGCGCCTATTTTTATTGATTATGCCCACACGCCAGCGGCGCTTGCGAACATCCTCAAAACCCTGCGCCCACACACCGCTAAGCGGCTGCATGTGGTGTTTGGTTGCGGCGGCGATCGTGATGCAGGCAAGCGCCCTGAAATGGGCGCGGCAGCGGCCCAATTTGCCGATGTGGTGACGGTGACGGACGATAATCCGCGCAGCGAAAATGCTGCAACCATCCGTGCCGCTATTATGGCGAAAGCACCCAATGCACAAGAGATTCCTGATCGCGATGCGGCCATCCGTGCCGCGATCCAAAACCTAGAAGCTGGTGACGTTCTGGTCGTCGCCGGTAAGGGTCATGAGACCACCCAGATCATCGGCAATCAAGCTCACCCCTTCAGCGATGCAGATCACATCAGAAAGGCAGTTGCCGCATGACCACGCAATGGACCACTCAGGAAATTATCAATGCCACTCACGGTGTTTCGGCGGGCGACTGGATCGCCACGTCAGTGAGCATCGACACGCGCACGCTGGAGGCTGGCGCATTGTTTGTGGCGCTGCCCGGAAGCAAGGTGGATGGGCACGAGCATGTGGTTGCCGCACTTGAAAAAGGTGCCGCAGGTGCGCTAGTGAGCAAACCCATCGCAGGGGTGGATGCGGCAAAGCTGGTGGTGGTGAAGGATGTGGAAAAGGCGCTGCAGGCGCTGGGCGCTGCGGCGCGCAACCGCAGCAATGCGAAGGTGATTGGTATCACCGGTAGCGTGGGCAAAACGGGTGCGAAGGAAATGATTGCGGCGGCGCTGCGCGCAACAGGCAGTGTCTATGCCACGAAAGGGAATTTGAACAATCACCTTGGCGTGCCACTCAATTTGGCGAATATGCCGCTGGATGTGCAATATGCGGTGATTGAAATGGGCATGAACCATGCGGGGGAAATTAGCCCACTCTCGAACATGGCGCGCCCACATGTGAGCTTGATTACCACCGTGGATGCGGTGCATATCGAATTCTTCCAAAGCATCGAGGCGATTGCCGATGAGAAGGCAGCAATTTTCGAGGGCATGGAAGGCAAAGGCGTGGCGGTGCTGAATGCGGATAACAACCAGTATGAGCGCCTGAAAGCCTATGCCCAAGCGCGCGGAATGGATCGGATTCTCTCGTTCGGTACGGGAAAAAATGCGCTGTGCCGCATGACAAAATACGCGATTGATGACACGCATTCGGTGATTGAAGCGACGATAGCGGGTACGGCGATTTCCTACACTGTTGGCACGATTGGTAAGCACTGGGCATTAATGTCCGTCGCGGTGCTCGGCGTGGTGGATGCACTGGGTGCCGACCTTGCGAAAGCCGCCGCAGCATTGGCCAATTTCCATGAGCCAAAAGGGCGCGGGCAAATCAAAAAACTCAGCGTTAAAGGCGGCAATTTGCGGCTGGTGGATGATTGCTACAACGCGAGCCCCGTCTCGATGAAAGGTGCGATTGAGAAAATTGCCGAGATGCGTGATGCATCGCGCGAGTTGGTGCGCACGGTGGTGATTTTGGGTGATATGTTAGAGCTGGGCGAGCATGCGGAAGATTTGCATGTGGGGCTGGTGCCAACGCTGGTGAATAACCAAATGGATTTGGTGTTTGCCGCTGGAACCTTCATGGAGAAAATGTACCTCGCACTGCCAGAGACCATGCGCGGTGCCTATAAGGCAACGAGCCGCGAGCTGGCGCCTGTAGTGGTGGAAGCCCTGCGCAATAGCGACCTTGTGCTAGTGAAAGGTTCACGTGGCAGCCGTATGGATGTGGTGGTCGAAGCAATCGAAGCAGAAGGAAACCGCTAATGCTGTATAATCTTCTCTACCCGCTCGCGGGCGACATCCAGTTTTTCAATCTGTTTCGCTACCTCACGTTTCGTAGTGGTGGTGCCATCATCACCGCGTTGGTGATTAGCTTTGTGATTGGCCCGCGGCTGATTCGTTGGTTGAAGCACAAGCAGCATGGCGGCCAGCCGATTCGCGATGATGGTCCCGAGTCGCACCTGAGCAAAAAAGGTACGCCGACCATGGGCGGATTGATGATGCTATTCGCAGTGACCATCAGCACCGTTTTATGGGCGGATATTACTAACCATTATGTGTGGATTGTGCTGTTTGTGACGCTTGGTTATGGCTTTCTGGGGTTCATGGATGATTACCTCAAAGTCTCGAAGAAGAATCACAAGGGGCTATCGGGTAAAAAGAAGCTGATTGGGCAATTTCTGATTGGTGCGGTGGCCGCTTATTGGATTACGTTGGTGACACCTGCGCACCTTAATCATCACCTCGCTTTTCCGTTCGTGAAGGATTACCTGCTGAATCTTGGCATGCTCTATATTCCGTTTGTCATTGTGGTGCTGGTGGGGGCGAGCAATGCGGTGAATTTGACAGATGGGTTGGATGGCCTCGCCATTGTGCCAATCATGATCGCTGCGGCGTGTTTTGGCTTGATTGCCTACCTCATCGGTAACGCGGTCTACGCGCATTACCTGCATTTTGATTTGGTGCCCGGCAGTGGTGAGTTGGCCGTGTTCTGTGCCGCGCTGATTGGTGCGGGGCTTGGCTTTTTGTGGTTCAATGCACCGCCTGCCATGGTGTTCATGGGGGACACGGGAAGCCTTGCCTTCGGTGGTTCGCTCGGCGCCATTGCGGTGATCGTGAAGCACGAGATTGTGCTCGCCATCATCGGTGGTTTGTTTGTGGTCGAGGCGCTCTCGGTGATGATTCAGGTGGCTTCGTTCAAGATGACGGGCAAGCGCGTATTCCGCATGGCACCGATTCACCACCATTACGAAAAATTGGGCTGGAAGGAGCCAACGGTCGTCATCCGCTTTTGGATTGTGGCGGTGATTCTGGCGCTCATTGGTCTATCCACCCTGAAGTTGCGGTAGTGATGATTGTAATACCAAATATTCAGGGCAAACAATTTGGCGTGGTTGGCCTTGGTAAATCAGGCCGCGCGACGGTGGCGAGTTTGCTCGCATCCGGCGCGCAGGTGGTGGCATGGGATGATGGGGAGGCGGGGCGCAATGCTGCGCAAAAGGAATTCCCTAGCATTACCATTCAACCCGTGGAGCAGTGGGATTTTTCTACAATCGCATCGTTGGTCATGAGCCCTGGTATTTTCCTCACCCACCCTGCGGTGGTGGCGGCAGAAAAAGCAGGTGTGGAGGTGATTGGTGATATTGAATTACTCTATCGTGCGCATCCCCATGCAACCTATGTCTGCATTACGGGTACGAACGGAAAATCGACCACGACAACGCTGATTGCCCATATTTTGAAAGCGTGTGGCAAGCGGGTGGAAGTGGGCGGCAACCTTGGCACGCCAGCGCTGGCACTGGCACCGCTGGGGGCTGATGGTATCTATGTGCTGGAGCTTTCCTCCTACCAGCTTGACCTTGTGAGGACGACGCATTTCAACACATCCATCTTGCTCAATATTTCGCCAGATCACCTCGACCACCATGGCAGCATGGAAAATTACGTAGCGGCGAAGCAGCATATATTCGACCGTATGGATGCCGAGGATGTGGCCATTATTGGCGTGGATGATGCAACGAGCGAGGCGATTTGTCGCACCATGCTCTATGAAACAGAGCTACTGGTGCTGCCCATTGCCGCAAGTTGCACCGTGACGCATGGCGTATATTGGGCGAATGGAAAGCTGCTCAACACGCTGAGCGATGATGCGCAGCTGGGCGATATTTCGCAGGTAAAATCGCTCCAAGGTGAGCATAATGGGCAGAATGCCGCGGCGGCCTATGCAGCATGTTTGGTGAATGGCTGCGCACATGCGGATATTCTGGCAGCGATGCAGACCTACCCCGGATTGGCACACCGTATGGAATGGCTGGGCGAAATCAACGGCGTGCAGTTTGTGAATGACAGCAAAGCGACCAATGCCGACGCGGCGGAGAAAGCGCTTAAGACTTACGATGATATTTACTGGATCATTGGTGGTGTCGCGAAGGAGGGGGGCATTGAGCCGCTGGCGAACTATTTCCCCAAAATCCGTCACGCCTATTTGATTGGTGAAGCGGCGAATGATTTTGCCAAAACCCTTGAAGGGAACGTGAATTACACCCAGTGCGGAACACTTGAGAACGCTTTCGCGGCAGCAGCGCGCGATGCCGCACGGGATGCACAAAACAAGCCTGCTGTGGTGCTTTCGCCCGCATGCGCAAGCTTCGACCAGTTTGCGAATTTCGAGGTGCGGGGCGCAGCATTTGTGAAGCTATTTAAGGCGCTCAAAGCAGGAGGCGACCATGCGACAACCGCTTGATCGGCGCAATACATCGGCGATTGGCCGCTGGTGGTTCACGGTCGACCGCACCGCATTGCTGTGCATGCTGGCGCTGATTTGTATTGGCTTCTTTTTGGTGATAGCGGGCAGCCCACCGGTGGCACGTCGTCTTGGCTATACGGATTTTTATTTTGTGTCGCGTCACCAGATTTTTCTGGGCATTTCTGTCGCCGTTATGCTGCTCGTTTCGATGATGGAGAGTGACCGCATTCGTAAGCTGGCCTTGATAGGTTTTGCGGGGAGTTTGGTACTGCTGCTGCTATTGCCATTGATTGGTTACGAGAACAAAGGCTCGATTCGTTGGCTTCGCATGGGGCCCTTATCGATTCAGCCGTCGGAATTTATGAAGCCATGCTTAGCCGTGATGGTTGCTTGGATTTTTTCGCTGCGGGTCAGCCGCCCACATTTCCCTGCGTATCGCACAGCAATTGGCATGTATCTGCTGATTGCCGCGTTGCTGATTGTGCAGCCCGACTTTGGGATGACGGTGACGATTACGGGCATGTTTGGCGTGCAGCTATTTCTCGCGGGATTGCCCTTCATTTGGGTGGCAAGCATGGTGGTGATCGGCGTGGGTGGTTTTTTTGCGGCCTATTTTGCCCTGCCGCATGTGGCCTCGCGTATTGACCGCTTCCTCGACCCATCGAGTGGTGATAATTACCAAGTCGAGAAATCGCTGGAGGCTTTTAAAGGCGGCGGATGGTTTGGCCGTGGCCCTGGTGAGGGCGTGGTGAAGCAGCATTTGCCCGATTCGCACACGGACTTCATTTTCTCCGTCGCGGGGGAGGAGTTTGGCATGCTGTTCTGCATGGCCATCATCATTTTGTTTGCGGTGATCGTGGTGCGTGGCTTTTGGAAAATGGGGCAGGAGCAAGA
Organism: Alphaproteobacteria bacterium; assembly: GCA_035911175.1. Taxonomy (GTDB): domain Bacteria; phylum Pseudomonadota; class Alphaproteobacteria; order Rickettsiales; family UBA3002; genus QFOX01. The sequence continues at coordinate 107,438 of JAMHWA010000034.1, forward strand.
CCGTTTCCGCATGATTGCTGTGGGCGGACTGCTCGCCGAGTTTGGCATTCAGGCGATTGTGAATATGGGGGTTGCTGTGAACTTGCTGCCTGCGAAAGGGATGACCTTGCCTTTCCTTAGTTATGGGGGTTCCTCCATCATCGCGATGGCAGGGGGCATGGGCATGATGTTGGCCTTAACACGCAAACGCTTCGGCCAGCCGACACCGACACGCACGCGTGTCAGCACGCGCTACGTTTCATCCTAGAGCATTAAGGAATTGCTTGCCTTGGGGTAGGGCAGGCATGTAACGATGGCGCTATGAAAAAGACAATCGCCTTCGCTTTGCTCACTGTATCATGTGTTGTTGCTGCTAGCCCAACGGGTGTTGCCGCACGCGGGGTGATTGACCCAACCCTGAGAGCAGATCGAGGCAAAGGCGCGCAGGAGCCTCAGGCACCGAAAGATACCCGCAGCATGGAGGAAAAAGCCGCCGATATTGCGCGAGTGGAGGCTTACCTTGCCACGATTGGTTCGATTGTAGCGGATTTCAGCCAAACCTCGGCCGATGGAAGCGCAGGTACGGGAAAATTCTACATGAAGCGCCCGGGTAAAATGCGCTGGCAATATAACCCGCCTAACCCCATTTTGCTCGTGAGCGATGGCAAAACCGTGACCTATTACGACCCCAGCCTGAACCAGGTGAGCTATGTGAGCGTGGACGATACCTTGGCGAGCTTTTTGGCGAAGCGCGAGATGAAGTTCGAGAGTGAATCGACCCAACTGACCAAATTTGAAGCGATTGATGGCAAGGTGCGTGCAACCATCATTCAGCGCAAAAAGCCGACCGAAGGGAGTCTGACCCTTGAATTTAACGATAAGCCGCTGGAACTTAACAAAATAATGGCGGTCGATGCGACGGGAAACGAAACCCGCGTTAACTTCGATAAGGCGCAATTTGGCCCCGTGCTGGATGATAAATTGTTCACCTTTGTCGACCCGCGTGGCGCCAACCATCGGCGTAAGAATCGCTAGGAAATTGGCGCCTTTTCTGATGGTAGAGGCAAGCATCGAAAAACTTCACAGAACTGTCACACTTCTCGTGTCTGCTTTGGGCTATATTCAGCTTATAGAACAAAAAAACAGCGGAAGACAGTATGCAGCAGCTAGAACGCACCAAACTGGAAGATCTGATGATGGCGATGGTTGGTCTTGAAACCATGGCCTACATTAAGCCAGTGCGCGATGGGTTGGTCATGAGCTATGCCGTATTTGCTGCCGATGGCACGCAGCTCGCCTTGTTTGAAACCGAAGAAAAAGCATTCTACACCGCGATGAAGCATAACCTCGCGCCAGTCAGCATTCACTAATTCAATATCCGCCTGCAGTTGGCAAACCACGTCATCCACGACCTCACCTAGAAGGAAATGATGATGTTACTCGCAGTCACGGGAATCAGCAGTTTAGTCTGGGTGGCCGTATTAGCCACCAAGTTGCGATTGGTGCGGGTTGAGAACGCACCTAGCAAACATCGCGCCTCGCGCTAATCAATTCGAACGATACGTTTAGAATCTACGATGGTAGTGCCACTACGCACGAGCTTCGTGGTTGCCACATATTCCCCTGCTGCCAACTTCCCACTTGAATTCTTTTTCCCAATAAACCCGAAATAAGCCGCGAGCGGTTTTTCCTGCGTGAGGCTGCGCGTGGCGAGCACGCCGCCATCCGGCGCGGTGATGGCAAGGGTGAGCTCATCGCCCGTGCGCAGGTTCATCACATCCACCCAATAGAGCAGGGCAGGGGCGTTGCTGGGTAGCGTAGTGGAGCTGGTGGGCGTATCGCGCAGGTTGTTTTTATCGGGCGCACTATCTGAAAATCCATCATTCAATAGTGCCGTGGGGTTGTAGGTGACAGGGCTTGCCCAAAGGCTGTGCTGGGTGGTGGCAAGTGATGTGTCGCAGGCGGCGGTGATGGGGGCGGCGGTGAATGGGTCGATGGCAATGTCATCCTTCCATACCCCCAGATGCAGATGCGGGAATTCCGTATGCCCCGAAAGGCCAATAGCACCCAGCACTTCGCCCGCCTTCACTTGTTGGCCCGAACGCACACGGATGGAGCCTTGCATCATGTGGCAATATTGCGTGCGATAGCCATCCGCATGTTGGATATGCACGCCATTGCCGCATTCCTTGCCTGCGATGCGCGCCTTGCGATCGGCGCCGACACCATTATCCTCGATATTGCTGCGCGTGCCGAGCACCACACCATCCGCAACGGCTTTTACGGCAACTCCCTCGCGCATAGCAGCGAGGTTACGCACGCGGATATCGGTGCCATCGTGCCCATGATAACTATGTGGGTTGCAGGCAAAATCCCGTGCGGCGGGGCTGGCATCGTGGTCGACAAAATTTTGGATGAAGCAGGTTTTACCCAGTGTGCAATCCACCGGCCATGCAAGGCTGAACGCGAGGGCGGGTAGTGGAAAAGTGACAAGGGCAATCAAGATTGCGCGTTTCACGCTGCCAGCTCCACCACCACAGGAACATGGTCGGAGGGACCATCATAGTTACGCGCCTCGCGGGCGATGAGGCCAGATTTGAGCGAAGGGGCAAGGGCTGGGGTGAGCCAAACATGGTCGAGTCGCCGTCCACGATCGGATTTTTCCCAATCTTTGTTACGATAGCTCCACCAGCTGTAGAGTTTTTGATCCGCTGGGGTGAGGGCGCGCATCGCATCCACCCAGCCACCGCTTTGGCGTTGCAGTTCGCCCAGCTTTTCGCGCTCGATGGGGGTGTGGCTCACCACATCGCGCAATTGGCGGGATGACCAGACATCGTGCTCCAGCGGTGCGATGTTGAAATCACCAACGATGACCACGCGGTTATCTTTCTTCACTTCCTGCGCCGACCAATCGCGCATGGCATCGACAAAGCGCAGTTTCTCGTCGAACTTTTGGTTCTGCTCAACATCGGGGATGTCGCCGCCTGCGGGCACGTAGAAGTTGTGAATCTGGATACCGTTCTCGAGTTCGCCCGCAATGTGGCGGGTGTGGCCATTGCCAATCATATCGAACGCGGCGATCTGTTTGATTGGTATTTTGGAGAGGATGGCCACGCCATTATAGGATTTCTCGCCCGTGAAAATGACGTGCTTATAGCCAAGCCCGCGCACCATGCCGTGGGGGAAAAGTGGGTCATCGACCTTGGTTTCCTGTAGGCACAAGACATCCGGTTTGTGGGTGTTGATGAAGCGCGAGAGGGGCTTCTCGCGGATGCGGATGGAGTTGATGTTCCATGTGGCGATTTTTGTGGTCATGCGCGTGCTTTCACTATGGATTTTGATGGGGTCAGATGTAGGCGCTAGCGGGGGTAAAGTCTAGCAGGCGGTAGGGGGCATGAATAATCATAGGAAATACTTGCGTTTCTTCGCGTCGCGCGGCAGTCTGCGTCGCATATGAAACACAGTGATTCACGTATTATTGTTCTGGCTGCTGGTGGCACGGGAGGGCATATTTTCCCCGCAGTGGCACTTGCCGAGGTACTGATTGCGCGCGGCTATCAGCCACACTTGGTGACGGATCACCGCTTCCATCAATACAATAAATCGAGCGGTGATGGCGTGCTGGGCACCATTCCCATCCACACCATTCGTGCAGGTTCGCTGGGCGGCGGCATCGTTCGTAAATGTAAAAATATCCTCGGTATTGGCGTGGGCGTATTGCAAGCGCGGCGGCATCTGAAAAAACTCAAGCCCCTCGCGGTTGTGGGCTTTGGGGGGTATCCGTCGTTCCCCACCATGGTCGCGGCCATCATCAATGGCGAGCAGACCATTATTCATGAGCAGAACTCGGTGCTCGGGCGCGTGAACCGCCTGCTCGCGCGCCGTGCTACGCGCATTGCCACGACCTATGAATTGACACGCATGATGCCTGAATCCGCGCGCTCGCGCGTGGTGCTAACAGGCAACCCTGTGCGTGCTGCCGTGTGCGCCATCTCGCAGGTGGAGTATCCGCAACTTGCTGAAGCTGGCATGATGCGCGTGCTGGTGATTGGCGGCAGCCAAGGCGCGAGCGTGTTCAGCGATGTGGTGCCCGCAGCCATGAAGCAATTACCCGAGGATGTGCGAGCGCGCATTCGCCTCGACCAGCAATGCCGCGAGGGCGAGCTTCTACAGGTACGCGAGAAATATTCGGCGATTGGCATGCAAGTGGATTTAGCGCCGTTCTTTGTGGATGTGGCTGCACGCCTTGCGGCAGCACATTTGGTGATTTGCCGCGCCGGAGCATCCACCGTGGCGGAGCTGATGGTGGCGGGCAAACCCGCGCTGCTGGTGCCGCTGCCGATTGCGACGGATAACCACCAATATTATAACGCTCAGGCGATTGAAGAGTCGGGTGCGGGGTGGGTGGTCACCCAAAGTGCCTTCACGCCTGAATCCCTTGCTGCGAAGCTTGAGACGTTGATGCGTGTGCCGCACCGCTTGAGTGAAGCGGCAACGGCGATGCGCACACTTTCGAGCGCGAATGCAGCCGAAAAACTGGCGGATGTGGTGACAGCACTATGATGTATTTCGTTGCCAAAGCAGCATTAAGCGGCCTTATTATTGCGCTGGTGTCTGAATTGGCAAAACGCAGCCCCAGTCTAGGTGCGCTCATTGTCTCGCTGCCGCTAATTTCCATTCTTGCGATGATTTGGCTATGGCGTGACACGGGCGATAGTGCTCGTATCGCCAGCCATGCTGAGGCAACATTTTGGTATGTCATCCCTTCGCTGCCAATGTTTTTACTCATGCCCGCCCTTTTGCGTCACGGGTTCAGCTTTTGGATGGCACTAGCCACCGGCGTTGCCTTGACCATTGTACTTTACGCACTCACCGTTATGATAGCCGCAAAATTTGGTATACGGCTATAGAAAGACGAGAGAAATATGAACGCAAAACCCATTCGTAGTTTTTCACTAGGCAACACCATGCCGCTGGATGTGGGCATGCTGCATTTTGTGGGCATTGGCGGCATTGGCATGAGCGGCATTGCCGAGGTGTTGCATAATCTCGGTTATGCGGTGCAGGGCTCGGATCTTGCGGATAATTATGTGGTCGAGCGCTTGCGTAAAAGCGGCATCAATGTGGTGATTGGGGCGCATGATGCGGCCAATATTGCGGGCGCGGCGGTACTGGTGATTTCGAGCGCGGTGAAGGACGATAACCCCGAGGTAAAAGAAGCGCGCGCGATGCGCATTCCCGTTGTGCGCCGTGCGGAAATGCTGGCGGAGCTGATGCGCCTCAAGGCCACCGTTTCGATTGCCGGCACGCACGGAAAAACAACGACCACCTCGCTGATTTCGACCTTGTTTATGGCGGGTGGTAAACAGCCCACGGTCATCAATGGTGGAATCATCAACGCCATTGGCACCAATGCCGTGAAGGGCGAAGGCGACTGGATGGTGGTGGAGGCCGACGAGAGCGACGGCACGTTTATCCGCATTCCATCGACCATTGCGGTGGTGACGAATATCGACCCTGAACATCTCGACCATTATGGCAATTTCGAGGCGCTGAAGGCCGCGTTCCACCAGTTCATTACGCAATTGCCGTTCTATGGGTTTGGTGTGTTGTGCATCGACCACCCCGAGGTGCAAGCGCTGATGGCGAAGGTGATTGATCGCCGCGTGATTAGCTATGGCACCAGCCCACAGGCGGATGTGCGGGCAGTGAATATTCGCCAAACCTCAGGTGCACAGGTGTTCGATGTGGAAATCAGCAACCGCACCACGGGCGAGGTGAAGACGCTCAAGGATGTGACGCTACCGATGTATGGCATGCATAATGTGCGCAACGCACTGGCGGCTATTACCGTCGCGCGCGAAGTGGGGATTGACGATGCGGTGATTGTGAAAACGCTGAGCGAATTTGCCGGCGTGAAGCGCCGCTTCACCAAAACGGGTGAGGTGAATGGCATCACGATTATTGATGATTATGGCCACCACCCTGTCGAGATTGCCGCAACCTTGAGCAGTGCGCGCCAAGCGGTGGAAGCCAGCGGCGGCCGTGTGATTGCTGTGGCGCAGCCGCACCGCTACACGCGCCTGCACAGTTTGTTCGTCGATTTTTGCACCTGCTTTTCGGATGCCGATACGGTGCTGATTACGGATGTGTACACCGCTGGCGAGGAGCCGATTGAAGGCGCCAACCGCGATGCGTTGGTGGAGGGAATCCGCAACCACGGCCACAAGCATGTGCTGGCACTGCCGAGCGAAAAAGACCTCGCCCGCATGATTAATGACATTGCCCAGCCGAATGATTTTGTGATTTGCCTTGGCGCTGGCAGCATCAGCAAATGGGCGGGCAGCTTGCCCAAGGAACTGGAAGCCCTGCAGAAAAAACGTGCGTAGCGCCCTGCCAGATGTTCGCGGCCAATACCGCTTCGATGCCCCTTTGAGCAAAACCAACTGGTTTGGCGTAGGCGGAGCGGCAGAGGTGCTGTTCAAGCCCGAGGATACGCATGACCTCGCACATTTTATTAAGCATAAGCCTGCCGCAATGCCTGTCACCGTCATCGGTGTGGGCAGCAACCTGATTGTGCGCGATGGCGGGCTGGATGGGGCGGTGATTCGCTTAGGCAGATTCTTCAATGAAGCCACGCTCGAGGGCGATGTGGTGCTGGCAGGCGCGGCGATGCTGGACCTGAACCTTGCGCGCCTTTCCGCCAGCTGGGGCAGAGCGGGGCTGGAATTTATGAGTGGCATCCCCGGCACGGTCGGTGGTGCGCTCGCCATGAACGCGGGAGCCTATGGGCGCGAGGTGAAGGATACGCTGGTGAAGGCTGAAGCAGTGACGCCAGACGGTGAAGTGATTACGCTAAGCCTTGCCGATATGAAGTATAGCTATCGCCATTACGGTGGGCCAGCAGGGCTGATTTTTACGCGGGGCTGGTTTGCGACGACGGCGGATGTGCCCGAGGCGATTGAGGCGCGGATTGCCGAAATTCAGGCCAAGCGCGAGAGCACTCAGCCCATTCGTGAACGCACGGGCGGCAGCACCTTCGCCAACCCTGAAGGGCACAAGGCGTGGGAGTTGATTGATAAAGCGGGCTGTCGTGGCCTTACCATCGGTGGGGCGCAGATGAGCGAGCTGCACTGCAATTTCATGATTAACACAGGCAATGCCACGGCTGCCGACCTTGAGGCGCTGGGCGAGGAAGTGCGACGGCGGGTGCTGGAGCATTCCGGCGTGGAGTTGCGCTGGGAAATTAAGCGCATTGGCAAGCCCGCATAACCGTTGCATCCCTTGAATTCTTGGGCTAATCTCTCCCCAATAATAAAAAATCACTCGATCGGCACGCGACCCCATTATTTCATTGATGAAGGATGACGCACGCCATGCATGTTGCCGTATTAAAAGGTGGAATGTCCGCCGAACGTGAAGTTTCGCTCACCAGCGGTGCAGCGGTGGAGAAGGCGCTGCTGGCGCTTGGCCATGCGGTGACGGCGATTGATGTATCCAATAACGTGGTGGAAGATTTGCTGCGCGCGAAGCCCGATGTGGTGTTCAACGCCCTGCATGGACGTTACGGCGAGGATGGCTGCATCCAAGGTGTGCTCGAAATTTTGAAAATTCCCTACACCCATTCGGGCGTGTTGGCCTCGGCGGTGGCGATGGATAAGCCCATGGCAAAAGTGGTGTTCGAGAAGGCTGGCATCCGCGTGGCCAAAGGTGTGGTGGCGCACAAAGATGAGCTGATTGCTGGCGATGTGATGCCGCGCCCTTATGTGGTGAAGCCAAGCAACGAAGGCAGCAGCGTGGGCGTGAAATTGGTGTTCGAGAAAGACAATTTCCACTTCACGCAAACCAACTGGCCCTATGGCGAAACGGTGCTGGTGGAGCAATATATCGCGGGGCGCGAGTTGACCTGCGCGGTGCTCGATGATGTGGCGCTCGGCGTGACGGAAATCACCACCAAATCGGGCTTTTATGATTACGATAATAAATACACCGATGGCGGTAGCATCCATATTTGTCCCGCGCAGATCCCTCAGAATATTTATGATGAAGTGATGGCAATGGCACTGGCTGCGCACCGCGCGCTGGGTTGCCGTTCGCTGACGCGCTCGGACTTCCGCTGGGATGAAAAGGGTGATGGCAAAATCTATATCCTTGAAACCAACACGCAACCGGGGATGACGCCGGTGTCGCTATCGCCGGAGCTTGCGGCCTATGCGGGCATGGATTTTAATACGCTGGTGGCGCGTATCTTAAAAACGGCGAGGTTGGATGGCTAATCGCGCCAGAGTCAAGGTGAAGCAAAAAGGCGTGACACGCGCGCAAGCGGTGGCTGATTTCGAGCGCAAAAAAGCGCGCCAGCGTCGCCAGCTCATCAAGCGCCGCGCCCTGATGGGTGGCGGCATTGCGTTGATTGCGTATGGTCTTATTGGTAGCTGGTGGCTGGTGCATACGGGTAAATTCCAAGAGGCGCTAACCCAAAGCGGCGATAGCTTCTGGCGCCAAACGGCGGCAGCTGGGCTTCGGGTCGATCAGGTAACGCTCGTGGGGCGTAAGCACGCCGATGCAGCTGAAATAAAAGCCGCGCTCGGGATTAAGCAGGGCATGCCCATTTTGGCTATCCAACTGGATGAGCTGAAGGCGCGATTGCTCGCGATTCCTGAAGTAAAATCGGCAGTCATTAGCCGCACCTTACCTAACCAGATGACCATTGCGATCAGCGAGCGTGTGCCCGCTGCGTGGTGGCAAGTGAATGGGGTGCAAAAATTGATTGATGCTGAGGGCACCGTGCTCTCGCGCGATCGATATAAGGGTAAGTTGGCGCTGCCAGTCGTGGTAGGCGAGGATGCGCCTAAACATGTGAATGAATTGCTGGCACTACTCAACACCGCGCCGAGCATTAAACCCGATGTGGTCGCCGCGGTACGCATCGGCCAGCGCCGCTGGAATGTTCAGCTAGCGCGCGAGGTGGTGGTGATGTTGCCCGAGGAAAATCCGGCGGCGGCATGGAAGCGCTTTGCACGGCTTGTCGAGAAAGAGGCGCTTTTGGCGAAAGCCATCCGCTCTGTGGATATGCGGGTCGAGGATCGGGTTTTCATCATGCCGCTTGAGCAAGAAAAAAATCCGATTACACTAACCACGGCCCGCGATACATAATATTGGAGTTGAATGACAATGCGTAACCCTGCCCCCAGCCGCAATGGCGTCACCGCTGTCCTTGATATCGGGACGACGAAAATCGTCTGCCTGATTGCGACCACTGCTGAGGATGGTACGGTTGCGGTGACTGGCGTCGGGCATCAGTTGGCCAAAGGTATTAAGTCGGGCGTGATTACGGATATCGGCGAAGCGGGCACCTCGATTACGGCTGCCGTGCACGCGGCCGAACAAATGGCAGGGGTGACGATTGAAAATGTGATGGTGAGTGCGAATGGCACCAACCTGAAATCGCGCCATGTTTCGGTGGAGCTTGATGTGCTGGCCGATGGGGTAAGCGACCAAGATATTGCGGATGTGATTTTAGAGGGCTGTGCAAGTTTGAGTGCGGATGATACAGCGATTTTGCATTGCTTTCCCTCGCAATACTCGCTCGATAATGCGCGCGGGCTACGCGATCCGCGCGGTATGATTGGAAAAAAACTAGGTGCGGATTTGCAAATTATCACCGCGCGCGAACAATACCTGAAGAATGTTGCGCAGTGCATTGGCCGCGCGCATTTAAATATTTCTGACCATGTAATGGCAAGTCACGCCAGCGCCCTTTCAGCGCTCGAGAAAGACGAGATGGATTTGGGCGTTACGCTGATTGATATGGGCGGCGGCACCACTAGTTTTTCGGTGTTTGTGGGCGGGCGGAATATTTATTCGGACTGCATTCCCATTGGCGGCAATCACGTGACAAGTGATATTGCGCAAGGGCTTTCGACCAGTATTCATAACGCAGAGCGTTTGAAAACATTGCACGGCAGCGCGGTGAATTCCGTGAAGGATGCGGAAGTGATGATCGACGTGCCGCAACTGGGCGAGCGCGAGGATGAAGACGAGCCTACGACCATGCCGCGCGCGATGTTGGTGGGCGTGATTCGTCCGCGTATGGAAGAAATTTTTGAACTGATTCGTGGCAAGCTTGAGGCTGCGGGTGTCGATAAAATTGCAGGTCGCCGCTGCGTGATTACGGGTGGCGCAAGCCAGATGATTGCGGTGAGTGATTTGGCGGAGCGCATGCTGGGCAAACAAGTGCGCAAAGGCAAGCCTGCGGCGATTGCGGGGCTGGCAGAAGCGGTCTCTGGCCCAGCCTTTGCGAGCGTGATTGGTATGTTGCACTACATGCAGCACCGACCATGGGAAGAAGAAATTTTGAACGCCACCAACACCCGCAAGAGTTGGTTCCCTGAGCGAATTTTGAAGTGGGTGCGCGAGAATTTCTAGTGTTGAATTGCTCTGCGTTGATCTGCTGATCAACGTAGCGCGCCGCTTCGCGGGCCCATGGCTGGCTCGTCCGACTCGCTTGTGTAGCCCGCCTGTCCATTGATTCACAGCTGTAAAAAAATTTAACAATCCCTTTACATCGCGAAAATCACTACATATAGTGGCAAAAAACAGCGGTACACCGCACAATATAGACTCCGGCAAGTGCTCATTTCATAACGCATGCACCCGCGCATCCCCGCGGTTTTGGAGGAATTATGACCATCAACCTGCACCTTCCATCTCACATCGACACGCTTCGCCCTAAAATTACGGTTGTGGGCGTTGGCGGTGCGGGTGGCAACGCGGTCAACAACATGATTGCCTCGAACCTTGAGGGTGTAGACTTCGTGATTGCGAACACGGATGCGCAAGCACTCGAAAGCGCGCAGACGGATCGTGTCATTCAATTGGGTATGACCGTAACGCGCGGCCTTGGCGCCGGTGCGAAGCCGCCAGTTGGTCAGGCAGCTGCCGAAGAAGCTTCGGATGAAATCGCTGATGCGATTCATGGCAGCAACATGGTATTCATCACCGCGGGTATGGGCGGTGGCACAGGCACAGGCGCCGCACCCATCATTGCGCGCATTGCCAAGGAGCAAGGAATTCTGACGGTTGGTGTGGTCACCAAGCCTTTCTCGTTCGAAGGGCCACATCGTATGCGTCAGGCAGAAGCGGGCATCCGCGAATTGCAAAACTATGTGGATACATTGATTGTGGTGCCAAACCAGAATTTGTTCCGCATTGCGAACGAGAAAACCGGTTGGGCGGAAGCATTCCGCTTGGCGGATGAAGTGCTGCACTCCGGCGTACGTGGTGTGACGGATTTGATTGTGAAGCCCGGTCTTGTGAATCTCGATTTTGCGGATATCCGCGCAGTGATGAGCGAAATGGGCAAAGCCATGATGGGCACCGGTGAAGCGCAAGGCGATAGCCGCGCGCTGCAAGCAGCGGAAGCGGCGATCAGTAATCCACTGCTCGACGATGTGTCGCTCAAAGGTGCGCGTGCAGTGTTGGTGAACATCACCGGCGGCACGGATCTCTCGCTGTTCGAAGTGGATGAGGCGATGAACCGCATTCGTGATGAAGTCGACCCTGAAGCGAATATCATTTTCGGTTCGACGTTCATTGATTCGATGGAAGGCAAAATGCGCGTGAGCGTGGTCGCCACGGGGATTGATGCTGAGCAGCTTAAGGCTCAGCCGCCAGTAGATACAAACAGTGCAGCATCGCAAGTGGCGCGCAAGCCATTTGGGGCGCCCATGCCAAGCCCAGCTGCCCCACGCAAAGAAACCATGATTGGTGCCCCGCGTGAGCGCACCGCGGCGGAAATTGTTCGCCAAGCGGGCACAGCCAGCGTGACGGAAACTGCTCGCCAAGCAGCGCCAGCAGTGCGTGCGGCTGCCCCACAACCTGTTATTCGCGTAATCGATGAGCCTGAGGTACAAGCTTCGCAGCAGCAGGCTTATGCGCAACAGCAAGCGGCGGTGGAAGCACAGTCGGCTCAGCTTGAAAGCGCGATGCGCACCGCAGCAACGACTGCTTCACGCCCATCAGCCGATGAATCGGCGGGTCCATTATTCATTAGTCCGCGCGCGGAAGTGCCACAGCAACGCACCTTGTTTGCTGCGCAAGCGCCAGAGTTTGATGAGTCGGAAGACGAGCCAAGCAAAGGCAAGAGCCTCTTTAATCGCTTGGCGAATGTTGGTAAAAACTTTGCTGCCAATAGCCAGTCGAACCCACGCATGGCTGCGAGTGTTGCCGCCACTTCCGAGCGCAAGCCAGAAGTACGCGAAAGTGCACCACACGCCGCGGATGAGGATGAGTTCTATGATATCCCAGCCTTCCTGCGTCGCCAAGCGAACTAGCTCATTGTTGGCGTGAAAACGGACGGCCTGCGTCGTCACGTCCGTGCTCGAATGCTCATGTAGCGCTGCTACACTCCGCTTCTGTGCGCGGGCGCTCCTAGCATTCCATCCATTTTGACGCCAACATGGTGGCGCATAATATGCAATAATAATCAAAGGCTTGCGAATGTAACAATCCGTTACAAAGCGTGAATTGAAGTGGTGTGCCCGATGGGCTTATGGTGCAGTGTAACAAAAACTAGAAACGAGCGCACACCATGAAAAACTCCCCTCAAGTGATTGATTGCCAACACACCGTTGCCGCGGAAGTGAGCTGCGTGGGTGTGTCGTTGCACTCGGGCGATATGGTGAACATGTTCCTGCGCCCTGCTGGCCCCAATACGGGGATTGTGTTTGTGCGTAAGGATATTGAAGGCGCAACCAATGTGGTGCCTGCCACGTTCGATGCGGTGACCGAGACAACCCTCGGCACCACCATTGCCAACAAGCATGGCGTGAGTGTTTCTACCATTGAGCATTTAATGGCTGCCATTTGGGGTGCGGGGATCGATAACCTGCGCATTGAAATGGACGGACCAGAAGTGCCGATTATGGATGGATCAAGTGAGCCATTCACCTTTTTGCTAGAATGTGCCGGCCGTGTGCAGCAGCGCGCCGCGCGCCGCGTCGTGGAAGTGTTGAAGGAAGTTCGTGTGGAAGAGGGCGGCTCGGTAGCAAGCATTAAACCGGCTGAGGATTTTGTGCTCGAGGTGGAGATTGCCTTTAACCATGCACTCATCGGCAGCCAAAAAGCACGCTATGATTTCTCGGAAACGACCTTCCGCCAATCGCTCGCCCGCGCTCGCACCTTTGGTTTTGCGCGTGATGTCGAGAAAATGCGCAGCATGGGGCTTGCCCTTGGTGGGTCACTCCACAACGCGATTGTGGTGGGCGAGGATGATATTTTGAACGAAGGCGGCCTGCGTTATGCCGATGAATTCGTGCGCCATAAAGCGCTCGATTGCGTAGGCGATTACTTCCTCGCGGGCGCTAAAATCCACGGTGAAGTCACTACGCGCCGCCCCGGCCACGGCATCAACAACAAACTGCTGCGCGCCCTGTTCGCAGATGAAAGCAACTACCGTATTGTTGGTGGCGACGAAGTGGATGTGCCGATGCAGATCGAGCGCACCCAGCTTGATGAGCGCATGTCGGCTTAAAGATTTTTTCTTTACTTATTACACCGCCCAAATGGCACATTTGTGCCAGGCACTTTTGTCATGTGGTATCCCGTGCTGACAAACCCCTCGCGGTGATAGAAACGCTGAGCAAGGAAATAGTCGGCATAGGTATCGAGCACCATGAGCTCGCATTTTTCTGCTAACGCTCGCTTTTCCAGCCATGCCACCATTTTTTTGCCAAGCCCGTGGCCACGATAAGTGGGGTCGACAAAGAAATTATCGATATCGAGCTGACGCCCGCACCAAAAACGCGAACGCAGCCAAAACCCGCTGACACCAACCATTTTTTCACCATCGAACGCCGCCGCGGCGTGATAGCCAAACGGCACCATATCGGCCAAGCGCTTGGTGAAGGTGGCTTTGGTGATGCTGGGGTTATTCATCTGCACCAGTGGGAAGATGCTGGGAATCTCCGCCATGCTTAGCTCGCGGATGCGGATGCTGGGGCGGGCTGTGGATGGTTTCTTTTTCATGGGTTTTCCTTACGAAACGCGTGTTGCGCCTATCTTTGGTGCTGCTATAAGGAATGGATGGAATTACGTAAACAACGATTTTCGCTTCGCACCTCACTTTTGATGGGTGCTGCCGCGCTGATGCTTACTGGCTGCGGCGCAGGCGAAGCAACGCAGGCGGATAACCCCATCCAAAAAAACGAAACGATTGAGGTGTTATACGATAAGGCTTCCGCCAGTTTCGAGGCGCAGTCGTATAAACAAGCGGTCGAGGAATTCTCCGAGGTCGAGCGTCAGCACCCCTATTCCGAATGGGCGGCGCGCGCGCAGGTGATGGCGGCGTATTCGGCCTATCGCGCAGGGCAGTTCGATGATGCCGTGGCGATTCTAGACCGTTTTGTGAAGCTGCACCCCACCCATGCCAGCGCGCCTTATGCCTACTACCTGACGGCGCTTTGCTACTACACCCAAATCTCGGATGTGGGGCGCGACCAAAAAATGAGTGAGCACGCACGTGCCGCATTGCGCGATGTGGTGGAGCGTTTCCCCGATACGGATTACGCGCGCGATGCCAAGCTGAAGCTGGATTTGACCACCGACCACCTTGCAGGCAAGGAAATGGAAATTGGCCGCTATTACTTGAAGCGCAACGATTACCCTGCAGCGCTGAACCGCTTCAAATTCGTGATCGATAACTACCAAACCACCACCCACACGCCTGAGGCATTGCACCGCTTGGTGGAGACCTACCTGCGCCTTGGTGTGGTGGACGAGGCTAAGAAATATGCGGCTGTGCTGGGTTATAACTACCCTGGGTCGGAGTGGTATAAATTCAGCTACGAAATGATGCAGGGCAACCTGAGCCCCGAGGAAAAGAAATCCACCTTCGATAAATATTTGAAGAAAGTACTGTAGGGGTGCTGCGATGCTGACGCACCTTGCCATTCGCAACCTGCTGCTTCTTAAATCCTGCGACATTCCGTTCGCGCGCGGCCTCAATGTACTGACGGGTGAAACGGGCGCGGGCAAATCGATTCTGCTCGATGCGCTGGGGCTGGTATTGGGCGAGCGTTCGGATGCAAGCCTCGTGCGCGCAGGCGAGGCAAGTGCAAGCGTGACAGCCGAGTTTGATGTGACTGGCAACAAAGCCGTCGCCGCGCTGATGGCTGAGTTGGAGCTCGAGGCAAATGATGCATTGGTGCTGCGCCGCACGTTGGGCAGTGATGGCAAAAGCCGCGCGTTTATCAATGATGCGCCCGTGAGTGCGGGCACGTTGAAGCGCTTTGGCGAACTGCTCGTTGCCCGCCATGGCCAGCATGATTCGCGCGGGTTGATGGATAGTAAAACCCACCGTGATGTGCTGGATGGCTTTGCGAATAATGGCGCACTCACTAAAAAAACCGCCATCGCCTACACCGCATGGAAGCAGGCGCAAACGGCGGTGGAGGCACTTGCCGCACGTGCCGAACAAGCCGCGCGGGATGAAGCATGGCTGCGCCAAACAGTGGACGAATTAGGCGCACTTTCACCCGAAGCAGGGGAGGAAGAAACCCTCACCGAAAAACGCAAAAAAGCGGCGGATGCCAAGCAATCGATGGGTGCGTTGCGCGCGGCACTGGATTTGCTGACGGAAGAAAATGGCGCGGCACTGCAACTGCGGCAGGTGGCCAAGTTGCTCGCCAAAACCAGTGCGGTGGAGGCAAGCGCTGCCACGCAATTGGAAGCGGCGGAAGCCGCCGTGGAAGAAGTAAGCGTGGCGATTGAGCGGGCGCTGAGCGCGGCGGAGATGGACCCGCACGAGATTGAGGCGGCGGAGGACAGGCTCCACGCCCTACGCGCCGCAGCACG
>JAMHWA010000035.1:0-1215 GCA_035911175.1 Alphaproteobacteria bacterium
GCAGGGGCTTTGCGCAGACCTGGGACGGCAAGATGACCACCGTTCCGCAGATGAATTCCGCTGGCAGCATGGTTGGGGGCAACATCAACGCCCTGCTCTGCGGCACCGCCTTCTACTATGCCGCTGGCGACGGCGGAGCAATTGTGCGACGGAGCTCAGCGGGCGGAAACGACAACGCCTGGCAGACCGCCGCCTCTGGAACCACGCAGAACCTACGAGCCATGTGGGCCAGCAGCGACAGCAGCATCGACGCCGTGGGCGATAGTGGCACCATCACTCACTTTAACGGCAGCAGCTGGACGGTGAGCACCAACAACAACGGCACCGCAAACCTGCGCGCCATCTGGGGCAGTGGCCCATTTAACATCTACGCCGTCGGCGACAACGGCACCGTTTTGCACTATCTGCCGTAGCTCCAAAGGAGTCCTATGGAACGCATCAAGCGCCTTATCATGGTGACTCTTTTATCGACTGGCGGCGGCTGGCCTCACCATTTGAGGCTGCGGTGCCAGCCATGCCGCCGCCGCTGCGCACAGCCACAGCTGCATAAGTATCAGTGCCGTTGTAACCACATAGGCTTGTGCTTTATGACCTTTTTATGAATAGCGCAATCCTCTGTGTGCGAGCCGGGCAAATAGCCAATACTCATCAGAAATTCATTTACAATCTCGCCGCCGGTAAACTTAAAAGTCTTCTTAAATAGCTTTACCCATTCAGCCTTGGTCTTAGGGTGGTGATATTCCAGCCACTTTTCAAACGAGCCATACTCTTTCTGCAAAACCAGGATAACCTTGGCGTTTTCGATCGCGGCATTGACTTTTAGCTTGTTGCGAATGATGCCAGCATCGCTCAGCAGCCGAGCGCGGTCTACCTCTCCATATGCGGCAATCTTAGTAATCGAAAAGTTATGATAAGCCGCGCGAAACGTTGCCTCTTTCTTTAAAATGGTTTCCCAGCTTAGGCCAGCTTGATTGATTTCCATAATCAATCGCCCAAAGAGCTCATCATCATCGTGTATCGGAAATCCATAATGATTATCATGGTAATTTCGATGCAGACTGCGGCTGGGTTCCGCCATTGTTGGTATATGACTGCAATATGACATGATCGAATATCCTGGTAGCAGATGATGCTAATTTAGCCATCATTTATTAATTGGGGCCGCGTGCAACTTCGACAAAAAGTAGCCTCGCGGCCCACGACCTTTGGCCTAGC
>JAMHWA010000036.1:0-1185 GCA_035911175.1 Alphaproteobacteria bacterium
GCTGCCCAGTCCACCGCGTTGAGACGGCTTTTTCGACAATCTGCGCAAGCTGAAGGGTTCGCTCGACTGGTTGCCGCTCGCGCTGCGCAACAATCTCTGCTGCAATCCTCGAAGCAAACCGCTCTTCACCGTAGTCACGGATGACCTCCGTTAATTCGTTGTGTGAGGCTGTAGCAATCCAGTCGGCCGCCGTTGGCCCGCGTGACTGGTCCATGCGCATGTCGAGCGGGCCATCGCGCATGAAGCTAAAGCCTCGCGTAGCGTCGTCGAGTTGAGGTGACGACACACCGATGTCGAGCAAGATGCCGTCCACCTGCGTGACGCCAATGCTGGCAAGCGCCGACGGCATATCGCCGAAGTGCGCCGCGACGAAAGTAAATCGTGAGTCGGTAATGCTGCGCGCTGATTCAGCGGCAGCGGCATCGCGATCAATGCCGATAAGACGCGCGCTGGCAGGCATTCGCCCGAGCAATTCGCGGGTATGGCCGCCCCGGCCAAACGTGCCATCGACGAGCGTGCCGCCGCGCTCAGGCAGCAATGCGTCAGCGGCCTCTCGTAGCAAAACAGAGATATGGGTTTCCGGCATGTGCTTCTCGCGCCTCTCATGCCGAATTGCCGGGATACGTCGCCGGCAGGCCATCGCGATCAATGCGACGCGCGAGTTCTTTTTGCTCAAGCCAACCCGCTTCGCTCCAAAGTTCGAAGCGATCTTCTTGACCAATCATTTGCACTTTGCGCTCAAGTCGAGCGTGGTCACGCAATTCGGGCGGGAGCAGCAAACGGCCCGCGCCGTCGATTTCGCACTCCATTTTGCAGCCGAGCCACACACGTTTGAGTGGTTTGGTGGTCTTGTCGTCTACGGGTAAGCCGCACACGTATTCCTCGAACGGAATCCAGTCTTGCTGCGTGAAGAGCAGCAAGCAACCACTTGGGTCGCCCGTGAGCACCACATGCGTGCCCAACGCTTCGCGATAGCGCGTTGGAATCGTTAAACGACCCTTTACGTCAAGGCTGAGGTTGGAGGCACCAGTAAACATGACCCCGATTATCCACCTTTTTTCAGCTTACACCCACATTTATGCACAAGTTTGGGAAATTAGGAAGTTTCCCGTAAAAGCCTTTTATTTCAATCACTTAGAAACCATAATTGAAGTCCAATAAATGCAAAAAAGTGAGCAAAAATAG
>JAMHWA010000037.1:0-142896 GCA_035911175.1 Alphaproteobacteria bacterium
GTTGGGGCAGGGGGAGCATTGTGTGTGTGTATGTCATAGGCGCACGTGTTTAGCGGCCACGCGGGCGGCTGTCAAAGGGTGGTTCGGGCAAAAATATGCAAAAACCTGCGAAATCTTCATCGAATTTTCATGAATGGGCTGCTAGTCTGTGGCCAACAGCATAAAAAGGATGGATAGTGATGAAATATGCAGACCGTGTGGGCACGCGCAATGAGTCAGAGCAAAGCGCTCTAGGCGTCGAAAAAATTACCGAGCAAGCCTTAGCTTCGGTGGCGGATAAGCCCGTTGGCCACGATAATATTGGCAACACCATTACCTTTGGAAACCTGATGGGAATGCATTTTGTTGGGCCCAAAGGGCTTGTCGTGGGGATCGAGGAAGCAATGGCAACCCTCGACCAAACAGTAAGGAACTATGCACAAATCGCGGTGGATGGCGATAATGATGCCCGTGCACGTTCACGTGCTAGCCTCGAAATAGGTCGCAGCCTGCAAGGTTATGCGCAAGCGTTAGAAGCGGCGGCCGGCTATTTGCCTGGTCTTTGTGGTGATGAAAGTAAGGTTCCCCCATTCAGAGGGTTGGATGCCAAAGCAAGCGAACTTGCAAACGGGATTGCCAAATCAATCGACGCACAAGTGAAGGCCACGCGCCAAGCTGCGGTTAGTGCGCGCTAGTTCATCGCCTGATGTTAATGGGTGCCCGCATTGGCACGAAAACGCTCAATCTCGATGGCGCGGCGCTCCAGCGCCAGCAAGGCAATATCCGAGCATATTGAAATAGCATTGGAGCCTTCCTTGGTGCGTATATTGGGGTCGGCACCATGATCCATCAACAATTTGGCGATGGAAAGATTTTTCTCGAGCGCGGCAATGGTCAGCGGGCTAACATTAGAATCAGGAATTAATGCGTTAGGGTTGGCGCCGTGGCGCAGCAGCAGTGAGGCCAATTCCTCATGTCCGTTAATGGCGCAGTGGTGCAATGCCGTCGTGCCGTCATGGTCAAGTGCATCGAGTGGGCAGCGCTTTTTGATAAGAAGCGCCGCGACTTCCGACATGGCATTCGGTTGTGCAGGGTGTGGCACTTCCGAGCAGAGGATATGGAGTGGGGTGGCATTAAACGCGTCGATCAACGCGCAGCTTTCCATGGCATTCGCAAGGATGGACGCCACGTTCCAATGATGGTGACGCAGGGCGCAATGCAGCGAAGTGCCCTCTGGTAAGCCACATAAAAAGGCCGGAGCCGCGCCATGGTCCAGTAACCATTGAACCATTTCGGCGCGACCCAGGCGAGTGGCCTCCATCAAGGCTGTCGAATGACGGAGGGGATGAGGCGTATCAATCGGGAAACCATGGGCCATCAGATCGTTCATGAGTGCGGTGTCGTCGTTCACTACAGCAGAGAACCATGCATAGATGCGTGCATAGGCGGGTGGCTTGAGTGGCTTGGGTGGCGTCATAATAGCAATCTTCGATTGTATTGTTAACCAAGTGAATACAACCAAAGGTTATTTTAACCTTTGCACAAATGCAACCTAAATATTCTAATGTGTATAGCGATACAACCTATAGGTGTTTTTTTTGCCATCGATCACGCAGAATTTAGGTCTCTGTACGCATCGATTTTTGGCGGGCTAGCTTAAGAGAGGCTGGCCAGCAGCTTTTCAGCGGCCAAGCGCTCGGCAGTCTTTTTAACACCGGCTTCGGCGCGGATGGGTGACAACCCCTCCACACGCACTTCAATGACGAATACTGGGGCATGGCTGGGGCCATCGCTGCTGATGAGGACATATTCGGGCAGCGGCAGCCCGCGGCCTTGCACCCATTCTTGCAAAGTGGTTTTAGGATCTTTCGGAGGTGATTTTAGCGCGGTGGCATAATCCTTCCAGAAGCGCGTGATGATGGTTTTTGCAGCTTCCAGACCGCCATCAAGATAGACTGCGCCGAGTAGGGCTTCGAGTGCATCTTCCAAGTTGCTGGGGTTTTCGCGTCCGCCTTGTTCAGCTTCGCCACCACTGAGGTGAAGATAGTCACCAAGGGTAAGGCTTTGGGCGATGGTGGCCAACTGCTCGCCGTTGACAAGCGACACAAGGCGCTTACTCAGATCACCTTCAGGCTCATTCGGGAACAGGGCGTAGAGCATTTCTGCAATCACGAGACCGAGCACGGCATCGCCCAAAAACTCAAGACGCTGGTTGCTGGAGGATTGCCCGTCACGCGTCAACGAGCGATGGGTGAGTGCAAGTTCAAGCAGCCGCGCATTGGTAAACTGATAGCCAAGCGTGGTTTGAAGCTGCGCGAGAGTGGTCATTAGTCAATCGCCTTAAACCAGCGGCCGCTTTTTCCCTTCAGTGAAAACGCGATAATGGTGGCGCGGCCCACCAGATGGTCGAACGGCACAAAACCAGGAGCTTCCGAATAACCAATTTCAGGGGAGAAGCGACTGTCTTGCGAATGGTCGCGGTTATCACCCATCATGAAATAATGCCCCTCGGGCACGGTATAGACGGGGGTGTTGTCGGGATCAAGCTGTTGACCTGCTAGGATGCTCTGGCGGTTTTCTTTCTCCGCAAAGCAAGAATTGAGAGGATTATCCAGCGCTTTTGAGTCGTCAAGAACGGTGTGTGTTACGCCGTTGGCAAACATTTCCTGATAACGCGCAACGGGTTTTACATCGCCGCAGGCATTAGGCAGTTCTACTTCGCCATCGCGTGATTGTTCGATCATTGTGCCGTTGATGTAGAGGCGTCCTTGTTTCACTTGAATCGTTTCACCGGGCAAGCCAATCACGCGCTTGATATAATCCACGCGCGGTTGGGCAGGGTTGCGAAATACCACGACATCACCACGTTCTGGCTCGGTTGCCAAAATGCGGCCTTCAAATAATTCGGGCGCAAATGGAAAAGAGAAGCGGCTATAGCCGTACGATAGTTTGCTGACAAAAACATAATCGCCTTCATACAGCGTGCTTAGCATCGAGCCTGAGGGAATATGAAAGGGCTCATAGGCCAGCGAACGAAAGACAAGCGCGAGTAGAATCATGAAAAGGAACGAACGAATCACTTCACCAGTGGTTTCTTTCTTCTTTTCGGGTTTCTGGGATGTTTCGTTCATGGCTATCTTTCGCAATTATGGTTTTACCACGCCATAGACGTCATACGCGTCGGCATTGGTAATTTCGAGATTGATAAAATCGCCGACGCGGACGCCTTTGACATTGGGTGCGAAGGCTAGCCCATCCACTTCTGGTGCATCGGCACGGGTGCGTGCGGTGATTTTGCCGTTTGAAATGCTATCGACAATTGCCTGCTGTGTGGTGCCAATTTTTTGCTGGAGTTTGGCGGCGGAAATTTCCTGCGCCTTCACCATGAAGCGGTGGAAGCGTTCTTCCTTCACTTCTTCGGGTACGTGGTTGGGAAGGTCTTGTGCGGTGGCGCCTGTCACGTTCTCATATTTGAAGCAACCGACGCGGTCGAGTTGCACTTCGTCCATCCAATCGAGCAGGAACTCAAAGTCTTTTTCCGTTTCACCGGGGAAGCCAACAATAAAGGTCGAGCGCACGGTAAGGTCGGGCACCTCGGCGCGCCATTTGCGGATACGATCCGCCGTTTTTTCCTGATTCGCGGGGCGGCGCATGGCCTTGAGCACGCTGGGCGATGCATGCTGGAATGGGATATCGAGGTAGGGCAGAATTTTGCCTGCAGCCATCAGCGGCATCACATGGTCGACGCTGGGGTAGGGGTAAACATATTGCAGCCGCACCCAAATGCCCAAATCTGCCAGTGCTTCACACAGGCCGAGCATGCTGGTTTTCACCTCGCGCTCACGCCATGTGTCGGGCGCATATTTGGTATCCACGCCGTAGGCGCTGGTGTCTTG
This sequence comes from Alphaproteobacteria bacterium, assembly GCA_035911175.1. Classification (GTDB taxonomy): domain Bacteria; phylum Pseudomonadota; class Alphaproteobacteria; order Rickettsiales; family UBA3002; genus QFOX01. Next base: position 3,876 of record JAMHWA010000037.1, read on the forward strand.
CGAAATGACGAGCAGCTCTTTCACGCCTGCCTTAGCCAAGTTTTCAGCCTCTCGCAGCACATCACCCACAGGGCGGCTTACCAAATCACCGCGCATGCTCGGGATGATACAGAATGAGCAACGGTTATTGCAGCCCTCGGAAATTTTGAGATAGGCATAATGGCGCGGGGTGAGCTTGACGCCACCGGGCGGCAGCAAATCCATGAAGGGTTCATGCGCGGCGGGTAGGGCGCTGTGCACTGCATCCATCACCGCTTCGTAGTGTTGTGGACCTGTGATGGCGAGCACGTTCGGGTATTTTGCGGTAATCACCTCAGGTTCCGCGCCGAGGCAGCCAGTCACAATCACTTTACCATTATCATTGAGCGCCTCGCCAATCGCACTAAGGCTTTCCTCACGCGCGGAATCAAGGAATCCGCAGGTGTTTACAATCACCAAATCCGAGCCTTTATAATCGGGCGCCAGCTCATAGCCCTCGGCGCGCAGTTTTGTCAGGATACGTTCGGAATCCACCAGTGCCTTGGCGCAGCCGAGCGATACGAATCCCACGCGCGGGGCTGCTCCCATGGTTGATGATTTCTTTTTGACTGGTGTTGCTGCGGTGCGCGCCATGAATTATCCCCATATTTCGGCGCGTTAGAGCATAAGCCGTGGCTGGATGCAAGCCTAGCTATCCTTAAAGCCCAGCAGTGGCTCCATGCGCTCGAAGGTGAAGTACATGGCTTGGGCTTCCGTCCAGAAGAAAGGATAGTATGGCAAGTGGCCGTAACGTATTGATAATTGCTCCTCGGCGGCTTCTTCGCCACCCTTGCTGATGGCTGCCACATAGAGCGCGGCGGCTAGTCCCGTGCGGTCGGCGCCTGCGCGGCAATGGATCAGCAGGGGTTTGGGCGCTTCGCGCATGGTTTTAATTAATTCGAGTGCCTGATCGGTAGTTAATTCCCGCGCCGCTTTCATGCGGAAATTAATGTGAGTAATACCGAGCGCTTGAGCGGCGGCTACTTCTTCCCTGTACCATGATTTGTCTGGGTTCTCGCCGCGCAAATTGATGATAGATTTAATGCCATAGCGTTTGGCATAGAGGGCAATATCCTCAGCAGTTGGTTGGGCGGAGCGGTAAAGCTCGCCTTCAATCGCAGTGTGTTGATTGCCAAAATAGAATTGTAGCCCCAAAAAACCAGCCACAAGAGCAATCAGGAATGCGCTAACCAGCGTAAGTTGAAGCGTGATGCGGCGCATAATGTCCCGTAAAGCCCCATGTTTCTTTGGGCTTAGCACATAGTGTACTCGCAGGCTCAACGCAATTGTATTATGGGTAGCAGGGGCATGCGAATTCGGAAATCACACGTAGCTAGCAATCCGCATAAATAATCGGTTGAGATTCCTTCAAACACTTGCTACACCACCCACCTCGCGGGGGCATGCACCTCGCGTCTTCCAGCGTTTCTTTAAGCCAGAAATGCAAATGTGGAGGGGTGGCCGAGTGGCTGAAGGCGACGGTTTGCTAAATCGTTATACGGTTAACTCCGTATCGTGGGTTCGAATCCCATCCCCTCCTCCAGTGTATGGCGGGAGTAGCTCAATTGGTTAGAGCGCCGGTTTGTGGTACCGGAGGTTGCGGGTTCGATTCCCGTCTCTCGCCCCAGCTTCAGCTGTGCTTAAGCTTAGCGTTTAGTTGCTTCGATTTGGTCTGCTGACCAAATCTGCGCGCAGCCGTGCTGGCACAGCCATCTCGTCCACTCGATTTTCGTTCTATCACTTAAATCTAATGCGCCCGCTTACGGTAGGCCGAATAGGCCAGCACCCCGATGACAGGGATGTTGAGCAGGGCAAACACAAACAGCACTTGCAGCACGGTGAAGCCATAACCAAACATGGTGGCCGCAAGCAGCGACGACGTGGCGATGAAAAAAGCATTCATCACGTTGTTGCTGGCAATAGTACGTGCGCGTTCGTCCTCGGCGCTGGCGGTTTGTAGCTGGGTGTAAAGCGGCACAATAAACACTCCGCCGCAGAAGGCGAGGAGGAATAGGTCAATCGCAAGGCGGAAATGATGCTCCGAGGCGGTAAGGTAATCCACCAATCCTATGAGTTCATGAGGGACGGGCGCGGGGGCATGGTGGCCGATGAAGCACACATCCAGCCCGAAGGCGAATACGCCAAATAGTGCCATGGCAGGTAGTAGCTTGGCGCGGCGGCCAAGCCATTTAACGGCTATCGGGCAAAAAAATGACCCCAGCGCAATGCCAACGGTAAACACGCCGTTGAACAAGGTTACCACCTTTTCATCCGCCCCGATGATTTCTTTGGTGAATACGGGCAGTTGGGTGAGGTACGTCGCACCGATCGACCAGAACCACGAGATACCAAGGATGGGAAATATCAATCCTGGGTTCTCGAACGCGTGTCGCACCATTTTAAATGTGCTGCTGAAAATATTGAAATTAAGTTTGAGATCGGGATTAGCAACCGTGGTCACGGGCACACGGTAAGCCGCCCAAAGACCAATCGAGCTTGCACCAATCAAGGCGGCGGCAACAACCAAGGGTCCATTCGGTTGTAAAATCAGTAAGCCGCCTACCAGCGTACCAAGCAGAATTGAGACGAACGTGCCGCCCTCGATGATAGCATTGCCTTGGAGTAGCTCATCTTTCTTGAGCAACTCGGGCAGGATGGAATATTTGATGGGGCCAAACACAGCCGCTTGCACGCCGAGCAGAAACAAAATCAGCATCATCGTCCATGCGTGCTGGAAATAGAGAGCTACGGCAGCAAACAAAATCAGGACAAGCTCCGCAATTTTGAGCAAGCGCACCAGCTTATATTTGGGGATGTGGTCGGCCAATTCGCCCGCCAAGCCCGAGCATAGAAAGAAGGGAAGGATAAACGCTGCCGAAGCGCCACTGAGGAGTGTTGCGGCATCGATGCCCATCTTATCGGCAAGGCTATAGGTGGTGACGATGATGAGTGCGTTTTTATAGAAATTGTCGTTAAACGCCCCCAGTGCCATGGTGACAAACATTGCCCCAAAACGGCGGCTGGTAAAAAGAGAGAGCGTTGACATGCCTGCTTATTAGGCAGTCAAAGCACGAATGTCTACCTGCAATCCGCGCTTAAGCGGCGTGGCGTGCGGTCAGCGCGTTGCGCAGATGGTAAATCACCGCTTCCGCCACGGGAATGGCCGAAGCAGGGTTTTGGCCTGTGATGACCTGTTTATCCACCACCACATTGGCGCTGAAGGCGGCCGCTGTTGAAGCCTTGCCACCCAGTTCGCTCAAGCGCGATTCCAGCATGAACGGCACAAGTTTATCGAGGCCGACGATGGTTTCTTCTTCATCCGTGAAGCAGGTGAACTGATGTCCCTTAATCAATGCTTCGCCATTGGGTTTTTTTGCCGCCACCAAGCATGCAGGGCCGTGGCAGACGGATGAAACAGGCTTACCCGCTGCATAGAAGCTTTCTACCATGTGTTTTACATTGGCGCTGGTTGGAAAGTCTTCCATCGTGCCGTGGCCGCCAGCAAAGAAAATAGCATCGTATTCTGCAGGGTTGATTGAGGATAGCGCCATCGTTGTCGCCAGTGCGTGTTTGGCTTTCTCATCGGCCTCGAAGCGGCGGGTGGAGGGGGTTTGGTTTTCTTCATCGAGGCTTTTTGGGTCAATCGGTGCTGCACCGCCTTTGGGTGAGGCAAGGGTAATATCGCAGCGTGCATCCTTGAACGCATAGTAAGGCGCAGCAATTTCCTCGAGCCACGATCCCGTCGCATCGGGTGCATTGCCCATGCGGTCGGCGCTGGTGACGACAAATAAAATGCGGTGTGTGTGCATAAGGTGCTCCCCTCTATTTAGGCGCGCATTATAACGCTTCCGTTGGGGTGGGGCTAGTAAAAACTAGCCAGAAACCGCCATTTGCGGCACGCCCAAATAGGCATAAAGTGCAAGGCCAGCAGGCACCAGAACAAGGAAAGAAAAGGCGGTAATCAATAGCTTGCGCTTCATAGGTAGGGTCGGGTGCATCATCACAGGGGTGACGATGAGCAACATGGCGCTCACGCACAGGTAGAACGCGAAGGCAATGAACTGGGTCATGCATGGTCTCCGTTTTTGGGGCGCGTCATGCGCCAAATAGCATAAGCCCCACCACCAAGCAGCAGGGCGGGTGCCAGCCAGAGCAGCGCAGTTTTTTCTTCAAGCGGCGGGGTGAGAAGAATTTGGTCGCCGTAACGTGTGCGGAAATGGGCAAGAATTTCATCTTCGGTTTTTCCCTGCGCCACCAGCTCGCGCACATGGGCGCGCATCTGAATGGCCAGAGTCGCATCGGATTCCGCAAGCGATTGCCCCGCGCAAACCACGCAGCGCAACTCGCGGAACACGCTGTGTGCAGTTTTTTCCTGCGCCGCATCCATCAGTGGTTGGTCGATGCTGGCGGCGTGTGCTGTGCCAAGCCAAGCAAGCGCGACAATCATAGCAAGGCTAGCGCGCACCTTTTGCCTCCGCTAATAACGTGGTGATAAGCGCACCGAATTCGCCTTTGCGCATGGGTTCGGTCAACGGCCCTTTCAGGCGAAAACGAATCATGCCGTTGCTATCGACCAGTATGGTTTCAGGAATGCCTTTGATGCCCAAATCAATCGTCGCATCGCCTTTGGCGTCGAGCCAATTGCTGTGGAAGGGGTTGCCATGTTGCTTAAGCCATTTTTCGAGCGTTTTGGGGTCATCATTCCACGCAATGCCAGCAAGGTGGAGTGCAGGGAAATCCTTTTTCAATTCGGCCAGTTCGGGCATTTCCGCGGCGCAAGGGGTGCACCAGCTGGCATAGAAATTAATGAGGGTGACGCGGCCTTTGGTATCGTTAGCGTTCCACGTGGTTTTACCGTCCATGCTCGCGAGTGTGAGGGCGGGGAAGGGGGCATGCGTCGCGGATGCCGTCTCTTTTTCCTTGGTGGAATTTAGCAGCATCACCGCCAAGGCAGTGCTGAGGATGAGGAAGAGTATAAACGGTAATTGACGCATCATTGTTCTCCCATTCTGCGCAAGGCCACCAGCATGGCAAGCCCGCCACCCATTGCGGTCATAATAAATCCGATCCAAATAAGCTGCTGGCCGGGGGTGACATACATGCGCACACCCAACTGGCTATCTTCCTGCTTGTTCGCATAGGTCGCCTCGCCCAGCACCACATATATATCGCGCAGCAGGGTGGAGTGCAGCGCCGCCTCCGCTGTTTGCATGTTGCGCACGGTGAAGAAGCGTAATTCGGGCGTGAGGGTGGTGATGACATGGCCGCCGCGCGAGACCTCAATGGTGGCCTCGCGGCTGATATAGTTGTCTTGCGTGGTGCGCTTCGCGGCCACTAGCCGCAAGCTGTAATCTCCCATCACCATTGGTGCGTTGGCGTTGAGCGGCATTTCATAGGTTTGTTTCAGTGTGGCAGTGAGCGCGATACCGAGTACAAAGACTGCCAGTCCAACATGGCCAAGCGCGCTAGCAATATGGCGCAGCCCCGCTTGCGAGAAAACCTGCATTTGCGCCGCGCGCATACGCCGCAGGTAAAGGATGCTCCCAAATACCAGCCACGCCGCCATCATCAGGCCAACAAGGAGCAACATTTGCAGCGGTGCAAAAATGGTGATGGCCAGCGCGACTGCAACCAATAAAGCGGGTGCAATGCGCAGGCACAAGGCGCGCAGCTGGAGCATGCTGGTGCCGTCCCACGCCATTAATGGGGCGAGTGCAGCAAGGATGGGCAGTGCCGCCGTAATGGGCAGAAAGGTGGAATTGAAATAGCTCGGCCCAACGGAAATGCTGGGCAGCTTCATCAACTCCAGCGCTAACGGATACAAAATGGCGAGTAGCACCACGGCTGCCGCAACAATCAGCAGCACATTATTGATAAGAATAAATCCGCTACGCGATACGAGCGCAACGGGCTTGCTCGCTTTCATGTCTGCAAAGCCATAGACCAGCAACGCAAGGCCGCTTGTCGCCACAATGTAAATAAGAATGAACATTCCGCGCTGAGGGTCGGACGCGAAGGAATGCACACTGGTGAGCAGCCCCGAGCGCACAATGAATGTGCCAATCAGCGATAACGTGAAGGCCATAATCGAAAGTAGCGCTACCCAGCGCGCCAGTTGCCCACGCTTTTCAAGAACCATGTTAGAATGCAGCAACGCAGTGCCAATCAGCCATGGCAGCAGCGACACATTCTCGACCGGATCCCAGAACCACCAGCCACCCCAGCCCAGCTCGCGATAGGCCCACCAACTGCCCGCACCAATGCCCAGCGTAAGGAATATCCATGGCAGCAACATCCACGGGTGCACCGCTTTTGCCCACGCGCTGTCGATGCGCTTGAGCAGCATGCCCGCAATCGCGTAAGCGAACACCACACCATAACCCACATAGCCCACATAGAGCGTGGGTGGGTGGAAGGCGAGGCCGATATCCTGCAGCAGTGGGTTTAAATCTTCGCCATCAATGGGTGGCGGAAACACGCGTAGGAAAGGGTTGGAGGTAAAGATAATAAACGCAAGTAACCCCGCCGAAATGAGGCCAAGCACCGCGAGTGTGGTGGCACGCAATTCCTTATCCGCAGCGGGTAACATGGCGACCAAAAAACCACAGGTGGCAAGCACCCACATCCACAGCAGCATCGAACCTTCGTGGTTGCCCCAAGCACCCACTATTTTATAGAGCAGCGGCTTGCTGGAATGCGAATTGAGGATGACATTCAGCACCGTAAAATCGGAAACGATATAGGAGTAAATCAAGGCGGCAAAGGCGGCGCTAATGAGTAGAAACATCGCCGTGGCCGCAGGCTTAGTGAGGTGTAGCAAATTATGTGGGCGATTGAGGCGGTTCAGCAGCGGCACCCCCGCTTGCATGAGGCTGACCAGCAAGGCGATGACAAGGCATAACTGGCCGAGTTCGGGGATCACTGATTTACGCCTTTCATGCCTGCATTTTCCTGCCAGCGGCCCGATTTTTTAAGCTCATCCACCACTTCGCGCGGCATGTAGGTTTCATCGTGCTTGGCAAGGATGTTATTGGCAGCAAGTGAACCATCCTCCGCTAGCGTTCCATGGGCAATCACCCCTTGGCCTTCGCGAAACAGGCTGGGCACAAGGCCGTTATAGGTGATGGTGATTTCCTTAGTCATATCGGTGATGGTGAAATGGATGCCGCCACCAGCCTGATTTTTGATGCTGCCTTGTTTTACCAATCCACCGATGCGCAGCGCACGGGAGGCAATAAAGTCGGGGTGTGATTTTTTTTCAGCGAGTTGGGTAGGGGTGTAGAAGAACACCATATTGTCGCGGAAGGAATAAAGAATCACGCTCGCGGCGAGCCCCATCATCACAAGGCTACCTAGAATAAATACAAGGCGCTTATGTTTGGGCTTCATGATGCGTCGCGTTGGCTATGGTGTTTTTTCACGCGCTTTGCCGCAAGCCAAGTCGCAAGGCATAGGCCAGCCAGCAGTACACCCGCAACGGCATAGGCAGCGATAATGAAGATATCTGTATCCATGCCGCCCATCTATCGCAAAGTTTGGGTGTGGTGCTACAAAAAACGCCACACCATCGACAGATTAAGGGGTAATATTTCTATTTTTACAGGATTTTACTTGCGAGAACTTGGGGAATTGTTTCTAAATAATAGAAACTTGCGCTAGTGTTGCAGGCCGTAACCTAATCAGGGAGAAGCATGACCTCGTCAGATGCATCCGATGGCGACTTTTTGTCGCAGGCTCGTCCTGTGGCGCAGCCTGTGGCCGCTCCTGTGCAAGAGGTTTCTGCGCCAGCCGCTGTGCACGAGCCTGCTGCCCCCGCTTCGACGGAAGCGCCTGCTGAAAGCGGGTTTGGCAAGAAGTCGTCCGAAGCCAAGCCTATGCGTATTGGTGAAAAGCTGATTGCTTTGGGTCTCATATCCAAGGATCAGCTAGAAATTGCCCTGCGCGAGCAAGCTAAATCGAAAAAGCTGTTGGGTGCTACGCTCATCGCAATGAATTTTATTACCGAGAGTGCGCTCGGTGAAGTGTTGGCTGAAAGCTCTGGGTCCGAGCGGTTCGATGCAAAAGCCACGATGATCGACAGTAACTTGTTGGCGCTTGTGCCGCGCGATGTGTGTGTGCGCAACAAAGTGATTCCTGTCGAGCAAGATGGTCAAACCATAAAGCTTGCCATGGTGGATGTTTATAACGTCTTGGCAATCGACCAAGTGCGCAGGCATTTGGATAGATCGGTCAAAATTATCCCGATTTATTGTACGGAAACGGAAATCAATGAGCTCATCGAGCGCTACTATAATTACGATCTCTCGATTGATGGCGTTCTGCGCGAAATTGAGACGGGTATCCGCGATAAAACCCAGCTAGATGGCCGCGAGGAGGGGTATGTAAACCCTACGGTGCGCCTTGTGAACGCGCTGCTTGTCGATGCGATTAAGCAGGGGACATCGGATATCCACTTCGAGCCAGAAGGCTCCTTCCTTCGTCTGCGCTATCGGATCGATGGTTCGCTCCAGCAAATTCGTAGCTTCCACCGTGATTACTGGCCGGCCGTTCTGGTGCGCCTTAAAATCATGGCGGGTATGAACATTGCGGAGACGCGTCAGGCGCAGGATGGCCGCATCAGCATGGTTGCGATGGGGCGCGAAGTAGACTTTCGTGTCGCTACCCAGCCAACGGTACATGGCGAGAACGTGGTGCTACGTATTCTCGATAAATCAAAATCGCTCGTGCAGATTGATCAGCTAAGTTTTTCAGAGCATAATCTGGAGTTGCTAAAGCGCTGCCTGAAGCGTCCAGAGGGTATTATTGTGGTAACGGGGCCAACGGGTTCGGGTAAAACCACCACCCTTTATTCCGTCTTGGGCTATATTAACTCAATTGATGTTAACATCATGACGCTCGAGGATCCGGTCGAGTATCAGCTTCCGCTGATTCGCCAAACCAATGTGCGCGAAGGTGTGATCGACTTTCAATCCGGCATTAAGTCGCTCATGCGGCAAGATCCAGACATCATCTTCCTTGGGGAGGTGCGCGACGAAGAAACGGCCGTGATGGCGGTGCGTGCAGCGCTGACTGGGCACCAAGTATTTACCACGTTGCACACGAACGATGCGCTCGGCACCATTCCGCGTTTGGGCGATATTGGTGTGCCGCCACACTTGTTGGCGGGTTCACTTATTTGCACGATGGCGCAGCGTTTGGCGCGCAGGCTGTGCAAGCATTGCTGCAAGCCACGGCAGGCAACACAAGAAGAATGTAAGCTGATGCAACTTGACCCTGCAAATCCGCCTACCGTTCACGAAGCGGTGGGCTGCGAAAAATGTGGCTTCAAGGGATATAAAGGGCGCATGGGCATCCATGAAATCCTGCGTATCGACCATGGCATGGATGAGTTGATTGCCACCAAGGCCACGCGCAACCAAATGTTGGAGTACGCTCTACAAAACGGATTTGTCCCAATGGTGCAAGACGGCATCAGTAAAGTTCTCTCGGGAGACATAGATATCCCCGAGTTGATTAATACGGTAGACCTTACCGACCGTTTATAATAGGTTTTTTACTCAGCGTGATAGTCGCGCGCTCTGCCCTCGATTTTGTGGAAACCTATGTCTCAGTTTAACTACAGCGCAGTGAATGAGCGCGGACGTACCATCAAAGGTTCGATGGTGGCCGAGAACGAGGTAGATTTAGAGGTACGCCTGAAAGAGGTGGGACTCGACCTCGTGAACTACCGCGAGCAAGTCCGCAAGAGCAACTTCGGCAGCAAAATTAAGTACAAGGATATGATTCTCTTGTGCTTGCACCTCGAGCAGTTGAGTCGGGCAGGGGTGCCAGTTCATGAGGCGTTGGCCGATATTCGTGACTCAACCGAATCGACGAAGCTGCGCGATATCATGGCAGACGTGCTGGAGAAAGTTAAGACGGGTAGCTCCTTCTCGGAGGCTCTTTCGAACTATCCTCGCGTGTTCGATGAAATCTTTGTTGGGTTGGTCGCAGCAGGTGAGAAAAATGGTAACTTGACCGACTCATTTGCGAACATGTCCAACCACATGAAATGGACGAATGACCTGCGCCGTAAGGTAAAAAAAGCAATCACTTACCCTATAGTGCTCTTGGTGGTTATGTCGGCGGTGATTGCTATTCTGATGGTGGCCGTTGTGCCCAAGCTTCTGGACTTTATTACCAGCCAAGGCTTTGACATCCCCATTCATACGCGCGCGCTGATTTATGTATCGGAGGCGTTTCAATCAAGTTGGTATCTTATTTTGGGGCTGCCGATTGTAATTTTTGTTACGACACTGACACTCTATCGCACCTCGGAGTCATTTGCTTATTGGATGGATGGTCGGTTGCTTAAGCTTCCTGTGATTGGTCCCACCGTTCGTAAAATCAACCTCGCGCGGTTTACGCATTTCTTTTCGGTGATGTTTAGAAGCGGTATCAATATTCCGGAAGCACTTATTGCCTCGCGCGATGTCGTAAAGAATCGTGTTATCAAGGAGTCAGTCGATATTGTCCACCGCAGTATTGTGGAGGGGAATAATCTCACTTCTTCGTTGCGTATTTCAAACCAATTCCCCACTCTAGTGATTCGAATGTTTAAGGTGGGCGAGGATTCGGGTAACATGGGTGATGCGATGACCAACATCAAGTTCTTCTATGATCGTGAGGTCAATGACTCGGTCGATGCCATGGTTGGCATGATTCAGCCTATTCTAACCTTATTTATGGGTGGATTGATTTTCTGGGTTATCGCTGCCGTGTTTGGTCCGCTCTACCAATCGTTCTCGCAAATGAAGTTTTAGGCAGGCTATGGCATTCGCGCGCAAAAAAAATAATAACGAAGAAGGTGCGAAGCCCAAAAAAGGGCTGCAGAAAAAGGCTGGCGTCGTTAAGCCAATCAAGCGATCGAAGTCGAATGCAAAGCGTTTTGTACTGATTGTAGGGGATGAAGGAAGCATCCTTGTGTTCATGCAAGGATCGAAGGTTCTTCGCCGTCTGTTCGCTCCATCTGCCCAGCCTGCGCACAGCGAGGCAATGCTTGAGCTAATGAAGGCAAGCCCTACTGCGCCGATTTATATGCTGATGGATGTAATGGATCAGCAATATGTACCGCAGACCTTCCCGCCAGTGAGTTCTCTCTCGGTTGGCGGTCTGGTTAAGCGTCGTCTAGATCGTGACTTTCAGCCCGATGATTTTAAGGGCGCAATTCGCTTTGGGCGCGATAAGTCTGGCCGTAAAGAATGGAAATTTTTGTTGGTCTCGCTGCCGAAGACGCCTTTGGTCAGCGAATGGATTGATTGTATCATTGAGTTGCCCAACGAGTTGAAGGGTATCTATCTGGTGCCAGTCGAGGCGCGCAATTATATTCACTTGCTTGGCAGGAGTCTTTCCAGCGCTAAGCCCGGCAAGTGGCAATTATTATTCACGCACAATAAGGTATCTGGCTTTCGTCAGGTAGTGCTCCGAGATGATAAGTTGGTTCTAACGCGTGTTTCTCAGGCGATTGACGACGCTGTTCCTGCCGTAATTGCGGGAAATATCGAGCAAGAGATCATCAATACGATGGAGTATCTAAAGCGTCTAGAGCTCGGCGATAACTCGCAGATTGATGCAACGGTCGTTGTTTCGCAGGATGTCATCGAATCGCTCGATTTGAAGCGGTTTGGTTTTGGGCAAGCGCGAGCACTTACGCCGCTCAATGTGGCTGATGCGATTGGATTAGAGCAAGCTGCGCTCTCGGCGGATAGATTCGGTGATGTGGTGATGGCTGCCGCATTTGGTATCCAGAAAAAGCAAGTTACTCGTTTTAGTAATGCCTACATCGAAAAACTAGCTAAGCTTTATAAAGCGCAGATTGCGATTCGTGCCACTGCGGCGCTTGCCATTCTTTCGATTGTAGGGCTGTGCGGCCTACTTGTTGCGACGATGATCAGTGATTACGGCGCAATCAATGAAGCCGAAAGAAAAATTAAAAACATTCGCCCTGATCTTGAAAAAATGAAGAAATCGGTGGATGGACTAAATCAGAACGTTGCATTCAAATCGGCGCTGGTTGCTGCGCATGATGCCTATATTAAGGACATGCCAAAGCCAGAGGATTTTATTACTGCGGCCGCTCCGTTCGTGTCACCGCAAGCGCGCGTTATTTCTGTGTCGTGGGATAACAAAGTGGCAGGGGTGAAGAAGACTGACTCCGCGCCATCGGCAAACAATGACTTGCCGATTATTGTTGAAATGGAAGTGGATTTTGCAGGAGCCGGCAATACCCCAGAAGCTGTTGATGTGGCTGCGAAAGCCTATTTTGCTAACCTGGTCGAAAAAATGCCGCAGTACGATATAAAACATGCTCCATTTCCGTGGCAGGAAGGTGAGGCTGGCGCTGCTGCAGCGGAGGTTGATTTGAATGCTGCCAGCACGCTTACCGTGCAGAACGCTAAAGTTAAATTTACTTTTGCGGGACTTAAAAAGGTTGATGCTGCGAGTGGTTCTCCATCGGGAGGCGGGCAATGAGCAAATATACTGATTTACGCAAAACAACCCTGAAAACGGCGCTGATGTTTGCAGGAGCCGTTCTTACGACATCGCTTGTTTATCTTGGATTGTCGTTAGTGGAAGGGAGTGTTAACGAACAAAAAACCTCTGCAGAGAGTAAATTTAATGCAGATAGTGGCCTGCTTGCTGCGTTGCGCGATCAAATGAATAAATCAGGCGAGGCAGAGAAAAGTTATGCCGCAATACAGGAAAGTCGGGTTTCCAAGAGCTACGAAACCGATTTAAAAACTCTGCGCGATTACTTGTCGGGCGCCAGAGAGCGGTTCAAACTCAGTGATTTGAAAATGAAATCCGTTACCTCGGAGATAAGCGACAAACCAGAATTAGCCAATTTCACGCACAACATTCAGGTTTGGAACCGTTTTAGGATAACCTTCAAAGCGGTTTCCGATGTGCATGTGTTTTCATTCTTAGAAGATTTTCGCAGTGCGACTCCGGGCTTTGTTCGTGTCGACGCGCTTGAAATTAAGCGTGTTTCTGATTTCACAGATCAATCCTTGAGCGCGATTCGTATATCAGGCGCCATGCCTTTAAATGTAGAAGCAAAAATTGAATTTAGTTGGATCGGTCTTTCGCCAAAGAATAAAACTCCAACCCCAACCCCACGAGCACCGTGATTGTGATGAGCTACAACCGCAGCATACGATTCCTTTTGTCTCTGAGCGTGCTGTGCGCATCGGGCGCATATGCCCAGCCGTTGTCGCCTTCGCCAAGTAATGTTCCATCTGCAGCGGCTAATGTTGGGGCTGTATCTGTTCCTAGCCCCTCGGGAGTGGCACCGGATGCAATGCCTGCGCAGCCTTTGGCCACTGGGAATGCTCCGCAATCGATTCAATCGGTGGCGCAGGGCCTCATTAACAATGCGCTAGGTACGCCTGATGGCAGAGCTTTTTCCTATGGCACATCCAACACCTCTATTTTATTTCTGCCAGACCATATCTCGCGGATGAAAGAGGCGGTCGCTGACTATGAAAGAGAAAACAGAAATGCTAGCGCTGCGACGCTTGTGGCTCCGGATGCGACGATGGATCAAACGGTGCAAGCCCCCAATCCCGACGAGCCCGTAAGCTATCCGGTATTCTTTCTATCCAGTATTGTTTACAACAGCCCCCGAGATTGGTCGCTATGGATGGGTGGCGAGAAAATAACGTCGGATAAGAACGAGACGGAGGTCGAGGTTATTAGCGTAAAACGCGATAGCGCAACCTTCCGTTGGAAGCCAGCTTACGCGTCTGCTATCGGGCATCGTCAAGCAATGAAGGCATTCGCTGCCACCGATAGTGTGAAGAACAAACTTTCGGCAAGCCATCCTGTTTCCTACGACGAACAAAGTGGGGAAATTACGTTCACATTGCGTCAAAACCAATCGTTCGCAGTGGGTTACTTCAAGTTGTTCGAGGGGTACGTTAGCTCGCCGACTATGGAGCCTATACCTATGGCAAGCACGCCGACAGATGAGAGCATAGCAGGTGCGCCATCTCAGTCCCCAGCGATTATGGCGCCACCTCGCGCACGACCGCCCACAAGCCCCGTGCAGTTACCACCCAATATGCGGCGGCCACCCAATATGGGTCGGCCTTTGCAGTAACCAATTTCAATGAATACACGCCATACTCGGTTGTGGCAGTTACACAGGTTTCATTATGTCCGATGCAGATACAGTTCCGCTTGCTATTAGCAGAATATCGAAATCATACGGCAAGCACTTGGTGCTCGATGATATATCATTTGATCTACGTCCAGGTGAAATTTTTGGTTTGGTTGGCCTCAATGGTGCAGGAAAAACGACCCTGATTAAAATACTCCTCGATTTAGCCAGTGCAAATTCCGGCACTGCGAGCGTTTTTGGCGAGGCATCCAACTGCGTGAAAGCACGTGAGCGCTTATCCTACCTTCCCGAGAAGTTTTCGCCATCACGCTACTTAAAAGGTTACGAGTACTTGGAGCTCTGCTTGTCGTATTACGGTAAGAAGCTCGATAAAGAAAAAGCAAGAAAGCTGGCAGAAAACCTAGATCTTGACCCGAATGTTCTGGATCGGAAGGTTGGCTCGTATTCAAAAGGGATGGGGCAGAAGCTAGGTCTTATCGGTGCATTTATGGTCGATCAGCCCTTCATGATTCTAGATGAACCGATGAGCGGTCTCGATCCGCGTGCGCGTATTCATCTGAAAGAAGTGATGTTAAATGCTCGCAGCGAGGGCAAGACGATCTTCTTCAGCTCGCATATTCTATCGGATATTGACGAGATTTGCGACCGTATCGGCATTATTCATAACCGTAAGCTTGTCTATTTGGGCACGGCAGCAGAGTTCAAGCCAGCATTTAAGGAAGAAAATCTCGAGCGTGCTTTCCTGAAAGCAATTGGTGAAGAGGTCAAATTAGTGGCCTGAGCAGTAAGGGCTAACTTCTAGAAGTCAGAAGATTGCCGAGGTACAATGGTGTCGCGTATCGAATTAGGCTCAGACATGCGATCGCCAACTTTTAGTCCTTGAAGCATCATTCTTAAGTTTGCTGGCGAGTCCGATTCTGCAATCGCCACTTGTTCACTAATAATTTTGTTCTGGAACAACTCTAGCAAATGCTTATCAAAGGTTTGCATCCCATCGCTGCCACCTTTTTCCATCATTTCGCGCAGTTGACGGATTTTTCCTTGTTCAATATGCTGTCGAATGAGACCGCGATTGAGCAAAATTTCTAACGCAAGAGTCCGCTTACCGTCGAGCGTCGGCAGCAACCGTTGCGACAAGGTCGCTTGCAAGTTTAGAGAGAGGTTCAATAAAATTTGTGGCTGACGCTCTTCAGGGAAGAAGTTGATGACGCGTTCGATTGTTTGGCTGGCATTGTTGGCATGGATGGTGGCAATGCATAAATGACCAGTTTCAGCGAAGTAAATAGCTTGTTCCATCACCTCGCGGTCACGCACTTCGCCAATCACAACTAGGTCAGGGCGTTGGCGTAAGGCGTTCTTTAGCGCCAGTGAGTAGGAATACGTGTCGAGTCCAACATCGCGCTGTGTGACTATGCACTTATTATGCTGGTGCACATACTCGATTGGGTCTTCCACCGTGATAATGTGTCCGTGGCCATATTGGTTGCGGTGACCAACCATGGCTGCCAGCGAGGTCGATTTACCCGATCCCGTTTGACCCGAGACAAGAATCAAGCCGCGCTTAAGAAGTGCTAGTTCGCCGTATATGGGGGGCATGTTGAGGCTGGCAAGGGTCGGCACTACTGTTTCGATGCGGCGTATGACAATGCCCGCGTGAGCTTGTTGTCTAAACGCATTAACCCGAAAGCGTGCGCTGCTATCAAGATTGATTGCCGTGTTTAATTCAAAGGTGGAGTGAAACTCATCTAATTGCTCGGTACTGACGAGCTGCTCAAGATACCGAATGACATCGGCGTCAGAAAGCGGCGCGACTTCGTGATAATGAATACCATTATCAATGCGAAACGCTGGTCGGCTGTCGACGGTGAGGTACAGGTCAGATGCGCTCAGGCGCACCATCTCATGAAGTAGAATGTTAACGTCTTCAACCGACATGTGGTCTCCTAGAATGATGAGTGCTGGGTGGTAGAGCGTTTTGCTGCCCCACCCGCTGACGCGGCTTCTTCATCCGATTGTGCGCCCGTGATGAGAACTTCACGCAATGTCTCTGCGGATATTTCGCCTTGTTCATACAGCTTGTTGAGTGAATCACGCATGAGGATCATGCCCTGCTTGCTACCCATTTGGATCATCGAGGTGATTTGTGGAATTTTTGCCTCACGAATCAGGTTGCGAATAGCAGGGGTGCCAAGCATGATTTCATGCGCAGCAATACGTCCTTTGCCATCGGCGCGCTTGACGAGCGTCTGGGCAATCACACCCTCCAGCGATACAGAGAGCATCGCGCGCACCATTTCTTTGTCATCCGAAGGAAAAACGTCGATCACGCGGTCAATTGTTTTTGCAGCCGAGCTGGTGTGCAGTGTTCCCATTACCAAGTGGCCGGTCTCTGCTGCTGTCATCGCGAGCTGGATGGTCTCCAGATCGCGCAACTCACCCACTAGGATAACATCTGGGTCCTCACGCAGCGAAGATTTTAGTGCCTTAGCGAAGGATTTCGTCGAGCTTCCTACTTCGCGCTGATTGATCAATGAGCGGCGTGGAGTATGAACAAATTCTACTGGATCTTCAACGGTTAAAATATGCTTGTTGAAGTTCTGGTTGATGTAATCAATCATCGCGGCAAGCGTTGTCGATTTTCCTGAACCGGTAGGGCCAGTAAAAAGAATAAGCCCCTTGTGCAGGTGGCATAGGCGCTTCAGAACCTCGGGCGCACCGAGCGTATCTAGTGAAAGTATTTTGGTCGGAATCGTACGAAATACCGCTGCCGCACCGTAAATCGTGTTGTATGCGTTGACACGAAATCGGGTGTCCGAAGCAAACGAAACCGAGAAATCGAGCTCTAGGTCGTTCTCGTAGTCGCTGCGCTGCTGGTCGGTCATGATGGAGTAAATCATCCGCTTTACTTCTTCAGCGCTTAGGGCTGGCATATCAAGCGGAAGCATATCTCCGTTAACCCGCATCAATGGCGGGTTTTTGGCCGACAGGTGAAGATCTGACGCCTTGTTCTTTTGTGTGGCAATAAGTAAATCTGTAATTTCCATGTTTTTCCCAACTTTGTCCTTCTGCTTACCACGATTGGCAAAAGAAACTTATTTATCAGCTACCGCTTGCCGCGACATTAGGTCGTACTGCAGCAATAAAATTAAGGCGTTTCTGAAGTGATTCGGTTGGGGCTGGGAGCTTTTCACCATTCAGCGCCGCCTCAATAAGCAAGCGGTAGAGGGCACTGGCATCGGAATAGTTGCCAGACTTATCCAGCATGACGGCAAGGTTGTATTTGTAGGTTAAGTTATCTGGCGACAATTCAATCGCACGCAGCATTTTTTCACGTGCGCGATCGGCGTAACCCAGCTTGGTAAGCACCACTGCCTGCTGCGCTGGAATAGGGCTGAAATTGGGATTGCGCTCTTCCAATCGTTCTAGTTCTGCTAATGCTTCTTGGGGAGACTCCTCGCTGATCAGAGCCAAAAAATTGTTGAGTCCGTCGCGATGTTCCGGATTAAGCTTAAGCAGCGCGGCATAGTAAGGGCGTGCTTGGTCAAGGTTGCCAATGCGATGGTAAGTCGATGCAAGACCGAACAGCGCATCTTCATTGGAGGGTTCGCTCGACAAGATATTTTTGTAGGTCTCAATCGCAACTTCGGATTGGCCGCCCATGAGCGAGGTGTAGGCGCGGTTAAGTTCAAAATTACTATCGAGTCCCGGACGCTGTACCTTGATGCTCAGGCCGCCTGAATCGAAACTCTCAACTTTTGGATTCTTCGCGAGAGGAACTAAATCAGGGCTAACGCGACTGACGCCAACTTTACCACCTTTAGGGGCTTTCGAACCCATCTTCGAGGGGATGCCGCTCAGTATTTTCTTTGAATCATCCGACAATATCGTGGGGGTGATGCGTGAAGACTCGATAGGTAGAGGGGCGAGCGTGGGAGGTAGTGCCTCTAATTTTACAGGCACACTCAGCGGCTCAGGTGTTGCGACAGCAGCCACAGTCATTCGCTCGGGAGATGGCTCTACTTTTGGAGCGGGCTCGCTGACCAGAGGAGCAGGGGAAGAAAATTGCTGTGCTGGTGCAGCACTTGGTTCCATCGCGGCAATGCTCATTGAGGCTATTTCTTTTTGTGCCTGTACTTGGGTTGCCGCATCGACTGGTGGCAACGAAGGCGGCAACACGGGCGGCACGTCGGGAATTTGTGCTGCAGCGTTCTCAACGGGCACCTGCTTCAATGTGTTCGTTTCAGGAAAGACAAGTTTAGGGCGTGGTGCCACGGCGGAAATGGCTGGCAATGCGGGCTTAGCTTCAGCTACAGGGGCTTGCGCAGATGGCATGACCTGTGGTGCAGCGGCAGCAGCATTCGAGAAATTGAGGCGCGGTACAGGTGAAAGCAGCGGAGCGACCGATGGCAGTCGCGGCTGAGAAGTGCTGCGCGCAAGGGGCTCTTGCCCCTCGTTAGGGTTGAATGCGTGTGTCGTTGCCGGAGCCAAAACAAACAGCATCGCGCTACACAAAGCAGTGCTAAGCAGGCAGGAATGTAGAATGCGATGGTTAAACGACATGCACGGCGAGCCTATCAAAATTCAAAGTGATACTGACAATATTTGAGCCTCAATGTAAATAGCTTTGCTCTACGTGGTGGATAACTTGCGCTCTTCTAGAAATTGCGCGGCATGCTACTCTAAAATGTTTGCGAGAAATGCTGGGGTGTGAAAAGAATTATGTATGATGAATAACTGTATCATGCGGTCACTTCTTTTTACTTGCGCGCTCTTGTTGCCAGTTGTGGGCAATACAGCGGAGCCGTTGATATTACCCAACGAAGACGGCAACGCGCAAACAAAACGATTTATCCCGCTTGATGGGGCAGCCAATAAAAATCCCGAAAGTCAAAAAGGCGTTAGCATTGTTCGCGAGAAGAAATTTATTCCATTGCGAACGGACAAGGGGTCCCTCGACAAGGGAAAACTATTAAGTGACCGCGTGCAAGCAGGGCGTGTTTCTCCGATGATTGTCGCAGCGCCAGAACTTCCTGCCGAAACGGCAAGTAAATCTCCTGAGCCTGCACATGGTGTCAAGCTGACGCATGAGCTAGAAGCCGAGAGTGACGGTATCGAAGGCGATACAGAGACGATCAATCCCGTGCTGGCATTGTTTGGCGAGTCGGGCGACGCGCCTGCGGGAACATTTAGCGAAGTGATGAGTGGGCGCGGGGCAGCCTCCATCGCGGGGTTGGTGCGCCACGCCATTTGGCCGGTGCCGCTTGCCGCCAAACAATATGTTTCCTCGCTGTATGGTGTGCGTAATGACCCCTTCCATGGCCGCCCCACCTTCCATGGCGGAATCGATATTGCTGCGGATAAAGGCACGGCGGTCGTAGCTACAGCAGCAGGCGAAGTGGTCGAGGTAAAGGAAGATAAGCGTTTTGGAAAATATGTCGGCATTAAACATGATGATGGTTTGTTGTCCCGCTATGGCCATCTCAGCTCGCAATCGGTCAGTGTGGGGCAGCGTGTGCGGGCAGGGCAGTTGATTGGTGCCGTGGGCTCCACAGGTCGTTCAACAGGCGCACACTTGGATTATCGTGTTAGCAAAAACGGTGTGAAATACGATCCGCTAGCGGTTATTTCGGTGCCATCGCATGTGGCCATTAAAGAGCCACGCCCATCGGCGCGGCCTTCTGTGTTTGCTAATTCGCGCCCCTCATCGCGACCTTCCGTGTTCGATGAGACAAACAGGAAATCGCCGCGTGTAAGCGTGTTTCGTGGCAATAACGCCGCCAGCAATCCCACCCCCAAACGGCCGATGGTGATTAAGGTGCAATGATTCGCACTTCCCATCACTCGGCAGATTGATTACATCACGCCTATGAGCCTTTACACCACACTTCGTCCTGCCTTGTTTATGTTGCCGCCTGAAAAGGCGCACCGCGCTGCTATTTGTGCGCTTCAGCGTGGATTAGTGCCGCCTGCGCGCAGCATGCACACCAATTTAAAAACCACTATTGCGGGTTTAACGTTCGATAATCCCGTGGGGCTCGCCCCAGGGTTCGACAAGAATGCAGAGTGCTTTGAAGGCGCGCTGAGTGCAGGTTGCGGTTTTGTCGAAATTGGCACTGTCACCCCGCGCCCTCAAGCGGGCAACCCCGCGCCGCGTGTGTTCCGCTTGGTGGAGCACGAGGCCATCATCAACCGCCTTGGCTTTAATAACGAGGGCATGGATGCAGCCGCCGCGCGCCTCGCGAAGCGCAGTGGCCGCGGTATCGTTGGCGGCAATATTGGTAAGAACAAAGAGAGTACAGATGCGGTGGCTGATTATACCGCTGCCATGCGCACGCTTTACCCCCATGTCGATTACATCACCGCCAACATCAGCTCGCCGAACACACCGGGTTTACGCGCCCTGCAAGCGGCGGATGAATTAAAAGCGTTGATCGAAGCGCTTCAGGCATTGCGTGGTGAACTCATGGCTTCAGGCACTTATCGTCGTCCCATCTTTGTCAAAATCGCGCCCGATTGTGATGATGCAATGCTCGAAGCGATTGCACACACCGCGCTTGCCACCAAGCTTGACGGACTGATTGTCAGCAATACCACCTTGTCGCGCGATAGGGTGGCAAACAGTCCGCACGCAAACGAGGCGGGTGGCCTAAGTGGCAAGCCGCTCTTTGCGCTCTCGACGGAAGCGCTTCGTAAAACCTACCGCCTCACGGGTGGAAGAATTCCCCTCATTGGCGTAGGCGGCATTGCCAGCGCGGCGGATGCCTACGAGAAAATCTGTGCAGGTGCGTCCCTCGTGCAGCTTTATTCAGCGCTGATATACCAAGGCTTTGGTCTAGTACAATCCATCAACGATGGCCTGAGCGAAATCCTCGTGCGCGATGGATTTGCTAATGTGGCGGATGCCGTGGGCAGCAAGAATCGCTAAGCCCTAATAAATTGTTTCAAGTGTGTCGTGGGCGCGTTTCACAATTTCTTCGGCACGCTGTTCAGCCCATGTATTGGCAAATTCCACATCGCGCACATGGTTGTCCAGCTCGCTTTGTACAATCGGCAGTTTGTTGGCCCAGACCACAATTGCATCCGTTGCACTCAAGCGTAAAATCACATCCATGGTCGGGAAATTCTCTCGTAAATTTTTTGCCTGCCAGCGTGCGGCGGCAACGCCTGCGCGGTTGTTGTGGAAGTCTTTCATCATTTCGATGGTGGTGTCTGGTTGGTCGTCTGGCTTGCGTTTTCTCGGAATGCTATGCATCCACTGCTCGCCATATTCGTTCATATGTCCAAGCCACAACACAACCGCCTCAGCATCATCATCGGGCAAGAAACTACTGAGCGCTTGGAAAAGCTGCGCAGCCGCATAGGCGTGCTTGAACGCATTCGCCTGTTCGCCATTAATGCCATGCTGCGTCATCAAATTTTTGCTGAGGGTGTGGTAATGCCACAAGTAACCGACCAGCGGAATTGCCAGCACAACGCCAAGAATAATCACTCGTTTCAGAAAGCGGCGCATAAGGAACTACAACCCAAATACGCGGCGCAAGAAGGCAGCGGTAATGTCGATGCCTTCTTCATCAATTCCATGCCCGAGGCGTGGGCGGGCGTGTGCCTCTACACTCACATTCGCAGCGCGCAGGGTTGTTTCCGCTGCACCCATCGCCACGAATGGCACCACTTCATCGTGCGTGCCGTGGATAAGGCAAATTGGGGGGCGTGATTTAATTTCACCTGCTAATAGCTCCGCGCCAAACAACGCACCTGAAATACCAACCACGCCTGCAATGGGTTCCGCGCGGCGTGGTGCAGTGTGTAGCGACATCATCGATCCTTGGGAAAAACCAATCAGCGCGACATCCTTCGCGGCGAGTTTATGCTTGGCCATCTGTGCATCAATATACGCATTGAGGATAGGTTCCGCGCGGCGAATTTCGGGTAAAATACGCGTCGGGTCGCGGTCTTGGAGTGAAAACCACTGATAGCCATACGGCGCCATGTCGCACGGGTAGGGCGCGTTGGGCGAGGCAAAATGCGTATCGGGCAAATCGAGCATCGGCGCAAGGCTCAGCAAATCGTTGCCATCCGCGCCGAGGCCATGGAGAAAAATAACAAGCCGCTTGGTGGTGCCGCTACGCGAGGGAAGCTCGGGGCCGTGGAGCATTGTGGGTGACATGGTGGTAATGCTTTCTAATGGAATGAATTGCGCTATGCTCTAGCGCAATGAATACGCAGGCAGCAATGGAAAAGTCAGATTACAAACAACGCCTCATCCTTGTCGATGGTTCGGGCTACATCTTCCGCGCCTATCATGCGCTGCCGCCCCTCACGCGGCGCGACGGCACGCCTGTGGGCGCCGTGCTTGGCTTCACCAACATGCTCATCCGCCTGCGCGAGACTTATAAACACGACATGCTGGCAGTGATTTTCGACCATGGCCGAGCCACCTTCCGCAGCACGATTTTTCCTGAATATAAAATGAACCGCAGCGAAACGCCGGAAGATTTGATTCCCCAGTTCCCGCTGGTGAGGGAGGCCACACGCGCGCTCAACATTCCTGCTATCGAGATGGAAAATTACGAGGCGGATGACCTCATTGCTAGCTACGCCCATGCGGCGCGGGGCGAGGGGCGCGAGGTGGTGATTGTCTCCTCCGATAAGGATTTGATGCAGCTGATTGTCGATGGTGAAGTCAGCATGATGGACCCGATGAAGAACAAAAAAATCGAGTCGGCGCAGGTGATGGAGAAGTTCGGGGTGATGCCCGATAAGGTGGTCGAAGTACAATCACTGATTGGTGATTCGGTGGACAATGTGCCAGGTGTGCCGAGCATTGGCCCCAAAACAGCGGCGGAGCTTATCAATCAATTTGGTGATCTCGAAGGCGTGCTGGCTAATCTCGAAAACATCAAGCAACCCAAGCGCCGTGAGGTGTTGACGACGCATGCTGAGGCCGCTCGTTTGTCGAAGCAACTTGTTGCCCTCAAATGCGATTTGCCATTGCCCATGGCACTGCCCGAGCTTGAAACCAAGCCGTTCGATAGCGCAGCGCTGATGGCGTTTCTCGAAACGCAGAATTTTAATTCCCTCGCCAAAAAAATGGGGCTCGCCAGCTCTGGCGCCATTGAACAGCTGGATGCTGCCGAGGGTGTAAAAAATACCGCTGCTTTTTCGCCCTATGCTAGCGGTGCTTCACCGGCGCGCGAATCCGCACCCAAAGTTAATGCGCCCGCAATCGCCGCTACTTACGAATGTGTAACAAGCGAGCAAGCGCTCAATAAGTGGATTGCAGAGGCCACCGCGCGTGGGCTGGTGGCGATTGATACAGAAACCACCTCGCTCAACGCAGTGGAGGCCGAACTGGTGGGCATCTCTCTTTCCACCGAGGCAGGCAAAGCGTGCTATATCCCCCTTCAGCATGTCAGTGAACTGGCGGCAGAACCGCTTGCCCAAGGTGGACTGTTCGATGCGCCAAAAACACTTGAAAAGAAACTCGTCGCAGGGCAATTGCCACTGCCGAGTGTGCTAGAATTATTGGCGCCGCTGCTGATGAATCCCAGCGTGATCAAAGTCGGTCACAATATTAAATACGATTTAGTGGTGCTCGAAAAATATGGCGTCAATATCGCCCCGCTGGGTGACACCATGCTCATGAGCTATTGCCTCAGCGGTGGATTGCATGCGCAGGGTTTGGATTTCTTAGCCGACCTGCATTTTGGCCATAAAATGATCAGCTTCGATGAAGTGACAGGCACAGGAAAGGCACGCAAAAACTTCTCCGAAATCGCGCTCGACGCCGCAACGAATTATGCCGCTGAAGATGCTGATTTCACGCTGCGCCTCTACGAGAAACTGAAGGATGAATTGCCGCGCAACCATGTCGCTCGCGTCTATGAAACCATCGAGCGGCCGCTGATTCCTGTCATCGTCGCGATGGAGTGCGCGGGTATCGAGATCGACCCTGCGGTGCTGCGCGCCATGTCCTCGCAATTCGGCGTGAAAATTGATGTGTTGGAAAAAGAGATTGTTGCATTCGCGGGTATGCCATTTTCCGTTGGTTCGCCAAAGCAATTGGGTGAGGTGTTATTCGAGAAAATGCAACTGGCAGGTGGTAAGAAATCATCCAAAACGGGCGCCTATTCGACCGATGCACAAGTGCTGGAAGAATTGGCCGCGCAAGGGCACGAAATCGCCGCCAAGGTGCTCGAGTGGCGGCAATACAGTAAGCTTCGCAGCACCTATACCGATGCACTACCGCGCGCCATTTCCCCGCGTGATGGGCGTGTGCACACCAGTTACGCGATGGCGCTGACGACTACAGGCCGCCTCTCATCGAGCGACCCGAATTTGCAGAACATTCCCATCCGCACCGAGGAAGGGCGCAAAATTCGTACGGCATTCATTGCGCCAGAAGGCTTCACGCTGCTCTCGGCGGATTATTCGCAAATTGAGCTGCGCTTGCTCGCCCATGTGGCGAACATGGATTCACTCAAAAACGCCTTTCGCGATGGGGTGGATATCCATGCCCTTACCGCCAGCCAAATGTTCGGCGTACCGCTTGAGCAAATGACCAGCGAAATTCGCCGCCGCGCGAAGGCTATCAATTTCGGCATCATCTATGGCATCAGCGCGCATGGGCTTTCGGTGCAGCTGGGCATCAGCAGGGCGGAAGCGGCAGATTACATCGCCAAATATTTCGAGCAATACCCTGGTATTCGCGAATATATGGATAAAACAATCCAGTTCGCGCGCGAACATGGCTATGTCGAAACGCTGTATGGCCGCCGCGTGCATGTGAAGGATATCAATTCCAAAAACGGTGCCTTCCGCCAATTCTCCGAGCGCGCGGCCATCAATGCCCCGCTGCAAGGCACGGCGGCCGATATCATTAAGCTGGCGATGATCGAGGTACAGAAAATACTACCTTCGTCCGTGCGCCTACTGCTTCAAGTGCACGATGAATTGGTGATTGAATGCCCAGCCGCGCAGGCGGAAAGCCTCATTCCCCAGCTCAAAAAAGCGATGGAGCAGGTCGCTAACCTCAGCGTGCCGCTGGTGGTCGAGGTGGGGCAGGGTGCCAACTGGGGTGTGGCGCATTAGCGGCACTGGGCAAATGCTGCACACAGCGCCATGAATTTTCGTGGTAATTGCCAAATAAACCATTATATTGGCACAGCACAGGAGAACAGCGGCGCATGGCCAAAAAGATACTCATTGTCGAGGATAACGACCTGAACCTGAAGCTTTTTCGGGATTTGCTGGGTGCGAATGGCTATCTGACGTTTGAAACCAAGGAGGGAATCGAGGCCATCAGCATGACGCGTAATGTGATGCCTGATTTAATCGTGATGGATATTCAATTGCCTGAAATTTCAGGGTTGGATATCACTCGTAAAATCAAGGCTGATGCTTCCATCAAGCACATTCCCGTGATTGCGGTTACCGCGTTTGCCATGAAAGATGATGAAAATAAAATGTTAGCTGCAGGATGTGAGGCATATCTTAGTAAACCCATCGCAATCGATGTGTTTTTAAGCACCATTCGGCGGTTTCTTGAGCCGCACAGCGTGACGGCATAGGGGTAGCGTGTGACAGGACTAGTGCTAGTTGTTGATGATGTGCCGGCGAACGTGAAGCTTCTCGAAGCGAAGCTAACGAACGAATATTACGACGTGATTGCCGCCAAGGATGGCTTCGAGGCGATTGAGCAAACCAAAGCAAAAAAGCCTGATTTGATTCTGCTCGATGTGATGATGCCGGGCATCGATGGCTTTGAGACGTGTCGTCGTTTGAAGCAAGATCCCGATGTATCGCACATTCCAGTGGTCATGGTGACAGCGCTTTCTGAACCTTCGGATCGTGTCGCAGGCCTCGAGGCAGGGGCAGATGATTTCATCACCAAACCCATTAACGATACTGCTTTGTTCGCCCGTGTGCGCTCGCTGGTGCGCATTAAAGTCCTCATCGATGAGCTGCGCTTGCGTGACAAATCGGGCAGCCAATTGGGCATGAGCGCGAGCGACTATTCGCTCAATTTGGATGTGACTGGCAGCAACCTTATGTTGGTGGATGATGATGTGGTGCAGGTACGCCGTATCTCGGAAAAGCTCTCTGCGGGTGGCTATAAGCTGACCCACTTCAATGACCACAAACTAGCCTTGGAACACGCGCGCACCAACGAAGAGATCGACCTGATCCTTATCTCTACCCAATTAGCGGATATCGATGGGTTGCGCCTTGCCACTCAGTTTAAAGCGATCGAGCAAGCGCGCCACTTGCCTATCATTATGTTGGTGGACGAAGATGAACAGCATTTAATGCTTAAGGGCTTGGAATTGGGCGTGAATGACTATTTGCTGACCCCTGTTGATTTCAACGAAATGTTTGCGCGAATCAAAACACAGATCCGTCGTAAGAAATATCAGGAAGCATTGAAGTCGAACTATCAAGAATCCGTGTCGATGGCGGTGACCGATGGTCTGACCAAGCTCTACAACCGCCATTACCTCGATACCCACTTGAAAAACCTTGTGCGGCAGGCTTCCGAGCAGGGGCGCAATCTTTCAGTGCTGATTATGGATATGGATCACTTCAAGAAAGTGAACGATACCTATGGCCATGCCTCGGGTGACGAGGTGCTCAAAACGCTTGCGGCAATTATCGTTCAGGCTATTCGCTCGGCGGATTTGGCCGCACGCTACGGCGGCGAGGAGTTTGTGGTGCTGATGCCTGAAACTGATGCTGCCCGCGCGTTCGAGGCATCCGAGCGGTTGCGTAAAGGTGTAGAGACTGCGGAATTCGTGATTCCGCATCCCGATAGTCCCATCAAGAAAACGATCAGCATTGGTTATGCAACCATGCAACCAAACGATACTCCAGAATCGTTGCTTAAGCGGGCAGATTTAGCGCTCTATGAAGCTAAAAATTCGGGACGTAATAAAGTGCTGCCATTAATTGGCGATGCGGCCTATGAACTTCCGCCAAGCCGCCAAAGTGCGCGCGAGGAGTTGAGTTTCACAACCGTTCCACCGGGCGAAGTGACCATCAAGCTCGCCGTTCCTGGGGCAAGCGGTTCGTTGCCTAATCCCGAGCCCGAGCCTGCGCCCGAGGAAAAAGATGACTTCCCATTCGTGGTGAAGTTCAAGGATAGCCAATAGTGCTGGTTGCTTTGCCTGTTTAGGCAAGACTGATAGATAATACTAAAAAAGGGACGCAACATGGTTGCGCCCCTTTTGTTGGATCATGGATTACTGACTTACAGCGGGGGCAGTTGCTGCAGCGGGTTTGTTCTGTTTCCGCTCTTGCAATTTTTCACGCATTTCACCCATTTTTTCTTTCCGCTCGGCGCGGCGCTCTTTCCACTCGGCGCGTTTTTTATCCATGTGGGCCTTTATTTCATCCTGAGTCAGTTTTCCGTCGTTATTGCTGTCCGTTTCGCTGAACATTTTATCACCACGGGTGTGCCATTCCTCTTTACTGATGAATCCATCCTTGTTGCTGTCATTCTCCTCGAACATTTTGCCGCCTTTATGAGGCTCGTCTTTCGGTGGCGTCGGAGCAGGCTGTTCTGTTGCAAAGGCGCTCGAGGCGGCAAACATGGCAACAAGGCTGAGCGAGTAAAGCATGGTCTTTTTCATAAGAAAGTCTCCTCATAAATGGTGAAAATAAATGCGCTGGAACCCAGACTATACTGCGCCATCATGACGCCAAGCTGATTCCTATCGCAAGTATTTTATGGAAGTGCCGCAGGCAAGGTGACGCATATCTCGCACGAGGTGGTGGTAAGCGCTTGAACGTGAATGGTGCCACTTAAGCGCTGTAGCAGCAAATCAGCCAATTGTGCGTTGGCGTGTATACGGATCGTCTCGGCAAACATATGCGGTGTAAGGTGCTGAATTTGTCTAATTAAGTGATTCTCGCGCTCATCTGCTGTCAATTGGCCAGCGCTAAGCTCGCTTACTACAATGCTCATGATCGCGTGTGTGCGAGTGCGGTTATAAAGGCTACGAATACGCAGCGTACTCTCGTCTGCCGCATAACGAATCATACCCAGCAGCATCATCCACAGTATATGCGTTACGGTAGCTGCATCGCCTTGTGCCATCACCGACAAATCGACTTCAGCAGTGGTGAGTTTCATGCTGCGCCGGTCGAGTGCAGGGGCGAGGGCAAGCATAGTCTGTTGCATCAAGGGGGCAATTGGTACCGCGTTCGACTCCATAGGCGGAGCCTGATTGAGCATTGTCAACGCCCCCGCAATAAGCTTGAGGTTAAAGCTGGATTCGCACACATCATCCAGATCATAGCGTAAGTTTGGGTCGAGCTTATTGGCAAGGATTTGCTCCTCAAGGTAATTCGCGTAGGAGAGTACCGAGCGATACTGTGAGGCAATTTCGCGATTGGTGCTACTCAGCAGCGTTTCCTGCTCCAACGAAAACTGGGCGATAATTTTGTGCGATTGCGCTAGCTCTGCTTCTAATTCTGCTTGTTTACGGTATTGTTCGACAGCAAAGCCAATAAAGCGTCCCACTTCACCTGCAATGCGCGCCACTTGCAGTGGCGAGCTAATGGCAATGCTCGATTCCTCATGATAGGTGCTACGCAATTGATGTAGCTGCGCGGCAATGGAGCTAAGGGGAACCAGCACCCATTGGCGAATGGCCACGAATGCGGCAACGGTCAGCACATTGATGGCTAGCCATACGGCGAGTAAATGGACGATTGGCCACGGGGGCATCGCATAGGCGAACATGCCATTAGGTAGCATAATCAGCACCATAACGAGCGCCATATCTAGACTATAGCGCTGATATGGATATGAATTTATGCCACGGTTAGCGAGTGTCTGGGATATGACCTTCATGCGGTCATCCTAGAATTAGGCTTAATAGATTAATATTTAGTTAAAATTAACTCCTTTTGGGTAATTATTGCATAGGCTGAGATTATTTCTCTTCGTTTTGGCGCCTTTATCGACGTTCTTGCTGCAATGCGTAATCAGCTATGCTATGCGCGACATATGGCCATACCTTCTTATTCAACATTGGTGATAGCATCCATGTGCGCATTGCTTGTGGCATGCGGGGGTGGATCTGCGTCGAGCGCAGGCATGTATGATTTGCCTGCCACGCAGTCGCATCCTGACTACGATAGCTATTATACCCAGCCTACTCAGTTTAACGGCTGTGCGGTCATTAACGACGCGCCTTCGTGCGGCGGCGGCTAGCGCACCAAATCTTTTTCGATCATCAGCGGTGCATTTTCATCGAGTAACGTACGATATACGCCAAGATTTTCATGCACACGCATCACGTAGTTGCGTGTTTCCGTGAAGGGAATGGATTCAATCCAGTCAATCGCGCCCTCGAGCTTTTTGGGGGGCTTGCCCATGGTTTTAATCCAGCTGCGCACGTTACCGGGGCCAGCATTATAGCTCGCAACACCAAGGATGTAGGAGCCATCGAACCCTGAAATGACTTGCCTAAGGTAGCGCGAGCCAAGGGTAAGATTGGTTTGTGGGTCATTCAGCATCTCGCGTTTGAACTTGATGCCTAATCCTCTGGCCACTTGGTTGGCGGTGCTTGGCAACAGCTGCATCAATCCTTGTGCGTTGGCGCTGCTGCGCGCGGTGGGGTCAAACTGGCTTTCTTGTCGTGTGATGGCAAGGGTGAGGGCGGGTTCAATTGGCAGATTATCGGGGAGTTTCGTGCGCGGCCACCCGTGAGGAATAAGTGCCACGCCATTGCGCAGCGCCAGTTTTGCTATTTCAACGCCCGTTGTGGTGCCGCCCATTTTCTTACCAAATTCGGCAAGCAGACTCAGCTGGCCATCGCTCAGGCGCTTGGCGGCGGCGGCCATGAAGCGGTCGCGCAGCCTTTCGTCGCCTCCGTTATAATCAATCATTTTTGCGGTACGCACGAGTGGGTCGGCTTCAAATTGCTTTTCTTCCTTATCGCTGGCGCGTGGAGGTTTTGGTAAATCGAGAGAGGATTTCGGTTTAAGCCATGCTTGCGCCAGTTGGCCATAGAACACAGTGGGGCGCTCGGCGGCTTTTTTCATCCAATCGCGAGCGATATCCTTGTTGCCATTTTTCTCCGCCGCACGCCCTGCCCAATAGGCGGCGCGTGCTTTGCTGACAGGGGTACTGGTGGTGGTATAGAGTTTGAAGAACTGCTTGTAAGCACTACCTGCATCACCGCGATGGCGCAGTTGCAGCCAGCCCTTGAGCCATAACGCCTCCGCCATATCTTCGTTATCTTTCAACTCGCCATGATGTTTGATGAGGGTGTAGGCGCGGCTATAGCTGCGCTTGCTGAGGGCATCGCGCACTGCGCGTTGGCGCATGGGCCACCATGCATCCGCATGCGGTGTATCGGCAGGGACGGCGGCAACCAGTTCGGCGTAATTTGAATCTCCACGCCGCAGTTGCCAGCGCGCACGGTCGAAGAGTACTCCAGCTTCGCGCTGCTGTGCACTGCTTAGCGTTTTCAGCAAGGCAGGGGCTTTTTTATCGCCAGCGATCAGTGCCACGCGCACCGCATAAATTTTCTGATAATCCGCAGGGGCAAGGTGAACTACCCGTTTTGCTGCGGCCGTTTTCCCCTCATGCAGTAACCGATCCACCCGTGCGCGGTGATCGGCTTTGCTAAGGCTGTCGCCATAGGTTCTGAGGATGTTCTGTTCTTCGGCCTCGTTGAAATCACCTTGCGTCCAGCCTTCTTTTAGCCATGCGCGTTGCTGCGCACTATCTGCCGCGCCGCCGTTGGCGCAGGCCACCATGCCACGCCCCGAGATGGGGGGGAAGTCCTTGCAGAATTTGGTCATCACCTCGCGGTTTGGGCGCTCGAACAATGCTGCCGCTTCGGTGCGCAGGCGGATGGTTTTTTCCTCTGGCCAGCCCGAGTGCTCATAGAGGAAGCTTGCGCCGTCCATAAAGCGTATGCTGGATTTGTCGGGGTCACGCAGTGTTTGCCACTTTGCAAACGTGGCGGAAATATCGGCGGCATGGACTGGCCATGCCAAGCCCAACATACCCATAACCATTAGCAAACGAACCATTGGAGAATCCACAGAATTGGTCTAAGTATGTGCTTATGAAGACGCGCACGAAAGTCAAAGAAAATACTCCAAGCCTATGGAGCATACCACCACTTTGCGCCGAGGATAACAAATATACACGCGGCAGCATCGCCATTCTTGGTGGTGAGGTGATGACGGGTGCTGCGCGTCTTGCAGCACTCGCAGCACAACGTGCAGGCGCAGGGCTGGTGACGATTGCCGCCACACCCAAAACATGGCCAATCTATGCAGCCTCCATGCTCAGCGTTATGGTTCGGCCATGTGGCGCGAAGGAGTGGCGTGCGCTGGTGGCCGATGTTCGCGTTCGTGCGGTGTTGGTCGGCTCGGGCGCAGGGATTAACGCGCGCACCAAAAATGCACTGATGGGTGCAGCAGCGTCATCAACGCCACTGATCATTGATGCGGATGGGATAACCATACTCGCGCGCGATGTGGCGCTACGCACAGCGCTTCATGCTACGCCCAAAATTCTTACGCCGCACGAGGGCGAGGCGGCACGCTTAGCAACGGCACTAAAACTTTCCCCTAAGCTGGATAAGCTTGCACTTGCCCAGGCACTCGCCAAAGGGCTGAACGCCATTGTGGTGCTGAAAGGTTCCGACACCTACATCACCGATGGCCAACGCATGCATGTTTCTCATCCGCCCGCATGGCTGGCCACCGCTGGCACGGGGGATGTGTTGGCGGGGGTTATTACCGCACTCGTCGGGCAGGGCATGGAATTATTCGATGCCGCCGCAGCGGGTGTTTGGCTGCATGCTGAAGCTGCTCACATGCATGGACGCGGCATGATTGCTGAGGATGTGCTTGCCAGCATTCCAACACTACTGCGCACGCTGAAATAAAAAAGCCCCCGTGTTTCCACGAGGGCTTTTCTGTGTGTTAGATAAGACTACTACGCACCATGTGCGAGCAACGCCAGCAACAGGATTGCCGCAATGTTGGCAATCTTGATGAGGGGGTTGACCGCAGGGCCAGCGGTGTCTTTGTAGGGGTCACCCACGGTGTCGCCGGTCACGGCCGCTTTATGCGCCTCGGAACCTTTGCCGCCATGGTGGCCTTCTTCAATGTATTTCTTCGCGTTATCCCATGCGCCACCGCCCGAGGTCATCGAGATAGCAACGAACAGGCCGGTGACGATGATACCAATCAACATCGCACCCACCGCAGCGAACGCCGAAGCTTGGCCGCCAATGGCGTTGATAGCAAAGTAAAGCGCCACAGGGGTGAGGATAGGCAGGAGGCTTGGCAC
This sequence comes from Alphaproteobacteria bacterium, assembly GCA_035911175.1. GTDB lineage: Bacteria > Pseudomonadota > Alphaproteobacteria > Rickettsiales > UBA3002 > QFOX01. Next base: position 36,377 of record JAMHWA010000037.1, read on the forward strand.
CACCATCTCGCGAATCGCTGCTTTGGTCAGCATATCCACGGCTTTGGAGTAGTCAGGCTTCGCCTTACGCTCCATGATGCCAGGGATTTCGCGGAACTGGCGACGCACTTCCACCACCACAGCGCCTGCTGCACGGCCCACGGCCATCATCGCCATGCCGCCGAAGAAGTATGGCAACAACCCACCGATGAACAAACCAACCAGCACGTAGGGATCAGCAAGGTTGAACTGCACATCGAGGTTAGGGAAGTAGTGTTTAATGTCCTGCACGTAAGCGGTGAACAGCACCAGCGATGCCAGCGCGGCCGAACCAATCGCATAACCTTTGGTCACGGCTTTGGTGGTGTTACCCACGGCATCCAGCGCATCCGTCGTCACGCGCACTTCTTTCGGCAAGCCGCTCATTTCGGCAATGCCGCCTGCGTTATCCGTCACAGGGCCATAAGCATCCAGTGCCACAATCACGCCCGCAAGTGCCAGCATGGTGGTTGCCGCAATGGCTACGCCGAACAGACCGCACAGCAAGTATGGAATCAGAATGCCACCGCAGATGACGATGATGGGCATGCCGCATGCTTCCATCGAAACCGCGAGGCCTTGAATCACGTTCGTGCCGTGGCCGGTGCTCGATGCTTGCGCAATCGATTTCACGGGGCGATAGGCGGTCGAGGTGTAGTATTCCGTAATCCACACCAGCAAGCCGGTCACACCAAGGCCAACCATCGAGCAATAGAATAGTTCCATGCCCGTAAAGTTGATGCCGCCTGTGTAAACAACTTCAGCGCCGCGTTTCACTTTCTGTGCAATACCGCCAGCGTTGTAAACCGCGCCGAACCCAACCATGGTCTCGACCAGTTTGTAAATCAGGCCAGCCGAAAGCACCGCGCTTACAATCAAACCTTTATACAACGCGCGCATGATGTTGCCGCTCTTGTCGAGGCGCACGAAGTAGGTGCTGATGACCGAGGCCACAATGCACACGCCACCAAGGGCGAGGGGGAACAGCATGAACATTTCTTGCGTCGTGCCCGTGAAGTAAATTGCAGCAAGCAACATGGTCGCCACAATGGTCACCACATAGGTCTCGAACAAATCGGCGGCCATACCAGCGCAGTCGCCCACATTGTCGCCCACGTTATCGGCAATCACGGCAGGGTTGCGTGCGTCATCCTCAGGGATGCCCGCTTCAACTTTACCCACAAGGTCAGCGCCCACATCCGCACCTTTGGTGAAGATACCGCCGCCAAGGCGTGCGAAAATCGAGATCAGCGATGCACCGAAGGAGAGTGCCACGAGGGATTCAAGAACCATCCGCGCATCCGTGCCTTGGTTTTTCAGGTAGAAATAGTAGCCCGCCGTGCCCAGCAACCCAAGGCCAACCACGAACATACCCGTCACCGCGCCCGAGCGGAACGCAATGGTGAGGGCTTTTTGCATGCCTTTGCGTGCTGCTTCCGCCGTACGCACGTTGGCGCGCACCGAAATCATCATCCCGATGTAACCAGCCACGCCCGACATAATCGCGCCAATCGCGAAGCCGACGGCCACTTGGTTACCCAGCTTCCAGCTCAGGAACGCGAAAATCGCGATGCCTACCATGGCGATCGTCGTATATTGGCGGTTGAGGTACGCCTTCGCGCCCACTTGAATCGCATCGGCGATTTCAATCATTTCAGCGTTGCCCTTGCTTTGGGCAAGGATAGAGCGAATGGTAAGCAGGCCATATACAATCGCAAGTGCGCCGCAGGCCAGAATGATATCGGTAATCTGATAGCCGTAGATTTCCATGGATTAACCTCGCAAAAAAATGTGAATCACACCGCTTAAGGGGTATTTTTCAAAGGATTGCAAGGAAAACCGTTTGTGCAGTGCGGCAATTGGGCAATAAATTCCCAGTCTGTTGCCCGCGCCTGAGCGTTGCTTATTTCTTCGCGTTTTCAATACCTGCGAGAATCAGCTCCACTGCTTTGGCCTTGTTGCCCCAGCCCGTCACTTTCACCCATTTACCTTCTTCAAGGTCTTTATAGTGCTCGAAGAAGTGGCGGATTTGATCGATGAGGATTTTCGGCAGGTCAGTATATTCCTCCACTTCGTCCCAGAACGGGTGCAAGCGCGCCGCAGGCACGGCGAGGATTTTCTCATCCTGACCTTTATCGTCTTCCATCAGCAGCACACCAATCGGGCGCACGGCCACCACGCAGCCAGGCATCAGTGGGCGGCGGCCAACCACCAGCACATCCACAGGGTCGCCATCGAGCGATAAGGTGTGGGGGATGAAGCCATAATTGCAGGGGTAGGTCATCGCGGTGTGCAAAAAGCGGTCGACAAAAATAGCGCCAGAATCCTTATCCAGCTCATATTTAATCGGCTCACTGCCCATTGGCACTTCAATGATAACATTCACATCATCGGGAATGCTTTTGCCAATTGCGATTTTAGAAACGTCCATGATTCACCCTTGTGTTAAGAAATTATATTGCACCGCGTTATGCGTAAAAGGTGAGGGCGATGCAACTGCTTTTGTAGAAGTTTTCAATAATTCTTGCTCGCATGGTCTGCCTGCCTTAAAGGAGGCGCACCATCAGGAGGATTCACATGACCAAACCAATCAAAAAAGTCGTTCTCGCTTATTCGGGCGGGCTGGATACGTCCATCATCCTCAAATGGTTAAAAGAAGAATATAACTGCGAGGTCGTCACCTTCACCGCCGATATTGGTCAGGGCGAGGAGTTAGAGCCCGCACGCGCTAAAGCGGAAATGATGGGCGTGAAGCAGATTTTTATCGACGACCTGCGTGAAGAATTCGTGCGTGATTATGTGTTCCCCATGTTCCGCGCCAACGCGCTCTATGAGGGCGTCTACCTGCTGGGCACCTCCATCGCCCGCCCACTCATTGCCAAACGCCAGATTGAAATCGCCCGCGAAACAGGGGCGGATGCGGTGTGCCACGGCGCAACCGGTAAAGGTAACGACCAAGTGCGCTTCGAGCTTTCCTATTACGCTCTCCAGCCCGATATTCACGTCATCGCCCCATGGCGCGAGTGGAAGTTGAATTCGCGTACGCAGATGATTGAATACGCCCAAGCGCATCAAATTCCCGTCGCGAAAGATAAAATGGGCGAGGCGCCTTACAGCATGGATGCCAACCTGCTGCACATTTCCTACGAAGGAAAAGCGCTCGAAGATCCATGGACGGAGCCATCCACCGACATGTTCCGCCTGACCGTGAACCCTGAAGCCGCACCGGATGCGCCTGAATATATCGAGATTGAATTCAGCAAAGGCGATGCCGTGGCCGTCAATGGCCAGAAGCTTTCGCCCGCCAATTTGCTTGCTGAACTGAACCGCATTGGCGGTCGCCACGGCGTTGGCCGCTTAGATTTGGTCGAGAACCGTTATGTGGGTATGAAATCCCGCGGTGTCTATGAAACTCCGGGCGGCACCATCCTTCACACCGCCCATCGCGGCATCGAATCCATCACCCTCGATCGCGGCGCGATGCATTTGAAAGAAGAGCTGATGCCGCGCTATGCCGAGCTGGTCTATTTCGGCTATTGGTTCTCGCCAGAGCGTGAAATGCTCCAATCCCTCATCGACAAATCGCAGGAGAATGTGTCGGGCGTGGTGCGCCTCAAGCTCTATAAGGGCTCGGTATCGGTCGTGGGTCGTAAATCACCCACCTCGCTCTATTCCATGGCGCATGTCACCTTCGAGGCGGATTCGGTCTATAATCAGCGTGATGCTGAAGGATTCATAAAACTCAATGCCTTACGCCTTCGTCTGCGCCATCAAGGAGCGAAGTAGCATCCGTTAATTACTAAAATTGTCATAAAACTGTAACAATTCGTTAACCATTTATATGCTAGGGTAGTAGGGTAGAATTATCTTATGCTCGAGGTATCACTATGAGTGATGGTCAAACTAGCACTACCGATATTGTGAGTCAGCTTACGCCCGAGCAGCAAGCGGAAGTTGTTCAGCATGCGCAGGCTAACGGCCTCTCGGGTGAAGCCTTGCGTGAATATATCGAAACGAATTTTAATCAGCAGAGCACGAATAACGAAGCGCACTTAGCCCAAGGTGGTTATGATGCAGGCGTGGCGATGGCTGTTGCTGGCTCGACAGGCGTTGGTGGCAGCGAAGAAGCTACGCAGCAAGCCGCTGCCGACTTTGCGCGTATGGCCGCGCAAGCTATTGCGAATGGCCAACCGCTTGATCAGGTTCGCTTCAATGACCCAGCACTGACCGACGCCGCTAAAGAAGCTATTTACGAGCAAGTGGCACAACAGCAAGGCACCAGTGCTGATGAAATTGCGCGCAAAGCAGAAGAGGCGCGACAAGCGGACATGCAAGCGATTCAAGGTGGCATGGGCATGCTCATCGGCGGTGCGTTGTTTGGCGCTGCTGGTGCTACCGCAGCCGCTACCTCCCGAACTGACAACGAATATGGCGTGACGGCCGAGCGGATGGCGGTTGCGCCTGCATCACTCTCATTACTGGGTTCCCTCACACCTGCTAACGTGCCCGACGTGCGCGATCGCGAGATCGGCAGAGGTCAGGGTGGCTGGAGTATGGCATAACCACACAACTCGAATGCGTAAGGTCAATGTTCAAGGCAACTCATTAAGGTTCGTAACATGGCAATTCCTAGCAGCGTAGCAGAGCCAGTGGTACACTCGCCAGAGTATCGGCAAGCGCTGCTTAGCAGGTTCGCCGAGTTGCCAGAGAAGCAGCAGGCTGCATTTCTTGAAAAAGCGACAGTCGAGCTCAGAGGAAATACCGCACAGATTATGGCAGCGATGGAATCGTTGCTGAAGATCGATGGGCGTGAGCAAGTGAGCGCCTCCACCGAGGTGGCGCAGGCACAAAAAATTGCCGAGGAAGTCGTGGCTAAAGGTCAGAACGCTTCCGCCGTAGCGACAACTGGTGCACAAGTAAGCGCCACATCCGCTGTCGTGAATCTTGCCACAAACGAGGTGCACGCCAATCAGGCTCAGCAGGCTGAATCAGAGAAAGCCATGCACAAGGAAACCGTGGCGAAGGCGGAAGGCCGCGAGGCGCCCGCTTCTGAACCGACAAATCCGTTTGCAGCAGCGCTTGCAAACGCAGGTGTTTCGGCTCGGGATGTCATTGCCCCAAGCATGCTTCAGCATCGTAATGCCGATGCCTCACGTGTGGTTGGTTCGGCGCAACAACGTGGCGCAGATGGCCATCAAGTTGGCTAAAAATCTGCCCGCGCTTTAAAACGGGCTATCGTTCCAATTTTCCCCCTAAAACCGTCCCCAACCTGTGGATAACTGCGCCTCGCGGCTGGTTTATCATGCCCCATCGTCTACAACTAACCTGAATTAAAACTAAAAGGTTAGTCCATGAGCAGCAACATCGCCGAAATTCTCCCCATTTCCATCGAAGAGGAAATGCGCAAATCCTACCTTGATTACGCGATGAGCGTCATCGTTTCGCGCGCAATCCCTGATGTGCGCGATGGTTTGAAGCCTGTGCATCGTCGTATTTTGTTCGGCATGCTCGAGCTGGGCGTTGAATACAACAAGCCCTACAAAAAATCGGCGCGTATCGTCGGTGATGTGATGGGTAAATACCACCCGCATGGCGACAGCGCGATTTACGATGCGTTGGTGCGCATGGCGCAACCCTTCAGCATGAGTTTGATGTTGGTGGATGGCCAAGGTAACTTCGGCTCCATGGATGGCGATAACGCCGCGGCCATGCGTTACACCGAATCGCGTCTTTCCAAAGCTGCGCATGCGTTGTTGAATGATATCGAATTCGACACCGTGAACTACCAAGAAAACTACGACGGTGCGGAGCAGGAGCCAACCGTGCTGCCTGCGCGCTTCCCCAACCTGCTGGTCAATGGCGGTAGCGGCATCGCGGTGGGTATGGCCACCAACATTCCGCCGCACAACCTTGGCGAGGTGGTGGATGCCACCTGCATGCTGATCGATAACCCTGAGGCGACGATTGACGAATTGATGGCCGCATGCCCCGCGCCAGATTTCCCAACGGGCGGCATTATTTTGGGGCGCACCGGTTCGCACTCGGCCATGCACACGGGCCGTGGCTCGGTGGTGATGCGCGGTAAGTGCGAAATCGAGGTCGATAAAAAAGGCCGCGAAGCCATCATCATCCACGAAGTGCCCTACCAAGTGAACAAAGCGCGCCTTGTCGAGCGCATTGCCGAACTGGTGAAGGAAAAGAAAATCGAAGGCATCAGCGATTTGCGTGATGAGTCCGATAAATCCGGCGTGCGCGTCGTGATTGAAATCAAGAAGGATGCAATGGGTGAGGTGGTGCTGAACCAACTCTACAGCTACACACCGCTGCAAACCAGCTTTGGTGTGAATATGCTGGCGCTGAATGGTGGCCGCCCTGAATTGCTCGATTTGCGCAAGGTGCTCACCGCCTTCATCGCCTTCCGCGAGGAAGTGATTTCCCGCCGCACGCAATTCAAACTCAACAAAGCGCGCGACCGCGCCCACGTCTTGATTGGTTTGGCAATTGCCGTGGCCAACATCGACGAAGTGATTGCAGTCATCCGCAACTCGCCCGACCCTGTCGTTGCGAAGGAAGAATTGATGCGCCGCGAGTGGAAAGCGGGCGATATTGTTGCTTTACTTAACTTGGTAGAAGATTCAGGCAACGTATTGAATGGCGACAAAATTTACTTCACCGAGGCGCAAGCCAAAGCCATCCTCGAACTGCGTCTTGCACGCCTGACTGGGTTGGAGCGTGAGAAGATCGATGGTGAGTTGGGCGAGCTCGCGACCGAGATTAAAGAGTACCTCTCCATCCTCGGCAGCCGCGAAAAACTTTATGCATTGATGCGTAATGAGTTGGTGGAAGTGAAAGCTCAATTCGCTGTGCCACGCCGCACCGAGATTCAGGAATCCGAAGCCGAAATCGACATCGAAGACCTCATCGCACGTGAGGAAATGGTAGTGATGGTCACCCAAGGTGGTTACATCAAACGCGTGCCGCTCGCCACGTACCGCGCGCAAAAACGCGGCGGCAAAGGCCGTTCGGGGATTGACTTGCGCGATGAAGACGCAACGACGGAGTTGTTCGTCACCAGCACGCACACGCCCGTACTGTTCTTCAGCTCGACGGGTCAGGTGTATAAACTGAAAGTTTATCGCCTGCCGCTTTCCACGCCGCAAGCGCGCGGCAAGGCGCTCGTCAACATCTTCCCGCTGAAGGCTGGCGAAACCATCGAGACCTTCATGCCGCTGCCCGAGAACGAGGAGGATTGGGACAAGCTCAACATCTTCTTCGCCACCGCGCAGGGCAACGTGCGCCGGAATGATTTGAGCGATTTCAAGAGCGTTCAAAGCAACGGCAAAATCGCGATTCGTTTGGATGAAGGCGATAAACTCGTCGGCGTGAAAACCTGTAACGAGGAAGACCATGTGCTGTTGGCGTCATATGAGGGCAAAGCCATGCGCTTCCCTGTGGATGCGGTGCGTGTGTTCAAATCCCGCACGAGCGATGGTGTGCGCGGCATGAAACTCGCCGATAAAGACCGCGTGGTTTCCATCTCCATCCTCCACGGTATTCGTGCAACTGCCGAGGAGCGTGAGGATTACCGCAAAGTGGCATCCGCCCGCCGCCGCGCGGCAGGGCAGGAGGAAGCCGATGGTGAAGCCATCGACCTATCCAACATCACCATCAGCGAAGAGAAAATCGCCGAGATGAGCAAGGCTGAAGAAATGCTCCTCACCATCACCGAGAATGGTTATGGCAAGCGCACATCCGCGTTCGAATACCGTGTCACTGGGCGTGGTGGTTCGGGTGTCACGGGCATGGGCATCAGCAAAAAGAACGGCAACGTCATCGCCAGCTTCCCTGTCGAGAACGGCGACCAGATTATGCTGATGACCAACAAGGGCACGCTGATTCGCACCCCTGTTGAGGATATCCGCATTTGCGGTCGCACCAGCCAAGGCGTCATCACCTTCCGCACCGAAGGCAAGGAGCAAGTCATCTCCGCCGTGCGGATTAAGGGCGAGTTGCTGGTAGAAGATGCAGCGGGGAGCGAGGATGTGGGGTCACTTGATGATTCAACAGAAAACGCTGTCGAATAGTGCAATAACTTCATCAAATCGTCACATTTCTTGCCAGAAGATAGACTATGATTCATCCCCTCAACTATAGGGTGTGTGTGATGTTTATCGATCCCATTTCGGATAGAAATTTTGAAATCTTCAGCGAGGACGATCGTCAATTCCTTGTTCAGGTTTTTTTCACGTACCCTGCTATTGGAGAGGCTTTTAAGGATTTTTTGGAAATCTCCCCATCAGCAAGACCAGCGCTAGCCGAGGAAATAACAAAAAGAACCCCAAGAACAGGCTATGTGCGACATGACATAGAACGACCAGAAACTATTTATGAGCATCTGGAGGGGTTGGCCGAGTTTGTGGGTAATTTTTTAGCGCGTACTGGGGCATCGCCGCTGCGCCGAATTCATATACAGGAAATGGCCAGAGTGCACGATTTGGCTGAAGCCATCGCAACCGATTTCACGCTTCACGATGATATCAGCACCGAAGATAAGCACTACTTAGAGATGCTTGCTGCGAGGGTGATTTTTGACTCACCCAAATATGCCCGTCAGTTGGCGTTGGTTGAAGAATACATGGCGCAGGTCACCCCAGAATCTCGTCTGCTGCACGATTTTGATAAGATTCACGCAGTGAGAGGCGCGCTCTTTTATGCCAGTCTATACCCCGAAAAGAGCGCTATCTATGATGAATTCTATGGCAATGTTTGCAAAAAAATGAAAACGGACGAGGGGCGTGCCTATCTGCAAGATATCCACGAACATAAAGCAGAAACAATTGCTCAACTGCAAAAATTATGCACCAAATTAGCGGTAGGCCGATAGTTTTTATGGCAATAAAATCTATATCCAGTAACGTTGTTTCACAACATTGAGGTTACCCATGCGTACAGGCATTTACCCCGGCACGTTCGATCCCATCACCTTTGGGCATATGGATATTATTCGGCGTGCGCTGAATGTGGTGGATAAGCTTGTCATCGGCGTGGCGCTGGATTCAGCGAAAGAGCCTCTGTTCGATGTTAAAACCCGCTCGGCGATGGTGGAGAAGGACATCAGCAATGCGCTTGGTATCGACCCCTCGCGTATCACGGTGAAGCCCTTTTCGGGGCTGCTTGTCAACTTCGCGCGTGAGGAGGGGGCGACCTTATTAATCCGTGGGTTACGCGCAGTTTCTGACTTTGAATATGAATTCCAAATGGCCAGCGTGAACAACAAAATCGCGGCGGAAATTGAAACGGTGTTTCTTACCGCGAGCGACGCGACGCATTTCATCTCTTCGCGCTTTGTTAAACAAATCGCGCGGCTGGGTGGGGATGTTACTAAGTTCGTCTCGCCCGATGTCGCCGAGATGCTTCGCAACGAGTACCTCGTCGCGCGCGGCTAGCGGCTTGGGGCTTGCTTAAGGGTGCTATCGGTCGCAGGTGGTGCGGTGCGATCATCTATCACGCCCTGTGTCCATGTCCCTATTACTGAAGCATTTGGATGAACATAATCCTTATCGGGATTCTGCCGAGTATCGAAGCGTTCTTGGTCAACATAGCCAGTGGCGCCGCCTGCTGCCGTTTCGTCTTTTCGCATTGCCATCCCCAATATCTTTTTGTGCACTAACAATAGCAGTCTTTCATACTGCATGTGTGAAGATTTGATGACAATTCAAACGGCTGGAATAACCGTGAATTGTGGGGTTTTTTGATTGCAAGGGGGGGTGAATCCCGTTAAAAACCGCGCATTCACCTTCACGGAGTTTACTATGCGTCTACGTTCCCTTGTGCTTGGCCTTGCCATGCTGTTCAGTGTTTCTGCCGCCAATGCCGCCGAGATTAAAGACCCCGAAAACACACTGTTGCTGCAATTGAAGGATGGCACGGTGGTTATTCAATTGAAGCCAGAAGTGGCGCCAAACCACGTGAAACGCATCAAGGAACTCACCCGCAAGGGCTTCTATGACGGTGTCGTGTTCCACCGCGTGATCGACGGCTTCATGGCGCAAACGGGCGACCCAACGGGCACCGGCATGGGTGGTTCCGAGTTGCCTGATTTGAAGGCCGAGTTCAACAGCACCAAACACCTGACAGGCACGCTCAGTATGGCGCGTGCAGGCTCGCCCGATAGCGCGAACTCGCAGTTCTTCATCTGCTTCAAACCCTCAAGCTTCCTCGATGGGCAATACACCGTGTTCGGCCAAGTGATCGATGGCATGCAGTTCGTCAACAACATCAAAAAGGGCGATGCTGCGAATAATGGCTCGGTTTCAAATCCCGATAAAATCATCAGCCTAAAAGTCGCGGCGGATGTTAAGAAGGCTGCTGCTCCTGCTGCTGCTCCTGCGGCCGCACCAGCGGCTAAGCCTGCGGCTGTTGAAACTAAACCTGCAGCTGTAGCTGCCCCTGCAACCCACTAGAACCGAGAGAACCATGGCCAAGAAAGATAAAAAAGCAGAACCCGTCGATTTGCAATCGCCCGAGAATAAACTGTTGATGACATTGAAGGACGGCGTTGTAACCATCCAGCTTCGCCCCGATTGGGCGCCCAAGCACGTGGCTCGCATCAAGGAATTGGTGCGTGAGGGCTTCTATGACGGCATCATCTTCCACCGCGTCATCGAAGGCTTCATGGCGCAAACGGGTGACCCAACCGGCACCGGCATGGGTGGCAGCAGTAAACCGAACCTGAAGGCCGAGTTCACCCGCACCCCGCATGATCGCGGCGTGTGCTCCATGGCGCGTTCGGCGAATGTCGATAGTGCCAACTCGCAATTCTTCATCTGCTTCAAAAACGCGGGCTTCCTCGATGGCCAATACACCGCGTGGGGCGTAGTGATCGATGGCATGGCGCATGTGGATGCAATTGCACGTGGCGAGCCACCAGCGAACCCCGACAAGATGATCAGCCTCAAAATTGCAGCGGATATGGCTGCGGCGGCGTAAGCCGCATGCGCGTCGATTTGTTCGATTTCGAGTTGCCCGAGGGGCGCATTGCCCATGCGCCAGCGAACCCGCGCGATTCGGCCAAGCTACTGCATGTGACAGCCAGTCACTTCAGCGATAGAACCGTGCGCGATTTGCCAAGCCTGCTCGATGCGGGCGATGTGGTGGTGTTCAACAATTCCCGCGTCATCCCTGCGCGCCTGTTTGCGGACGTGAGTGGCAAACAGGTCGAGGTGCTGCTGCACCAACCCATCGCTGGCACCATGGCGTGGCAAGCCTTCGCACGCCCCGCCAAAAAATTGAAAAAGGGCATGGTGCTCCGCTTTGCCGAAGGTTTTAATGCCAGCGTGCTTGGCCGCAGCGAGGACGGGGCGCAAGTGCTGCTCGAATTTCCCTGCACCACGTCGGAATTGTTCCAAAAGCTCCACGCCCATGGCCACATGCCACTACCGCCCTATATCACGCGGGATGATACGGCGGAGGACAAAGCCAGCTACCAAACCATTTATGCCGCGCATGATGGCTCCGTGGCAGCACCCACCGCTGGCTTGCATTTCACGCCTGAATTAATGGCGGCACTGGAGGAAAAGGGGGTGAATACGGCATTCGTCACCCTGCATGTCGGCGCAGGCACCTTCCAGCCCGTGAAGGTGGAGGACACCGACGAACACATCATGCATCGCGAGCAGATCGAGATTGGGCGCGAGGCCTGCGACATCATCAACACCGCGCGCGCTAGCGGCGGCAAGGTGGTCGCGGTGGGCACCACCAGCTTACGTATTTTGGAATCCGTAGCCACTGAAGAAGGGCACTTAGCGCCCTTCATGGGCGATACGGGCATTTTCATCACCCCTGGCTATCGCTTCAAAATTGTCGACCGGCTGATGACCAACTTCCACCTGCCCAAATCCAGCCTATTCATGCTAGTGAGCGCTTTTGTGGGGCTCGAGAAAATGCACGCCGCCTATGCCCACGCCATAGCGAATGAGTATAGATTCTATTCCTATGGCGATACTTCGCTGCTCGAACGCTCAGCGTGATTGGCCTGCTGCGGGTGCGGTTTTCTGGCGCTTCAAAAATTGTTCAACACCCACGCGCAGCGCATCCTCGAAGCTAGCTTGGGGCTCAAGCCCTTGTTTGCGGGCGGCATTGGCAAGCATGGCATTATTTCTATCACCGCATTCCTCGAGCAAGGTATGATCCGCCTTCGAGAAGCGCAGGCCATCTTGTGTGTATACCTGCCCATCGTAATGATCTGCCATACGTGTTTCGAGCAGGTTGGGGCTAGTGTTGTAGGGAACCACAATTTTCGGCAGCCCCAGCGCTTCAAAAATAGCCGCTTGCGCCGCGCGAATAAGGGGGTTGGTTTTTCCAAGCTCGGTAATGCGTGTAAGTGTATCGTGGATGCCCGCGGCAAAACCCACCTCATAGGCGGTGCCTTCATCGCTCATCACCGATTCTTTGCCACCTGTCAGCGTTTTCGGCCATGGCGATAAATCGCCCACCAGCATATCGCAGCGGCGAATGTCTCTCTCGCAGGAATCAGCGATGCGGCGCGAGAGAAGCGTGCGGTCAGCAAGCTCTTCTGGTGTTGGGATAAAGCGTTCATCGGTTGGGAAAATGATATCAATGCGCACGGCGTGCTCGCGCGTCGAAAATTCTGCTTCCAGTTTTTTGGCAATGGCGCGGTGCTCCTGCGCAATCACATGCGGGTCGCGCTCACCCTTGGCATTGGTGCGGCTATAATCGAACACCGCTGGGCCGGCATCGTAAACGGTAATAACGGTCTGTTTGCTCATGATTTGCTGCCCTCATCGTGCATTTTTTCATTTCAAGTCGCCGCCATTCATATAGAGCGTTACAAAAAATGTGTGTATGAAGCTTTTATGACATTCCGCCGAGATACCCTACAGAAAGTAACATCGTGACCCTGAAATTCACCATCCACGCCGCATGCGGCCAAGCCCGCACCGGCACGCTTTCCACCCAACATGGCGATATCCGCACGCCTGCCTTCATGCCTGTCGGCACCGCCGCTACCGTCAAGGCCATGCACCCAGAGGCTGTGGCCGCCACGGGGGCGGATATTCTGCTTGGTAACACCTACCACCTCATGCTGCGCCCCACGGCGGAGCGCATTGCGCGCATGGGCGGCCTGCACACATTCATGAACTGGGACAAGCCGATCCTCACCGACTCAGGCGGGTTTCAGGTCATGTCGCTTTCCGCGCTACGAAAAATGACTGAGAAAGCCGTCACCTTCAGCAGCCATATCGATGGCAGCAAGCACGAGCTTTCGCCCGAACGCTCGATGGAGATTCAGCATTTGCTCGGCTCCACCATCACCATGGCGCTCGATGAATGCACGCCATTCCCCGCGACCGAGGATGTAGCGCGCACCAGTATGGAGCTTTCGATGCGCTGGGCACAGCGCAGCACGGACGCGTTCATAAAGCGTGATGGCTATGGCTTGTTCGGCATTGTCCAAGGCTCGGTGTATGAAAAACTTCGCCACCGCTCCATCGAGGCGCTGACCAGCATCGGCTTCGACGGCTATGCCATTGGCGGCCTTGCAGTAGGCGAGGGGCAAGAGATGATGTTTTCGGTGCTGGATTACACCACCCCCGCCATGCCTGCCGATAAACCGCGCTACCTGATGGGTGTCGGCAAGCCCGATGATATCTTAGGTGCGGTGGAGCGCGGTGTGGATATGTTCGACTGCGTGATACCGACCCGTTCGGGGCGTAATGCCCGTGCCTATACCTCCATGGGCGAGATCAACCTGCGCAATGCAAGGCATGCGGATGACCCACGCCCGCTGGATGAGGGCACGAATTCGCCCATCAACAAGTATAGCCGCGCCTATTTGCACCACCTGTTCAAGGCCGATGAAATGCTCGGGCCCATGCTGCTGACCCAGCATAATTTGCATTATTATCAGGAATTAATGTCGGGAATTCGCGCCGCGATTGAAAAAAACTGCCTTTCCGAGCACGCAGAAGCCCTCCGCGAGGGCTGGAAACGTGGGGATTTGCCGCCCTTATAGCCTACTTGTATAAAAACTTTCGCAAGCGCTTGACAACGCGCTGATAATCCGTAAGTTCGCCCTTCGTTTTAGCCTGAGCGCTTGTATGAGCCGGTAGCTCAGTTGGTAGAGCATTCGACTTTTAATCGAATGGTCGCGGGTTCGAGTCCCGCCCGGCTCACCAATAAAAAGAACCCGCCAGTTTTCTGGCGGGTTTTTTTATTGGTGAATGGGGTGATTCTGGCTCAAACTTGGGTTCGATTATTTCATTAGCGAGTGAAACGAGCTTAGGAAATAACACGAAGGCGTTAGCCTGAGAAACAAAATTTCAGGAGAAATTTTGGACGCGAAGCGCCCGAAGGGCGAGGGTCACTAGACCCGAGTCTGTCCCGCCCTAACTCAACGAATCCGCAATCTTTTTCGCAGCGGCTGCCCTGTCTGCGCTTTCCGTAATTGGCCTGCCAATCACTAAATAATCCGCGCCGCGCTCCAGCGCTTCTTTGGGGGTCATAATGCGTTTTTGGTCGCCCGCCGCTGTTCCATCAGGGCGAATGCCGGGCACAATCAATTTCAAATCTTCGCCGCATGCTTTGCGAATCGGCGCAATTTCAAACGGGCTACACACCACACCGTCCAGCCCCGCGCTTTGCGCAAGGTCGGCAAGGCGCAGCACTTGCTCCTGCACCGTCGCGTTAAAGCCAATGAGGGAAATATCATCTTGGTCTAGGCTCGTTAGCAGCGTCACGCCAATCACCAGCGGGCGCTCTTTGCCTGTCACCTGCGCCACGCGGTCGCTCGCATCCATCGCCGCGCGCAGCATGTGTTGCCCGCCGGATGTATGCACCGTCATCATAAACATATTCATCCCCGCCGTTGCCGCAATGGCTTTGGCGACGGTGTTGGGGATGTCATGAAATTTAAGGTCAAGAAATAGCGGCACGCCAAGCTGCGTAATTTGTTTCACGCCCGCCGCGCCGTTGGCCGTAAAAAACTCCAGCCCCAGCTTCACCGCGCCCACATGCCCCATCACCTCGCGCGAGATTTCGGTGGCCGTGTCAACCTCTTGCGTATCGAGCGCGCAGATGATGGGGGTGGAGGTCATAGCTTGAATA
The DNA here is from genome assembly GCA_035911175.1 of Alphaproteobacteria bacterium. Lineage (GTDB taxonomy): Bacteria > Pseudomonadota > Alphaproteobacteria > Rickettsiales > UBA3002 > QFOX01. Next base: position 51,521 of record JAMHWA010000037.1, read on the forward strand.
CGGTCTCGCCACCCACCACGGTGCGCACGGCGCGGCCACGGGTTTTTAGGCCATCGAACGGCGAGTTTTTCGATTTGCTGTGGAGGCTGTCGTTGGTCACCGTCCAGTCATGGTTCAAATCAATCAGCACCAAATCCGCAGGGGCACCAATCTTCAGGCGGCCAGCATTGGCATGAATCACATCCGCCGCCTTATAGGTCATGCTCGCCAGCACATCACGCAGCGGCACAAGGCCTTGGTGAACAAGTGAGAGGGAGAGCGAGAGCATGGTTTCGAGGCCCACAATGCCAAAGCTTGCCGTATCCATCGGCACGCGTTTGGTTTCGCTATCGTGCGGGGCGTGGTCGGTGGCAATCGCGTCGATCGTGCCATCACGCAAGCCTTCGATGAGTGCGAGGCGGTCTTTCTCGGCGCGCAGTGGCGGGTTCATTTTGCTGAAGGTGCGATAGTCAATCACCGCTTCATCCGTCAGCGTGAAATGGTGGGGCGCAACTTCCGCCGTCACGTTGATGCCTTTGGCTTTGCCCCAGCGCACCAGCTCCACCGCTTCTTTGGTAGAGATATGCAGCACATGGTAATGCGCACCCGTCAGCTCCGCGAGGAGAATATCCCGCGCGACGATGACCGCTTCCGAAACATTGGGGATGCCTTTGAGGCCAAGCTTCGTTGCCACCCAGCCTTCGTTCATGCAGCCGCCGCAGCTGAGGTTATGATCCTCCGCATGCTGCGCAATCGGCACGCCGAGGCTGGCGCCAACCGTCAGCGCTTGGCGCATCACCTGCGCATTCATCACGGGCAGGCCATCATCCGTGAAGCCACACGCGCCCGCTTCCACCAGCATCGCCATTTCGGTCAGCTCATCGCCTTTTTGGCCCTTGGTGATGGCGGCATAGGGGCGGATGTTGACATAACTCGTTTCATGCGCCCGCTTTTGCAGGAAGGCCAGCACGGTAATATCATCCACCACCGGTTTGGTGTTGGGCATGGTTGCAACGGTGGTGACGCCACCAGCGGCGGCCGCTTTGCTGCCCGTTTCAATCGTTTCCTTATATTCCTGCCCCGGCTCGCGGAAATGCACTTGAATGTCGAGCAGACCCGGGGTGAGGACATGCCCGCGGCAATCCACCACCTCGGCACCCTCGGGCGTTTTGCCATCATTGAACAACCGCTCGCCGAAATCGACGATTTTATCGCCCTCGGTCAGCAGCGCGCCTTTGGCATCGAGGCCGCTTTCAGGGTCAATCAGCCGCGCGTTCACATACGCAACGCGTTTGCCATGGTTGGTGCGGGTGGGTTTTTGAAATGTGGTCATGGGCTTCCCGGTAAGTTGGGGTGCGATTATCGTCCACGGTAAATACTCACAAGCGCGCCCAATAATCAAGTGAGGACATAATGCAATCTGCCGTTTCGCACTATCCAATCTTTCCCATAGCATTGCAGTGGGAAAACGCCATCAACCATCTCGTCGAGACTGCCTGCCGTTTCGATGAAGCGTTTTTACGTTTCAAAGCGGGCTATAACCCCAGCCAACCGCGCGACTACCGAGGGCGTTGGGCAGAAACGGGTGCCCCACCGAACAGGTCGCAGGCCATGGAGACATGGGGTAAGCCTGAGACGCTTGAGGAGCATGTCAAACAGCATGGCAAAGATTTTGGAGTGAATTCTACTGAAGAGTACACAAGACAAGCGAATGATTTTTATAAACGTGGAAAGGCAGAAAAGTTACCAACCGTGATTGATAAAGATGGCGTCATTCGTATGTATGAACCCAAGACCAATACATTTGGAGCTTATAATCCTGATGGAACAACGAGATCGTTCTATAAACCTACATCCAAAAATTACTTTGAGAATCAAATTCGTCAGCATGGGCCAGAGGGTAGGGTACTGAATATGCCGCAGGCACCAGCTAATTCGGGTGGCAGTGGGCGGAGTGTTGGTGGCGGCGGTTTAGGTGGGGGCTCTATCACCCCAGGCCAAATTCCTGGGCGGCAAACCATCAAAGTCCCTGGATTCGATGTCTAGACTGTAAAATTATTTTGAAATATGTAGCATATCCTAATCAGAGGTTAAGTTTATGATAAAAAATATATGTCCAGTATGTGGTAATGATGGGTTATCTGAGCCAGCTTATAAGGATGGCTACAATCCATCCTATGAAATATGCTCATGCTGTGGCTACCACTTTGGGTATCACGATGAAGCATTGGAGGTTCCAATAAGCTTCGAAGAATGGCGCAAACGCTGGATTGCGGAGGGTATGAAGTGGTGGAGCGATGTAGGCCGCCAACCGCCTGCGGGCTGGAATCCTGTCGAACAGTTGAAGAATATTGGTGTGTTTTTGTGAGCAGCAGCGGCATGCTTTTGTTTAATCTTTGAGCAACAACTCCAGCACCGCCTGCCTTACCGCCACGCCCATTTCCACTTGGTCGAGGATGGCGCTGCGGTTGATGTCATCGGCCACGTCGGTATCAATCTCCACTCCACGGTTCATGGGGCCGGGGTGCATCACCAGCGCATCGGGCTTGGCGTGGCGCAGTTTGTCGTAGCTCAGGCCGTAATTCATGAAATAATCGCGCACGCTGGCAATGCCGCGCCCTGCCATGCGCTCGTTCTGGATGCGTAGCATCATCACCACATCCGCATCCTTCAAGCCTTCGGCCATGTTGCTGGTGTGCGCCACACCAAAGCCCGCCACGCCAGTGGGCATCAGGGTAGGGGGCGCAATCAGCGTCACTTCCGCGCCCATGGTTTTAAGCAAATAGATGTTGGAGCGCGCCACGCGGCTGTTTGAGATATCACCACAGATGGCGACCTTGAGGCCAGCGATTTTGCCCTTATCGCGCCGAATGGTCAGTGCATCCAGCAGCGCTTGGGTGGGGTGTTCGTGCGCGCCATCGCCCGCGTTAATCACGTGTGCATCCACTTTCTCGGCAATCAGCTGCACCGCGCCAGCGCTTGCGTGGCGCACCACAATCGCGTCGCACTGCATGGCGTTCAAGGTCATCGCCGTGTCGAGCAAGGTTTCGCCCTTGCTGGTGCTCGATGTGCTGGCGCTGATGTTGATGACATCCATGCTCAGGCGCTTGCCTGCCAGCTCGAAGCTGGTGCGGGTGCGCGTCGAGTTTTCGAAAAACAAATTAATCAGCGTGCGCCCGCCGAGGATTTTGTGTTTCTTATCCACCGCGCGGTTGCGCTCCACATAGGCTTCAGCGGTATCGAGGATTTTTTGAATATCGGCGGCTGCCATGCCTTCGATGCTAATCAAATGGCGTGGCCAAGCGAGGGATTGGCTTTTGGGCGAGTGCGACATCGGGCACAGCAATAGCGCATGGGCACAGAATTGCAAGGGGCGGTGCATAAAATTTCCCTGTTTATTCTGGCCATGGTGCGTGCTATGCATGCGGGTATGAAAAAGCTCTCCACGATTCTCCTGCTCTCAACCGCACTCAGCCTTGCTGGATGCGAAGGTACCAAGCAATTGTTTGACCCCGAAACGGTGTTCGCGGCAATGGAGCAGCCCACCGTGAAGGGGATCAACGACACGCAGGAAGATATGGCTAAGGAAGCCATGCAAGCGGGCGATTTTGGCCGTGCGGCGCAGTTCTATCAGCAGCTTATCGCTACCGAAAAGGGTACGCCCGAACAGCAGATGCGCTATCGGTTGGGCATGGCGGAAGCCGCGCGCCGGCTGGGGGATAATGCCGCAGCACTGAATATGTATCAGGATTTGCGCGGCAAATACCCCGCCAATCTCGATGTGACCGAGGGGTATGGCCTGACCCTCATGGCCAGCGGCAAAATTTCGGATGCAGGACAGGCGTTCTCCGAAGTGGTCGAGAAAGACCCCAAACGCTGGCGCACCTTGAATGCGCTGGGCATTCTGTTCGTCACCAAAAACATGATTCCCGAGGCGACCGCCTATTTTACCGAGGCCAACAACCAAAGCCCCGATAACCCAGCAGTGCTCAACAATGCGGGGCTCAGCTTCGCGGTGGATCGTAATTTTCCCCGTGCAATCGAGGCATTGCAGCACGCGTCACGCGTCAGCAAATCGCCGCTTCAGCGTAAGCAGGTGGAGTTGAATCTCGCGCTTATCTATGGTGTTTCGGGTGATTTCGACATGGCGCGTGAAGTGGCGGGCAAGCACCTTGAAGGCCCAGCGCTTGAAAATAATCTTGGCCTCTATGCGCACCTTGCGAAGAACGATGCGCTGGCGAAAAGCTATCTCAACATGGCGCTCACCCAGAGCACGACATACTACGAGCGCGCATGGGAGAACCTTGATGCCGTGAGCAATGCGGGTGCTAGCGATAGCACCGATGCAAAACCAAAAGCGCTTGCAAAGCCCGCTGCTCGCGCAGCCTTGCCCAAAACAGATGCGCTGCTTGCGCCAGAGCCTAAGGCTAAGCCTACGGCGAAGCCTAGCAAATCCAAGCATAAGGGTAAGGCAGCCGCTGCTGCCGAGCCAGAGGAAGTAGAGCCAGCAATCATGATACCGCCCACGGTCAAGGCGGATACGGCGGAGCCAAGCTCAGAGCCAGCAGCGAAAGAGGGTGCCTCCAGCGTGGGTGCTGAAGCCGAGAAGACAACCCCACCAAAAAGCGATGCAAGTGAAGCCGTGAAGCCCGAGGCCAAGCAGGAAGAAAAACCTGCTGGGTTTGTATTTCCGCCTATTTTTGGCAATTAACTTTCGCGGTGAACCTTCGGCCCACCGGGCGCTTGGCACGTGGCCATCAGCTCGATGCGGTTGATGTTCACATGCGCAGGCTGTGCAATCGCCCAACGAATCGTTTCGGCAATATCCTCGGCGTGGAGTGGCTCTGAGTTGGCATAGACCGCATCAGCGCGTGACTCATCACCCTTGAATCGCACCATGGAAAATTCCGTATCCACCATGCCCGGTTCAATATTCGTCACCCGAATCGGCGTGCCGAGCAAATCCGAACGCATAGCGAGCGAGAGATAGGTGATGAACGCCTTGCTTGCGCCATACACGTTCGCGCCTGCGTAATGATACGTGCCCGCGATGGAGGAGAGGTTGACAATATGCCCGCACCCACGCGCTTTCATGGCGGGCAACACTTCACGGGTGAGGGTGAGCAGGCCGAGGATATTGGTTTCAATCATCACCTGCCAATCGTCGGGGTTGGCCACCTCGAATGACTCCAAACCGAGGGCGAGGCCAGCATTGTTGACCAGCACATCGATGTTTTTCCAAGCCTCAGGCAAGCCACGAATCGCGGCGAAGGTCGCTGCCTTATCGCGGATATCGAAGGTGAGGAGGTGGGTTTCACACGGTAATGTCGCCGCCAATTCCCTCAACCTCTCCACCCGCCGTGCGGTGAGAATAAGGCGCACGCCTTTTTCCTTCGCCAGCAACTCCGCCGTTGCCTTGCCAATGCCCGCGCTCGCGCCCGTGATGAGGATGGTTTTTGTCATACGCGCTCCTTTTCTTTCGCCGCGTTCCACAGCGTTTCCATCTCGTCGAGACTTGCATCCTTGATGTGTTTTCCTTCCGCCTTCAGTGCGTCCTCAATAAATTCGAAGCGGCGCACAAACTTCGCGTTGGTGCCGCGTAGCGCCGTCTCTGCATCCGCCCCCACAAAGCGCGCGAGGTTGGTGACGGCGAACAACACATCGCCCAGTTCCTCCTCGGTGTGCGCCTTATCACCACTGGCAATCGCGGCTTCCACCTCCGCCAGTTCTTCTTTTATTTTTGAAATCACACCACTCACATCTGGCCAATCGAACCCCACGCGGGCGGCGCGGGCTTGCAGCTTTTGTGCGCGCATCAGGGCGGGCAGGGCGGCTGGCACATCGGCCAGTGTGCGCTCGCGTTTTTTCGCTGCGCGCTCGGCTTCTTTAATCACTTCCCAATTGGCGGTTTGCGCTTCGGCGGTTTTAATTTCGGCATCCGCAAACACGTGCGGGTGGCGGCGAATCATTTTATCGCTGATGGACTGCACCACATCCGCAAACGTGAAACTTCCAGCCTCGGCCGCCATTTGCGCGTGGAACACCACTTGCAGCAATAAATCGCCCAGCTCATCGCGCAGTTCGTGCATGTCGCCTTTGGCAATGGCCTCGGCCACTTCGTAGGCTTCCTCAATCGTGTAGGGCGCAATGGTCGCAAAATTCTGCTCCACATCCCACGGGCAGCCGCCCTCAGGGTTGCGAAGGCGCGCCATGATGGTTAGCAATGGGTTGATGTCAGCGTTGCTCATGCCCAATCACTGGCATAGCTGCGCGGGGGCGTCAATGATGGGCTGTATGCGGTGTAAATACTTTTAAAGTAGCGGCTAGCCCCTGCGTGTATCAATTAGAAGCTTGGTTTCTTAGGTCCCACACTCTGTCCATTGTTTCACCATAAACACAGCTGATATAGGTCACCCAATCATAAAACGGAGGGTGATTACCTTCGGCGTCATCGTCTTCATAAGTTGCGGTGTCCCGTTGAGATTCACATCGTTTCTTAGTTGACGCATACCAAGCGGATTGCGCAGCTTTAATGCTTGCAGCCTTATTGGGGTTACGCTCAATCATTTTATCAATGTATTGTTGCCCGATTATGGACCATTCATTCGCATGCTGTGCGGCCGCTGAACCCCAATTAGGGCCGTCATGAGCTAATGTTGCACTTAATTCTTCGCAGGTATTTTTATCTGAGCTATTCGTTAAGCAGGATTGAATAGCCTTGATATTCTCTGGCTTAGGTTCCTGTCCAAGAAACCAAGGTGCTGAAGGACCATCACCATCATACCAATTAGCAGGCACGTCTTCTGCCCACGTAGCCGACGCGAAAACGACGATTACCAGAGCTATAAGATGCGCTTTACTCAAAAACTACTCACCTTGACTACTTGAGAACCCATTCTTCCCATCGAACGTATAGAGCGTCTCGATCTTGAGGTAATCGACACCCTTATCCGCCGCGCGGCTCAGCAAATCGGAAACCTGCTTGAGCGTAATCGCCGTGCCTTTCGTTTCAGGCAGGAAGCGCGCGCGGAAGCGGTCGGTCACGTCCATCTCCGTTACAATGTTCGGCCACACTTTAAGGCCCTTACACGACAGCATTTGAAGCTTCAGTTCAGGCGTCGAGAGCTCATCGAGCAGGGTGCCTAGCTCGTTCACATCCTTGCCATACCAGTGCACGAATAAATCCACGCCCACCAGCTTGCGCACTTCGGTTTCTTTTGCCATCACCGCGTGGATGCCGCCTTGGCCGCCTTCCTTCACAGGGGCGTATTTCACAGGGCGATAGGTTTGTGGCTCTTGCCCCAAACGATCAATCACCGCTTGCGCAAATTCCTGACAGCCCAGTTTAGCCTTGCTCATATCGTTAAAAATATCGCCCGTGTGCTGGCCGTCTTCAATCGTGCGCAGCCACGCATTGTGGATGAGCGTTGCGTGCTCGTTCATGCCCAAATGCACCAGCATCATAATCGCGCCATGCAGCAGGCCCGATGGGTTTGCAATATTTTTACCAGCAATATCCGGTGCGCTGCCATGAATCGCCTCGAACATCGCATAATTCGCGCCAATGTTAGCGGAGCCTGCAAGGCCCACCGAACCCGACACTTCCGCCGCGATATCGGAAATAATATCACCGAACAAATTCTCGGTCACAATCACATCAAAAATATGCGGCTTGCTGGCAATACGCGCCGAGCCAATATCGATAATGTAGTGGTCCGCCTCAATCTGCGGGTATTCCTTAGCCACCATCGTAAACATATCGTGGAACGCACCATCGGTGAGTTTCATGATGTTGTCCTTGCTCATGCAGGTCACTTTTTTACGGTTGTTCTGCACCGCATATTCGAACGCGTAGCGCATAATACGCTCCGAGCCGGAACGGGTGATGATTTTTACCGATTGGAATGCATCCTGCGTCTGGCGATATTCAATCCCTGCGTACAAATCCTCTTCGTTCTCGCGGATAATCACGAGGTTCATGTTCGCGTGCATGGATTTAATGAACGGGTGATAACTGGTGCAGGGGCGCACGTTGGAGTAAAGGCCGAGCGATTTACGCATCGTTACGTTCAGCGACTTATAGCCGCCGCCTTGCGGGGTGGTGATGGGTGCCTTGAGTAGCACCTTGGTGCGGCGGATAGAATCCCACGCTGCGGGTGGAATGCCAGTCGTCACGCCCTTTTCATAGAATTTTTGGCCAACCTCAATCGTCTCGATCTGCAACGGCACGCGTGCCTCAGCGAGGATTTTGAGCGTCGCCTCCATGATTTCGGGTCCAATGCCGTCGCCATACGCCACCGTAATGGGCACAGGTTGCAGTTTTTTGTTGAGTTGGACAACGGATGACATGGGCAAGCTCCCTAAAGGTGATATGGAGCGATTATGGGCGGTATTTTGCGCCATTCCAGCGAAAGCTGGAAGCAGAGGGGGGCAGAGGCTCACTAAATCAGCGGTTGTGGCAATTTGGTGTGCGCTTAAGCCGCCAACACAGCTTTCACTGCCACAAGCGCCGCCTCAAGTGCTGCACCATCTGGCCCGCCGCCTTGGGCGAAATCGGGCTTACCGCCGCCGCCTTGGCCGCCGAGTGCCGCAACGCCCGCTTTCACGAGGGTTGGTGCATCCACCTTGCCCGCAAGCTCCTTGCCCACGGCAACAATAATGCTGCCTTTGCCCTCGTTGCTGGCAAGCAGTACGCACACTGCATCCGCGTGTTTTTGGTGCATGGAGGTGGCCACATCACGCAGCGATTTTGCATCCAGCTCACCCAAAATTTTCGCAGCGAGTTTGGTGCTGCCGATGGTCTCGATCACATCATCGCCACCCGCACCCAGTGCCGCTTGTTTCTTGGCTTCGGCCAGTTCTTTGTTCAGTTTTTTGTTTTCGTCCTGAAGCGCGGCAATGCTTTGCTCTGCCTTGGCTGCTTGCGCGTCATAGATGCTGCTCGTTTGGGCAAGTGGGGCGCTGGCAATGGCATCGAGCGCGGGGGTTTCCACTTTCACATTGCTGGCTTTTTTCAACTCACCCAACAGGCGCGCATTTTCTTTCGCGGTTGTTTGCAATTGCTCCGCAAGTTTAGCCAGTTGCTCGCTGAGGTAGGTGCGAACATTCTCGCCCGTCACCGCCTCGATGCGGCGCACGCCGGAGGAAACCGAACCTTCTGAAACAATTTTGAACAAACCAATATCGCCCGTGTTTTTCACGTGCGTGCCACCGCACAGCTCCACCGAGAAATCCTTGCCATCGGCGCGTTTGCCCATGGCCAGCACGCGCACCTCGGCGCCATACTTCTCGCCGAATAGCGCCATGGCACCCGCGGCAATCGCATCCGCTTGGTTCATCAGTTTGGTGCTTACATCCGCCTTTTGGGCGACGTAATGGTTCACGGATGTTTCCACACTCGCCAATTCCTCGCGGCTGATGGCTTTTGGGTTCGTCACATCAAAGCGCAGGCGCTGCTCATCCACCAGCGAGCCTTTTTGGGTGATATGTTCGCCCAGTTGCTCGCGCAGTGCGGCGTGCAGCAAGTGCGTGGCCGAGTGGTTCGCGCGGATGGCATTGCGGCGTGCGGTGTCGATGGTGAGTTCCACCGTATCGCCAATTTTGAGCGAGCCAGCATCAAGCGTCACTTCATGCACGAACAGCGCATCGAGTTGTTTGGCGGTGTCGCTGATACGGCCTTTAGCAGTGCCGCTCGCAAGCGTTCCGCTATCACCGACCTGACCACCCGATTCACCATAGAACGGCGTTTGGTTGACAATCACTGCGCCAACGTCGCCAGCTTTCAGCTCGCTCACTTCCGTGCCATCTTTGATGAGTGCGGTGATGACGCCTTGCGCGGATTCCATCGCGTAGCCCAAAAATTCCGTTGCGCCCACGCGCTCTTTAATGTCGAACCACAAAGCGGCGGTGGCAGACTGCCCCGAGCCCTTCCATGCCGCGCGGGCTTTGGCTTTTTGCTCCGCCATGGCGGCATTGAAGCCATCCATATCCACGGTGATATTTTCAGCGCGCAGAATATCCTGCGTTAAATCCAGCGGGAAGCCGTAGGTATCATAGAGCTTGAACGCCGCGTTGCCATTGAAAACACCCCCTGCATGCAGGCCAGTTTTTTCCTCATCCAGCAATTTCAGTCCGCGCTCCAGCGTTTCTTTGAATTTCTCTTCCTCAAGTTTCAGCGTATCGCTGATGATTGTTTCGGCGCGTTTCAGCTCGGGGTAGGCGGCGCCCATTTCAGCAATCAAGGTCGGCACCAGTAGGTGCATCAGTGGTTTGGTGCAGCCAATCATGTGTGCGTGGCGCATCGCGCGGCGCATGATGCGGCGAAGTACATAGCCACGCCCTTCGTTGCTTGGCAACACACCATCGGCAATCAAAAAGCTGGTGGAGCGCAAATGGTCGGCAATCACGCGGTGGCTGGCGGCGATCGCTGCATCATTGTTTTTCGAGAGTTCTTTCGATGCCGCAATCAGCGTTTTGAACAAATCCGTATCATAATTATCCGACACGCCTTGCAGGACGCTGGTCAAGCGCTCCAGCCCCATGCCGGTGTCGATGCTTGGTTTTGGCAAATTGATTTGTGTGCCATCCGCCAGCGCTTCATATTGCATGAAGACAAGGTTCCAGATCTCGACATAGCGCTCGCCGAACATGTCGTGGCCAGTGGCGTCGAGTTTCCACTCGCCGGCGCCTTTGCCGTGGTCGTAGAATATTTCGGTGCAGGGGCCGCACGGGCCCGTGTCACCCGCTGCCCAGAAATTGTCTTTCGTGGGTACGCGGAGGATTTTGCTATCAGGCAGGCCTGCGATTTTTTTCCACAAATCGAAAGCTTCGTCGTCGGTATGATAGACGGTCACGCCCAGCTTTTCCGCAGGGATGCCATAGACTTTGGTAATCAATTCCCATGCGTGGCTAATGGCGCCTTCTTTAAAGTAATCGCCAAAACTGAAATTGCCGAGCATCTCGAAGAAGGTGTGGTGGCGAGCGGTGTAGCCAACATTGTCGAGGTCGTTATGCTTGCCGCCGGCGCGCACGCATTTTTGGGCGGTGGCGGCGCGCGGTGTGGCAGGCTTTTCCGTGCCACTAAAGATATTTTTGAACTGCACCATGCCTGCGGCAGTGAACATTAAGGTGGGGTCGTTGTGCGGCACGAGCGAGGAGGAGGGCAGCACCGCATGGTCTTTGCTGGCAAAGAAATCAAGGAACTGGCGGCGAATATCGGTGGTGGTGGGCATACATCCTCGTTTGGTGGGAGCGAATTCATAACTTCTGCATGGTTTAGCGGCAAGAAAAATGTCGAAGTTACGGGGTCTTGTCGCGCAATCTCGGGGGCATTGTCACACAATCTTCATTTAACGGTTGATTTGCTTTAGTCTATACTAGATATAGTGACTGAGAATGATTCGCAGTAGCAGAAAGAACAAAGAAGGTCGGAGGCCGTTATTTCTACTTCTATTCAGCAGCTTATATCAAAGCCAGCTATATCAAGTGCGATAGCCCTGCCAGCCACCATGCCTGAAGATCGGATGGAAGCATTTCGCAAAACCGTGGCCGATCGTCTGCGTGATGGGCGCTTGGTGGGACAGAAGGACGATGATATCATCGTCGCGATCGCCAACGAGCAGCGGGCGATTGCGCAGGCAATTTCAACCGACGATTTTACGCGTAAAATGACGAGTGCCTTCACGAACGATATGGAAGCGCTGAAATCCCCCGTGCCGCATGACGAGGCGATGCGTGAGGTGAAAAGCATCCTCAAAAACCGCGTTGAGGATTGTAAAAATTTTGTGCGGCTTTTGGCGGATGAGGCTTTTATAGAAAGCACTATTGCACTTGCATTGCAGCCTGCCCAGCCCAAAACGGAATATACGCTCAGTGCCCGCAAAATCGAAGAGACTGTCCGCCGCCTTGTGCAGCCCAATGACCCCGCGGGTGCCGAGCCTGCCGTGCATGTGGCCGCCAGTGCGCGTGGCCACGAGGTGACGCACCGTGCGCTGGCCAACATGTTCCGCCCCAAAGCGGGATCGCTGCGTGCACCGCTGGTGGATGCGCTGGCAACCGCTTGGCCGACAGCTTCGGGCGAGCAGATTCAGCACCTTGCCCAAACATGGCTGAAACAACGGCACGACCCCGCGCACAGCGTGGCGGATGGCTTGAAGCCCGATGGCGAAATTTACAAGGAAGCCATGCGCCGCAGTGAGTTGCTGCAACAGCAAAAGCTTGGGCAAGCTGCAGCCGTGGCCGCACTGCCAAGCCCAGTGATTCATACACCGCCAGTGCATCTGGGCACCGCGCGCAACCTTAATGAAGTGGCGATGGAAGTTTAATGGGTTTAGCCAACTACATAGCAAGCCATACGACGCTGACGCCGCCTGAATGGTCGCGCCCGAATTCTGCCGCCGATACAGAGCGCAAAAAAACCGCGCAGCAGCGGGCAGAGGATGTGATTTATACCCTGAACCACACCTTCACCTGCCTCACGCTGACGGATTTATTGATCGTCCCTGCATTGCGTGGGTTTGGCATGAATATTGGCCATAACGATGAGAAGAAACTCTTTACCGATCTGAAGCCTAAGCAAGGCGTTGGGGATGGTGGCTACAAACGGTTTAGTCATAAATTTGTCAGCCATAAGATCTTGCCTGAAGCGACGCGCTGGCAGCGCGTTAAAGCTGAGGTGAAGCATGCATTTAGCCACCTGAGCTGGAAGAATATGGAAGGTGCGCGCAACTGGTTTGTGGGCGAGGCGATCGGCGATGTAGGTGCGGCGGTGGTTACCATTCCCATCCAGCGGTTTTTGCCAGGGGTAATGGATGGCATTCGTAGTGTGACGGAGCCATTAGTGGGCGGCATGTTCCGCCATAGTGCCGAGCGCGATGCCAAAAAGTGGGGCGAGCGCCACCAGCTCGCGTCTGATTCTACGGAAGTGGTGAATCGTGCGCAGGAACTCTACCAATATGAAATGCGCCACCTGCCGCAAATGCTGGTGTGGACGGTTTCCTCGGTGTTGCTTCACTATGGCGTGATGCGCAAGTTCGAGCCAACTATCACCATCGCCGAATTTTCGCGCCAGAAGGCTGCGGGCGCGGCTATCACAGCAGGGTTGATTTTTGGGGTACGTGCGTTTGCGCCAAATGCCGCGCATAAATGGGACAGCAAAATGGGCAAAAATGTGGTGGTGCCGCTGACCAAAACGGTAGGCAAAGTGTTCGGTGTCGAGGAACACGAGGTGGAAGCCCACCAGAAGCGCCACGGCGATGAAGCACCTAAGAATTGGCAAGCGCGGGTGAGCGAGCCAGCGGCCAGTGTCGCCATGCGCAACGCGTAGCTACAGAAGAGCTGCTGCGGTGATTTTGATGCGCCTCTTGCATCCGCCACGCGATAGCTCTATATTCCCCCCATGTTCACAAAAACCACACGCCACATTAAGGTTACGGCCAGCCCGAACTTCCTTGCGGAACATTCGGAGCCGACGGACAATCATTATGTGTGGTCGTATACGATTCATCTAGAAAACTACGGCGATACGCCTGTTCAGCTGATTAATCGCCACTGGAAAATTACCGACGCCAAGGGTATTACCCATGAAGTGCGTGGCGACGGCGTAATTGGCGAGCAGCCAGTGCTAAAGCCAGGTGAGTCGTTCCAATATACCTCGGGCACGGCGCTCAATGCCCCATCGGGCGTGATGCTGGGGGAATATGGTATGGTGACGCCTGAAGGTGAACATTTCGAGGTGGAAGTGCCGGCTTTTTCGCTCGATAGCCCTTTCCAGATGGGCAGGCCGAATTAGTGGTTTTAACGGCAACCATTTTTGGGTGCCGCATGTTGCCACAATTCATGTAAATCAATAACTTTTCACAGAATGTTTCACGTGAAACATTTTTATTTAAAATCAGCCCCTTACTGGTTCCCGTGCGATGCTGTATCCTCTCGCCGCTCTTCGGCTAGGGTGGCAGGATTAGGTTGCCACTGATGGGTGTAGCCAATCGTACAATTGTAACAAAATTGTAATAAACATTTCTGGCGGATTATGGTAATCTGAAGACTAGGAGTTAATGATGGCTGACGGCGCCCCAGATGTGAATGCCCAACTGTTGCAGATGCAGTCTCTGATTGCGTCGTCGCAGGGGCAAAGCGGCACAAAACTCAATATTTTTACGCCATTCCTTCCTGATGCGGATGTTTTTTCTGGTCTGTCGTCTAAAGGAAAAGGCCTCAACGTCGATGCTATGATCAGGCCAGCTGGACAAGTAGCTGAGGGCCCTTTGGCCAAGCTTTTAAAACAGATGGGCGTTAATCGACAAGAAATCATGGAATCTATGAAAAAAGTTGCGCAGGCTGGCGCTGTGCGTGAAGCAAGCCAAGCGGAGCTTTTTGGCCAAGGTGGCCCTGCAGGCGGTAGCTTTGTCAGCGCGGCTTCAGGCCCATCTAGCGACCGCGAGATTGGCTAAGCCACTGAATTCCTTTTATACGCCAGATATCCTTATCCTATGCGTTTAACGCATGGCTAGGCTGCAGAATGACCACTCCTCATTCATATCAATATAGCGCATAAGTCCACCTATCAGCAGCGGCTAACACTGCGATATCGAGGATGGAGTGGGTATGTTCAATAAATCGACACTGCTTGCATTGGGTGCATTGCTTCTGTGCAGTGCCTGTGCGGATGCAACAACCAAAAGTGCCAGCCTGATGGGTGGCAGCAGCATGCAAGTGACCAGCGTCAACTGGGACGAAACGGTTGCTCCTGCACAGCCAGCTAAAGTCATCAACGCTAGCCTAATTTTCATGCGCTAAGCGCGCTTTGTAGGGCATGTTTTTGGGTAAATGCCTGAGTATTTTGTGCCTCTTTAATTTTCTTCTATTTCCCCCCTTGCATTTTTATTTTCCTTGCGTATGTTTGCGCTCCTTGACGAAACGTGAGCGGGCGTAGCTCAGTGGTAGAGTGTCACCTTGCCAAGGTGAATGTCGAGAGTTCGAATCTCTTCGCCCGCTCCATTCGTTCTTCCCCATTGGGGAAAGAACGAATGGATAGTTCAAGTTTCCCCCATTCATCCTAGACCTTTGTAGACTACCTGCTATGCATCACTACGTAGCAAGGAGTAATGCAATGAGTAGTGGCCTGTTGGCACTGTTGGATGATGTGGCGGCATTGGTGAAAGTGACCGCCGCCAGCCTCGATGATATTCCCGCCCAAGTGGCCAAAACCAGCGGCAAAGTGTCGGGCATTGTGATCGACGATGCGGCGGTGACGCCGAAATATGTGGTGGGGCTCGACCCCTCGCGCGAGCTATCGATCATTTATAACATCGGCAAAAAATCGTTAGTGAATAAACTGCTCTATCTTGCCCCTGCAGCGCTGTTGCTGGGCAGTTTTGCGCCATGGTTGATTACGCCAATCCTGATGATTGGTGGGGCGTATTTATGCTTCGAGGGCTATGAGAAAGTGCATGGCATGCTGCATCCCCACGCGCCGATTGTGGAGGAGCAGTTGGAGGCCATTACGCCCGAGGAGCTGGAGAAAAGCCGTATTGATGGCGCGGTGAAAACGGACTTTATTCTCTCGGCGGAAATCATTGCGATTACCTATGCTACGGTTGCCGATAAGCCGCTGGCGACGCAAATTGCGGTGTTGGTGAGCATTGCGATTGGCATTACCATCGCGGTGTATGGCTTTGTGGGGCTGATTGTGAAGATGGATGATATTGGCCTGCACATGGCCAAGAAAAGCCGAACGGCACTGATGCGCAAAGCTGGGCGCGGGCTGGTGCTGGGCATGCCGAAGTTCCTCAAAATTCTTGGCATCGTTGGCACCGCCGCGATGCTATGGGTGGGGGCGGAGATTATTGCCCATGGCATTGCGCCGCTACACCATGCGTTGGAGGGCTTGGGGCATATGCTTGCGGCAATGCCCGCGCTGGCATGGTTTGCTAAAGCACTCGCCTGTGCAATAGGTGGGCTGGTGGTTGGCTTTACCATCGAGAAAATACTCGCTTTGCTACCGAAAAAGAAATCGGTATAAGCGACGCATCACCCGCAAAGGACACTATCCATGCACACTGGCACACTCGACCCGCAACTCCTCGAAATTCTGGTTTGCCCTGTCACCAAGGCGCGGTTGACCTATGACGAGGTGGCACAGGAACTAATTTCGCCCGCTGCTGGCTTGGCTTACCCTGTGCGCGACGGTATCCCCATCATGCTGCCCGAAGAAGCGCGCAAGCTGTAATTGTCCCGCCATTTCTGTGGACAATTTCGTTGTCGTTCCTGTGCTCGAATGCTCATGTAGCGCTGCTACACTGCGCTTCTGCGCGCAGTAACTCCTAGAACTTGCCTCACATAAATGGCGCGGCACGTTGGAAAAAAAGTTATCGAATCCTCGACTCCAACGGCTAACCACACTAGTCTAAAAAAAATTAACAAATAATGGCGGCAAAACCATGTTAGAGATTATTTTCGTCAAGGGTGGCTGGGTCATGTATGTGATCGTGGCGCTTTCGATTTATGTGCTGGGGATTATTTTTTTCAAGGCCTACCAGTTCTACACGGGCGGGGTGTTCAACACCCAATTTATCGACCGCGCGATGCAGCTCATCAAGCGTGGCGAGTTGACGGATGCCTCGAACTTGTTGGCGCGTGAAGCGGGGCCATTGGCGCGGATTATGCGGGTTTCGGTGAATGGGGTGATGAATCGTGACATTACCATGAAAAGCCGCGAGGCGGAAATCGCGCGCGTGGGCTCGGCGGAATTGCGCTATTTGGAATCGCACATGCGCGGGCTTGAAATGGCATCCTCCATTGGCCCGTTGCTGGGGTTGCTTGGCACCGTGATCGGCATGGTGACGGCGTTCTCGAAGCTGGCGGAATCAGGCGCGCGGGTCGACCCTTCCATGCTTGCTGGGGGCATTTGGCAGGCGCTGATTACCACGGTGGGTGGCTTGATTGTGGCGGTGCCAGCGATGGGTGCCTACTACCTGATCGATAGCATTATTGAACGTGTGCGCGCGACGATGCGTGACGTGACGATTCAGACATTGGCGCTTGAGGATGTGTTCATCAAAAACGAGAAAGAACAGGAAAAACGCGAGATTCTGGAGCGCGAGGAGCGTGCGCGCAAGCTGATGGAAGAGCAGGCCGAACTGCTTGGCAACCCCCGCGGCGCACCGCAAAGCAGCAGCACACTCCATTTGTTGAACCCGAGTTATAATAAGTTCTAGGGGCGTTGATGGATTTCCAACGCACATCGCGCCAATTCAAGGAAATCAACCTCACGGCGTTGATTGATATTGTGTTTCACCTCATGGTGTTCGTGATGTTGACGACAAGCTTTGTGGTGGCGGAATCGATGGAGCTTTCGCTGCCCTCGGGCAAGGCCGCTGCGCCAGTGCCAGCAGGCAGTGTGATGCGTATTCAAATTGCGTCGGATGGCTCGGTGTTGGTGGATAATACGCGCATGAATATGGAGCAAATGAGCACGACGCTTAGCCAGCGCATTGCCAATAACGCGGAAATAAAAATCGCGGTGCTGAGCACCCCGGGTGTGAGCGTACAGCAATTAATTGCTGTGTTGGATGCGGTGTATTTGACGGGTGGTCACAACGTGCAGGTGGATAAGGCGATATGACCGAGTTCAACCGCACCACCCGCAAGCTTCGCGCCATCAGCATGGTCTCGCTGATCGATATTGTGTTCACGATTATTTTGTTCTTTCTGGTTGCTGGGCACCTCGAAAAAGCGAGCATTATCGATATTGAACTTCCGCATGCCGATGCGAGCCAGCGATTGGAGGAGGGCCCCGTTGTAACCACGCTTGGGAAATATGGCGAGGTGATCATCAACGATGTGCTTTTAGAGGATGCCGCCATTGATGTGGCGCTGAAAAAGGAATTTTCCATCAATGCGGAACGCATCATCACCATCAAGGCGGATAAAAATTTAGAAGCGAACAAGCTGGTCGATTTTCTAGAACGAGTCCGTGCTGCGGGCGGCAAGAATCTCTCGTTGGTTACGGATTCTGGCTCGCAGAAAGTGGTGCCATGAAGCAGCGCATACAGCAGTGGCTTTCGGGTGGACGCCGTGCTGGCATTGCGTCACCCTCTGGTGTGTTGATGTCGGAACGCTATTTATCGCAGCATGATTTTTATAAAATGATGGGCATTGCATTCGCCGTGCATGTGCTGGTGATTGGCATAGCTGCGCTTGTCCCCAGTGATTCGGTCACGGATATTCCTGTGCGCGCGTTGTCGTTCAAGCTGGGGGATGGTAACCAAATTGCCGCCTATAACCCAGCGCCCATGCCAGCCATGCAAGTGACGGAACCTGAAACTGCCGCTGCGCCAGTGATGGAAACAGCACGTGAGGATAGCTGGCGTGCGGTGCCAGAAAAGCCTTCACCTGTGGTTCCGGCGCCGCTGAAGCCTGTAAAAAAGCCAAAGCCCCAACCCAAGCCTGAGCCAAACAAAAAGGAAAAAGTAGTCAATATTGAGGAGCAGTTGAAGAAAATGCCTCCCTCGCAGGTGGTGGCGACGCAGCCGGCCATTGCTCCCACACCGCAGCAATATGTGCGCGAAGTGGGCGGCGCACCCGACGGGGCGATTGGCGGCAAAGGGAATGAAACAACCATGACCGAGCAAACCATGCAGGAAATTCGCTCGCGCTATGAACAAGAAATCTCGAGTTGGATTCAGCGCCATAAAATGTATCCCGCCGAGGCCAGTGGCCGCGAGGGTCGCGCCATTATTCGTGTGAGGATCGATCGTAGCGGTAATGTGCGTTATTACGCAATTGAGCAGTCATCTGGCTTACAAGCACTGGATAATGCGGCGCTGGATATGATTCGCCGCGCCAACCCTGTGCCTGCGGTGCCTGCAAATTACCCCTCAGGAAACCTTGTTGAATTTCTCATCCCTATCAGCTTTAAGGCACCATCATGACCGAACCAAACACCATTCTCATCACTGGCGGCGCTGGCTTTATTGGCTCGTCGCTGGTTGCTGAAGCCGTGAAGCGTAACTACCGTGTGGTGGTGCTCGATAAGCTCACCTACGCTGGCCACCGTGCCAATCTGGAGTGGATCGAGGGCGACCACAGCCTTGTGATTGGCGACGTGGCGGATGCAACACGTGTGTCGGGCCTATTCAAAAAATACCCGATTGTGGGCGTGATTCATGCCGCCGCCGAATCGCATGTCGATAACTCTATTTCTGGTTCCGCACCATTCATGCACGCGAATATTATCGGCACGCATGTGCTGCTGGAGGCGGCGCGCACAGCATGGGGTAAGGAGAGCGCGAACCGCTACCTGCAAGTTTCGACCGATGAAGTGTATGGCGCGCTGGGCGAGGAGGGGGAGTTTATGCTCAGCACCCCCATGCAGCCCAACTCGCCTTATGCGGCGAGCAAAGCCGCGGCGGATATGCTGGTGCGGGCGTGGAACAAAACCTATGGTATGAACACGGTCATCACCCGTTGCTGCAACAATTATGGCCCGCGCCAACACCCCGAAAAACTCATTCCGCGTATGATTACGAATGCAATCGCAGGCGAAAAACTTCCCGTCTATGGCCAAGGCCAGCAGCGCCGCGAGTGGATCCATGTGGAAGACCATGCGCGCGGGGTGATGGATGCCTACGAGCGTGGCCGCGCGGGGCATGTGTATCACCTCGGCAGTGGCGAGGAGCGGCGCAACATCACCCTTGTGCAATCGCTGTGTGAGCTGCTTGCCAAGAAGCGCGAGGGCTATGATTACAACAAGCTCATCACCTTTGTGGAAGATCGTTTGGGGCATGATTACCGCTATGCGCTCGATATCAGCAGCGCGGCGGCCATTGGTTTCTCGGCGCAGGTGCCGTTTGGCGAGGGTATGGAATCGACGCTTGATTGGTACCTTAACAACGAAGCATGGGTGAACACCATGAAGCAATGGAAGGGCATGTGAGCGAGCCCACACGCATTGTTCTGTTCGGCATGAACGGCCAAGTCGGCGGACGCTTGATGACGATGCTGGCGGATGCGGGCTATGAGGTGACAGGCATCGACCGCGCACGCTGCGATTTGGCGACGGCAACACCTAAGGATATCGCCGTTATCATCCGTGCGGTGGAGCCTGCGCTGGTGATTAACGCGACGGCCTATACGGGTGTGGATGCGGCAGAGACAGACGCCACGTTGGCCGAGCGATTGAATGGCGAAATCCCAACCCTGATGGCGCATGCGGCGGCGGAGCAGGGCGTGCCATTCCTGCATTTTTCAACGGATTATGTATTCGATGGCCAGCGCGGTGCGCCCTATGCCGAGGATGCGAGTGTGAACCCCGTCAACGCCTATGCCATCACCAAACGCGCGGGCGAGTTGGGTGTGCGGGCACATGGTGGCACTGTGTTTCGCCTGCAATGGGTGTTCGATGCACGTGGGAAAAACTTTTTTCTCACCATGAAGAAGCTCCTCGCGGAGCGCGAGGAAGTGCGCGTGGTGGCCGACCAATTGGGCTGCCCAAGCAACGCACTGCACATTGCGCAAGCCGTGACCAACGCCGTGCCGAAAATGGTGGACGGTAGCTTGCCTGCAGATATTTATCACCTCAGCAGCGCTGGCCACACAAGCTGGCATGGCTTTGCCTGTGCTATTGCGGCAGCCACCGACAGCACGGCGCGCGTGGTGCCGATTGTGACGGCGGAATTCCCCACCCCTGCCGCGCGGCCAAAAGATTCGCGCCTCAACAGTTCCACGCTTGCCAGCCACGGCATTGCCATGCCACATTGGCGCGACGGTTTAACCCAAGCAATAAGCGACGCCCATGAAAATTCATGACACTGAACTGCCTGAGGTGAAGCGCCTTAGCCTCGATATTTTTCATGATCAGCGCGGGTTCTTCTGCGAGCGGTTTCGTGTCGATAAACTGGCCGAGGTGGGGATTAAGGAAAATTTCGTGCAGATGAATCACTCGCGCTCGGTGCCGGGTGTTATTCGTGGTTTGCACTTTCAGCATGCGCCCATGCAGGGCAAACTGGTGGGCGTTACCCACGGTGCGGTGCTGGATGTGGCGGTGGATGTGCGCCCCAGCTCACCCAACTTCGGCAAGGTGGTGACGGCAGAACTGAGCGAAGAAAATGCTGAGCTGCTTTGGATTCCCGCAGGCTTCGCCCATGGGTTTTGCGTGCTCGGTAATCGCCCTGCGGATGTGGTGTATTATGTGACCGCGCATTACAACGGCGCTGGCGAAAGCGGCATTCGGCTTGATGATGAGCAGGTGGGCATTCAATGGCCGACACCGCTTAGCCGCGCCATTCTCTCGCCGCGTGATTTGGCAATGCCGAGCTTGGCTGAGGCGAAAAGCAACCTTGAAGTATGGTTCAAATAACAATGACAAAACTCACCAAACCGCGCGCCATTTTGTTCGATTGGGACAACACCCTTGTCAACACATGGCCGCTGATTCACAGCGCGCTGAACATGACGTTGCGCCACATGGACCACCCCGAATGGACCTATGAGCGCGTGACGAAGGAAGTGAAGCAATCCATGCGCGATTCGTTCCCTGTGATGTTTGGCGACAAGTGGGAGGATGCAGCAGCGCACTATCGTAAAAGCTATCGTAGCATTCATCTTGATCAACTAACGCCGCTGCCCGATGTGGAAGCGATGCTTGAAGCTATTCGCCGCCCTGATGTGTTTGTGGGCTTGGTCAGCAACAAGCAGGGCGACACGCTGCGCATGGAAGTGGAGAAGCTGGGCTGGCAGAACTATTTCAACGTGGCGATTGGCGCGAGCGACGCCGCGCGCGACAAGCCGCACCCCGACCCTGTGCTGCTGGCGCTCAAGGATTCAGGCATCAGCGTGGGCGCGGATGTGTGGTTCGTGGGCGATACCAGCATAGATATTGAAGTGGCGAATGCAACAGGCTGCACGCCGATTTTGTATGGCGATTGCACCGACGATTGGATCAACGAGGGCACGCACCCGTATGCCGCGCACGCGCTCGACCATGCGGCGTTGAAGGCGTTGATCGAGGCTAATTTAGCGGCGTAATGAGCGCGTGGGCGTCTTCCACCATCTGGCTGATGCTGGCATAAAGCGCTGGCTCATCCTCAGCACCAATCAAATTTTCCAGCGCGCGGAAATGAGGGATGATGCCTTCGATAACGGCGGCCATGGTGCTGGCGTGGTTGCTCATGGTTTCGGTGTCGGCCTCGGGCGTGATGGCGGCGGGGGCAACAATATCACGCATGCCGCCTGCACCGAAGGGGCGCAGGCTGGTGCCCGATTGTTGCTCGTACAACGAAACACTGGAAATGAGGCTAGCCGCCAGCACGCGCGGTAGCAGTGTCTTGGCGGCGGCGGCTGACTCTACCTCGGGTGTCGGCTCGCCCGCGCGCAGTTCGGTCGCGAAATGCTCGAGCAATGCAATGTAGGTAGCGAGCACGGGCAGCAGTGCCTCGCGGTTTTCGAGCGCGACATCCGTCCACATACGTGGGTTGCTGCGGCTGATGCGAAGGAATTGGTGGAGCGTTGTTTCATCCGCCTGCACGGAAATGCCGAGCGCTTTAAAATAACTCGCCGCCACAAACGCAATGTAGTGCGGCAGGTGCGAGACATGGGCGTAAATCTGGTCGTGCACCTCGTGCGGCATGGCAATCACATCTGCCCCCGCCATTTCCCAAAGGGATTGCACGGCGGCGAAAGCATTCTCGTCCGTCGATTCATCGGGCGTGAGGATGCAGAGCTTGCCTTTGAACAAATCAGCCCGCGCGGCGGATGCGCCCGATTTTTCACTGCCCGCAATGGGGTGGGCGGGAACAAGATGCGCAGTTGGAAGCAAGCGCGCAAGCGCGGCCATGCTGCCTTTGACTGAGCCTAAATCAGTGACGATGCAGCCATTATCGATCACAGGTGCAATGGCGGCAGCGAGTGCGCGATAGGTGCGAAGTGGCGCGGCGAGGAGCACCATGTCGGCACCTTTGGCGGCTTCGGTTGGAGTGGCGCAAATCATATCCACCCCGCCACGGGCTTTGAGTTCCGCCGCATGGGTGGGCGAGGGGTCATAGGCCGACACGTGAATATCCGCGCCGTTTTCGCGCAGTGCCAGCACGAACGACCCGCCCAGTTGTCCAGCGCCAAGCAGGGCGATGTGAAGGGTTTCGCTCATTAAGCTACGTTCGCTTTCACAAACGCATTCAGTGCGTCGATGAGGATGGAGTTTTCCTCGGCAGTGCCAATGCTGATGCGCAGATATTCGGGCAAGCCATAGCCGCCCACTTCGCGCACAATGAGGCCGTGGCTAGCGAGATGGGCATTCATAGCGGGCACATGCGCGCCGAATTTGACGAGAAGGAAATTCGTTTCGCTGGGCACAACTTCGTAGCCTTGTTGCTTCAAGCATTGCATCAGCCGTGTGCGCTCCACCGCATTTTTGGTGCGCATATCGGCGAGGTAGGCTTGGTCTTCCATCGCCGCCACACCAGCGGCCAGTGCGGGGGTGTTGACGTTGAATGGGCTGCGCACGCGGTTCATCACATCGATGATGTGCGCAGGTGCAAACGCCCAGCCAAGGCGCAGTGCAGGTAGGCCATAGATTTTCGAGAAGGTGTGAAACACGATGGTGTTGGTGTTTTCTTTCACCAGCGAAATGCCATCCTCGTAATCGGGTTGGTCGAGATATTCGGCATAGGCGGCATCGAGCCCGAGAATAATATCCTCGCGCAGACCAGCGCGCAGGCGGCGAATTTCGCTAAACGGAATCACGGTGCCTGTGGGGTTGTTGGGGTTCGCCACAAACACGATTCGGGTAGCGGGGGTGACAGCCGCGAGCAGCGCATCTACATCCGTATGTAAATTTTTCTCAGGCGCGGTGACGGGCGTTGCGCCGTTCGATAGCGTGTAGATTTTATACATGAGGAAGCCGTGCTGGGTGTAGAGCACTTCATCGCCCGCACCTGCATAGGCGTGCACCAACATGCCGATGAGTTCATCGCTCCCTGCGCCGCAAATGAGCTGTTCGGCGGGCAGTTTTTGCACGCGGGCAATCGCCTCGCGCAAGTTCGCGTGGCCACCATCGGGGTAGCGGTTCATGTGGGTGCTTTCCGCGCTATAAGCGGCGATGGCTTTGGGCGAGGGGCCCCATGGGTTTTCGTTGCTGGAGAGTTTGATGACGCGCGCGGCACCATCGGCTTTCGATTTGCCGCCAACATAGGGCGAGATTTCGGTAATGCCCTTTTTGGGGGT
Organism: Alphaproteobacteria bacterium; assembly: GCA_035911175.1. Taxonomy (GTDB): domain Bacteria; phylum Pseudomonadota; class Alphaproteobacteria; order Rickettsiales; family UBA3002; genus QFOX01. Next base: position 75,719 of record JAMHWA010000037.1, read on the forward strand.
GGGGTGGGTGGTCATAACGTCTCCTATTTATATCGGCTTCGCGCTTGTGCCCAGCCAGCGTGCGCCTTCAAGATTTGCAGCTTCGGGCGGCACAAAGCCCTCGAGGGTTTTGAGTTCGCCGTTGCTCGCATAAAAACTTACGTCATCGCCCGATGGTTCGGGGTCGATGGCGGCGAGGGCATTCAAGGTGGGCAGCCACGCCATGTCGCGCTCGAGGATGGGCAGCTGGGTGAAAATGCGGAAGTTTTCGGGGATTTCGTTCCACCACCCTGCGGGCAAGCTGGCGGGCAGCAGGGCAATGGTGCAGGTTTTGGCTTTCAGCGCAGCGCTAATTTCGGCCAGTGACTTGAAGCTGGTGATTTGTGCATTCGCGCCGAAATAGTTGCGGGCGCGGGGGCGGTGTTCCTCGCTCAGCACGGCAATTTTGAGGGGAGATTCGAGCGCGGTGGATGCGCCAATAATCTGCCGCCAGATGAGCAACGCCGCGCGGGAGGAGAACAGGCTGCCGCGAAAGCGCTCGATAACGCTGCGGTGCATTTTTGCCTCGCGCCCCGGGCGGATGTGGCAATCCTTCGGCCAATTCGCGTTCTTGAGCGCGCCGACTTTTGCCACAATCTCGATGCGCTCGAGCAGCAATTTGCTCAAGGTATCATCGATCGCATCAATCCGCGCGCGGTGGGCTTCTAGCTGTTGTTCAGGGGTTTCCATGCGGCTGGTGTAATCGATTGGCAGGGTGGGTGCAAGGGGGGAGCAGTATATTTACGTAGCTTTTCTATTGTTTCTAGCGGCTTACACGCTACACTCACCGCCATGCAAGTTTCCGCCCCTTACCATCTTCCGCTGACGTTTGGCCCCGAGCAACGGCTCGTGAGCGTGGGCCGCTGCGTGGATATGACGCCCGACCAGCCGTTTCGCTTTGATTGCGGGGCGGAGTTGGCAAGCATTACCGTGGCCTACCAGACCTATGGCACGCTGAATGAAGATAAATCGAACGCGATTTTGTTATGCCATGGTCTGACGGGTGACCAATACCTCGTCGGCCCGCACCCTGTGACGGGCAAGGCGGGCTGGTGGGAGGATTTGGTCGGTTCGGGCAAGATTTTCGATACAGACCGCTATTTCCTTATTGTCAGCAATGTGATTGGGGGGTGTTTGGGCAGCAGTGGCCCCAAATCCATCAACCCCGCCACGGGCAAGGCGTTTGGGATTGATTTTCCCGTCATCACCATCGCCGATATGGTGCGCGCGCAGGTGATGCTGATGGATACGCTCGGGATTGAGAAATTATTCGCCGTGATTGGCGGCTCCATGGGGGGCATGTTGGCGCTGGAATGGGCGGCGCGCTACCCCGATCGGTTGTTTGCCTGCGCCCCCATTTGCACCGCCGCGCGCCACTCTGCACAGAACATTGCGTTTCACGAGGTGGGCCGCCAAGCGATTATGACCGATGTGGGCTGGAGCGAGGGGAAATATCTCGAACGTGGCACGTTCCCTGTGAAGGGGCTTGCGGTCGCTCGCATGACGGCGCATGTGACCTATCTCTCGCAGCAAGGCTTGCAGGAGAAATTCGGGCGGCGGTTGCAGAATAAGCAAGCCGTGGGCTTTGGGTTTGATATCGATTTTCAGGTGGAGAGTTACCTGCGCTATCAAGGCCAGAGCTTCACCGAGCGGTTCGACCCGAACTCGTATCTCTACATCACCCGCGCGATGGATTATTTCGATCTGGAGGCGGATTTTAATAAGCCGCTCTCCAACATTTTCCGCGATACGCCGATTCGGTTTTGTGTGGTGAGTTTTAGTAGCGATTGGTTGTTCCCCACTGCCGAAAGCCGCACCATTGTGCGCGCGCTCAACGCGGCGGCGGCGAATGTGAGCTTCACGGAAGTGGAAACCGACACAGGGCATGATGCGTTTTTGCTCGATGAGCCAGCCTTTCATGCGACACTGCAAGGCTTCCTTGATGGTGCCGCGCGGGCAAGGGGGCTAGCATGACCTTGCGCGCTGACCTTGCTGTGATTGCCGCCCTCATTGCGCCCAATGCGCGGGTGCTGGATGTGGGCTGCGGCGATGGTGCGCTGCTGCAATGGCTGCGCGATGAGAAAAAAGTGGATGGGCGCGGGATTGAGATTAACCAAGCAGATGTAAACCGCGCCATCAGTAGCGGTATTCCGGTGATTCAGGGCGATGTGGATTCCGATCTGCCGCACTACCCCGATGCGGCCTATGATTACGTGATTTTAAGCCAAACGCTGCAAGCAATGCGCGACCCCAAAGCGGTGCTGAATGATTTGGTGCGGATTGGCCGCAAAGCAGTGGTGTCCGTCCCCAATTTTGCGCATTGGAAAAACCGCCTGCACCTTGCGCTGCTGGGGCGCATGCCTGTCACGAAAACGCTCAGCTATCAGTGGTATGATACGCCCAACATACATTTCTGCACCATTAGCGACTTTGTGGTGTTCTGCGAGGAGCTGGGCATCACTATCGAGCACCGCGTGGTGGTGGATGCGCGCGGGGCGAAAACCAACTTCACGGGGCGCGGCTGGGCGGCGAATCTGTTTGGTCAGCAAGGCGTGTTTTTGTTGAGCCGCAAGTAAACTTAACGGCTACGATTCTTATCAGCGCTAGTCTGTGGAGTGTCGGCCATTTTTTCTTTAATGATGCGGGCAGGTGCAGAGATCCATTCGGTGAGCTTGGCATCCGCTGCATCAAGTGGCTCCATCCTCTTTTGGCACGCTTCACCTTCTGCCTGCGAGCGCCCTGTGTGACAGCCAATCCAGCGATCACTGTAGGAAATGCCATTAAGGACTTCCTTTTCCAGCTTGAGTAATGGGTTGAATAATGCATCAAGAACCAGTCCTGGGCCTGGTATATTTTTTGTGAAGTGTCCCACTTCCCCATTTTTGAACGAAATCAAAGGAATTGATTCTAAACCTGGATATGGAGTCTTCATGCTGTAATCTGTTGTTCCCACCAGCTCTGTCCCCAATGTTTTGCTCGTGTCGCGTAGATACTTTACCCATTCGGGCGATAATTGCGTGAAGGTGTTGCAACCATAAAAGCTAACTTTATCTGCTATTTTGACGCCCATTTCCTGTTGCAGCGTTGCTATCGCATTGATGAGATGATTGATGCGAAGCGGAGTATCTTTGCCGAACTGCATTGATGTGGGTGCAGCGTGCCCACCAAAGCGAATTTCAGGAATTGTTCCGTGCTCGCTCACATACTGTTTGATAGAGCCTATAATCGACCCGATGACCGCATCTTTATCTTTGAGATGTGAGGGTGGAGATATGACGTGCAACTGCTTTCCCGCAACGACATCGCCCAACGAGCGGGCTTTGTTCGATTCTGCGTTTGAAGCTTCTGGGTCTGCCAGATTGATGACGACGACCACTGCATCCGACGTACGGGTGGGGGGTGATGTTGGTGTTTTGCCGCCATTTGCCATAACGAGTTCCTTCAATTAGATGTATATGATAACCAATATTTATTAATAACAAATTAACGATTTGGTCATGACAAAACAACGCCTCGATCTCCTCCTTGTTGCCCGTGGGTTGGCCGAAAGCCGCACGAAGGCGCAGGCATTGATTATGGCGGGTTTGGTGTTCAGCGGTGAACAAAAGCTCGACAAGGCAGGGGCGGAATTTTCTGAAGAGATTCAGTTGAATGTGCGCGGGCGGGAGCACCCGTGGGTGAGCCGTGGCGGCATGAAGCTGGCGAAAGCCATCGACCACTTTAAGCTGGATGTGAAGGGTGCCGTGGCCATGGATGTGGGTGCATCGACCGGTGGGTTTACGGATGTGTTGCTTACCAACGGCGCAGCCAAAGTGTATGCGGTGGATGTCGGCCATGGGCAATTGGATGTGAAGTTGCGGGGCGATGCCCGCGTGGTGGTGATGGAAGAAACCAACGCGCGGCATTTAACGCCAGAGATGGTGCCCGATGCGCTGGATGTGATTGTGTGTGATGCGTCGTTTATCTCCCTCACCAAGGTGCTGCCTGCGGCGCTTGCACTCGCCAAAGTGGGAGCGCAATTGGTCACGCTCATCAAGCCGCAATTCGAGGTAGGCAAGGCCGAGGTGAGCCGTGGCAAAGGCGTGATTCGCGATGCGGCGTTGCACCGCAAGGTGTGTGATGATATTTCCGCATGGGTGAGCGCGCAGGGTTGGCAGGTGGTGGGCATCACCCCAAGCCCGATTACGGGGCCCAAAGGCAATGTGGAATTTTTGCTGGTTGCGCGTAAAGGAGAAGCATCATGAACATAGATATTTTCACCCAAGCTTTTCTCAGCCGTTTGTTGCCCTTGTTTCATGAGGTGACACTGGGCGCGATTCGGCATTTGAAGCTGGAGGAATACCCCGCCCATGCAGCGGTGGCGGCAGTGGGTGGCTTGTTGGCTGCGGCAGTTTTCTATGCAACGGGCGTATGGCTACGGCGGATGCCCGAGCGGGTGAGCACCGAGGAACAGCACGTGCGCATTGAGAAAATGCGTGGTGCGGCGCGTGAGTGGTTGCCGTGGCTGCTAGTACTTTCGCCCACACCGGTTGGCGGTGTCGTCATTATGGCGGCAGCATTCTTCCGCCTGAATTGGCGCATGGTGGCTGCCATCATTGTGCTGACGGAAATCGTCTTCCGCGCGATGCCGTATTTGCGATAAATCAATTCTAGCTTGCTGTAAACGGCACGATTACTGCGCTTCCGCTCCGCATGCACATGTTTGTGCACTTGCGGTGCGGTTCTCGTAACGCACCGTTTTCGCTTACGCCATAATCGATTTCTTTACGATTATATTACGCCGCTTTTTTCTTCGCTTTGCTTGCTGGCACTTTGGCACCTGCTTTGGCTTTCGCTGGCGCTTCCGCTTTAGCTACGACTTTCGTTTTGCTCAGCAGGGGCTTGAGGTATTTACCCGTGATGGATTTCTCCGTCGCAGCCACTTCCTCGGGCGTACCCATGGCGACAAGGTAGCCGCCTTTGTTGCCGCCGCCAGGGCCAATATCGACAATATGGTCGCAGGTTTTGATGACATCGAGATTATGCTCGATAACGACCATGCTGTTGCCCGAATCCACCAGCTTGTGAAGCACTTTGAGGAGCTTTTGAATATCCTCGGAGTGCAGACCCGTCGTCGGCTCATCGAGGATATATAAGGTTTTCCCCGTGGCGCGCTTGGAAAGTTCTTTCGCCAGTTTAATGCGCTGTGCCTCGCCGCCCGACAGCGTGGTGGCGGATTGACCAAGGCGAATATAGCCCAAACCAACTTCTTGCAGCGCGAGCAGTTTCTCGCGAATGGTGGGGTGGTTGAGGAAATATTCTGCAGCCTCATCCACCGTCATATTCAATACTTCGGCAATGGATTTGTCTTTGTATTTCACTTCGAGTGTTTCGCGGTTATAGCGCTGGCCTTTACACTGGTCGCAGGTGACATACACATCCGGCAAGAAGTGCATCTCGATTTTAATCATGCCATCGCCTTGGCAGGCCTCGCAGCGGCCGCCCTTGACGTTGAAGCTGAAACGACCCGCCTGATAGCCGCGCTGTTTGGCCTCGGGCAGACCCGCGAACCAATCACGAATCGGCTGGAATGCGCCTGTATAGGTGACAGGGTTGCTGCGCGGTGTGCGGCCAATCGGGGATTGATCGATCTCGATGATTTTGTCGATATGCTCCAGCCCCTCAATCGAATCATGCGCGCCGGGGATGACTTTGCTGCCGTGCAAGCGCTTGGTGACGGCTTTATAGAGCGTTTGAATGACGAGGCTGGATTTGCCACCACCCGAAACGCCCGTGACGCAGGTGAATAGGCCGTGTGGAATTTCGACATTGATGTTGCGCAAATTGTTGGCACGCGCCCCACGAATGACGATTTTTTTGCTGCGGCTGGCGATGCGGCGCTGCTTTGGCACCTCGATCATGCGCGTGCCAGCGAGGTATTGACCCGTGATGGATTTTTTATTCGCCATCACCTCGGCAGGGGTACCTTGTGCCACCACGTGCCCGCCGTGGATGCCGGCACCTGGGCCCATATCCACGAGGTAATCCGCGTGTTTCATGGTGTCTTCGTCGTGCTCGACCACAATCACGGTGTTGCCGAGCGAGCGCAGATGTTCGAGCGTTTTTAGCAGACGCTCGTTGTCGCATTGGTGCAGGCCGATGGACGGCTCATCGAGCACATAGACGACGCCTGAGAGGCCAGAACCAATTTGCGAAGCCAAGCGAATGCGCTGCGATTCACCACCCGAAAGCGTGCCCGATTCACGGCTGAGGGTTAGGTAATCGAGCCCGACATTTTGCAAAAAGCCTAGGCGTGCTTTAATTTCTTTGAAGATTTTTTCAGCGATTTGGTTTTGCTTAGCGCTGAGTTTTTTCGGCAAGGTTTCGAACCACTCTACGGCCTTATCAATCGGCATGGCGGTCACTTCGGAAATATTTTTATCACCGATTTTGACGCAGAGAGCCTCTGGCTTCAGGCGTGCGCCATGGCAATCATCGCAAGGGCTGGTGGATTGAAAGCGGCTCATTTCGTCGCGCACGGAGTCGGACTCGGTTTCGCTCCAGCGGCGTTGCAGGTTGCCAATGACACCTTCGAACGGTTTGTTGCTGTGGAAGGTGCGCGCACCATCGAAATAAGCGATTTTTACTGCTTCATCACCCGTGCCGTGGAGGATTTTATTTTGAATTTCCTCGGGCAATTGGCGGAAGGGAGTGCTCATTGAAAATTTGTAGTGGCGCGAAATAGCTTCAAGCGCTTGCTGGTAGAATTTTGCATGGCCTGAAGCCCATGGCGCAATTGCCCCTTGGCTGAGCGAGAGGTTAGCATCGGGAACAATCAAGCCCTCATCGAAATGCATTTGGGTGCCAAGGCCATCACAGGTTGGGCAGGCGCCAAACGGGCTGTTGAAGCTGAAGATGCGCGGTTCAATTTCTGCCAGCATGAACCCCGATACGGGGCAGGCGAACTTGGCCGAGAAGGTAATGATTTGACCGTTCTCGTACGCTGCTTTTTCGCCTTTGCCTTTTTTGGCTTTCGCAGAGGCTTCGGGCAGCTCGACGATTTCGACTTGCAATAAACCATCCGAAATTTGCAATGCGGTCTCGATAGAATCAGCGAGGCGGTTGCCTAGTTCGTTGTTCACTTTAATACGGTCAACCACGACAGCGATGTCGTGCTTTTTATTTTTATCCAGCGTTGGCATGTCGGCAATTTCGTGCATCTCGCCGTCAATCTTCACGCGGGTGAAGCCGCGCTTGGCCATGCTCAGTACTTCTTTGCGGTGCTCGCCTTTTTGGCCGCGCGTGATGGGTGATAGCAAATGCAGCTTGGTGCCTTCAGGCAGTTTTTTAATTTCATCGACCATTTGCGACACGGTTTGCGACTCAATCGGCAAACCCGTGGCTGGTGAATACGGAATCCCCGCGCGGGCATAAAGCAGGCGTAGGTAGTCATAAATCTCAGTAACAGTGCCCACCGTCGAGCGGGGGTTTTTACTGGTGGTTTTTTGGTCGATCGCGATGGCGGGGGAGAGGCCTTCGATGGATTCCACATCGGGCTTATCGTGAATGTTCAGGAACTGGCGGGCATAGGCGCTCAAGCTCTCCACATAGCGGCGCTGGCCCTCGGCATAAAGCGTATCGAACGCGAGCGAAGATTTCCCTGAGCCCGACAGACCCGTAATCACCACCAGCTTGTTCTTTGGCAGGTCAATATCGACATTTTTTAGATTATGCTGTTTCGCGCCACGGATGGAGATGAATTCTTGGGTCATGGTTCCTGCTGTCGGCGGGCTAGGGCCGCCCTTGAGTTAAATTTGTGGGAGAACGCTTATATGGCTGGACGGCGTGACTAGTCAAGGAATAGGTGGGTAGGGCATCAATTGTCATGCAATTGTCATAAACAAGGCTGCTGTAAGCAGATAAAATAGAGCATTCTTTGTGAATGTAGGAGCAGCCGTGCCCGAAAAAGAAAGCAAAACGAATTGGCGACTTGTGGCGAGTGACTTCGCGCACAACGTTACGTTTTCGCTGCTCGTCAGTCCGTTCATTAATGGCATGTCGCATGCGATTAATCACAACGGATTTTGGAAGGGCGTAAAGGAAGCCTCGAATAGCTGGCGCGGCTGGAAATGCAACGCAGAACTGGCGCTAGCTGTTGGTTTTGTTGCTACAACGGTGAATCTTCTGCTGGGCAGAAGCACCGTGAAGGCTGAATCTTCTCCTGCTCATCCGCATGTGGTTTCGGCTGCCCCAATGCCTGAAGTTCGTGCCGACCATGCCTCTCGCGAAGAGTCGCGGCGTGACCATGTGGCAGATGCGAGCATTAGCCGTTAATAACTAGGCCTTGCCTGTTGCAATCGAGGTTTTGCCTCGTATGATGTGCGTTCTATCATTAAAAAAAACATACTAGGAGCGTGCGACATGGCTGGTTCGATCAACAAGGTAATTCTCGTCGGTAATTTGGGTAAAGACCCCGAAACCCGCGCCACCCAAAGCGGCAGCGAAATCTGTAACCTGACCCTTGCGACCAGTGAAACGTGGAAAGACCGCGCAACAGGTGAGCGCAAAGAAAAAACCGAGTGGCACCGCGTGGTGATTTTTAATGAAAACCTCGTACGCATTGCCAAGGACTATTTGCGCAAGGGCAGCAAGGTTTACATCGAAGGCCAACTGCAAACGCGCAAATGGACGAACAAAGAAGGCCAAGAAGTTTACACTACCGAAGTGGTGCTACAGAACTATAACGGCAACCTGACGCTGCTCGATAGCAAAGGCGCAGGCGAAGGTCGTGGCAATAGCGGCGGCTATGAGCAAAGCGGGAATGCCAGCTATGGTGGCGCTAGCAGCGGTGGCTATGGCAATGCAGCGCCACAGCGCGCACGCGTGGCTGAAGCTGAACTGGATGATGAGATTCCGTTCTAAGGATTACCTGCGCGGAGCAAGGCCAAGTGTGCTTGATTTTGCCTGCTGAGCAGCTTCCACCACGTCCTGCGCTACGCGTATCGCGGATTCGGCATCAAGCGTCACATTAACAGGCTCGTTTGGCATGTAGAGTAGTGCTGCCAGCGCTTTTTGATCCGCGCTGGTGCTTAGCCCTTGCCAAACATGCTTGACGATCCTTTCTCCCACCCGATTGATGTCGCTGAATCGCGCGGAATAATGAAAGGAATCTTCGGGTGTTGGGCCTTTCGTCAGCTCATCCATACAGCCCGTGGCTTCAATGTAATTCAGGAATGGTCTAGCGCTATCGTAGGTGATGGTGATGCGTTTTTTAGAGTCTTGGAGGAGCGCACGAAATTTTGGCTTGAGATTAGGCTCTCGCAAGGCTTCGTTGGTATCTTGAATATGGCGTACGTGTAGCGCGGGACTGACATTGAAATAGATCGTATTGAGTAAATCAATGAACCTGTCGCTGTACGCATGATAGGTTTTTAAGGCTTCTTTATCGGTGCGACTGGGAATAGGCATACGCTGCGTGGCGGCTTGCAGCAATTTACCGACATGAGATTTAGCGCCATCCATAAGTCTGCCTTTTGGTGTTGGTGTGTTTAGTTATATCACTGAATTGTTTATTTTTCATGAATAAAGACGCACTTTATCAGCACTCTAGCTTACTAGAAATGGCGCAATTAGGCGGATAAAGGCTGATTATATTTAATTTTTGCGCGTTACCACAAACTTGGCGAGGGTGCGCAGTTTATTCGCGCGTTCGTCGAAGGCGCTGAGGTGGTCGATGGCTTGCTCGGCAAGCGTTTGCGCCTGTTCACGCGCGCGCTCCACACCCAGAATGGAAACAAGGGTAGCTTTGCCCTTCGCGGCGTCCTTACGCACGCCTTTACCGGTTTCGGTGCGGGTGCCTTCGACATCCAGCAAATCATCGGTGATTTGGAAGGCCAGACCCATGTCGTGCGCATAGCGTTGCAAGCGCGCGCGCAGGGTTTCGGGTGCTTTGCCGAGGATGGCGCCAGCTTCACAGCTCACCGCAAATAGCTCACCCGTTTTTAGGCGTTGCAGGCGAATCACTTCATCGATGCTTAAATCCTGTTGCTCGGCGTCGAGATCCATCATTTGCCCGCCGACCATGCCGCGCACGCCCGAGGCGCGAGCAACGGAGCGAATCAGCTCGCAACGCACATTGGCATCTGCGTGGACGCGCGGGTTGGCCAGCACCTCGAAGGCATAAGTGAGGAGGGCATCGCCCGCCAAAATCGCGGCAGCTTCGCCGAATTGCTTGTGGCAGCTTGGCTTGCCACGGCGGAAATCGTCGTTATCCATGGCGGGCAAATCATCATGCACCAGCGAGTAGGTGTGAACGAACTCGATCGCGGCGGCGGTCAACAATGCCGCATCGGGGTTAACACCAAACAGTTTCGCCGATTCCACCGTGAGGAACGGGCGCAGACGCTTGCCGCCCGCGAGCGCCGAATAGCGCATGGCCTCAACTACTTTTGCTTCACCTTCGGGTGCAGCGCTGCTGTTGGTTTCCTCTTCGCGGCTATGCAGCGAAATCACGCGGGTATTTACTTGCAAATTGCTTGGCAGCAATTCTGCCATCATGCGGTCGAGGGTGCTTGAGGTTTCGGAAAGCGAATGTTGGAGGTCTTGCATGGTGTTTCTCGTGTGTAAGGTTATTCGGCAGCAAACGGCTTGGTCGATACGGATCCATCCGCATTCATATTAATTTGTTCTACTTTCAATTTGGCTTCGTTCAGCTTGGCAAGGCAGTGCTGTTTGAGAGCATTGCCGCGCTGGTAATCGCCAATGGCTTTATCGAGGTCGGCGCTGCCGGATTCCAGCGCGCGCACAATGGCCTCAAGCTCCTTCATAGCAGCCTCGAAACTGAGGTCAGAGATATCGGCATGGGTGGTTTGGGGCGATGCGGCAGATTTGCTCATGGTGGCCTTTAGGGAGTGTTCAAGCGCGGCACCATACGCAAATTTATGGATAATCGCAAGCTTCCTCACGAGGGATTATCGGCCAACATATCCCGAATTGAGGTTATCGCGCAGCCCTGCGCGCTGTTGCTGCGCCAAAAACTCCTTTGCTTCATTGACGAAGCCAAGAGTATGAGCCAACTCATTGCGATAGGTCGCCAAATGTTTCTCAATGGCTTCCTGCTTTTTGAAGGAAATATGGTTCCTGTTATGCTCCAGCCATTGCTCAATCACATCTGCCGCACGAAACAGCGCTACTCTTTTTGGCTCAGGATATGGAATTTCATTGCCGCGTTCATCAAACCCGTGGGTTATGGCGTTGGTCTTCGTTGCGATGGGTGCTGGGGCTTTGCTTAGTTCGCTGTGCTCCTCGAATCCGCGACAAAAGGCAGCTAATCGGATGGGTAGGGAGTCGTTTGCAAATGGGGCATTCGGCGCAAATTTAAAGGTAACGATTGCGGCCAGTGGATTCGTTAACTCGCCATGGATTCCCAAATCCCCGAAGAGGTAATGTCGGTAGGCGTCGCCCAAATCATCCCTGTGTGGCTGCGTGGGATATTCTGTGGAGTGATAGAGCGCGGCAACCTCTTTTCTTAGCTTCTCTGCGGTTGATACTAATTGATTCCAGTGCCCAGACTTGGCAAAAAAGGCATCGGCGGTGGCGGCCATTTTTTTCGTTTCACTGCTGGCGACGGTCTCAGTCCATGTTTTGGTGGCAGGAGCCCCTACGCGTGCTTCCATGGGAAAAACAATGAGGCCGTGCTTGTTAGGTAGAGTGTCGGGTATTGCAGGGTGTTGGTCGTCCATCGCTAAAGCATCCTTGATTATGGCTGCTTTCAGCTTATAACAGCGCCGTTACAATGGTGTGACAGTTTCATGACAATTGCGTGACATTATGTTCGAAAATCTAAGTAAACGCCTCGCCGACAGCTTCGATAAACTGCGCCGCAAAGGGCGTTTGAGCGAAGAAGATGTTGAATCTGCGCTGCGCGAAGTGCGCATGGCGCTGCTCGAGGCGGATGTGGCGCTGCCTGTGGCGCGTGATTTCATCGCTAGCCTCAAAACCAAGCTGGTGGGCGCGGATATTGTGGCGAGCGTTTCCCCCGCCAACATGGTGATTAAGCTGGTGCACGATGCGCTGGTGGAATTGCTGAGTGGCCGTGAAGTGCTAGGCGAAGAGGGCTTGGTGCCTGCGGCAGCTGTTGCGGCGCTTGCGGGTGATTTCTCGAAGGAATTGAACCTTGCCGTTGCCCCGCCCGCCGTGGTGCTGATGTGCGGGTTGCAGGGTTCGGGTAAAACCACCACGACGGGCAAGCTCGGCTTGCGCCTGCGCACCAAGCAAAACAAGCGCGTGCTGGTGGCCAGCCTCGATGTCTACCGCCCTGCCGCGCAGGAGCAGCTGGCCAGTGTGGCGAAAACGGCGGAGGTGGATTCGCTCCCCATCGTTGAAGGTGAAATGCCTGAAGCCATCACCAAACGTGCGCTGGATGCGGCGCGCAAAGGTGGTTACGATGTGCTGTTGCTCGACACCGCAGGCCGCCTGCATGTGGATGATGCCTTGATGGCGGAATTGAAAGAGGTGAAACGCCTTGCTAACCCGATTGAAACGCTGCTCGTTGCCGATAGCCTGACGGGTCAGGACGCAGTGAACATTGCCAAAGCTTTCCACGAATCTATCGGCGTCACCGGCATTGTGCTGACCCGCTTAGATGGTGATGGGCGCGGTGGTGCGGCGCTTTCCATGCGTGCCGTCACAAGCCAGCCCATTAAGTTCATGGGTGTGGGCGAAAAGCTGACGGAGTTTGAACCGTTCCACGCCGAACGCATTGCTGGGCGTATCCTTGATAAGGGCGATGTGGTTTCGCTGGTTGAAAAAGCCGCCGAGGTGATGAATAGCGAGCAAGCGGAAGCCAGTGCCAAGCGCATGATGGAAGGCAAGTTCGACCTCAACGATATGCTCGGTCATATTCGCCAAATTTCCAAAATGGGCGGCCTTGGCAGCATGATGAAGCTGATGCCCGGCATGGGTAAGCTGACGGATGCCATGAAAGGCGCACAAATGCCCGATGATTCAATCGTCAAAAAACAGGAAGCGATTATCCTCGCCATGACGTTGAAGGAGCGCGCGAACCCCAACCTGCTCAACGCCTCGCGCCGCCGCCGCATTGCCAATGGTTCGGGCGTGCAGGTGAGCGATGTCAACCGCCTCATCAAGCAGTATCAGCAGATGGAAACGATGATGAAGCAGATGAAAAAAATGGGCGGCAAGGGAATGATGAACCCGATGAAGCTCAAGCAAATGCTGGGGCAATTCGGCGGTTAGTTATTTGCGGGTTGTTTTCCGCCTCGGCTGCGCGTAGCGCTTGGCGCTACGGCGCTTCGGCCTTCAGGTGTGATGCTTTGCACCCTAGTTGTCGGCCGACGAGGTTTGGCTGCGACTTCCCCGCTATATTCTTCAGGTGGGGTGGCGCTTGGGTGAGCAATTTTAGGATCAGCAAGGAACTTGGCGCCCGCGAGCGTTACCATGTCATCGGCAATCATGGCCCAGCGTGCTTCGTAAACGCGGTTGAGGGTGTGTAGATTTTCCTCGAGCGGATTGAGTGGTGGCGTATACGTACCCGCTGTGCGTGGGTTGTGGTCCACCGCGCGCACATGGGCTTTCTCGGCGCACGCCAGTTTCTTTTTATATATCGCTAAATCTGCCTGATAGGCATCCTCAATACGGTGCGCCAGTTTGTGGTGCACATAATCGGAATTTAAGTCCTTACCGCCCAGAACAAATTGAAAGGCATAATGCTTTACCGCATCACGCGGGGGGATGATTTGAGTGAAACGTTCGGCATGGCGTATCGAAGTTTCCGCCGCCACGCACGCTTCGTAAGCGGGGGTCATTTTATAGCCTGCAGGCTGACCTTTCACAGTTAGGTCGAGTGCGCGGATTTTGTTGTTAAACGTGTCGCAAATCTTGAGGAGGTGAGGCTTCAATTCGGCGGCGTTTTCTTGGAATAGGAATTTTACATCCACGCCTTGTTCATCGGCCTTACGCTGAAGCTTTTTGCGGAAGCGATCGATGCTATCGGAAAAATCAAGCATGGCGACAACGCCCTGCGCCTCGCGCGCGACTTGGGAAAGGGTGGGCATGGCCGCTAGTGCCTGCTGGCTGCGAGGGGTTTCCCTATCCTTCGCATACGAGGCAGCAAAGGCACGGATGAAGGGAGCATAGAGGTCAACGTTGATTTGCTTCAATACCTCGGGCTCTTTTTGAATGCGCGGGCGTTTGGGCTGGATGAGGGCGCGGCGCGCATAAATGGCGTCGCCTAACGCATGCATGGCCTGAGTGGCTTCTGCGCGAGCGGCTTCGGGTGATGATTCCGTTGTAAATAAGGCGTTTTGCTGGCCGCGCTGCGTGGCGGCAAGCTGGTCGGTCAAACTCGGGTGCTCGATCAGTTCCGCCTGAGGCTCCAGTGTTTTGGGGGTGGTTGCATCGAATGCCGCGAGCAGCGCGGCAAACGCTGTTTTAGCGTCAACACGGCCATCCTCGCTACGTTTGGGCATGCGCTTATAGCGCGCCAATGAATGTTGAAGCGCATCGAGCTGCGATAAATGCTCCCAGCGCTTGGGGTTGGCGCCCGTCACTAATCGTGGGATGTCATCGTAGGGTGAGTTCTGCTGCTTCTGGGTCATGGCACTCAATGTAGCAAAAATCACCGTTATCGTGTGTGACAATCCCGTGAAGATTGTCATTTTCGATATATCAGGTGCTTACATGGCTAAATAGATGGGCTTGAGCCCTTGATTTTGCTGCGCTGCGCGCAGGCGAGATCGAAAATGGTTTCGGCCACGTGCTCGGCGCTGTGCTTGCCCGTAAGGATATTGAGGTCGGCCTGCGGGTCATGCAGCGCTTCCGCAAGTTGCTTTACAATGTGGTCTGCATTCTTGCCACCCCACACATGGGCAAGTAATTGGGCGCTTGCAGTGTAGAATTTTAAACATTGGGGCGAAGCTTTGTTCTTTTCTGAATCATTATCGTTGTCTAGGAGTCCGTGCTTATCTGCCCAGCAACTATCGTAGGCTTCAAGGGCATTAGCGAGGGGTATATGTGGAACGCCATTAATCATTTTCGGTTGGCGTCGTTTTTTCCAGTAATCTTCGGCGGACGACGATTCTGCTGAGGCTATTGCAGCGTCGCAAATGTCTTGGTGGGCGGCAAAGTTTGCCTTGCTGACTGGAACCCATAGGGTGTCGTAGAATTTTTCTACGCACTTTTCGTATTGCAAAAAGTCAATTGAATTTGGAATGGGCACGTATGTTTGTTTGGTCTCCTTAGGTTTGTCGGCAGCAGCAGGCGCAAGCACGCGCTCCATGAAGCTACCGAACCCCACTGATTTGTGAAAGTCTTTTGCAGTCATACACATGAATCCGTCTATGATTGTTTTTCATCTCGCTGTTGGCTATGACTAGACCAGATTATTCCTCCTTTGTGTGAAGATTAGGTGACAATTTGAACAAGACCCCGTTTTTGAAAATGCATGGTACTGGCAACGATTTTGTGGTGCTGGATGCGCGCGCGCGCGCGGTGACCCTCACCGCTGAGGATGTAAAGCGCTTGGCAGATCGCCATTTTGGCATTGGCTGCGACCAGCTTTTGGTGCTTAAGGCCTCGCAAAAGGCGGAAGCGTTTATGCAGATATTTAATGCCGATGGCTCGGAGATTTCCACCTGCGGCAACGCCACCCGCTGCGTGGCCGACTTTCTAATGAGAGAGTCTGGCAAAGGCGAGGCGACACTAGAAACGGGCGCTGGTATCCGCAGTGGTAAGCGGATGGATAATGGCGATGTGCAAGTAAATATGGGCACCCCGAAATTGAGATGGCAGGAAATACCCCTAAGCGAAAGCCGCAACACCCAGCATTTGGGGCTTGAAGTGGGTTTGCTGGCCGACCCTGTAGCCGTCAATATGGGCAACCCGCATGCTATTTTCTTCGTGCGTGATTTAGCGCATATCAAGCTAGCAGAGTGGGGGGCAACGCTCGAGCATCACCCACTATTTCCCGAGCGGGCCAATATCAGCGCGGTGCAGGTAATCAGTGACACGCAGCTAAAAATGCACGTGTGGGAGCGCGGTACCGGCATTACGCTCGCCTGCGGTTCGGCAGCATGTGCAGCCGTGGTGGCGGGCGTGTTGCGCGAGAAAACACAAACCAAGTGTCAGGTTGCATTGCCAGGTGGCACGCTGAGTGTTGAGTGGCAGCGTGGTCCAAACAACACGGGCGATGTGCTGATGAGTGGCGCGGTGGCTTATGTGTTTAGTGGTGAAATTGAGATTTAGTGCCACATGAGTTGGTTCAAAAAATTATCCGATGGCTTGCGCAAAACAACCGATTCAATCGGCGCGGTATTCACCAAGCGCAAGCTTGATGCCGCCACGCTGGAGGAGCTGGAGGAAACCCTTATCCTTGCCGATATGGGGGCTGCGACGGCGAGTGCAGTGGTGGCCGAACTGGCGTATGGGCGCGTGGATAAAGATATTGGCGAAGATGAAATCAAGCAATTGCTTGCCGCTGCAATTGCCAAGCGTTTAGCGCCTTATGCGGTACCACTCGATCATGCTGTCGCATCGCCAACGGTGGTGCTGGTGGTGGGAGTGAATGGCAACGGCAAGACAACAACGATTGGCAAGCTTTCGCATAGCCTGACGAGCGAGGGAAGGCGTGTGATGGTGGTGGCAGCTGACACGTTCCGCGCGGCGGCAGTAGAGCAATTGCAGCGCTGGAGCGAGCGCGCAGGGTGTAGCTTTGTACGCGGGGCAGAGAATGCCGACCCTGCCTCCGTAGCCTATGCAGGCGTTGAAAAAGCCATCGCTGAAAAAGCCGATGTGGTGTTTATCGATACAGCAGGTCGACTACACACCAAGGAAAACCTGATGGCCGAGCTGAGTAAAATCACCAAGGTCATCAAAAAACTTCTCCCCGATGCACCGCACGCGGTGGTGCAGGTGTTGGATGCGACGACAGGGCAAAATGCCCTCGCGCAAGTCAAGGCATTTGGCGAGGTGGCGGGAGTGACAGGGCTAGTGGTGACAAAGTTGGATGGCACCGCCAAAGCAGGCATTGTGGTGGCGTTGGCGGAGCAATTCAAGCTCCCCATTCATGCGATTGGCGTGGGCGAGGGTGCGGAAGATTTGCGGCCTTTTGCCGCCGATGATTTTGCGCGAGCCTTGGTGGGAATCTAGGCGTTTTCTCTCAGCGGTGTATTTTTGCACAGGTTTGTTCGGGAACGTCGCAAATCTTTACGTAATTTTAGTAAATTCTTGGTAATGTGGTAAGCTAGAAGTATATTCTGCATTCAAGGTTTTGGCTTTTTTGCCATATAGGTCTTTGAATTTTTTAGAATACTGGGGTTTTTATGTCTGGTCCTCGTCTCACTGCAGATCCTCTATTCCAAGGTCTTGCGCGCCCCGCAATGGTGGCAGGCGTGAGTTACATGTTTTTCGTGTTAAATGCGATGACCTGTATGATTATGTATATTCAGACGAAATCGTTTTCTGTTATGCCTTTGGCGCTCATCATTCACGGGTTTGGCTACCTTTTGTGCATGAAGGAGCCGCGCGCGGTAGAGCTATGGATGTTGCGTATGAAGTATGGCTATAAATCATTCAATCGTGGCTACCACTCATTCACCAACTCTTACGATGTGTTCTAGGTTATGAGCTTCACTCTTAAGCGTCGTAAAGTAATGAAGCACAGCGCTTGTGAGCGCGAAGTATCGATGGCTGATTTTATTCCCTATGAGCATCACTGGGATAAGGAGACGATTGTCACCAAAAAAGGTGAATTGATGCAAATCATCAAGATTGACGGCTTCTCGTTCGAGACGGCGGATGATGATGTTGTTGATATGAAGAAAATGGTGCGTAATTCGCTGTATAAAAGTATGGCGGAAGGCACGTTTAGTATGTGGTTTCACACCATTCGCCGCCGCCAGAGCGTTTATCCCGCAGGGAAAATGCCTAAAGGCTTTGCTCAGTATGTGGATGATAAGTGGCGCGAGAAACAAAACTCCAAATCAACCTTTATCAACGAGCTCTACATCTCGGTTATCCGCAAAGATGATGTGAAGGGTGCTGCAAAGATCCAGAACGTCTTGGAGGGGATTGAGAATCGTACCAACAAGGACGCGGAATCCATAAAATTCCAAGAGATGCACAAGGAGTTGCGCGAATCGGTTTATCGCGTTCTGGCGACGTTTAGGGATTACGGTGCGCGCGTGTTGACGACCACCATGGGTGAGTTTGGCCCGATGTCGGAGCCGCTCGAGTTTCTGGGGCGTTTGGTGAATGGTGGCAATGGCCAGCCCATGATGGTGCCGACGATTGATATTGCGCATTACTTGCCGACAAGTCGCCTGTATTTTGGTAGCCGAGCCATTGAGATTCGTTCGGCAGCGGGTGCGCGGTTTGCGGCTATCGTAAGTATCAAAGAGTATGCTCCATCGACAGCGGCTGGCATTATGGACGCATTCTTGCAGATGCCGTTCGAGCTGATTATTTCGCAAAGCTTTGCATTTGCCAACCGGCAGGCAAATCTAGGTGCGATGCAGCTCAAGCAGCGCCGCATGAAGAACTCGAACGATTTGGCTGTTAGCCAGGTGCAAGAGATTACCGATGCGCTGGATCTGACCATGTCCGGCCGCATTGCATTTGGTAAGCACCACCTTACGATTATGTGTCTTGAGGAAAACCTCAATGCGCTTGAGTCGGCTGTTTCGCTGGTAATTGCAGAATTGGTGAATGTGGGTATCAACCCTGTGCGCGAGAAGTTAATCCTCGAGCAATGTTATTGGGCGCAGTTGCCCGCCAATGCTGATTTCATTGGGCGGCCGTCTGATATCAATACGCTTAATATTTCAAGCTTCGCCGCTATGCACAACTACCCTGTCGGTAAGATTGCGGGCAATCACTGGGGCGATGCGGTTACGGTGCTTGGTACGACATCGGGTACACCTTATTTCTTTAATTTCCATGCGCGGGATGTGGGGCACACCACGATCATCGGGCCTACGGGTGCTGGTAAAACGGTGTTGATGAACTTCCTCTGTGCGCAGGCCATGAAGTTCAATGCGCGCATCTTTATGTTCGATAAAGACCGCGGTGCTGAGATTTTTGTGCGCGCACTCGACGGTGTGTACACGCATATTGATCCGGGCAAGAAGTGTTATTTCAACCCCCTTCAGCTTGATGATACGCCCGAGAATCGGTCGTTTATCACCGAGTGGCTGTCAACATTGGTTGCTATTAACGAAGAGCCTATTTCTGCCGATGACTTGCATATTGTGCAGCGTGCGGTTGATGGTGTGTTCAGGTTGCGCAAGGAAGATCGCGTCCTTCGTAATATTGCGGCCTTCTTTGGGATAGGTGGGCCAGGGACGATTGCCTCGCGCTTGTCGCAGTGGCACTCGGATGGCAGATTTGCAAGAATCTTCGATGAGGCTGAAGACAAGGTGAATTTCAAAAATTCCAATGTGTTCGGCTTTGAGATGGGGGATGTGCTGAGTAATCGTGCATGCTTGGTGCCCGTTCTGCTCTATCTATTCCATCGTATTCAGCTGTCGCTCGATGGTACGCCTACCGTTATCGTTCTCGATGAGGCATGGGCGCTGGTTGATAATAAAATATTCTCTGTAAAAATCAAAGATTGGCTGAAAACACTGCGTAAGCTGAATGGCATGGTTATCTTCGCAACGCAGAGCGTTGAAGATGCGGTGGGGAGCTCTATTTCGGATACGCTCATTCAGCAGACCGCGACGCAGATATTCTTGCCGAACCCAAAAGCTACGGAACCCTATCGTAAGGCATTCATGCTTTCGGAACGAGAGTTTAATCTCCTAAAAAACACCGATATTGGTACGCGCTACTTCTTGGTAAAACAGGCTAAAGATGTAGTCGTTGCTCGGGTCGACTTATCGGGCATGGAAGATGTGGTGAGCGTCCTGTCTGGTCGCGCAGAAACGGTGGGCCTGCTCGATGAAATTCGTGCAGAAGTGGGAGATAATGTAAAGGATTGGCTTCCAATCTTCACCAAACGCGTGAAGGAGTTTTGATGCAAGCACGCGCTAAACACTGGCTGATGCTTCTTGCGGTAAGTTTGGTGATATTGGCTGCGCCTGTGCCTGCGGCAGCGCAGGTTGAAGCCGCAAACTGTGAAGAGATAGCGGGGCTTACGCACCGCATAGCAGTGTGCATACGCACAACTATTGATAACGGTGCTGCATTATATTTTGGTCGCGTCACAAGCTTTTTTGAGCGAGCCACCATGGCAGCGATTACGCTGGCAGTATTAATTTACGGCGTGATGCTTAGCTTTGGTATGGTCGAAAAGGTTGGGCGCGATACGTTTGTGTTGCTGTTCAAGGTCTCTGCGGTGGTATTTCTAGTAGCCAACTCGCCGCTTATTTTTAGGACAACGATCAACATCATGGATGGCATGGCGCTTGCCGTCACGCGTTTTATCCCACCGAGTGGCACAGTGGATGCGGATAGCTCATCTGATTTCGCACGGGTTCATTGCTTGCAACTCGTTTCACGAGAAGCTGGGCGAGGGGGAAACCCTGCTCCCGCTGCAGCACCATGGCTTGGGGTTGATTGCTTGCTCGATACGATTGTTGGGATTCGAATCCCAACCTGTGAAGGTGGCGAGGATCCTGGTGATAATGCGTGTAATGCCCCCCCCACCTTTGATGCTATTTTCTATAATGAAAGACTCGATAACGCGAATCCTGACGAAACAAACCGTGGTTTGGCGCGTGGGTTAGTGAATTTCTTCACTAGCAACCTCCAATCTTCTGTCGTTGGGTTGGTGCTTGGGGTGATTGGGATTGTGTTTGTTTTTGGAATGTTGATGTTGGTGATCCGCGCATTCTTTACTTACATCGCAGCCTATATGGGCATTGCTCTTTTGGTTATTGTTTCCCCGTTGATCATTCCGCTTATTCTATTCAAAGAAACCAAGCAGTACTTCGACAAGTGGGTGAAATTAATGATCTCGTTTGCGCTTCAGCCCGTGATCATGTTGGTGCTGATTATCTTTACGATCACCGCTGTCGATTTGGCCGTATTCTCTGGTCGCTATTCAATTATGTATCGTATCGCGGGCGAGGCATCGCGTGCTGATAATTTTGATTTGAATGACTATCTCACTACGCCGCGAACCCCCACGGGTGAGGAGTGTACCCCGCCGGTTTGTATGGTGCATCCGTGTCCTATTCCGACCTGTCGTCCTATCATTGAGGAAATGCCAAGGAGCCTTGCCCTAATTAAATCGCTCAACCCCGAACGCTTGGGTACAACATCGATTGTGGGTGAAGATCAGGGTGGTATTGCGCACCGCTTGAGGTACAGCGAATGTACGGCAGAAAACATAAGGGCGGACACTACGGGCGAACTGGCGCGCAGATGTAATTATACGTATCCTATTTCAGTATGGTTGCAGGAGGTTCGGTGGGATCATATGGCATCCATGCGCGACCCTGCAGTCGACGTTCCAGGGGATTACCCAGAGGTTCTGGACGCGGAGGGTAACCCCAGCGAGACGTTGAGGGCAGGGCAATATTTGTTACGCGAAGTGCTTGCTGCGTGTTTCCTCTGTGGCGTGGTTATTTTCGTGATGAATGGTATGGTGAGAATTGTGCCAAGGATAACCAGTGATTTGTTGGGTGATGCAATGCAAACACCAGATTTGGCCGGTCAGGTTGCCGGTAACCTAGGTAGACAGACAAGTAGTTCTATGCAGCAGACCTTAGGGCGTTTGGGGCGACCATGACGCATATTAAATACAGTGTTGTCGTTTTATGGCTGGTTGGTGCGCTGTTTTGCGCCATGGCGCCATTGCCGATTCTTTCGAACGCCTACGCTCAGGACTATGGCGACGAGGCTCCCGAACCTACTCCTACAGAGAGTGATCTGCAAACGGTTGGTGGAGACGGCGCTGTCATGCGGTGCTCGGAAGCGACTGACCATGAGGGCGTTGCATTGGGCAGAGGCGCCTTGCTCGGGCGGATTATGCCGTGCTTAGTTTTTACCGTTCAGGAGGCGACCATCAGGTTTGCCGCCGAAATGGTAGAGCTGTTCCGTCCATTATTGTACAGTTTCCTTACGTTAGTTGTCATACTTTTTGGTGTGCGGGTTTTACAAAACGAACCACAAATCTATAAACAAGGGTTTATCTTGGTTCTCAAGCTAGCCCTTGTTTTGGGGTTCTTGAACGATCTTGGCAGCATCCGAAGCATCAGCAACGAGGCAGGGACGAGCCAGCTCATTCCTTCTGTATATAGTATCATGAACGAATCACAGACGGTTGTTGCGGCTACTATTGATACGACGTCTCTTACATGTGATGTGGATACCTACAACAATGGCCAAACCATACGCGTTTGGTCGATTATGGACTGTATCATGGGCAAGATGTTTGGCGTTACCGTTGGTGACGATGGACGAGCCAGTATGTTGCTTTCTACCAGCATGATTGGCTTAACCGTTGGATTCTTATTTGGTGGCGCGTGGGGTGCTGTTGTCTTCTTTGGTATGATGGGCGTTCTGTTGGGCTTGTTTATGCTGGTGGTGCGCACTGCGACAGTATTCATTACAAGCTATCTCATGGTCTGCTTGATGATCATCATATCGCCGCTGTTTATGCCCTTGGTGTTTTTACAAGGGACGACAGGGTATTTTGAGAGATTTTGGAAACGAATTCTAGCTGGGTTCCTAACCCCCATTATTGTTATTGCCTATGTAATGATGGCGCTCATGGTCTACGATAGAATGTTGTTCCGGCCTGATTCCATGGTGCAAGAAATCTTCCGTTGGGAAGCGGTTGAGCAGGCATTGGAGCCACATAAGACATTGCTTTCGCATACCTACACCAACGATGCCGAGGACGTACGACTCGGTGAGGCAACGACCCTAGCTGACCGTCAGGCATTAATGCGGACGCCGACATTGTGGAACCTCATGATACCATCGCTCAGCGGCGGTGGTGTAGGGGGTATGAAAGTTCCCGCAATCAATTTCGAGCAGTTGGGAGAGAACTTCCAGCGCGGCCGAGAGAGTTTCATGCAGATTTTTGAAGAGCTAGTCACGCTGGTAATTCTTGGGTGGCTCATTAACCAAGGATTGAATGCTCTTCCTAAACTCGTCAATATATTGACTCAGTCGAGGGTTATCATGAGTGGCGGCCTTGTGGCATCAACGTCGAAAGCCGAGCAAGGCTTTGTGAGCAGTGGGCGCAGTGCGTTTGAAAGAATGCGTGAAGGGTTTTCGACAGGATCTTCGAGGAGTGGAGCGCTTGGATCGGTAGATGGTGAGCAATTCGCAGCACGTGCGTCGAGTGTGGGCAGTGATGCCAACGCAGCATTTATGAACGCAATGCAAAGAAATGCTCGTGGCGAGCGAGGAGAATAAGAATGAGTGGAGTGTTAGAAATGTTTTCATTAAAACGAACTTGGCTTGCGGCAACTGTCGTTCTAGCGCTGACACTAGTATTGCTTACGCCTATCATGGCGAGCGCGCAGCCCGCCGATCCTGCGCCTAACACGACATGTACGGATTTTGAGGGGAATCGGGTAAACGTTGATCCAAGTACGCCCAACACAGAGCCAGGCATACTAACCAATATCACGGAGTTTATCAGCGAAGTGATCGGCGAAGCCTCGCGGGAATTATTTCAGACCTTTACGGATAGTCCTGCCTACCAAAATACGGTCAATGCCGCAGCTACACTGATGATTATCTTTTATGCCGTCGCATTTACCACGGGTATCGTGAATGCTACCTTCGGGCAGGTATTGGTGCGCCTTGTGAAGCTTGGTCTTATTTACACACTCATATCTCCCGCAGGTTGGAACTTTTTCAGCGATTATGTGGTAAGATTTTTTAACGATGGTACGGACCAGATTATTGGCGAAGTCATCTCTATTGGTACGGGCATACCATTCAATGCTGGGGACTCACCGTTCTTGATTCTCGATGGAATGGCACGCTATATCCTGAGTTCGGATATGATTATCGCAATCATGGGCACCTTTGGCGCAGGCCAGTCATACGGAGCGATGATGGGCTTTCTGCTGGCGTTTGCTTGCTTGGGCTTCATTCAGTTGGTCGTTAAAGGCTTGAAGCTGTACGCGATTAGCTTCATTGTTCGTGCCTTACTGTTCGGGGTGGCACCAGTTTTTATTGTATTTTTGTTGTTCGAAAAAACTAAACCGCTCTTTAGTGGCTGGGTGAATATCTTGGTCAATACAAGCCTTCAGCCGATCCTTTATTTTACCTTTATTTCGTTCTTCTTGGTCATGATGATGGGCGCCGCTCGCGATATGTTGGGCGCTAATGACCTTTGCTGGGCTCAGACCAAGTTTGTCGACGGTACGTCAAACACGGCGGCCTTCTGGAAGTTCAAACAATTTGGGGAAACCTTCCCGCGGGCAACGGAATCAAACTGGCGTGGTCCGCTGGAGTGCGCAATCAACGGGCAACAATGTACAGAGTTCCCAATTAATATCGTGGATATTCTTGCTTTCGTGATTCTTGTCTATGTCGCCATGCAGTTTGCGCAGGTGGTCGAGGCAATTGCACACGAACTGTCCAATGCGGCCATCCACATGTCTACGGATGCGAAGCGGGACTTCAAGTCAGACATCAGATCCGGTGGTGGTAGCAATAACGTAGGGGCAGCAGGACAAACCCGACGATGACGGCACGTTGGTCGTGACTAAGTTGATTTCCGCTTGACGATTGCCACAATTCGCTGTTGTCTGTGATGGAATCAACATTTGGGTGCGTTATGACACGTCTATTACCGCTTACTTTGGTTGCTGCTGCACTGGTGCTTACAGGCTGTACCTCCGAAAAACTTGAGGTGTTGAAGTCTCCGTGCGTAGGCCTTGAAGGCAGCCCTTGTGGCCCAAAACGTCCCGTGAATGGCGCGTTTAATCCACAGCTTCAGCAGCCAGAAGCTGCCGCCGACCACGTATAAATCCAGTGTGATGTTTTAGAGTCCGCGCCCGCCGTTGTTACGGCTGTTTGGTGTGGTGGGGCTTGTCGCCGCAGTTAGTCTTTGTTTTTCTTCCTCGGACTGCTTGGCAGTGTTGGCCGCAGCTCTCTCGGTGGTTGCTTGCGTCTGTTTTGCTGCTTGTTGTTTTGCGGCTTGTGCTTGCACTGCTTGCGGAGTGATGGGGCGTCGGCCACCCGTAATGGGCGCACCTGTCACACCAGTCATATCGAACCCTGAGATACCTTTGAGAGCGTTGGGGTCGATTCGCATGGCGGCGCGTGCCGCGCGTTGCGCTTGCTGCTGATCGCGCTGGCGTTGGGCGTCTTGGCGCAGCTGCTCATCGCGTCGACGCGCGTCGGCTAGTGCTGTCATGGTGGTCTGGCGATTTGCGGCTTGCTGCTGCGCCGAGGCCAAAGGTGCCGTGGATGGTGCAGCAGGAGCCGTGCTTGATGCAGGGCGACTTTGGCTGGTTTGCGCGCGCTGGGCGGACTGGAGCGATTGGCGTCCCACGGTTGCACCACGCGGCTGCGCTTGTGGTTGCTGTTGTGGTTGGCCTTGTTGTTGCCGTTGCGCTTGTGCTTGCGCTGCTAACTGGCTGTTGATGCGGTTAGCTTGTGCTTGAGCGGCCAGCTGGTCGGCCTGCATGGCCTGCGCGTTACGCTGTGCGGCATCGTTCACGCCCACTTGGGCTGAGGTGCCAGCGGTGGGTGCATTGCCAAGCGTTGTGCCCATCGAGCTATCGACCGAGAAGCCAACCTTAGCGCCCGTAACATTCACCTCTTGCACACGGGTCATCACTGTATCAATCCCGCGCTCGATGGTTTCGAACAATTGACCAAAGCTTCCGCTTGCCGACTTGTAGCTGCTCGGGAGGCGGTCGATCTGTTCTTTAATCGCTTTCACCAGACCATGGTTGCCAGCGACACCTGCCACCCGTAGCGCTTCGCGCTTGGCCTGATAGCCAAGCTGGCCAATGGCCTGTGTGGCCGCCATCACCGAGGGGTGCTGGAAAATACCCGCATCATTATTGATGCGCGCCCACGCGAGCAGGCGTTCATATACCATCGCCACACCCTTGACGGCACCCAGCGTCGCCATATCATCGGAGGGCTTCATATTCAGGCCGTCGACCACGTTGGCATTGCCGATGGAGAGCTTGAGCTTCCTTAGGATGTCCTTAGCAATCTCGACAGCGTCGCGGCGCACGGGGGCAGCCATTTGCGCCACCCCATCCATGTGGGTGGCCGTGTAGATGAGGTGGTTACCGATGGCATCGAGGTCAATCGCCGTGCTGCTCAGCGTGCGTGCATCCTTGATGGTTTGCAGTTTGGCCTCAAGCGCGGCCACGGTGGCTGCGGCAGCTTGTAAGCTCTGGGCTTCCTCGGTGAGGGGGGCAACGCCAGCCTCATCATAGGCGATTTTGTCGCGGAAATGGGTTTCGCTGGCGGGGGGAAGGAGCCATTCTTCGGGGTCCTTACCGCCAAACAGCGCGGCCACGGCTGCAAAGGGTTTCATCCAATTGCTGTGGCGCTGATGCTCGAGAATTTTCTCGTAAATATATTGTGCGCCTTTGCCATTCTCTTTGCTGGCTTCGTGAATGGAGATGAACGGTTTGGTGGGATTGTGATTAGGGATAATGCCCAAATAGAGCCAGTTATTGTACAAGCCATCACCGACAAAGCCAGCGATCTCATCCATGGCCTTTGCGGCTTTTTGCGGTGTCATGCCCTTGGGCGTGTCGGCGTAGTAGGTCTGCATGAGAAAGTTGCGCACGGCAGCAAGGTTGTCGCGCAGATTCTCGTAGGATTCGTATTTTTCATCCAGCGGGTCGAGCAAGTAGGGGCTTTGGAAATGCTGGCCAATCACGCCATCGAACGCGGGGTAAATGTTTGCCGAGAAATCGATGTTTGGGACGGGATCGTGGATAATCTTAAGCAGTGCCTTCCAGCCCTGATGGCGAGGGACAACATAGCGTCCCATACCCGATACATCATGCATGGAGTAATCGGGGTTGTCGTCCTCGGGTGTTGCGTCGAGGGATGCTTTCGCGCGGATACGCTGGAGTTCGGCCAGTGCTTGGGCGTGGGCAGCTTCTAGCGCAGCAGTGTCCTTCGCCACGGTGTCGATGGGCTTGGCGACAAAATCATCTGCTGTAATTTCCGTTGCCAAAGCGTCGGCTCACCTTCGTTATGCTTGTTGTTGAACAGCGCCGCCTGCGGCTTCTTCCTGCTGCGCTGCGCCGAGTGCATAGACGCAGAGATCTTCGAAGCTCACATTGTTTTCCTGTGAGATTTTGAACAGCTTCTCGAAGCTATCCATCACATCCTGCGGGATGTTGCCGCCGCGCTCGGAACTCAGCCACGAGCTTTGGAATTGCAGCGGATGCTTTTTGGGGTTCGGGTCGCCAATATAAACGTGGAACGGGTGCTTAACACCGTTGAAATCGCAAGGGACAGTGAATCGTTTCATAAGTTTCTCCGTAGCATGAGGTTTCCCATACAATTTACACTATACGCGCCAATTATTACAGTTTGATGACGAAATGGCCGTTTTTTAAGCTTTTTTAGGGTAGGGTGTGGCTGCCTTGGTCTATTAAAAATCAATGACTTAGATATTATTCGCAGGGATAGGCGATGTGCATAATCTCGAGCACCTCGACCCCGCTGGGCAGGGGGCAGCGCACGTTATCGCCCACTTTGGCCTTCAAAAGTGCCTGCGCAACAGGCGAAAGCCAACTGATACGCGCCTTTTCGACATCCACCTCATCGACCCCTACGAGTTGCACGGTGTGTTCGCTATCATCCGCCCGCGCATAGGTGACTTTGGCACCAAAAAATACCTGTTTTAAGCCTTGTTGTTCCTCGGGGTTCACCACCACCGCGCGCTCCAAACTGCGGCTGAGATAATGCAGTCGGCGGTCGATCTCGCGCAGGCGCTTTTTGCCGTAAATGTAATCGCCATTCTCGGAGCGGTCGCCATTGCCCGCTGCCCAGCTCACCACTTCCACAATTTTGGGACGGTCGGTGTAAAGCAGCGTATGATATTCCTTCTGAAGCGCTGCATGGCCACGTGGCGTGATGTAGTTTTTCTGGCCTTTGGGAATGGGATCAGGCGCGGTGAAGTCATCGTCCTCGCCGTCGTTTCCGTCATCCTCTTTGGTGAAGGCTTTACTCATGATGCGCCCAACAAACGCGGGTTAGCAGTTTGCGTCCCACGCTTTGCGCTTGGCGGTGGCAAAATTCTCGGCATAGCATTTGGGCGGTACAACGGCCTTTTTAGGATCGCTGACGCTGTACTCAATCTTTTTTGCCGTGGCATAAGCAATCGCTTCTTCCTTGGTGGGGAAGGTGAGTTTGATTTGGGTGAGTGTGCTTGGCATGGTGTTCCAGCCCATCAGCGCATCGGGCGTCATTGGCGCGGGGCGTTCATATTCCAGAAGCCAAGTGCCTGTTTTGCCCTTGCCCGATTGCATGGCGGTTTTTGCAGGCGAATAAATTTTTGCGCGTGGTGTTGTCATGCGTGGGAATGTAGCGGTTTTGGAGGCGGGGTCAAGCCCGTGTGGGTAAATATCGCTCGCCAGCAGATGATTTCACACAATTGTCACACACACGCACCCTTCGCATAGGCTAGGGTGCACAATCAACAAAACGCAAGGTTATATCGATGATAAGAAAGCCTACTCCTCTCTATGGTACGTGTTTTCTGGCAGCAGGTGCCACGGATCAGTCGTTCACATTAAATTATGAGCTTCCGCCTAGAAATATGGAGCCGCTAAAAGATGCGCTTCGCGAGTGCATCCAAGGATATCGCAACACGAATAGTAAGGTTTTTATTGATACCAATATAGTGGATTCGGCGTCATTCAGAGCATCATGCATGAAGGTTACGTTTCAGGGTAAGCAAGGTACGCCGCTCAACTCTGCGATCATTAAGGATTTTTCCTACCATTTGGCTGCGCGTAACTTGATTCCTTCAGCCGAGAGACTGAGGCTCGACCAGCAGATGAGCAGAGGAAAATCGAGCGGCCAAACAATATAGGTTTAGGCTGATTTTTTCTTTGCTACTGCTTTAGGCGCCGCTGCCTTTTTCGTCGCTGTTTTGGCTTTCGCAGGGGCTTTCTTTTTGGCGGCAGGCTTCTTTTTCGCGGCGGCTTTGCCTTTTGCGGCGGGTAGCAGTGGCAGCAATTGCTCCATCGTTACGCTCGCAGGCTCCATCTCCTTCGGTAGGGTGATGTTCTTGCCAGCATATTTGATGTAAGCGCCATAGCGACCTTTCAGAATCACCACTTTCTCGCCCGATTCTGGGTGTGCACCTAAATCCTTCAATGGCTCGGGAGCGCCGCGCCCGCCGTTTTTCTTTTTCTCAAGCGCTTCGGCAATCACGGTCACGGCGCGGTTCATGCCGATGGTGAGAATATCATCCTCGGGCCCGAGGTTCGCATATTTGCCATCATGCAGCAGGTAGGGGCCAAAGCGGCCATTATTGGCCATGATGGGCAGGTTGGTTTCAGGGTGCAGTCCCACCTCGCGCGGCAAAGCGAGCAGGGTGAGAGCTTTTTCCAAATCCACGGTGCTGTGCTGCACACCTTTGGGGATGCTGCTGCGCTTGGGTTTTTTCTCCTCGCCAAGTTGCACATACACGCCATACGGACCTTTGCGGATGGTGACGGTTTGGCCACTGACTGGATCGGTGCCGAGCGTGCGGGGGAATTCTTCGCCTTCGCCAGCGCTGCCTTCGGCATTCTCTGCCGCGCTACCCGTTAGCTGGCGCGTGAAGTTACATTCAGGGTAGTTCGAGCAACCAAGGAAGCTGCCAAATTTACCTGTTTTGAGGTGTAGTGAACCTGTTTTGCAGGTGGGGCACACTTTGGCTGTAGCAGCCGCTTCACCCACGCCGAAAATATAGGGCTCGAGCAGTTCTTGCACATGCGTCAGCACTTCGCTGATGGTGAGTTTTTTGCTGTCTTCCACCTTGGCGTGGAAGTCCTTCCAGAACAGGCGCAGCTCTTCTTTCCAGTCGCGCTCGCCATCGGCAATCTTGTCGAGGTTTTCTTCGAGGTTGGCGGTGAAATTATATTCCACATAACGCTCGAAATAGCTCATCAGGAACGCAGTGACAATGCGCCCCAGTGCCTCGGCAGTGAAGCGGCGTTTATCGAGTTTCACGTAATTTCTGTCCGTCAGCACGCTGATGATGCTGGCGTAGGTCGATGGGCGGCCAATGCCGAGTTCTTCCAAACGTTTTACTAGGCTTGCCTCGGAGAAGCGTGGTGGCGGCTGGGTGAAATGCTGGGCGGCCTCGACCTTCGCGGTGCGCAGGGGCTCGCCCACTTCCATCACGGGCAGGCGCTGTTTGTCATCCTCGGCGTTTTCTTCCTCGCCGTCTTTTTTCTCTTTTTCATCTTCTTCGATGACTTCTTGATAGAGGCACAAAAAGCCATCAAACTTCAGCACCGAACCAGTGGCGCGCAGCGCGTGGCGCTTGGTGGCATCGTGCATGTCGACGCCCACTTGGTCATAGAGCGCGACTTCCATTTGGCTGGCGACCATGCGCTTCCAAATCAACTCGTAGAGCTTGGCTTGCTCGGCATCCAGCTGCATGTTCTCGGGGCGCTTGGAGAGATCCGTCGGGCGAATCGCTTCGTGCGCCTCCTGCGCGTTCTTTACCTTGGTTTTGTATTGGCGTGGCGATTCGGGCACGTATTTCGCGCCGTAATCTTTCTCAATGAATTTGCGCGCATCGGCAATCGCGTCGTTGCTGACGGTGATGCCGTCCGTACGCATGTAGGTAATCAAACCTTCTTCATAGAGCTTCTGCGCGACTTGCATGGTGCGCTTGGCGCCAAAGCCAAGCTTGCGGCTGGCTTCCATTTGCAAGGTGGAGGTGGAGAAAGGCGCATAAGGTGCGCGGCGCACTGTGCGCGGGGTGATGGTGGTGACGCGGAAATCGGTCGATTTCAGCACGCGCTCAACTTCTTTAGCGACATCCTCGTTACCCAGCGCGAATTTATCGAGTTTGGTGCCGTTATATTCGGTGAGGCGTGCGGCAAAGCTTGCGCCAGTGCCGGTTTGCATGGTCAGGCCAATATCCCAATATTCACGTGCGACGAACACTTCAATCTCGGCCTCGCGCTCGCAAATTAGGCGCAGGGCGACGGATTGCACGCGGCCAGCCGAGCGCGAACCTGGCAGTTTACGCCACAGCACAGGCGAAAGGTTGAAGCCCACGAGATAATCCAGTGCGCGGCGCGCTTGTTGCGCGTTCACTAAATCCATGTCGATATCGCGCGGATTTTCAATCGCGTGCGTCACCGCTTTTTTGGTGATTTCGTTGAAGGCAATACGCTTCACGCCGATATCTTTCGGTAGTTTTTTGGATTCTTTCAGTGCCTCAAGCACGTGCCATGAAATGGCTTCTCCCTCGCGGTCGGGGTCAGTCGCGAGATAAAGCATATCCGCGCCTTTGAGCGCGGAGGCAATGGCGCCCATTTGTTTTTTGGAATCGATATCCACTTCGTAATGCATCGCGAAATCCGCATCGGGCTCCACCGAGCCATCCTTTGATGGCAAATCGCGCACATGGCCGTAGGAGGCAAGCACGGTATAATCCGAGCCTAAATATTTATTGATGGTTTTCGCTTTCGATGGCGATTCGACGACTACGACACTTTTCAAGCTGCATCTCCCATGCGTAAGGCTACTTTCGAGCCGGCGTGGCGTTCTAGCCTACCGGCGAGTTCAAGTTCAAGTAAAACCGCCATCAGGATGTGTGGGGTGACACCCGTGGCGGCCAATATATCATCAGTCATGGTGGGTGAAGCGCCCAGTGACTCGACGATGGCGGCGCGTGCGCGCTCCAGCATTTGTTCGTCGAGCGAGGTGACGGGAGCCTCATGAAAATTGAGCGATTGCTGCTCGGCGAGGGGTAATTCGCCCAGCGGTGTAAGATTGCCGAGGATGTCGCGTACGGTTTCGACCATGGTTGCGCCATCCTTCAACAGGCGGTTGGTGCCGTGGCAGCGTGGGTCCATGGGGGAGCCGGGGACTGCGAAGACTTCGCGGCCATAATCGTTCGCGTATTCGGCGGTGATGAGGGAGCCGGATTTAAGCGATGCCTCGACGACGACCACGCCGCGGCTCATGCCTGCGATGATACGGTTGCGCCCAGGGAAGCTGCGCGCGTGCGGCTCGGCACCGAAGGGAAGTTCGCTGATGATGAGGCCCGTTGCCGCAATTTCCTCGAATAGAATCGCATTCTCGGGTGGGTACACATTATTAATGCCGCCGCCGATCACCGCAATGGTGCCGGTGCCGAGCGCGCCGCGGTGAGCGCTTGAATCAATACCGCGTGCCAAGCCTGAAACGACAATATGCCCCGCGGCACCCAAATCGCCTGCAATTTTTTTGGCAAAGATGCAGCCGTTCGCCGAGGCGTTACGCGCACCGACCATGCCGACCATGTTGGTGCTCGTGCATAAATGCGTGTGCCCACGCACGGTGAGGATAGGTGGCGCATCCGCAATTTGTTGTAACAGGCGTGGGTAGCGTTCTTCGCCATACATCACCACTTCGGCACCGAATTTGGTGAGTGCCTCGAATTCGCGCTCGGCATCGGCCTTGCTTGCGATTTTAATGGGCTTTGCACGCCCGCCGCGTTTGCTGATGGTGGGAGCCATCTCAATCGCTTTTTCCACCGAGCCACAGAATTTGACGAGGCGGAAAAACGTCATCGGCCCTACTTGCTCGCTACGGATGAGGCGAAGTGCGTCAATTGGGTTCGTGCCGCGTAAGGTTGGGTTGGGGATGAAGTTTGGGCTCATGGTTTTTTACTCCCAAGCCCCATTTTCGGCTCGAACCCTTGGCGCAGGCGCTTGATATTCTCGCGGTGCTTCCAGACAGCAATGAAGCAGGCAATGGCAAGGATGAAGGCGCTTGTGCCATCCACCCGCAGCCACGTGATCAGCGGCGCGGTGGCAAGGGCAATGATCGATGCAAGCGATACATAACGTGTCACGAACATGACCATCGCCCAAATGATGAAGCCAGCCATGCCCACGGGCCAGCTAAACGCCAACGCCCCGCCGAACAAGGTGGCGACGCCTTTGCCGCCTTTGAACTTGAGCCATGGCGAATACATATGCCCAACAGCGGCGGCAAGGACGGCGAGGGCGGAGTAGGTTGGATTGCTAGTCCCGCAGTTTTCTGGTGTTGGCTGCATGCCACAAGCATCAACCGCGGCGCGCGTAACATCGAACATAGGAAACATGTGCGATACAAAGATAACAGCTACTGCCCCCTTCGCCGCATCCAGCAGCAGGGTTAGTATCGCTGCTTTCTTATTCCCTGTGCGCAGCATGTTGGTGGCGCCCACATTCCCCGAACCGATGGAGCGTGGGTCAGGTAGCTTGAATAGTTTGGCCAGCAGCACGCCCACGGGAATACTGCCCAAGCAATAGCCCAGTATCAGGATTTGGATAACGATGATGCATTCAGCCATGTGGCGCTTCCCTCACGTACGTATACGCGTACGAGCGTAGAGGGGTGGGCGAATTTTACGCAAGAAAATAATTTACTGAACGCTTCCCTCGTACCCCAACGCATCTAGCACGCCTTGGAGGATATAGCTGGCGGCGAGTTTATCCACTAGTTCACCACGGCGTTTACGGTTGATGTCCATCTCGTCGATCATCATGCGTGTTACGGCAGCGGTGGATAGGCGCTCGTCCCACAATAAGAGTGGCAAAGTAAATTGCGCCTGAAGGTTACGGGCAAAAGCGCGGGTGGCTTGGGCGCGCGGGCCTGCCGAGCCATCCATATTGAGGGGGTAGCCAATCACAAAGCCCGCAATGTCTTGCCCTTCCATCATCGCGCTCAAGGCTGCGCAATCCTCGCTCCATTTACGGCGATAGATGGTGAGGTTGGGGCTTGCGACCATGCGGCCAGCATCGCTCACCGCCACGCCAATCGTTTCGGTGCCCACATCCAGCCCCACAAGGCGCCCGCGTGGCGGGAGCAAGGATTTAAATTCGGCAAGTGCGTATACGGCGCGGGGGGCTTCGGTCATGGCTTCTCATAGCGGTTTCGCGCCAACAGGTAAAGGCGGGGGTTGCATTTTTTCATGATGGCGCTAAAACCTCGAGCCTCACGAAGGAACTATGCTATGGCCCTGACCGATAAAGAAGTGCAACACGTGGCGACCTTGGCGCGCATTCGCCTGAGCGCGGAGGAATTGCC
Organism: Alphaproteobacteria bacterium; assembly: GCA_035911175.1. Taxonomy (GTDB): domain Bacteria; phylum Pseudomonadota; class Alphaproteobacteria; order Rickettsiales; family UBA3002; genus QFOX01. The sequence continues at coordinate 109,925 of JAMHWA010000037.1, forward strand.
GCACTACACGAACGAAGTGAACGGCATACTGAAGTGGATCGAGCAGTTGCAAGAGGTCAACACTGATGGCGTTGAGGCGCTCTCTAGCGTTTCCGAACAACTGCTGCCATGGCGCGCGGATGTGGTGACGGATGGCGGTTATCAAGAAGCTGTGCTCAAAAACGCAACGAATGCGCAATATGGCTGCTTTGCTGTGCCAAAGGTGATTGAATAATGACAAACCCTACCCACATGACACTAGCCGAGGCGCGCGATGCGCTGAAAGGCAAAAAAATCAGCAGCGTAGAGCTGACCAAAGCCCACCTGAGCGCGATTGAGAAGCACAACCCTGCGCTCAACGCCTATGTGCACCACACGCCCGAGATTGCGCTGGCGCAAGCGGCGGCGGCGGACGCGAAACTCGCCAAAGGTGAAGCTGGGCGCTTGGAAGGCATCCCCATCGGCATTAAGGATTTGTTCTGCACCAAGGGCGTGAATTCTCAGGCCGCTTCAAAAATTTTGACGGGCTTCAAACCTGAATACGAATCCACCATCACCAGCAATTTGTTCCGCGAAGGCGCGGTGATGCTGGGCAAACTGAACATGGATGAATTCGCCATGGGCTCGGCGAACATCACCAGCCATTATGGCCCCTGCATCAACCCATGGCGGCGCACGGATGCGCCGGAGAAACAACTCGTACCGGGCGGTTCGTCGGGTGGTTCGTCGGCTGCTGTCGCCGCGCGTTTGGGCTTCATGGCGACGGGTACAGACACGGGCGGCTCCATTCGCCAGCCTGCGGCGTTTACGGGTATTGTGGGCATTAAACCAACCTATGGCCGCTGCTCGCGTTGGGGTGTGGTGGCGTTTGCCAGCTCGCTCGACCAAGCTGGCCCGATGACGCGCACCGTGCGCGACGCGGCGATTAGTTTGCAAGCCATGGCAGGCCATGACCCCAAGGATTCCACGTCAGCGATTCAAGCCGTGCCCGATTTCGAGGCCGTGATTGGCATGGGCGTGAAGGGCTTGAAAGTTGGCATCCCCAACGAATACCGTATTGACGGCATGAACAAAGAAATCTCCGATGCATGGGATAAAGGCATTGCGATTTTGAAGGCAGCAGGTGCAGAAATTGTGAATGTGAGCCTGCCTCACACCAAATATGCATTGCCGACCTATTACATCATTGCCCCTGCAGAAGCTTCGAGCAATCTTGCACGCTATGATGGTGTGCGCTTTGGCCTGCGCGTGGTGGAGGATGGCGATTCGCTCAACGATATGTACGAAAAAACCCGCGCCGCTGGCTTTGGTGCGGAGGTGAAACGCCGCATCCTCATTGGCACCTATGTGCTGAGTGCGGGTTACTACGATGCGTATTACAAAAAAGCGCAGCGCGTGCGCGCTCTTATCGCGCAGGATTTCAAAAACGCATTCACCCAATGCGATATTCTGCTGACGCCGACTGCGCCAAGCGATGCGTTCGCGATTGGTGAAAACCAAGATGATCCGCTGGCGATGTATATGAACGATGTATTCACCATCCCTGCATCCCTTGCGGGTTTGCCCGCCATGGCGCTGCCGATTGGCCTTAGTAAGGCTGGCTTGCCGCTGGGCCTGCACCTCATTGGCCGCGCGTTTGACGAGGAGACGGTGTTTAAGGTGGCTGAAGTGATTGAGCGCGAAGTGGCGACGAATTTTATTCCGGCGGGGTATTAGCATGACCGAATCTACCAACAATAAATTCTATGCCATTGGCGCGCTGTTCTTGGCCGTGGGCATGTCGGTCGGTGGCTATTTCATCGGCAACATGATGTATAAAATGAAAGTGGCGACGAACATTGCCACCGTGCGCGGCCTTGCTGAGCGCGATGTGAAAGCGAACATTGCTTCGTGGAGCGTGAACTTCGAAGCGAGCGGCGACACCGCTGCTGCGGCGTATGAATCCGCTAATGCCAGCAAGGCGAAAGTGGTTGCGTTTCTTAAAGAAGCAGGCTTTGCGGAGGCTGAAGTGACGCCCAACGCACTGACCGTGAACAAGCGCGAAGACCGTGACAATACGGGCCGCGTGGTGGCCACATCGTATGGGATTTATGGCTCCGTTGTTGTGCGTGCGGAGGATGTCGACAAGGTCGCTGCGGCCACACAAAAGGTTGGCGATTTGGTGGGGCAAGGGGTGATGATCACTAGCAGCTACCCGCAATATTATTACACCAAGCTGAACGATATTAAGCCCGAAATGCTGGGCGAGGCCACGCGCAACGCACGCACCGCGGCCGAACAATTCGCCAAGGACGCAAATGCAAAAGTCGGTGCCATCAACAGTGCAGGGCAGGGCGCATTCACGCTTTCACCGCGCGATGCGGGCGAAAACGGCGGCGATGAATCGGGCAGCATGTTCAAGAAGGTGCGCGTTGTCACCACCATCAGTTTCTATTTGGAGCGCTAGATTAACATGGGCACACCGTACATTATTAAAGGCAAAACGGGCGATTGGGAGCTGGTGATTGGGCTTGAGGTTCATGCACAAGTGACCAGCAACTCGAAACTATTTTCGGGCGCGCCCGTGGAGTTTGGCAGTGAGACCAACCAGAATGTGAGCTTTGTGGATGCGGGGATGCCGGGGATGTTGCCTGTCATCAACGCCAAATGCATCGAGCAAGCGGTGCGCACGGGGCTTGGCATCAAGGCACAAATCAACCTGCACTCGGTGTTTGACCGTAAGAATTATTTCTATGCAGATCTGCCGCAAGGATACCAAATCAGCCAATATCTCGAGCCGATTGTGGGCAAAGGTACGCTGACGATTGACCTTGCCGATGGCACCAGCCGCGACATTGGCGTGACGCGCATTCACCTCGAGCAGGATGCGGGTAAATCACTGCACGAGCACTCACCGAAATTTTCGTTCATCGACTTGAACCGCAGTGGTGTCGCACTGATGGAAGTGGTGAGCGAGCCCGACATGCGCACGCCCGAAGAAGCGGGTGCCTACCTGAAGAAACTGCGCTCCATTGTGCAATATCTCGGCACGTGTGATGGCGATATGGATAAGGGAAATCTGCGCTGCGATGCCAACGTTTCCGTGCGCCGCGTCGGCGTGGAGCAATTCGGCACGCGCTGCGAAATCAAGAACGTGAACTCCGTTAAGTTCGTGATGAAAGCGATTGAATACGAAGCGCAACGGCAGGTGGATATTCTCGAAGCTGGCGGCACGATTGACCAAGAAACGCGCCTGTTTGATAGCAGCACGGGCGAAACCCGCACCATGCGCAGTAAAGAAAACGCGCATGATTACCGCTATTTCCCCGACCCTGATTTACTGCCACTGATTCTCACGCAGGAATATGTGGACGCGATTAAAGCGACGATGCCCGAATTGCCCGACGAGAAAAAGGCGCGTTACATCCGCGAGCTTGGCCTCTCGGCCTATGATGCAGGTGTGATCGTGGCCGAGAAGGCGACGACGGAATATTTCGAGCAATTGAGTGCGAAGCACGACCCTAAACTGGTGAGCAACTGGATGACGGGCGAGCTGTTTGGTCGCTTGAATAAAATGGGTGTTGAGATTGAAAACTCGCCCATCACCGCCGAGCAATTGGGTGGCCTGATTGCGCTGATTGAGGACAATACCATCAGCGGTAAAATCGCCAAAACGGTGTTCGAGAAAATGTTTGAAACGGGCAAGCCCGCGAAGCAAATCGTGGAAGAAGAAGGCCTGGTTCAAGTTACTGATACGGGCGCGATTGAAAAAGCGATTGATGAGGTGATAGCCGCGAACGCGGATAAGCTCGCGGAATATCGCTCAGGCAAGGATAAGCTGTTCGGGTTCTTTGTCGGCCAAGTGATGAAAGCCACGGGTGGCAAGGCTAACCCCGCGATGCTGAACGATTTGCTGAAGAAAAAACTATCCTAATTACAGGAGAACTACCATGAAACTCATCCTCAAGATTGTGGGCGGCCTACTCGCGCTTGTTATTATCGCAGCGATTGCCATTCCCATGTTCATCTCGGCCGATTTTATCAAGGCGCAGCTGCAAGCGCAGGTGAAAAAGGCGACAGGACGCGAGCTTGAAATCAAAGGTAAAGCCTCCATCTCCGTGCTTCCTAACATTGCGATTAATGTCGAGGATGTGACGCTGGGCAACCCCGCAGGTTTTGCTTCGCCGTACTTGGTGCATATTGATAAATTGGAAACGGGCGCGGCGCTGATGCCGTTGCTGAGTAAGGAATTGCGCATCACGGGGCTGACGCTCAACGGCGCGAAATTGCATTTGGAAGAAACAAAAGCCGGTGCAAAAAACTGGGAATTTGCGAGCGCGAAAAAAGAGGCTCCTGCCGAGAAAACTACGGCTGAGAAAAAAGAATCACCACTCAAGGCACTCGCCATCGGTCGTATCACGGTGAAGGACACAGCGCTTTATTATGCCAAAGCGGATGCGAAGCCGCTGGCAGTCGAGGCGCTGAATCTCGCGCTCGACGGGGTAGATGGGGCAAGCCCGCTCTCGCTCGATGGCTCGGCGAATTACCAAGGGCAGCCTGTGAAGGTGAAGTTGAACGTCGAGGAATCGAAAGCGTTGTTAGCGGGTAAGGTTTCGCCGCTACTGGCGTCGATTAATCTGCCTTCGGGGACGATTAATTTTGACGGCACCGCGCAGATGGGTGATGCACCCAAGGCGGATGGTAAGTTTAGCTTCAGCTCGGATAATCTCGGCGCGTTGATGGGCTGGGCGACGGGCAAAAAACCCGCAGGCAATTTACCCAAAAAGGTGAGCGTCAATACGCAGCTTGGTTTTGCGGGGATGGAAAAAGTGGCGCTCAAGGATTTAAATTTCGGGGTGGATGCCCTGAGCGGTAAAGGAGCTCTGGCGCTTAATCTTGCGGGTAAGGTTCCGTCCGTCGCTGGTGAGTTGGCGCTGGGTGAAATTAACCTTGATACACTAACGGGCAAGGGGGCAAGCAGCGCTGAAGCAGGTGGCAAAGCCGCACCAGCGAGCAGTGATGGTTGGTCATCGGCGCCGCTGGATTTAAGTGGTCTGCGTGCGGTGAACACCAACCTGAAACTAAGTGTGCCCAAGCTGAGCACAGGCAAAGTGCAGCTGAGTAATATTGCCGCCACGGTGAACATGAATGGCGGAAAAATGGATCTTGGCCTCGGCAATCTGTCGCTCTATGGCGGCACGGCAAAAGGCAGCGTGATGCTGGATGGCAGTGGCAGCACGGCTGGTGTGGGTACAAATCTCACGCTGTCGGGCATTGATATTGAGGCGCTGATGAATGCGCTGTCGGGTGCCTCGAAAATCAAGGGTACGGCTAATGTGACGCTGAACGTGAATGGCCGTGGCACAAGCCAGAAAGCACTGATGGGTGGGCTTAATGGTAGTGGAAATCTGCGTGTCAGCGATGGTGCGATTAAAGGCATCAACATCGCCAGCTTCCTGCGGGATGCCAAGAAGGGCTTCGTGTTTGGCGATGGTTCCACCGAATCCACCGACTTCACTGAGCTGACGGCGAGCTACAAAATCAGCAACGGGGTGGTGAGCAATAGCGACCTTGCCATGAAATCGCCTGTGCTGCGTCTGGGTGGTAGCGGTACTATCAGCCTGCCTGCACGCACGATTAATTATCGTGCGGTGCCAACCCTTGTGGGTTCGTTGCAAGGCCAAGGCGGCAAAGATGGATTGGCTGGGCTTGACGTGCCGCTGATTATCACGGGGCCATGGAGCAAGATATCGGTAACGCCAGACGTGTCGGGTATGCTGACGAACGCGCTCAACAATCCCGAAGCGCTCAAGCAGAACCTTGGTGCGATTAAGGACACGATTGGCGATATGAATAGCCCGAAAGATATCGGCGCGGCGCTACTGGGCACGAAGAAAAAAGAGCCAACAGCTGGCACCGAGGCGGGCACGACAAGTGAAGCGCAAAAGCCTGCGCCCAGTGCTAAGGAGCAGCTGATTCAGCAAGGTATTGGAAGCTTGCTAGGTAACTAGCTGCTTATTGCTTCGCAGGAAGCGGGGGCAATGCAGGCAGTGCAGGCATACCAGCGCCAGCGGTGGGCAGTGCAGGCGCGCTTGGCGCAGCATTTGCTGGCGGTAGTGTTGGCATCGCAGGTAGTGCAGGCTTAACAGCTGCAGCAGGAGCGGGTGCAGGTGCAGCGGCTGGTGCAGGTGCCGCAGCTGGTGCTGGCATAGCAACAGGTTTTGCCTCTACAGTTTTTGCTGTTGGTTCTGGGCTAGCCGCTGCAGTGCTTGGTGCAGGCTCGCTCGTAATTGCTGGTTCAGCTTTTACTTGCGCTGGCGCAGGTTTTTTAATGCGTTTCTTTTTAGCAGCACGTTTCACAGGTTTCTTTGCTGTAGGCGCTTCTGAAACTGCTTTGGGCGAATAGCTTGAGGTGAGTGCTTGCGGTGTTGGTGCATGGTAAACCACAGGTGCGCCACCGTTGAGACGAGTTAGCATGTTGCGAGCCGCACTGTTGCTGCTGTTGATGACGAGGATGCTCTTGAGATCGTTCTTAGCCAAGGGAATGTCGCCCAATTTTTCGAAGACATTCGCGCGCTCCATCAGCACGCTTTCATTCGTCGGCGTAAGGCTCACTGCATGGTCGAGATCTTTTGCAGCATCGTCGAGTTTACCAAAATTACTGTTCACGCGTGAGCGCTCCACCAGTAGCTCCGAGGTAACACCAGCGGCAACGCCATTATCGGTGCGCAGGGTGCTGATGTCGTTAATTTGTTTGGTAAGCAGTGCGAGCGCCTCATCCGCCTTATTGGCGCCCATGAGCGCGTTGCTTGCTTGGCGCGCTACATAGCTGCGCAGGGTGATGTTATCGATAGAAATCAGGCCGTGCACGGCAATTAAGGTGTCGGCGGCTTCGGCAAAGCGGCGAAGGCCATAAAGCGCCATGGCGCGGCAATGTTGAGCTGCAATGCCTGCATCGATTTTTAGCCACGCATCGGCTTTGGCGAGGGCTTGAGTTGGGTTGCTATTGGCCAGTGCGCTGCACTCGCTATAGGCGGGCGATTGCATCCCAGTTTGCTGGGCAAATACAGGGGTAGCAATGAACAAGCAGGTAGAGATGAGTAGCAAGCGTTTCATAGGTTCCTCCGGTGCGTTCCGCGTGTGTGGCTGCGGGGTAAATTCAGTGAAATCAGACACTCAGGTATGATTGGCAAGCAATTTGCATTATGTTGGTGGAAATTGCAAGCAGCCGCGATGGGCTTATCCCCTCGCGCGTCTGTGCTACGAGGAGAATCTATGAAAAATCTGCTGCAAGGCAAGCATGTGGGGTTGCTGGCACTATGTCTGGTTTCTTTGGCGGCATGCGATAAAATTGCTGACCAGTCACGTGCGGCGCAATCGGTTACGAAGCAAGCATTCGAGGATAGCAAAGCCTCGTGGCGCGATTTTTTCATGTATCACCCGCCAACGCCCGATCCGTTGCCACAAACGCGTTATTGCTACCAAATGCAGAGCGATATTGTGTGTTACGATAGCGAACAACGGCAACTTGTATCGAAGCTTATTGGCTATCAAGACGGCGAGAATATCTCGTGGGTGCAGCCAGGTGGCGGGTCGCTCGGTGCCAGTGGTGGCGAGCCGATAGCCCTGCGCCCAATGCCAGTGAGCAAAACGGCTCATACGCCTGCGCCGCAGCCTGATTATTCGATGGATGAGTCGGGCATCGATACGGGGCCTGTGGATGGCGGCCTGTCGAACACAACGCGCAGCGAGGAATGGTTGTACGACAAGACCACCGACACCTATCGTAAGGTAACGAGCGTTACCTCAGCTGCACCAGCGGCGGCGACCAGCACGGTTCAAGCCAATGATTCGGTGAGTGTAAGCGAACTGCCGACAGGGCGCTAAGCGTTAATCGTTCGTGGTGGCAAGCTCGACGCTTGTGATGCGCGCTTCGGGGCGGGCATAGCGCAGGCTATCGAAATGATTGCAGCTAGTGCAATGGGATGCCCAGTTAATGTGCTGCGCGCCACAATGGTCGCACACCCATGCTTCGCTTGCTGGGGCATCCACCGCGCGGGCGAGCCAACCATTCTCGGCATCCACACCACGGAGTTTTTTCTCGATTTGCGCCATGAGGGTGCAGGCCGCCTTGCTTTCGTCGATAACCAGTGCAGCCTCGACGCTTGCTTTGGCACGTTCAATTTCCTCGGCCTCGAACGCTTGGTGCGCGGCAAGTAAATGATGTGCTACGCCAAGTTCGCCTTTGAGGAATGGCTTAAGCAGGCGTTGCTGGGCACGGGGCGACTCATCGGCAATTGTCGAGAGAATGGGTTGAATGAGCAGCAGGTTTGGCGATTGCTGCCACGCAGCGCGCAGCCATTTGCGCGCGCGGCGGGTTTGCCCTTCGGCTAGCATGGCGCTGGCAAAATCGATAATCGCGGGCATGAAATCGGGTGCGTAGCCCACGGCATGGCGCAGAGATTGTTCCTTCTTGCGCGGGTTACGTTCGCGGTTAGCTGAAATGTAATGCCCCAGCGCTGCATAGCGGTGGCGCTCTTCTTTCGTCAGCGGTGATTGCCAGCCCCAACCTTCGGTGAGCGACAGCATGGCAGCACTGTTGCCATCGCGCGCATAGAGGTCGAGCAGGGTGAGCACTAACCAACGGTCTTTGGGGGCTTCCTTGCGTGCGTCCTCGGCCAGTTTTGTGGCCTCCAGCCACTCACGCGCGCTCACATGTTGCTCGATCAGGCGGCGGGTGGCGAGTGGGGCGGTGGAGGCGTGCTCCATCAATGCTTTGAACTGGGCACGTGCATCCTCGTGCTTGCCTTGGCGTTGCAGCAATTGCGCGGTGAGAAGCTGCGGTAAGGGCTCGCTTGGCAAGGCAAGGCTTGCCTTCTTGAGGGCGGCATGGGCGGCTTCTTCATCGCCCATGGCAAGCGCGGTGACGCCTGCGGTGAGGTGTTTCAGGCCGCTTTGCAGAGTGCGGTGCTCCTTGCGCGCGCGGCGGCGCTTCGGCCATGTCAGCACTTTCCAAAACAAAATGGCCAGCAGCGATACGACAAGCACCAAGGCAAGCAGTGCGGCGGCCACTACCACGATATGCAGCGTAATATCGTAGCCAAACCAGTTGATCGCCATTTCGCCAGGGTGCGCAAGTAGCCATTGGCCGCTCATGTAGAGCCCTGTGCAAACCAGTACAAAAATTAGAATAGGCAACATGTCTACTGTCCACTTCCGGCGTCAAGTTTTGCTAAGGCGTCGAGGGCATCGCGGCGAGTGTGTGCCTCGCTCAGCCATGTCTCCAGCGGTTTACGTGCTGCATCATCGAGCTCCTCTACTTGGCGGGTGAGGGAGGCAATATCGTCGCGCAATACGTTCTTGCGTAACCCATCGTACACGCCGACTTCGCCTGCTTTTTTAATGGAGACAAGCCCTGCAAGATGGGTGTTAAGCTTGCCTGCAAGGCTAGTGTCGTCCACCTTTTTGCTGGCGCCGACATCATCCAGTGCGGCGCGGAGTTTGCGGTTGAGGTCGGATTCGCTCATCAACCCAGTCTCCGCAATGCTTGCGAGGGTAAAGGTTTGCTTTGCGGCTTCAGGGTGTTTCTTTGCCCATGCCGCCAGCTCTGCTGCGAACGGCTTACCACTCAAGACAGCGAGTTTTAACGTAGTAATATTGGTCGTACCAATCTCATCGGCAGCGGCAGCGGTTGGAGCCACTGCAGGCGCTGGTGTTGCGGGGGATGCAGCAACGGGCGCGGGGGCAGCAATGGCTGCCTGTGGCGCGGGTTCAGGTTTTTTTTCCAGTTCTTCCACCCGAATGGCGAGAGCATCGAGTTTGGTGCTGATATCGGCAATTTTGGTGTCGATTGCGGCAAGCGTTTCATTGTCTGCCTTAGGCTGGCTGCCCAGTGCATCGACGCTGCTTTGCAGGCTGCTAAGTTGTGCCGCAAGTTTCTCGCGGGCGGTGGTTTGGGTTGCCGCTTCGGTTTGCGCTTCGACCTGTAGCCGATCGACCAGCGTGAATGCTCCGCCAGCAACAAGCAGCAAGACCAGTGCGCTGGTGGTGAGGGCGACACCCCATACGGAGGGAGGCTTGGCAATGGGTGGTGTTTCGCTGTCGTCCATACAAATCTCTTACTATGTTTTTCTGGCGTGTGAAACTATCAATTCCAGCATGGCATCGCGCGTGGGCAGATGGCAAGCATGGATGTTTTTCCATGGCAGCTTAGCGGCTGCCGTTGCAACGTTCAAGCTGAAGCAAAAAGCTTCGAGCGTCTGTGTAACATGTGCCAATTTTGCGATGTTCAATTGTTCGCATACAATCTCGGCACTGCGTGGTGAAAACAAGGCAACGCCGGTGACGCGGCCAGCAACGAGTGCCTCGCGTAAATTAGCGTCTAGGGTTGCCTCGGCCACGGCGCGATAGACAATTTCGGTATGCACCTGCACGCCCTGTGCACCGAGCAACTGCGCGGCATCGACGCTCACATCCTCGCCCGAAAGATAGAGAAGTGCTCCGCCTTCGCCCAAATCATCGGCGATGCGTGGCAGCAAAGCGAGTATGTTCGATGTGCCCGCAATCACCTGCGTGCAGCCATGTTCGCTCGCGGCCATGGCGGTGCTGCTGCCCACGCAATAAACGGGAAGGGCGCGCCATGCACTGGGCAAGCTGGCTAGGGCATGTGCCGCGTGGCGGCTGGTGAGTAATAATGCTTCCGGCGTTTGGGGGATCTGCGCAAGTGGCAGCGGCACAATGTGCACGACAGGGGCAATGATGGTTTGAATATCCTGTTCGGCCAATTGGGCTGCGACAGATACGCTGTCATCCTTGGGGCGTGTGAGCCAGATGAGGGGCGTTCTAGTCATGCGTCAGCAATGCCTCTCCCGCTGATGCGCGTAGCTGCGTGCCAAGAGCAATCCCAAGTGCCGTAGCATCCGATTCTACGCCTTCCATTTCTTGAAAGTGGCGAATTTTTCCATCAAGCGACAGTACTTCGCCGCGCAAATGGATGGACCCATTTTGAAGCGTCGCGAGGCCCGCAATCGGCGTGCGGCAGGAGCCATCGAGCACCTCCAAGAAGGCACGCTCGGCAGCTAAACAGGTCATGGTTGGTGCGTGGCTGATGCGGGCAATGAGCTCCATCACATCTCGCCGCGCGGCGCGGCACTCGATGCCCACTGCACCCTGTGCCACGGCAGGCAGCATGATTTCAGGCGCAATCAACGAGCGGATATGACTGGTCAGTCCCAAGCGAATTAATCCCGCACCGGCGAGGAACGTTGCAACGGCGACGCCCTCATCGAGCTTGCGCAGGCGCGTTTCGACATTGCCGCGAAACTCCACCACCTGCACATCGGGTCGCTGATGCATCAGTTGCGCTTTGCGACGTGCGGAGGAAGTGCCAATAGTGGCACCCTGCGGCACATCCGCAAGGCTGGCATAATGCGGGCTAATCCACGCATCGCGCACATCCGCACGCGGCAGCATGCCTGCAATCACAAGGCCAGCGGGCAAGGTGCTTGGCATATCTTTCATCGAATGCACAGCGAGGTCGATGTCATTCGTTAGTAATAAATCTTCCAACTCCTTGGTGAATAGCCCCTTGAAGCCCCAATCGGTGAGCTTTTTATGGACTTCACGGTCGCCTGCTGTGGTCATCGCCACAATCTCGAAGCTGAGGCCAAGTTGGAGCGCGTCCAACGCATCGCGCACCATGTGCGCTTGCGCAAGGGCGAGTTTGCTGGCGCGGGTGCCAATACGAATAAGTTGGGTCATGGTCTGCTTTTAATGCAGCAAGCGGCGGTTGGCGAGAGCTACTTCGACGATGGCCTAAGAATTTTTTTAGTGAGGTATGCTCGCGCAGGCTCATCCCACAGCACAAGCGACAGATGTGCAAGCAGCATGCTGAACGCCATTAATCCGAGCATCCAGGGTAGTGCGTATTCAGAGGCAGGCAGGATTGAAGAAAAACCCAGCAGCAGCGGCCAATGAATACAATAGAGTGGATAGGAAATACGACCCAGATAGGTGCAAAGGACAGTTAACGCCGAGGATTGCTGAACCTGTAGCTGAGAGCCCGCCATAACAAGTGCGGGTATCCAGAATAGTAGGCATGATAACCAAAATAGTCCCTGAAAATCGCTCTTTGGAAATAATGATATCGCAACGACGCAGAGGAGTAAGCCAGCCATTGGAATTTTACTGAGAGCATTGATTTTTATGCCCTCAGTGAAAATGAAAACGCCAATAAAGAAGCCCCACGCAACACGTGCAAATCCGCCATAAAAGTTACTGGTGACAGGGCCTGAAGTTGCGCCAAATACCAAAGTGCAAACGAACAGTGCTGTAAACAGAAACAATATGCATGCATTGCGCAGCTGCGGTATTTTTGTTCTGAAGATGAGATAGAGTGGCATAACCCCAGCGAATACAATATTCGCAAACCATTCAAAAAAAAGAGACCACAGGGAAGGGTTGGACGGAAATATATAACCCGTGTCGGTGACCGCAAACGTCGTGATACTATCGGCATTCAAATAGGGCAGCCATGCCATATTAAGCAGCGATGAAAGCGCCAGCGCACCAGAGGATAGGGTAGTTTGCGTAGCGGCTAGCAGCATTGCTGCGCCCATAATGACGCCGAGAAAATGCATGGGAAATAACCGAACAAAACGGCGCTTCACGAATGCTAGAAAGGGCATCCCGTTCTTTAGTTTCTCGGCATAGGTGTAGGCGAGGACAAATCCGCTGATACAAAAGAACAAATCGACCGCTACGCGCCCGTTTGCAAGCACCCAATAATGGGATTCGCTGACCTTGGTGTAATGGAATATCATCACGATAATGGCTGCAATTCCGCGCATTCCATCCAGCGCAAGTAAGCGATGAGGAGGGGAGGAGCCAATTATCTTATTGTCGGGTTCCATGATTCTCTGCTTAATGAGCCACTACTAGTATCTGGATAACGCGTTCGGGTATCGTTGTCATATGATATGTTATTAGGAACCATTCGGCATGAAAATAGTTCTCGGCATTGAATCCAGTTGCGACGAAACAGCGGTGGCGCTGGTGCGCGAGGATGGGGCTATCTTATCGCAAGCACTTGCCACGCAACAGGCCGAGCATGCGCCCTTTGGTGGCGTGGTGCCCGAAATTGCCGCGCGTGCGCACCTCACGCAGGTGGATCGCCTCTACACCCAAGCGATGAACGAAGCGGGGATCGAATTATCGCAGGTGGATGCCGTGGCGGTGACCACCGGCCCCGGCCTCATTGGCGGGGTGATTGTGGGCGTGATGCTGGGCAAAGCGCTCGCGGCAGCTTCGGGCAAGCCATTCATTAGCATTAATCATCTAGAGGGGCATGCGCTGACGGTGCGGCTGACGCACAAGGTGCAGTTCCCGTATTATTTGTTGCTCATTTCCGGCGGGCATTGCCAGCAATTGGTGGTGCGCGGCGTGGGCGATTATGTGCGCCTTGGCGGAACGAAGGATGATGCATTGGGCGAGGCTTTCGACAAATGCGCTAAAATGCTTGGTTTGCCCTACCCAGGTGGCCCCGCGCTCGAGCGCGCAGCGCGCGGGGGCAACCCTAAGGCCTATGATTTTCCTCGCCCGCTTAAAGGCACCGAGGGCTGTGATTTTTCTTTCTCTGGCCTTAAAACTGCGGTGCGGTTGTTGATTGAAAAAGAGGTCGGGCGCGTGGGCACGCTCACCCCAGAAATTATTTCGGATGTCGCGGCGAGTTTTGAAGCGGCGGTGCTGGATGTGCTGAGCGATCGCGTTAGCCGCGCGCTTGCGATGGCGCAGAAGGATTATCCCGTCACTGCGCTGGCGGTGGCAGGTGGTGTGGCGGCAAACCAAGCCATTGGCAACAGCTTGCGCGCACTGGCCGAGGCACATACGGTGCCGCTGGTGGTGGCGCCGCCTGCCTTGTGCACGGATAATGGCGTGATGATTGCGTGGGCTGGCATGGAGCGACTGCTGCGTGGTGCGGTGGATGATTTATCCGTTGCTCCGCGCGCCCGCTGGCCGCTGACTGAGCTGCTGCCGCTTAGCGCGTAGCAGGCTGGTAACCGAAATTCCCGAAAATTGTCTGCGCTTCTTTACTGGCGATGAAGTTGGCGAGTGCTCGCGCAGGTGCCATCGATTCGCTGCCCAGCACCACCACTTCGAAGGTGACAGCTGGGCTGATGGTTTCCGGCAGTAGGCTCAGCACGCGAACATCCGGTTCGGCGACGGCATTGGCAGCAAGGATGAGCGCAAGCGAAGGCTCATCGCGTAGCGAGGAAGTCACTTCATCGAGGCTGGGTTTTTCGACTAGGCGCAAGGAAAAGGAAGCTGAAAATTCCTCGTTAGCTCGCAGTGCCACCACGCGTTCGCCATCAATACTGGAGGCATCTGTGATAAAAATAGGGAGGGTTGGCGTGGCAGCCACAACAGAGGCAAAGGAAATACGCTCGGCAATATCGGCTTGTTTGTTGAGGTCGCTTGTTGTGACCAACGCTAGTTGGGTATGTGCCACCGCGCGGCGACTGCTCACATCGGTCAGCCCCTGTTCGGTGAGGCGGCCGATGAGCGGCGTGTTGGCGCTAATAATAAGGTGGGCATCGATCCCCTGTTCAATCTGGTGTTCGGCGTCGTCGGCATTCAGCGCGACAACGGTGAGGGGGGTCTGGGTCTGGCTGGCATAAGCCCGCGCCAGCCGCGCCATGGGCAGCAGCATGGCCTCGTCGGCTAAAATGGTGAGGTTACTGGGGGTGGAGGCTTTGGGCGCAGGCTGCGCAACCGCAGGCAGGCCAACGGCAAGGGCAATAAAAATAGCTATGAGTGAGCGCATGACACCAGCCTAGCAAAACTAACCCCTAGAAGCAGCTTTTTTGTAGCGATTTGGTGGTAACGGGAGTAAAACAGTCGTAGTTGAGGCCAAAACTGTGCCATAAATTGGGTGTGTATGTCGAGCCAACGTTTCATCGTTATGACGATGGTGCTGTTCATTTTGGGCGCACTGCCGTTTCTGATTGCTGCGCCGACGGCGGCCGCGAGTGCTGGCCTAAGCCTTGGCTTTAGCGCACCGTTGGAGCATGCGGCTATGCTGGTGATGCTTGTGATCGTCGGCATCTGCGCAGCACTGCTGCCGCGTGATGGGCTGATATTATTGCCCGTTGCCTTTACCCTGATGATTATGGTGGGCGGCGCCTTGGCGCTCGATGTGGCGCACTATCCTGCGCTGCGCTATTTCATCCTCGGCGCTATTTTGTGCATGGGGCTATTGGTGGGCATTGCCCGCGAGAAATTGACGGTATTGACGTTGCTTATTCTGGCGTCGTTGGGTTTTCACCTCGGCGGATTCTACATGCAATCCATCCCGAATATCGCCACGCCGATGTATTTCCTGATGGGTGTTCTGCTGTCGCTGGGCATGGTGCTAGCAATTTCGGTTGCCTTTGGCATCACTCTGTTTGGTGATAATGAAGCCATGTGGGAGCGCATCAAGGATTCTCCCCGCGTCGCGTTTATTCGGGGAATCTTCCTATAAACATTCGCTGAACGTCTTTGCCGTTTTATAGATAAAACGGTCATAATCGTTCTTAATCCAATCCAGTGTGTCGACCTCGGTGCGTGCCGCAAGCTGTTCGGGGCTGAGTAGGATAATTTTGGCATCCGTTGCCTTGGCGATGGTGTTCATCAGCACGCTTGTCTGCTCGCCAATGAGGCAGCGTACACGCACGGAACCAGCGCCGCTGAGCATGAGAGCTTTGGTCTGTGCGCCCATTTTTTTCTCGGGTTGGATGGTGAGTTGGCCGTAATTGGCTAGCCCAAAGCGTTCGAGAAAATACTGGTAGGCCGCATGGTAGGTAATGAAGGGAATTTGCGGGTTGCCGACAGCATCCTTCACGCGCGGTAGGGCGCTTAGCATGCGTTGCAGGTTGGGAATGACCTCGTTGCGCAAATGGCGGGCGAGTTGGTTTGCATTGGCGACATAGGTTGAACGCGCCTCTGGTGAATTTTCTGCCATTGCGTGCGCCAGCGGAACCGCCATGGCCGCCATGCGCTCGGGGTCGAGCCACAGATGGGGATCGTTGATGGGTGGCTTATTATCGTTGGATTTCTTTGGTGCATCATGGTCGTGGGCGTCATGTGCGCTATGTGCCGCGCCTGCCTTAAGGTGGCGATCCTTATCCGTTTTATTCGTTTCTTTCGCCTTCATTGCCTCAAGCCATGGGTTCTCGGCGGCATACGGCAAGGGGTTCGCACCCTCAAGGCGGCTCAGCTCAATCACGCGCACCTTCTTTTTAGCGAGCATGCGCTTGAGGGCGGGGCTCATATCGAGGTCGGGTACAATCACCATATCAGCGGTTTCCAGCATTTCGGCTTGGCTGGGCGAGAGGGCAAAATCATGCGCCTCTTGGTTGGTTTTTAGCAGATTTTGCGATTCACCGTGGCCACGGATGATTTCATCGACATAGGGTTTCAGCGGGGCAACGGTCACCACCACCTTGGGGAACAGGCCACCTGCAATGGCCGCTTGCGCAGTAAGGATGATTGCCGCTATCGTGGCTGCGTATGCAAACTTCATCGAAAACCCCTATGGTTGCTGGCAGTGCTTTACTCGAAGCGCGGGGCTTGTGCAAATTTTATGCGGGCCGCGAGGTGCTGCACGAGGTGAGCCTGAGCATTGCCCCGCGTGAGATTGTGACCATTGTGGGCCCCAATGGCGCTGGCAAAACCACGCTGCTCAATTGCTTGCTTGGGCTGGATGTGCCCGACCATGGCGCAGTGATTCGCGCGCCACACACCCGCATTGGCTATGTGCCACAGCATTTTACACCCCAACCCAGCTTGCCCTTGGATGTGGCGAGTTTTCTGGCGCTCTATGGGGATGTGGATGCCGCGCTGACCGAAACATTATCCGTTACCCCATTGCTCAAGAAGCCGCTGGCGGCACTCTCAGGCGGCGAGTTACGGCGAGTGCTGCTGCTGCGCGCGTTGCTCAAAAAACCGAACTTGCTGGTGCTCGATGAACCAACCGCAGGGGTCGATGTGGGCGGGCAGGGCGAGCTGTATCGCTTGCTCAAGCGCCTGAGTGAGGAGCTGGATTTCGCGGTGCTGATGGTGAGCCACGATTTGTATGTGGTGATGGCCTCGACCGAACGGGTGATTTGCCTCAACCACCATGTGTGCTGCGAGGGAACACCGCAGCATGTGGGCGGTGATGCATCGTTCCGTGCTATGTTTGGCGACCAGTTGGCCGATCAGATCGCGCTTTATCACCACCACCACACCCATAGCCATGGGTTGGGGGATGAGGAATATCCGCACACCCACCACCACGACCACGCGGGGTGTAACCATGGATGAGTTGATTCTACGCGCGCTTGTGGGCGGTATGTTGCTTGCCGCCATGTTGGGGCCACTGGGTAGCTTTGTGGTGTGGCGGCGCATGGCCTATTTTGGCGATACGATTGCGCACTCAGCGCTGCTGGGCGTTGCCCTCTCGCTTCTCAGTGCAGGCGCGTTGCCCATGACGCCCGCGATTTTCTTAGTGGCGATTAGCGTCGCCTTCATCCTCAGCCGCTATGCGCGTGACACGCGCTTCCATGCCGATACGTTGTTGGGTGTTCTGTCGCACAGTGCGTTGGCGCTTGGGTTGGTCTTGGTTTCGCTGAATCATGATGTGTATGTGGACGTAGATGGGTTTTTGTTTGGCGATATTCTGGCGATGGATGGGGCGGATGTAGGTGTGCTGACGTTGCTTGCGCTGGTGGTTGCCGTCACCCTCAAAATCCAGTGGCGCAAATTGCTGATGAGCACCATCGACCCCGCCATTGCGCAGGTGGAGGGCATCCATGTGGCGCGTCAGCAATTGATAATCACGGTGCTGTTGGCGGCAGTGATTGCGGTAGCCATTAAAATCACGGGTGTGCTGCTCATCACGGCGCTGCTTATCATTCCTGCTGCCAGCGCCCGCATTTTTGCGAAAACACCGCTGCGTATGGCGTTGCTGGCAAGCAGCATCGGCATGGTTAGCGTAGTGGGTGGATTATTTTCCTCGTTCCAACTTGATGTGCCCACAGGACCAATGATGGTGGTGTGCGCGGCGCTGATATTTATTCTGTGTTCGTTATTTAAGCGGCGCTAGGGCGCAGTTGGTAGCGACCATTGCTATATTCGCGGAACCATTTGGTGATAACCACCTTGAATCCGTCCTCAACAGGCAAGCCACTGTGTTCGGTGTCAGGGTTTGGGGTGCCATCCGCACGAAGGTTGTTCCATATGACGGCCATACCACGTTTGGGATAGATAGTTCTGCCAAGCACGGTGAATTCGGTGCCGCCGCCTTTGGGCACATCGTTTAGGTAGACCATGAATGTCCACGTGCGGTTACCAAGTGTGCTGCAATGTTTGTCGTACTCTGCGCTATTAGGTTCGAAATAGTCGGTATGTGCTTTGATTTGCTGTCCTACGTCGTAACGCTGGACTTGAATTTCCTCTGAATAGGCAGGGTGAATGCCGATGGTATCCGCAATGCGGTTATCAATGATTGTAGCAATCTTGGAAGTGGTGCGCGAGATGTAGCATGTTGTGCTGGTGCGGAAATATTTGTCTTCTAGGGTTTCTTGCGAGGTGACGATGGAAGGAACCAGTGCTTCGCTGCTAGCTGCAATCAATTCCTCGCACTCTGCTTCGCTCATGAAATCCTCTAACAGGTAGAGCTGCAGCGTGTCTGTTTCGTAGGCTTTGGCGTTACGGGTGATGCGAAGGGTTGCCAATGCCGCATAATCGACCGGTGGTTGTGGCGGCACAGGAATTTGTTTGCTGATGGCGCTTAGCTCCGCATCAATATCGGCAGGGCTGAAATTGTTCGCAAGCAGAATATTGCGTAGCGTATTCGGGTTACACCCGCGCTCCATGTTTTCTTTGATCCATTGTTTCCATTCGTGGTTCATCGTGTCATCACGCGCGCTAGACGTTAAAGCGCTTTCCTGAAGCGCGCAAAGCCAGCATCTAAATCGGCAATCAAATCCTTCGGTGCCTCTAAGCCGATATGCAGGCGCAGGTAGGTGGCGTTTTTGTCCCACGTGCCCACTTCGCGCATGGTGTGCGGCTTATAGCCAATAATCAGCGACTCGTAACCGCCCCAGCTGAAGCCAACGCCAAAATGTTCCAACCCGTCGATCATCGCGCTTAAGGCCGCGTCACTCGCATTTGCAAGTTCAATGGCGAACAGGCCGCACGCGCCGCTCATGTCGCGCTTCCACAATGCGTGGCCAGCATCACTCGGCAAGGCGGGGAACAGCACACGCTTCACCTCGGGCACGGTTTGCAGCCATGTGGCTACTTCAATCGCGTGGGCTTCGTGCTCCTTCAGCCGCACGGCAATGGTGCGCAGGCCGCGCAGCGCGAGGTAGGCATTATCGCCATTGGTGCAGGCGCCAAGGTTGCGGTGCATGCGGTTCAGCTGCGCATAATGTTGCGACTTGCACAATGCCACACCCATGATGATATCCGAGTGGCCGCCGATATATTTACTGGCGGAGTGGATGGAAATATCGACACCCAGCTCGAACGGTTTTTGAAGTAGCGGCGTGGCCCATGTATTATCGGCAATCACGATGGCGCCACCTGCATGCGCCACCTTGGCGATGGCGGGAATATCCTGCATCTCAAACGTCAGCGAGCCAGGGCTTTCGCAATAGACGACCTTGGTGTTGGGCTTCATGAGCGCCTTGATGTCGGCACCAATGGTGGGTTCGTAAAACTGAATCTCGACCCCCATGCGCACGAGTTCTTTTTTTACAAAGTCACGTGCCGAGCCATAAATGGAATCGGGGAATAATGCGTGGTCACCTGCCGAAAGGAATGCAAGCAGTGACGTGGTGATGGCTGCCAAGCCCGAACCCGTGGTAATCGCGTGGTCGGCGCCTTCGAGCGCGGCGAGCGCAATCTCGAGCCCATCCGTGGAGGGAGAGCCATAGCGACCATAGCTGCGAAAGCCAGATAGCTTGCCCGAGTTATATTGCTCGAAGGTTGCATAATCGGGGAAAATGACTGTGCTGGTGCGGTGCACAGGTGGGTTAACCGAGCCGCAATCGCGTTTGGGGTCGCGCCCCAAATAGACCAGTTGGGTATCGAGTTCGCAATCGGTATGGGAGTGATTCTTGCTCATAATGATTCTAAAATTCCCGCCAGCTGAGGCCAACAATCACATGGGTCACTCTGCCGTCGCGCCCGAAGGGAAGGAGGCACGAGCGATATTTGACGACCTTGCTGCGCTCGTTGATGAATTGGCCAACATCCGTCAGCACGGCAGGGTTTTCAATCACTTCGCCGATGCGGCGGACAATGGCGGCGCCTTGGAAATGGCGTTGCGCCGTGTTGAAGCTGCGGCCAACCATGTCGCCTGAATAAAGACCGCGTAGTTTGTCGCCAATCTGATAGAAATTGAGAACAAATGGCTTGCTCCCCACCTCTGGCGAGACGGTGAACAGAATGCAGCTTTGCCAAATATCGGCAATGGAGGATGGATTGAAATGCCCAAAATCTGGCATGGGGAGGTCTTTGCGCGTGCTGTTCCAGTAGTTCAATAGGCGATCGCCCAGACGATGGTCGTGCATAATACTCCCCTTCGCGCTTGCAACCCTAGCGCGATAATGTTAAACCTTAGGTTGTATGGGCGCTATCCGATTCATCACAGCATTTGCCGATTTGTTGGTTAGCCCCGCAATGCTCCTGCTATACGCAGTTTACAAACGAAAAGCAAATAATCCGCATATACGTCGCAAGCGGCGCATTTACCCATAGCATTTACCCCCAAGGGGCTGGATTTTTGCGTGGCGGTTCGTTACAAGGCTGGCTCACCCGAATTTCTGATTGAGCACCATGACCACCAAACATTACCCCGAACTCGATGCCAACCCCAACTTCGCCGCGCTGGAGGAGGGGATTTTACAATTCTGGAAAGAGAGCGGGATTTTTGAGAAATCCGTTGAGAATCGTGCCGAAAAGAAGGCGGATGGCAGCACCAATGCCTATGTGTTCTATGACGGCCCGCCCTTCGCGAACGGTCTGCCGCATTACGGCCATTTGCTGACGGGTTATGTGAAGGATGCGATTGCGCGCTACCACACCATGAAGGGCAGCCGTGTCGAGCGCCGCTTCGGGTGGGACTGCCACGGGCTTCCAGCAGAAATGGGTGCGGAGAAGGAGCTGGGCATCAGTGGCCGCGCCGCTATCACCAACTATGGCATCGGCAAATTCAACGAATATTGCCGCACGAGCGTCATGAAATACACGCAGGAATGGGAATATTACGTCACCCGCCAAGGCCGCTGGGTGGATTTCAAAAACGACTACAAAACCATGGATAAGAACTTCATGGAGAGCTGCTTATGGGCGTTTAAGGAGCTCTACACTAAAGGCCTCATCTACGAATCCATGCGCGTGATGCCCTATAGCTGGGCAGCGGAAACGCCTGTCTCCAACTTCGAAACGCGGATTGATAACGCGACGCGCGAGCGTGAGGACAAAGCGGCGTATGTGAAGTTTAAGTTGAAAGAAGTACCCGAGTTTATTGCAGAAAAATGGCCTGCTTTAAAGGAGTGCTACTTGGTCGCGTGGACTACCACTCCTTGGACACTCCCAAGCAATCTTGCTCTTGCAGTGGGTAAGCTCGGATATGAGGCAGTGAAAATCTCCGAATCAGAATGCAGAATTTACTCGGCCGATGCAGCTGCAAAGTTTCATCCAGATATATTTTCTACGGGCTCTGCAAGAACTCCAGAGAGTGTGGCAAGCCTAGCCGCAGTGCAAGAAGAACAGCATCATTTCGTGCAATACATAAGACTCATCGGCCTCACCTACGAACCACTCTTCCCGTATTTTGAAGAAAAAATGCACAAGAGTCTGAATGCAGATGGCTCGTTTGATTTTGGAAACGCCTTCCGCGTGCTGGATGGCTCCGAATTCGTGACGGATGGCGATGGCACGGGCATTGTTCACATGGCGCCGGGGTTTGGTGAGGTCGACCAAAAATGCTGTAACGAAAACGGCATCGAGACGCTTGTGCCTGTTGATGAAAAAGGCAAATTCACCGCCGAGATTTTCGATTTGCCTGACTTGAAACTCCAAGGCCTCATTGTGGTGTCCGACACGCGCATTGCGGAAACCGACGTCGTGGTGAGCGAGGAAGACAAAGCGCAGCACATTGCTGCGAAGGACGTGGCGAAATATGGCCTCGCCAACATGCGCATTGTGCGCTGGTTGAAGGCGCATGGCGCGCTGGTGAAGGACGAGCCTTGCAAACACAACTATCCGCATTGCTGGCGCACGGATACGCCGCTGATTTACCGCGCGATGAGCAGTTGGTATGTGAACGTGCAAAAAATCAAAGCCAACATGGCGGCGAATAACCTGACGATTAACTGGATTCCTGACCATATCCAAAGCGGGCAGATGGGCAAGGGCATTGAGTCCGCGCCGGATTGGAGCATCTCGCGCAACCGCTTCTGGGGTACGCCGATTCCGATTTGGAAATCGGAAAGCGGTAAGCTGCATGTGTGTGGCAGCATCGAGGAAATTGAAAAATTGAGCGGGCAAAAAGTCGATGACCTTCACCGCCCTTACATCGATGCCGTGAAATTAAAAATCGATGGCGAGGAATATACCCGCATCGAGGATGTGTTCGATTGTTGGTTCGAATCGGGCTCCATGCCTTACGCGCAGGTGCATTACCCGTTCGAGAATAAACAGCAGTTCGAGGAAACATTTCCTGCGGATTTTATCACCGAATATATCGCGCAAACGCGCGGGTGGTTCTACACGCTGCAAGTGTTGAGCGCAGCATTGTTTGGCAAAGCGCCATTCAAAAATGTCATCTGCCACGGCGTGGTGATTGATGAGGAAACGGGGCTGAAATACAGCAAACGCCTCAAAAACTATCGCGACCCGAAAGAGGTGATGGATCAATTCGGTGCGGATGCATTGCGCTGGATGATGCTGGCGTCACCCGTCATGCGCGGCGCGGATTTGGGTGTCGACCCTGACGGCAAATTCATCCGCGATGTGGTGCGCCTCAACATCAAACCGCTGTGGAGCGCGTTCAACTTCTTCACGCTTTATGCGAATGCGGATGGGGTGAAAGCGAAGGAGATTACGACGAGCGAAAACATGCTCGACCGCTACATTCTCGCGAAAGCAAAAGCAGCGGTGCTGCAGGTGCAAGCGGGTATGGATGCGTATGATACGCCAAGCGCTGCCGATGCCATTACCCAATTTTTCGAGGTGCTGAATAACTGGTACATCCGCCGCAGCCGCCCGCGCTTCTGGGGCGAGGAAATGACGGCCGATAAACAAGCGGCGTATGACACGTTGTTCACCGTGCTCTCGCTGATGTGTCGTGCTGGTGCACCGCTGCTGCCATTTGTGAGCGAGGCCGTCTATCGTGGCCTGCATGGCGATGCCGCGAGCGTGCACCTTACGGATTTCCCTGATGTAAGCGGGATTGATTCGGCTGAACAGCTCATCACCGATATGGATCGCGTGCAGGATATTTGTAATGCAGCGCTTGCGATTCGCAGCAAGAAAAACATTCGTGTGCGTCAGCCACTCGCGAGCATTCGCATCGCAGCGGATAATGACATCGCACATCAATGGAAAGAGCGTTACGGCAAGTTGATTGCCGAGATAATCAAAGATGAAATTAACGTTAAATCCGTCGATGAAGGCTCAATGATTGTCGATACTGTCGCCACTAAAAAACTAGCTATTAACTCGCAAGTTTTGGGCAAGCGTCTGCCCGCTAAAATGAAAGAGATTCTGCCTGCCTCTAAAAAAGGTGATTGGAAAATTGAGGGCGGTGAAGTGGTGATTGCGGGCGAGAAATTGCTGCCGAGCGAATACCAACTTTCGCTCGACCCCAAACCTGAATACGCCGAAAAATCGCAAGCACTCTCCACCAACGATGCGCTCGTCATCCTCGACCTCACCATCACCCCTGAACTTGAGGCCGAAGGCCGCGCGCGGGATTTGGTGCGGATGATTCAGCAAGCGCGCAAGGATGCGGGCTTCAATGTGGGTGATCGCATTACGCTGGCGGTAGATGTGCCGGCGGATTTCAAAGCCGCGATTGCTGCGCATGGCGATTACATCAAGGAGCAAACGCTTGCTGTATCTATCGGCGAGGGCAGCAGCGCTGCCGCCCAACAAATCAAACAAGAGCTGGATGGTGAGCAATTCATCATTGGTTTGAGCAAGGTGGCATGAGCAGCGACAACCCACATGTAGGCATTATTGGTGCGGGTGGCTGGGGCACAGCGCTGGCCATTCTTGCCAACCGCGCGGGCAGCCGCGTGACCATGTGGACGCGCAACACGCAGGTGGTGGATTCCATCCGCGCACGGCGAGAGAATGCTCAGTATTTGCCGGATCAGTTCATCGACCCCAGCATTGAGGTGACCTACGACCCCGCATTCATTTCCGAGTGCGATATGCTGGTCATCACCATCCCCGCGCAAAGTTTGCGCACGGTTGCCATTTCGCTATCGGACACGGTGCCATCAGATGTGCCGATTATTCTGGCCACCAAGGGCATCGAGCGCGGTTCGTTGATGCTGATGAGCGAAGTGATACAATCGATTTTGCCACACAACCCGATTGCCATTCTCTCGGGCCCAAACTTCGCGCGCGAGGCAGCAGCAGGCCTGCCCACGGCCACCACGCTGGCGCTTTACCAAACCGCATTGGCCGATAAAATTGCCTATGCCATTGGTGGCAAATATTTCCGGCTGTATGTGAATGACGACCCAATCGGTACGCAAATTGGTGGCGCGGCGAAGAACGTGCTGGCCATTGCAGCGGGCATTGTACAGGGCAGGGGTTTGGGTGAAAATGCGCGCGCGGCACTCATCACCCGTGGCATGGTGGAAATTGGGCGCCTTGCCAAAGCCAAAGGCGGCAAGGAAGAAACATTGATGGGGCTGTCAGGCATCGGCGATGTGATGCTGACCTGCATGAGCACCAAATCGCGTAATTATTCGCTCGGCGTGAATATTGGGCGTGGCACCATGCGCGCCAGCGGCGGGTTGACGGAAGGGGTGGCCACGGCAGAATCCATCACGCAGCTTGCACGTAAATTGGGTGTGGCCATGCCGATTGCCTTCGCGGTGAGCGATGTGCTGGCGGGCAAGCTGGAGGTGGGCACCGCGATCGAGCGATTGCTAGAGCGGCCGCTGGTCAGCGAGGGATAAGCGAGAGTCAATTTGTTGTAATACAATGGCTTAACTTGAAAATTCGTCCTCAATTGTCATAAAACTGTCATCCTACTGCCCCAAACTAATGGTATAGTGAAAGCTAGGAAAAAGGATTTCTAGGTTCATTATGGCACTCTTTGGCAATGTAAGCGATGACTACACGAAGACGGGCAAGGGCTTCTTCACGAAGGCTGCGAACTTCTTCAGCTATATTCCTGTGCTTGGCGCGCCATTCCAGTTTGCACTTGGCATGATCGACTCCGTGATGGAGGCTGGCCAATGGTTGTTCCGTGGTAAACTTGGCAGCGCTGCAACCGCATTGGTGGCTGGCGCGGTGGGCAACGGTGTCAATGCGCTGACAACCGGTTTTGCAGGTGGCAATGTTACGTGGTGGGCACTGAATGCTGGTTCGGGGGTTGCCTCGGGCGAAACGCTTGGCACGCATGCACGTGCGCTGACCGAGAATTTTATTGGTGGTGTAACGGGTGCGCTGGGCAGCAAGCCACAGGTGCTTTCTTCCTACACTGCGGGCATGGGCTCCATTTCAAACAGCGTGATGCCGCAAGGCCCTGGCAAATTTGCCTCGAACGTTTCGGCACAGCGTGGCGAGGATGCGAATATGGCCTACGAGCGCTTCAAGCGCGGTGAAGGTGGCGCACATATTAATGAACTGCAATCGGCGTATGGTCGCGGTGCATAAGGATTAATGACACTAACAATTGAATACACTAGGATGAATGAAATGACGAACGTAGCGAGCAACCAAATGACAGCATGGGAACAAAAGTACCATGATATCACCGAGCTCTATGCGCTGGCAGATGAGCTGCTGGAGACCGTAAACGGCGCGCAAAGCCCCGAGACCCAACTTGCGCTCATCGAAACCCTTGTTGAAACGATTGGTGCGTCGGCCGACGTGCTGACCGATGAATATATTGCCCTGTGCGAAGGCAAGCCCGAGCGCAAAAAAGCATCGAAACCCAAAGTTGAGGGTGCGTTGCGCAAAGTTTACATCGCGATGGCTGATTTTGGTAACCGTGCTCGTGATTTGCGCAATGCAGCGCACTTGGTGGTGAAAAAACTCAAGCGTCAGCTAGAGCAGGTGATTGCCAACTTCGCGGAAATGCTGACCTTCGCGCTTGACCGCATCATGCAAAAGCACGACCTTGAAGCCATGAAAGCCCGCCACGCAAGCATTTCGCTGATGCTTTACAGTGCTGGTATGGGACAAACCACCTAATATCGCGTGGATTTAATAACCTGACATAATAAAGAACGAGCAGGCCGTCGTCTCGATGGCTGTGTTGTAGCTGCCGGTATAGGTTGACCCATCAGGGTCGGTGCTGCAGGCAGTGGTGGTACCAAAATTTCCGCCGCCCGTTAAATTGGCAACCCACTTACCTGTGCCCGGACGGCCATCATCGGTTTTCTTGTCAATTCCCCATGCATCCGGAGGTGAAAGAGCCGCGTTGGCGGGTGGGCCACTGTTGGCGGCACCACTTTTACCATACGTAAGGGCGTTGCCCAGATTCACTGCATAGGTCGTCGTTGAGGCCGAAATATTGGCGTAGTAGAAGCCAAAGCCAGTGAAGGCGATGCGGGCGTTGGGGGCATTGGGCGTGCCATTCGGGTCGATCACAAAGTCTTCCGCGCCACCAGCGCCTTGTTGGCCGCTGAAGCGTTTTTCGACAAAGCCAGCAAGGTTCAGCTGTTCCCAAAAACGAAAGCGCTCAGCACCTGTTACAGCGCCATCGCCATTGCCATTGGCTGTTGCCGACCAGTAGCTTGCGGCGCTGGTTGCGTCGCCAGGAAGCAAGCGATACATCTCACGAAACTGGTTCGCTGCCGAGATGTAGGCGTTGGCATCCGTAATGACGCTACGAAGCTCGGCGGCACGAATCATACTGCGCCCAGTCATGACCCCGCCGATGATCAAGCCAATCACCACGATAACGATGCTAAGCTCGATCATTGAGAAGCCAGCAGATTTTGTAGAAGCAAATCGCATGTTGGAATTTTACCAGTAGAGTTCGCTATACACCAACCAAATAAAAAAGGGCGCTCGGTTGAGCGCCCTTTTCATGGATTGGTGTGGGTAAATTACACCGAGTAGTACATCTTGAACTCAACTGGCGATGGCGACATTTCCCATTTCGCAAGTTCTTCCTTCTTGAGGTCGATGTATGCGTCGAGCTGTTCGTCGCTGAATACATCGCCCTTTTTGAGGAAGGCGCGGTCGGTCTCGAGCGCGTGGATTGCTTCACGCAACGAACCGCACACGGTTGGGATGTCTTTCAGTTCCTCTGGTGGCAAATCGTAGAGGTTCTTATCCATCGCTTCACCGGGGTGGATCTTGTTCTCGATGCCATCCAGACCCGCCATCAACAATGCCGAGAAGGCAAGGTAGGGGTTCGCCGTCGCATCAGGGAAGCGCGTCTCGATGCGTTTCGCTTTGGGCGATGCTACGTATGGGATGCGGATCGAGGCCGAACGGTTGCGGCTCGAATACGCGAGCAGTACAGGTGCTTCGTAACCAGGTACGAGGCGCTTGTAGCTGTTGGTGCTGCCGTTGGTGATGGCGTTGAGTGCCTTCGCGTGCTTGATGATGCCGCCGATGTAGTAGAGGCAGGTTTCGCTCAGGTCAGCGTAGCCATTGCCCGCGAACAGGGGCTTGCCATCTTTCCAGATGGATTGGTGCACGTGCATACCCGAACCGTTATCGCCATAGATGGGTTTTGGCATGAAGGTGACTGATTTGCCGTAGGTATTGGCTACGTTGTGCACCACGTATTTATATTTCTGCACGTTATCGGCAGTTGCCGTCAGGGTGCTGAAATCGAAGCCAAGCTCGTGCTGGCTTGGTGCCACTTCGTGGTGGCCAAGCACAGGGGTGATGCCCACTTCCGCAAGCGTCGTCAGCATTTCGCCGCGAATATCTACGCCTGAATCCACTGGTGCCACGGGGAAGTAGCCGCCTTTGATACCTGGGCGGTGGCCAAGGTTGCCATGCGGGTAGGTTTTGCCCGAGTTCGATGGGTTCTCTTCGCTCTCGAGGTGGTAGAAGCTGCTGAACATGCCCGAATCGAATTTCACATCGTCGAACATGAAGAATTCGAGCTCAGGGCCGAAGTAAGCCGCATCGCCGATGCCGGTATATTTGAGGTATTGCTCCGCGCGCTTGGCGGTGCTGCGTGGGTCGCGGCTATAGTTCTGGCCGGTCGATGGCTCGATGATATCGCAGGTGATGACCAAAGTTGGCTGAGCCGTGAAGGGGTCCATGAACGCGGTGCTTGTATCGGGCATCAGGATCATGTCGGATTCGTTGATGGATTTCCAACCGCTGATCGACGAACCATCGAACATGATGCCATCTTGGAAGCTATCCGCATCCACTTTATTAGCCATATAGGTGGTGTGCTGCCACTTGCCACGTGGGTCGGTGAAGCGGAAATCGACGAACACCGCCTCTTTCTCTTTGATCATGTTGAGTACATCTTTAGCAGACATGGTAGTTCCTTTCGTGGTTTAATAATTTAAATAGCATTCGGCCCGCGTTCGCCGGTGCGGATGCGGATGACATCCTCGATCGGCGACACGAAAATTTTTCCATCACCAATGCGACCCGTTTGGGCGGCACTCACAATGGCCTCAATCGTTTTTTCGACCAGTTCATCGGTCACAATGATTTCGATTTTCACCTTCGGCAAAAAATCGACCACATATTCCGCGCCGCGATAAAGCTCGGTGTGACCCTTTTGGCGGCCAAAGCCGCGCGCCTCGGTCACGGTGATGCCGTGCAGGCCAATTTCCTGCAACGCGTCTTTCACGTCGTCGAGTTTGAAGGGCTTAATAATGGCTTCAATTTTTTTCATGGCTTGCCTTGGTTTTGGGACTTCTTAGTCTGCAATTGCAGTGCCATTATTTGTGCTTTGATGCGATGGCTTGGCGATACAATTAGTTGCAACGCAACGCTTATGTAAAGCATCGTTTTTACGTGCACAGAATTCACTCTTGGTGATGCCTTTTTAGGCAGTTTTGCGATTAAATAATAGGCAGCCAGAGTCATTTGGTAGGTGACATTGCTGCGTGAATCGCTATTCATGTCCCATGAATCAAGTTTGGAATATCACGCGCCAAAACCGCTGGCTTTATATCGATTTTAACAGCTATTTCGCGAGTGTGGAGCAGCAGTTGAATCCTGCACTTCGCGGCAAGCCCGTGGCCGTGGTTCCCGTGATGACGGATGCAACGAGCGCTATTGCCGCGAGCTATGAGGCCAAGGCATTCGGCATCAAAACTGGCACACCCATCTGGGAGGCGCGCGCCAAATGCCCTGAGCTGATTTGCGTGCTCGGCCAACACGAGAAATATGTCGAATACCACGCCCGCGCGATTGCTGAGGTGGAGAATCACATTCCCGTCACCATGGTCTGCTCGATCGATGAAATTGCCTGCCGGCTGATGAGTAACGAGAACAGCCACGCACAGGCAACGAGCATTGCGATGAGCATTAAGCGCGGCCTTGCGCGCAATGTGGGGGAATTCATTAAATGCTCCATCGGCATTGCGCCCAACCGCTACCTCGCCAAAGTGGCGACGGATATGCAAAAGCCCGATGGGCTGACGTTTTTGAATGCTACCGAGTTGCCCGAAAAACTTTTCAGCCTTGTGTTGCGCGATTTACCAGGCATTGGCCACAACATGGAAAAGCGCCTCAACCGCCAAGGGGTATGGACAATGCGCGATTTGCTGGCGCTCGATGCCAAGCAGATGCGGAAGCTCTGGGGCGGCATTTGGGGCGAGCGCATGTGGCATTATCTGCACGGGGTGGAGCTGGCGGATATCGAAACCACGCGCAGCTCGGTCGGCCACAGCCATGTCATGGCACCCGAATTGCGCGCGCCCGAGAAAGCGCGTTATGTCGCCCGCCGCCTCACGCTCAAGGCCGCAAGCCGCTTGCGGCGGCTGGGTTATGAAGCGGCGGCCATGTCGCTTTCCATGCGCATTGTCGATGGGCCGCGCTATGCCGCCGAAGCGCGCTGTGTGGCCGCGAGCGATAGCCTGACATTCTTGCACCTGCTGGATGCGATGTGGGAGGGTATGTTGGGGCAAGCAAAGGCGCATGGTATTTGGCCGCTGCGCATTAAGAAACTATCGGTCACGCTTTACCATTTGCAACCGCAGGGCAACACGCAAGCGCATTTGTTTGCGGCACTAACGCCTGAGGATTCGGCCGCGCGCGCCAAGGCCGAGCGTATGTCCAAAGCGCTCGATGCTCTCAACCAGCGCTATGGCCGCGATACGGTGGCGCTGGGTATGCTCCCCGCCGATGGGCGTAGTTTTTCGGGCACCAAAATTGCCTTCACGCGCATCCCCGATGCGGCAGAGTTTTTGGAGTAACGAACGTCGCGCCGCTTGATTTTTGCTAGGGCTTGGCTTTAAGTCCGCACATCCATTTGCCGCACAGTTAAGGAACCATACATCATGATTAAATCATTCATCTGCGGTGTCGCGGGCACATCACTCACTGCATGGGAAAAGGAATTCCTCGCTGAGCAGCAGCCTTACGGCGTCATCCTCTTCGCGCGCAATGTGGAAAGTCCCGCGCAGGTGAAGGCGCTGTGTGCCGAAATCAAATCCGTCCTCACCCACCCGTATGCCGAAATTCTCGTCGATCAAGAAGGTGGCCGCGTGGCGCGCCTCAAGCCGCCGCATTGGCGCAAATACCCCACCGCGCAAGCGCTCAGTTGCGCGGCTGACCCAGCACGCGCGGTGTATGTGAATGCGCGCCTGATTGCTGAGGAATTGCGCAACGTGGGCATCACCATGGATTGCGCGCCCGTGGCGGACGTGCTGGCGCCCGAGTGCCACAAAATCATTGGTGACCGCGCCTTTGGCGACACGGCCGAGCAAGTTGCCACACTCGCTCGCGCGCAGTCGGAAGCATTGCTCGATGGGGGCATCCTCAGCATCCTGAAACACATCCCTGGCCATGGCCGCGCGACAATGGATAGCCACGAAACGTTGCCGATTGTCAGCGCTCCGCTGAGTGAGCTTGAAGCGGTCGATTTCGCGGTGTTTAAGCGCTTAAACGACCTGCCGCTGGCCATGACCGCCCATATTCTCTATACCGCATTGGATGCTAATGAATGTGCGACGTTCTCGCCCATCGTGATGAAGTATATCCGCGAGGAAATCGGCTTCGAGGGGTTGATTATGAGCGATGATTTGAGCATGAAAGCCCTTGGCGGCAGCTTTGCCGAGCGCACCGAGCGTAGCTTGGCCGCAGGGTGCGACCTTGTGCTCCACGGCAATGGCGCCTTGATTGGCGAGCCTGTGCGCGATTTAATGGGCGAGCTGAAGCAAGTCGCCGCCGCCAGCGTGGTGCTCTCACCCGAAAGCCTAGCCCGCGCCAACGCCGCGGCCGAGCAGCGCCGCGCCCCCAAACCTGCCGAGGAGGCGACCCTGCTAGCCGAGTGGCAAGGATTAGTTGCGGTGGCGTGAGGGAAGTGGTAGCTAATCCCCCAACAATAACCGTGTCACGCGCGAGGTTCTATGCTTAGTTTTTCCCATATGCTGCTGGTGTTGCTGGTGGTGCTTATTTTCTTCGGCGCGGGCAAGCTGCCCAAAGTGATGGGCGATATTGGCAAGGGCGTGCGCAACATGCGTAAAGAGCTGAACGGCGATGACGCCAAAGGCGGCCAAGAAGTGCTGCCACCCGAAGATAAAGACAAAGCGTAAGGCTGTGTTCGATATTGGATTTTCCGAACTTTTACTGATTGCCGTTGCGGGCATTGTTGTCATCGGCCCCAAGGACTTACCTGTGGTGGTGCGCCACGTGGCGAAGTTTTTGCGCGAGCTGCGCGGGCTATATGCAGGCATAAAAGGCCAGATGAACGCGATGATGGATGAGGCCGGCATCAACGATATGAAGCGCGAGATGACCACCATCATCGACCTCGATGGCAAGCCTCAAGTGGCTTATGATGTGGCGGAGCTTGAGCAACTTTCGGCGAAGCCAAAAACCGAAGCGCCCAAGGCCGATGCATGAGCGAGCAAACTCCACTCATTAATCACCTGATTGAATTGCGCACCCGCGTGATGCGCGCAGGGCTGGCGTGGATTGTGGCGACGATTATTTGCTACCTCTTCGCGGCGGATATTTATCAGTTTTTCCTGAAACCACTCGCCACCGCGTTTGGCGAGAACAGCAGCCACCGTTTGATTGCAACGAGTTTGCCCGAAACTTTCCTCACCTACATCAAACTCGCGATTTATGGCGGGTTTTTTGCCGCGTTCCCCATCATCGCGACGGAAATTTATTTGTTCATCGCCCCAGGCTTATTCAAACACGAAAAGCGCGTGATTATGCCGTACCTCATCCTCGCGCCGCTGCTTTTTTTCATGGGTGCGGCAATGGCCTATTATTACGTGATGCCCAAAGCGTGGGAGTTTTTCCTCAGCTTTGAAACCCCGAAAGGCGATGGCACCGTGCCCTTGATGGTGGAGGCCAAGGTGAGCGAATATCTCGGTTTGGTCATGCATATTGTGCTGGCGTTTGGCCTCTCGTTCCAGTTGCCCATCCTGCTCACACTGCTCATTCGTTTTGGGCTGATGAGCACGCAAACATTGGCCAAAGGCCGCCGCTATGCCGTGGTGATTTTGCTCACCATCGCCGCATTCATCACTCCGCCAGATATCCTCAGCCAAATCCTGCTTTTCATTCCGCTGTATGCGCTTTATGAACTCTCCATCCTCATCGGCCGCATGATCGAGAAGCGG